>NZ_JAMYOY010000001.1:0-696834 GCF_040320115.1 Mesorhizobium sp. M0802
TCTCTACCTGACCCTTGGTATTTGGCGGCTTCTGGCGGGGTCTCTCACCTTTTGCCAGAGATGCCATCCGATCTTGCGCGTTACAAAGCGATTCCGACCCCGAAAGCCTGCGACTCGGCCATCTGGTCGCCGACACTTTCGGCGTCGAGGCCGTTGTGGAGGATATCGGGCCGACCCTGCGGGCAATGGGCTGCTATGAACGCCGCGACGCCTTCATCCGCGAAATGGTCCCGGACTATGGCAAGGGCTGGGCCTCAAAGATCGTGATCGCGAACGTGCTCGAAGGCGAGGGCTACAACATCTCCTCGCTGGTGGTGCAGGACCCGCAAGACAAGCAGACGAAACTGCGGATGCCGGTGGCGGTCTATCTCGGCATCGTTGCCGCCACCAACATGAAGCAGCGCACCCGCAAGCAGCTCGAATATTATCATGCCGACCGGCTGAACTTCGCCGTGCTCGGCACACCGAACCGGCTGGAATACGACCAGGGGTTCTTCGTCAAGAACGGCGACGGCGCCGCCGACGTCAAGCCGATCGCGCATCTCTACAAGACGCAGGTCTATGCGCTAGCCGCCTATCTCGGCATTCCGGAAGAGGTCCGCAACCGGCCGCCGACCACCGACACCTACTCGCTGGCACAGACGCAGGAAGAATTCTACTTCTCCCTGCCTTACGATCGGATGGATCTGTGTCTCTACGGCCTCAACAACGGCGTGTCCGCCGAGGTGGTAGGGCAAGCGGCGGGATTGACCGCCTCACAGATCGAACGCGTCTGGGCCGACATCGCCGCCAAGCGAAAGGCAACGCGCTATCTGCACCTGCGCCCGCAGCTCGTTGGCGGCGTGGACGAAGTCGGCTCCTGACCTGATGCATATCGAGCAAAAGTGATCCGGTTTTGCGATACGACATGCATCAAAGAAAAACTTAGAGCGCCTCGCATGAACCCGATTTCATGCGAGGCGCTCTAAGCTCTTGTTTTTACGCGATTGGGGACGGAAAACCGCGCACCCTTTCCTGGAATTGCTCTAGGCGGAACGCTTCAGGTGAAGCGGCCGCCGATCAACTGGCTCCACTGCTCGCCCGCAAGCCCGTTCAGAAAGACCTGCGCGTTCTTCATGGCATCCAGAAGCTCGGGATCGCGTGAATGCACGACGGTCGAGGCGACCGGTATGAAGGCTATGCGTCTTACAAGCATGGCCTCCAGAAGTGCGGGCTGGACGCGGCCGCGCAAGCCGGAGACACCGCGCCGGGCGGCATGCTCGACCAGGCAATCGATCACCGGCCCGGCCTGGCCGGGAAGAGCGAGGACCTGCAGCACGCGGCCGATCGCGTCCGGTCGCGCGTAATAGGCGAAAGCGCCGACATTGGCGCCGTTCGGCGATGCCACCGACACGTAGACAAGCTCTCCGAAATCCGGCTTTTGCGCCGCATCGCCCAGAATATAGTTGAGCTGACCTTCCGCCCACTGCGGACGTAGCGGAGATTGGGCGCAAAGCGGCTCCAGCAGCCCCGCAAAGCTGCCGCTGTCGATCTCGGAGGTCCGAAATGCCCCCCGGCTCGATGCGTTGGCGACGACGCCGGTCCAGCGTCGTTGACTGCCCTTCATTTTGCGAAGGTAGAGCCGGTCGACGATCCGGGCGAGCGGGTTGAACATCCAGGCGAGCTTCATGTGATTGGCAAAAAGGCTGAGCATGAAGGTCGCCGGCCGCATCACGCGAACCCAGTCAAGGCTGTATTGCGGCAGCACCACGCCGCGAAGCCGCGTCCACAGTTTCACGGACGTATCATTGGCGGTTTCGCTGAAGGAGATGTCCTGCGGACCATCGAGGAAGGCCTTCAACAGGCGGGCACCGGCCATCGGATCGGTCTCGTGATCCTCGACCATCAGCGAGCTGCAGATGGCAGCGTAGAGCTGCCGGCCGTTGAATTTCATCGGCAGCGCATGAACGCCGACGAACCCGGAAACCTGGCCGGCGTCATTGACATGGACAAGCGAACGGAGCCCGCTGCCCCAGTCGGGTGCGTCCAGATAAAACCGCCTCATGTAATCGACGAGGGAGGCCGGCGCTGGCCCCCGCTTCTTGCGCAGCATGCGTTGAAACATGCCCGCGACGGCCGCAAGGTCGGCCTGATCGAGGGCGCGGACGACGCTCACGTCGGGCTCCCGGTTCCGGGAACCCGGCCACCATGTTTGCGCGCCATGGCGACACGGGGCTGGCCGTCGGCCTTCACGGCAAAGGTTGGGGTTTCGTAGGATTTCGTTCTCGATAAAAGGGTTGCTATCTGCCGATCTTGACCTTCGCCGAACTCAAACAGCAGCCATCCGCCTGGCATGAGGAAAGCTGCGGCATCCCGGACCAGCCTTTGGAGGATCGAAATACCGTAAGGGCCGCCGTCGAAAGCTTCCCGAGGTTCGTTCTCCAACAGATGCGCGCTTTCGCTTTCGAGACGGGACGACGAAATATAGGGCGGGTTGCACACGACCATGTCGGCAGCGCCGTGGAGGCCGTCACCCTCGATCGCGGCAAATAGGTCGCCTTGCCGGACCTTGATCCTGTCCTGCAGGGCGAGGCGCACAACATTGCGGCGGGCAAGCGAAACCGTGCTGTCGGTCAGGTCCGCCGCCCATGCCCGAGCCCGAGGACATTCGCTGACGATGCCCACGGCAAGATTGCCGCTGCCGCAGCACATGTCGATCAGGATCGTTTCGTGCGCCTGTTCGCCAAGAATGGCCGCGGCCGTCCGGCCAAGCAGTTCCGTTTCGGCTCGCGGCACCAGAACGTCAGGCGCGAGTTCCAGCTCAACCCGCATGAGGCGGTGCAATCTCGGCCAATTGCGATCGTTTGCACGGCCGGCAGGAAGGCTGTGATGCTGCGGCAAGGAAATTCCCTATGCTGAGGGGATGAAACGCGGGTTCCCTGTTGTTACCAACTCTGGGTAAACTGATATTAAATATCATGATTGGATTGGGAGTAACCGGCCTATGTTGGCGGCGTCCTGTCTCATCGATGGCGAATTCCTGTGCCGCCGCAAGCCGATCCATGCGCTAATTCAGAGCAACGCCTCGTACCGGTCTCCGATCTTTTCAATTTCGAAATCCGCCGCCCTGCTTTTCAGGATCGCGGCGGTTGTCGGCTGGTCGAGCATTCCGGCCATCGCCACTGCCAGGGCCGCGGCATCGCCGACCGGCACCAGGGCGCCGAAGCGGCCGTCATCAAGTATTTCGCGCGGGCCGTGCGGCGCGTCCGTGGAGACCACCGGAATCCCCGCTGCCATGGCCTCGACGAGAACATTGCCGAAGCCCTCGCTGGTCGATGATAGGACGAACAAGTCAGCTACGGCGTAGCAGGCCGCCGGATCATTGACATAGCCCGCAAACAGAACGTCTGCGCCGATACCGGATTCTTCGGCATAGGCGCGCAACTCGTCGCCCAGCGGACCCTCGCCGAAGATGACAAGCCGAGCCCGGCGGCCGGCGCGCAGCACAGCGAAGGCCCGCAGCAACGTCCAATGATCCTTAACGGGCACTAGGCGTCCGGCGGTGATGATGACGGGGCCGTCGCCCATCGCCGCGAGCTCTGCCTGCCAGGCGTAGGAGCGTTGCTGGGATGCCGCAGCCGGCGGCAGCGGGTTGTTGATGACCACGACCTTGGATTTCGGGAAGCCTCGGGCCACAAGATCGCCGCCGACGCCCTCAGAAACCGCGATGGCCCTGTCGGCACGGGCCGCAACCAGGGCCGAAAGCCAGACCGCCATTTTCGCGCCAAGGCTGCCGGAAGGCAGTGAGGCGGCGGCGTGGAAACTCGGGAAGAACCGCGCCCTGCTTCGCGCGAGGGAAAGCGCCAGCGCCACGACCAGATTGGCGAATTCCGGGGCGCTGTAGATCGCGTCGGGAGAAAGGCGGCCAAGCAGGCCCGCGCTTCGCACGATGCCTTTCAATGTCGCCCACTTGCCATAACCCTCGCCGCGAATGGGGAGGCCGAAATCGACCAGATGCACGGCAGGCGAAAGCAGGGCGGCATTGGGCCCCTGCGCGTTCCAGGTAAAAAGCGTGACGTTGTGGCCGCGCGATGCCAGCTCGTTCGCCATCAGGACGAACACACGCTCGGCGCCGCCGCCCCTGAGGCTGGCAATGTGAAAGACAATCCGCTTCGCCATTTCAGGCGCGGCTGGCAATGACATCCGGGCGGTTCGGCGGAAGCCGCATGTCGCGCACGATACCCAGGGTAATGGCGAGCAACATGCCGAGGATCATGCCGCCAATGGCCCCCAGGCCGATCATCACGACGGTGCGCGGGGGCCATGAACGGCCCTTTGGCGGCACTGCGGTGGAAATCACCTGCACATTGGTGCTGTCGATCTGTTCGCGCTCGGTTATCTGGCGTGCCCGCGACAGGAAGCTCTCATAGATAGCCGTCTTCGACGCGGCGTCACGTTCAAGCTCACGCAAGGCGACCTCGGAATCGCTATCCGAGAACACGTTGCCCTTCAAGTCATTCATCTTGGCATTGAGGGAGGCCGACGAGGTTTTGGCGGCATCGAGATTGACCTTCGCCAGGCGCAGGGTGCGCGCGTATTCGGCGCTGAGTTGCGCGCTGACCGTGTTGTACTCCGTCTTCAGCCTGACGATCGACGGATGACGGGGGCCAAAGGTCATCGACTGCGAATCGATCTGCTGGCGCAGGCCGTTGGCCGTTGCGCGCAGCGCCACAAGCGCCTCCGACGTGGCGGGACCGGAATTGGTGCCGTTTGCGCCGGCGGCAAGCAGGGCGTCGTAACTTGCCTGCGCGGCGATAACGCGCGATTGCGTCTCCACGATCTGGCCGTTGAGCTGGGTCATGGTTTGCGAGGAAACAAGCTGCCCATTGCTGGTGGCCAGATTGTGGCTGCGCCTATAGGCCTCGACCTTCTCTTCGGCCGCCTGCACATCGCTCTTGAGCTGGCCCAGCCGCCCGTCCAGCGCGGCCGCGGCACGGCTGGCGCCGGAAGCCTCGGCGCTGGCCAGCTCTTCCTGGAAAGTCTTGACGATATCCTGCGAAATCAGGATCGCCTTAGCGGGGGTTTCCGCCGATACCATCAAGGTCGTGACAAACGACTTTTCATCCGCGATGCTGCTAACCCGTTCCGCCAGGTTCTTCAGGGCGGTAAGCTTTGGATCGGGTTTGGCGCCGTCCGTCCCTGTGCGGCTACGGTCCGCGTCGAAGAACTCCGGGTCACTGGCCAGGTCAAGATCGTCTACAACACGTGAAAGCACGCTGCCCGAGGTCAAGATTCGCTCTTTGCTGCGCGCGCTGAGCAACTGTCCATCGACCTGGGCCGATTGCGGGTAAAGATCATTCGGAACAACCTGAAGATTGGCGGGATTGATGAGGATGTCCGTGGTCACGGTGTAGCGCTGCTTGCTCAGCAGAGCGTAGGCACCGCCCACGATCCCGCCGACGATTGCCAGCAGGCATACCAGAGCGAGGCCGGCGCGCAGCCAGACAAACAGACGCCCGAAATCGAGTTCGAGAAAGGTTCCGATCTTGTTGAGCGTCACCGTCGTGACGGGCTCGGCTACAGGCGGCGCCACGGGTGCAGGCGACACAGGGGCCGACGTTACAGGGGCCGACGTTACAGCGGGTGCCGCCGCATGTGCCATGATCGGCGTGGTTTGTTGCGGCTTTGGCCGGCTGGCGCGCCGCGCATTTTCGATCCGTTCATAGGGGCTAATGCCGGCGGCGGCCGCGGTTGGAGGAGGACCGGAAGCGGCGGACATCATGCTAACCCTTTAATATTCAATACGCACAGCCTGCTTTACGGAAACATCGTTAATATTTCATTTTCCAGGCGTGTCAGGCGCGTTCTTGAACAGCGATCTATCCACCGTTGGTCGGTATTCTGCCACGCCCGTCGTAGCCTGGCAAAGCGCGCAGGCGTTTCAAATGGAAGATGCAAGAGGTCGTTGCGAGGGCATCCACAAGGAGCGGGCTTTGGCGTCATGTCGCTGTTGATGCTGGTTGGCCTTGAAGGGGCGTGCCGGTCTGGCGCCCATCCGGCTTTCGATAAGCGAGCAACAAGATGACGAGCAGCATGATATCCGGCGCCTTCGAAGAGAGGGCATTGTTTGACAATGCCGCGAGAATGGACGCGGCCGCTGCGATATGGGCGGCCCGAGGCGTATTGCGCAGGAGCTTGAAAAGGAACCGGAAGAAAGCAAACGCGAAGAGCAAGGCGATCGGCAGGCCAAACAAAAGCGTAAGAACGACCGGCGTGCTTTCGATGAAGGGGAGGTTGAGCTTTTCGTTGACGATCTTCAACAACTGGTTGGGATTCATGCCAAGCAGGATGTCCCTCCATTCAACGAACTTGAATACATCGTAGATCTTGACGCGCGCGTCGTAATTTTGATCAAAGAGCGTATTGCTGAAGCGGTTCAGCAGCCCCGCCGAAAAGAGTATCGCAATCAGTATGGCGCCACCGGCCAGCGTCAGCATCAGCACCAGGAGTTTGGCCTGGCGTTGATGTCTGGGTGACAAGTCCGGCCAAGGCAGGAACACGAGCAGGAACAGGATCTCGCCGCAAGCGAGCAGCAGGGCGGTGCGCGCGCCCGAAGCGGCCGTGCCGATGAAGAGAATGAAGATGCAAAGCGCACACACCCAGATACGCCACCGCGTCAATGCAACGAAACCTATGGCGGTGGTGCAAAGCGCGCCCAGCGCCAGCGGATGGGCCGACAGTCCGATCGGCCGAAAGTCCAGCTCAACGAGGGGATAGGGCAGGAATCGATGCTGGGTGACGGCCTCGATCGTTCCGATGATGGCGCTGAGGACAATCATGCCGACGATGACATTGCCAAGCGCCCTGCGCACATGGTCACCCAGGGCAAGCATGATCATCGCCGCGGCACAAGAGACCAGATAGGAATCGATTATGAAGCCGGCCGAGCCGGCACGGCCTATCACGAAGAGATAAGGCACCAGCCACAACAGCAGCAGCGAATATAACAATGTCGCCTTGAACAGCCTGACTTCATCGCCTTCGAGCCGAATTGGCCGGGTCGTGGCGATGACGACAAGCAGCAGAAAGATCGCATAGGTCCCGATATGCAGCTTTTCGGGAAACGACCCCCCCTCCGTCGAATAGGACATCACCATATTCATCAATTGCGGAGAGATGGTCGAGCGGAGCAGGAAAGCGAAGGCCGCGAGGAGAAAGAACAGGAGTGTGAGGGCGTCTTGGCGGCTGGCCTGCGCGGTCACGAACTGTTGCTCTGTGGGGGTGACACTCACGATTATCCGACCAGCGTTGCGGCTTGCGATTGAGATGGCAGGGGACGAACGCACCCCCGGGTACATTTTCCTGCACGAACGTAAAGGAATATGGATAACCCGATCTTAACAGTGGCGATGCCCGGCATGGGCCGCCACATGTCAGCTTTGTCGAAAAGCCGGACACCGCTCATTGAAATCTCACCAAAGTGCGCCGAGAGGGAACGAATGCACGCAATGCACTTGCGCGACATGCATCGGCAGCCGGATTTACGCTATTTCGTGAAGTCGGTAACCCACACTTAATTGGCCGGTCGTATTGATGGCGATGCTTTGCACGGCGCCCGACGCGATGCCTGTGGACCGCACAATGGCATCAGGCGCCGGCGAAGCGCAGGAGATCAAGGTGAAGAAATTCTATTCGATTCAGTATCTTCGCGCCTGCGCCGCCTTGCTGGTTCTGTTCGCACACGCTTTTTCCTATCAGATTGGCGTGGACAATCTGATTATTGTGACGGCGGGCCGCCTGGGCGTCGTTCTGTTCTTTGTCATCAGCGGTTTCATAATGGTCCATATTACGGGAGATGGTCCGTTTTCCGCTGCCACCTTCCTGAAACGCCGAGCAATCCGGATCATCCCCCTTTACTGGCTTTTCACCAGCCTCGCCGCGGTTCTGGCGGCGCTCGCGCCAAGTCTCTTCCAGAAGACCGTCTTTACATGGCCCCACTATCTTCAGTCGCTCCTCTTCATTGTTCACGAAGCGCCTGGACGGGATAGCGCCAGTCCAATTCTTTCACTCGGCTGGACGCTTAATTACGAGGTATTTTTCTATATCGCTTTTGCGGTGTTCGCATTCCTGTCCGTGACCTCGCGCGTATTTGTGCTGACGGTCTTTTTCATTGCGATGTGGATAGCCGGGCTGTGGCTGGCTCCCACCAACCCTGTTATCCAGTTCTATCTCAACCCTTCTCCGGTGGCATTCGTCATCGGTATGTGGATAGGGCGGCGCTATTTGGACGGTGATTTCACTTCCGACATACGCCATGCCTGGATAATCGGCGTAATGACCGCTGCAGGCGTGGTGCTTTCATTCGTCGATGACGGTACGCCGCTCTTGGGTCAGATCAGCTTCGCGGGACAAGCAATGTGGGCGGCGGGCCTGCTTCATCTCAGCCTCATTCTGGAGCCGAAACTCAAGCACTGGAGCCTTCTCGAGCAGTTGGGCGACGCTTCCTACGCGCTTTATCTGTCGCATATCTTCGTGATCGGCGCTGTGGCGTACCTGGCCAGACGCACCGTCGGATACGAGCATCCGACAACGGTATTGTTGGTGTCGGTGGTCAGCATCGTGGCAGCCTGCCTCGTCAGTCTGGTGATTTACGAGATGATCGAGAAGCCGATTCTTCAGACCCTGAACGGCAGAAGGAAGACGAGAAACACACCGCTTCCTCATATTGCCACGGAGAACAAATAAGCAGGCCACGCAACGGGACGCTCACGGCTTTCAGCGCTTCAGTCAGCCCGCGCTGTCCACGACCTCGACATTGCCGGCGCGGTTAAGCGTATGAATGCCCGTGCGTGCCCATGCCCGACCCGCGCCGATCGGCCGGGGCGAGGCAAAACGGACATCGGACGCGTCGAGTCGCTCAAGCCGCATCAGCCCCAGACCACCGCCATAGGCCCTCGATCCGTTCTGCACCGGCAGCACCAGGGCATCGTCGTGGCGGATAAAGGCGCCGCCCGGCCGGGTGGCCGAATGATCGACGGCAATGGGATTGAGCGGATGGGCGACCCATGGCCCGCGCAGCGAGGGTGCGCAATAGACCGCCATCGTGTCCGACGCGCTGCCGTAGCCGAACCGCTCCGTTCCAACCAGCCAGAAGCGACCGTCGGATTCGAGCAGCGTCGCGTCGTTGAAATCCCTGTCCGCCATCAGCACCGTGTCGCGGACCCAGCGGTCGGGAAACTGCGCGGCGCGATAGAGCACAAGTTCGCGAGCCGAACCACTTTCGGGGATCATGAAAATCTCGCCATCGTGTGTGAACACCTGCGGATACGACAGGTGGTGCGCTTCCTCCAATACAACCCTTGGAACACCGAAAGTGCCATCGTCACCGAGCTCGGCGACGGAAATCACGCCGCGACTCGTCGCGTAGGGGAATTCCTCGACAAACAGATAATGGCGGCGGTCGGCCTCGAAGACGAACGGGTCGGCATAGAAGCGTTGGCCATCGTCCGGCAGGACTGTGAACGGTTTGCCGTCGAGTTGCCCGGTTTCGGCGATGCCTGGTCCGTCGATCACCCGATAGGCAACCTGCCAATAGAAGGCGCGTCGTCCCCGCCTGATTTTTTGCACGGCGCGATCGATCAAAGCCCTGCCAAAAAAGGGCACATAGTGTCGAACAAAACTGTCGTTCTTCAGGACCGGCACCGGGTTGTCGCTTACCGGCACAAGCTTGCCCGCAAAGAAGCGGGCGACGGTTTGCATGATCAGCGACATGGCGCCGGCGAGCAGGTCGTTGCAACTTCGAGATAGCCAGAGCCTGTCTGTCAGCATCGGTCTAGCCTGGGCCACGACAACGCCATCGAGGCGAGCGCCAAGTTCAGGCAATTGTCCGCTCGCCAACATTGCGGCAACGGCGGCTGGAAAGCTGTTGCGACCGCAAAATTCGAGCCTCAGGACTGGCGCGCCTTGCCCCGTTGCGCTGGCAGTGAGATCTATGACGAGGTCCGGAGGGCCGCGATCGATGGGCGGCAGCGGCTCGGACCGGCCCGCCAGCGAGGGACCGAAACGCCGGCTCTCGATCGCCAAGACAGTGTCCAGCCCCCGAGCGGTTGGCGCCGCCGCCGGCGCGTGGCAACTCGAGACCACGTAACCTGCCGCATCCAACCGCATAAAAAGCTCATTTTCCCAGCGCCGGGATCCGACCGCGTGGCCGATGATTAAAATATTAGTCAACCCAAGTTATTCTCGTTAAAGCAAAAAATGGCTTGCTCTGGTATCTTTCCCCACAGTTCCTGGCAAGGGTTGCCCAAGGGGGCTGCGGACTCTAGCGTTAATCATACGTTAATTTTTTTGAATACGAAGGCGGTTCAGGGCGCTATTGTTAGGCTGAAAGCACATGTCAGCCGGGCGCCCACGCTTTCGGTGACCAGGGTCGACCATGAACGCCGTTTCACATCCGAGATTGCCCTCAAGGCGAAAACTGCTGATCGTGTTCGGCACGAGGCCGGAGGCGCTCAAATGTTTTCCGGTGGCGCGCGCCGCGCTTGCCCATCCGGGCTTTACCACGGAAATATGTGTGACGGGCCAGCATCGCGAGATGGTCGATCAGGTCATTGAACTGACGGGCCTGCCGGTGCACTACGATCTCAACATCATGCAGCCAGGTCAGACGTTGTTCGACGTGACCTCGCGCGTGCTTCTCGGAATGGCGGGGGTGCTGGAGAAGGCGAAGCCGGACATCGTCATCGTCCAGGGCGACACAACCACCGCGATGACCGCGGCTCTAGCTGCCTTCTACAAGCGCATTCCGGTTGCCCATATCGAGGCGGGATTGCGCAGCCACAACATCAACTCTCCCTTTCCGGAGGAACTGAACCGTAAGATTGCCGGCAACATCGCCACCTGGCATTTTGCGCCGACCACCGAGGCGCGCGACAATCTCATCGCCGAAGGAAAGGCTGCGAACACCATCTTCGTAACCGGCAATACCGTTATCGACACGCTGCTGCATTTCTCCAGCGAGATCGATGCCGACAAGCTGATGAACGCCAAGCTCGCCGCTCGTTTCCCCTTCATCGATCCGACCAAGAAAATGATACTCGTCACCGGTCATCGCCGTGAGAATTTCGATGGCGGCATCCAGAGAATCTGCACCGCGCTGAAGGCATTGTCGGCGCGCAGGGATGTGCAGATCATCTACCCGGTCCATCCCAACCCGAATGTGCGCTCCGTGGTCGAGGCCGAAATCGGGACGGTGCCGAACATCCACCTGATCGACCCGCAGGACTATTTGCCGTTCCTGTACCTGCAGAAACAGAGCTACCTGGTGTTGACCGACAGCGGCGGCGTGCAGGAAGAGGCGCCTTCACTCGGCAAGCCGGTGCTGGTGATGCGGGAAAACACGGAGCGACCCGAAGGGATCGCCGCTGGTACTGCCCGGCTGGTCGGCACCGATATCGAAAAAATTCTGGCCAATGCCAATAGCCTGCTCGATGATGAGAGCGTCTATCGCGGCATGGCGGAGAGGCACAATCCATACGGCAATGGCCAAGCTGCGAGCCGGATCGTTGAGGAATTGCTGAATCATGGCTGAAATCAAAACCGTTTCCGTTATCGGCATGGGCTATATCGGCCTGCCGACCTGTGCCATTTTTGCCAGCCGCGGACTCGATGTCATCGGTGTCGATATCAACGAGGCGGTGGTCGCGAAGGTCAACCGCGGCGAAATCCACATCATCGAACCGGACCTGGATGGTTTGATCCAGAAAGTCGTCGCCAATGGCAAGCTCAAGGCATTCAGTACGCCTCAGCCGGCCGATGCCTATATTATCGCCGTTCCAACTCCGATCACCCCGGACCGCAAGCCGGATGTCAGCTACGTGCTTGCGGCAGCGCGAAGCATCGCTCCGGTGCTAAAACGGGACGACCTGGTGGTGCTGGAATCAACATCGCCGGTCGGTACGACGCGTGTCATGACAGCGCTGCTCGCGGAACTGCGACCCGATCTCAAATTTCCCGTCGCACATGGCGAGGAAGCTGACGTCCTGGTCGCCTACTCTCCCGAGCGCGTGCTGCCGGGAAAGGTGCTGACCGAACTGATCAACAATGATCGCTCGATCGGCGGGCTGTCCCGAAAGTCTTCGGAGCGGACAGCGGCACTCTATTCAAGCTTCGTCGCCGGCGACCTGTTCATAACCCAGGCCGAAAGCGCGGAACTGGTTAAGCTGACCGAAAATGCGTTCCGCGATGTCAATATCGCCTTCGCCAATGAGCTTGCGGCGGTGTGCCAGGATCTGTCGCTCAACGTCTGGGAGGTAATCGATCTCGCCAACCGGCATCCTCGCGTGAACATCCTGCAGCCGAGCCCGGGCGTGGGCGGCCACTGCATTGCGATCGATCCGTATTTTATCATCGACGCCGCACCGAACAATACGCGGCTGATCAGTTCGGCACGGCGCATCAATTCCGAGCGACCCTTGTCGGTGGTCAGGGACATCGAGGCATTGCTCGACCCGACCCGCAAGCAGACGATCGCCTGTCTTGGCCTCAGCTTCAAACCCAATATCGACGATATGCGCGAGAGCCCGGCTGTCGAGGTCGTTAAGCTTCTGTCCAAGATTCCCAATATCAAGATCGTCGCTGCCGAGCCCAATGCGCGTCAGTTGCCACACGAGCTCGAGGGCAGCGGCGTCATGTTCACCGATGCACTTTCCGCTATTGACCAATCCGATATCGTCGTCCTGCTGGTCGACCATCGACAATTCAATCTGATCGATCCCGAAGCGCTCAAGGACAAGAAGCTCGTCGACACACGGGGCCTGTGGACCTGGCGCAAGGCGCGCAAGCCCGACGCCCGCATCGAAGGCAAGAAATCCGAAATGGAACGCTCGCAGTCTCTCGCTCGCACCGGAGAAGCGGCATGAACTCGCATGACCCGGCATGGGCGCAACACTCTCTATTGGCATCACGCCGCCGCGAGTTTCTCGGCGCGACCATCCATGCGCTGACCATGGCCGAGACGCTGGCCATCGCAGACGAGGCGATGGCGACGCGGCGGCCGCTTCATCATGTTGTCGTGAACGTCGCCAAGCTTGTGAACATGCGCAAGAATGCCGAACTGCGCGAGGATGTCGTCGGGGCGGATATGGTCAATGTCGACGGCAAAGGCGTGCTTTGGGGCGCGCGGCTCTGCGGCGTCGAGTTGCCGGAGCGTGTGACCGGCGTCGACGTCATGATCAACCTGCTTGCGCTGTGCGCCAGGCGTGGCTATCGCCCCTACCTTCTGGGCGCTGAACAGCACATTCTCGACGCAGTTGAAAGCCGACTTGCCAGAGATCATCCGAGCCTGGCCATTGCCGGCAGGCGCAATGGGTATTTCAAGGCGGACGAAGAGGCCGCGATCGTCGAGGCCATCAACGCTTCAGGTGCCGACTGCCTGTTTGTGGCGATGCCGACGCCGAGCAAGGAGCGCTTTCTCAAGCGCTATCGCGACGTACTCGCTCCGAGTTTCGTCATGGGCGTGGGCGGCAGCTTCGACGTCTATGGTGGAAAGGTCGCCCGGGCACCGAAACTGGTTCAGGCGGCCGGCCTGGAGTGGCTGTTCCGTGTGGCACAGGAGCCGCGACGCTTGTGGCGCCGCTACTACGATACCAACACCGCCTATGCACTGCTGCTGTGGCGTGAGTTCTGGTCTCGCCGGGGACGCCGAAACGTCAATCCGTAGGCTCGCGACTTTCAGACAAGCATGCCTCATTGCGCGGGATTTATGCGATCCGGAGCCGTGCCCTTAGCTTGCCGATGAACTGCGTCACGGCCGCGGGGTGAAACAACCAGGTCAGTCCCAGGAAAGCCGCAGCGCCGGCGACACCGCCCGCCGCGAGCGGAAAGATCGCCGGCATATTGCCCAGCGCAGTGCTGGCAAGGCTGGCGGCCAGTCCGGTGCAGATAGAAATGATGGCCGAGACAGCGATGTCGCGCCAGGGAACCGGCACCGGCGTGAGCCTCTCGGCGATGACGATGCAGGCTGCAAGACCTGCCAGCGATCCGCCCGCCAACGCCAACGCCGCGCCAACCTCCGCCATGGTGGGAATCAACAGAAAAGACAGTGAAATCGTTGCCACCGAGCCGAAGGAATTGGCGATGATCAGCAACCACGGCCGCTTATGTGCGTGCACCACGACGCCATAAACGAAGCTTGTGAGATTGGCACAAAGAACGCTGAAGGCGATGATCGGAAACAGCAGACCGAAGCGACCATGATATTCCGCGGGCAGCAGGAGTCGCGTGATGTCGCCGCTGAGCGCGATAAGCGTTGCTGCGACCGGCAGGCAAAGGCGTATCATCAAGGCCATGAGTTGCGACAACAACCGCCCGGACGCCTCGGATCCCTCTTCGTCGAAGCGGCTGACCACTTCTGGAAATGCGCCCATGTTGATTGCGTTGGCGACCATATCGATCGGCTGCCGAGCCAATGCGTAGGCGGCTGCGAAGACAGCCACCGCGCCGGCATCGTAGTAGAGCTTGAGGAAGACGCGTTCAGCGCTGTTGAGACCGAAACCGACCAGCGCCATGATGACGAGGGGCACGCCGAGGGCAAAAAACTCCTTGTGGGTGAAGCGCGGCGGGCCGCCAATAACGCGCCCGGATGCCACCACGCACGCCACGATGCCGGCAATCAGCACGGCGAGGCTCGAGCCGAGCGATACCGTCAGAAACGAGCGTTGGAAGATAAGGATGGCGGCGATCGGCAAGGCGAGTTGCAGCAGGCCGCGCAGATATTCAAGCATCGAATAGAGGGAATGACGCTGCTGCATTTGCAGCACCGTCAACGCGAACCGGCTGATGGAGCCGGCAATCAGATAGCTGCAGACGGCGATTGCAAATTCGATCCAGCGCTCCGGCACGATCACCGCCGAGGCGATCACGGATATGATCAGGGCCAGCACCGTGGTGACAAGCAATACCTGTCCGGCAAGCATCAGGCTGCCACGGCTGACGTCGCCTTTTCCGCCAAGCCGCAGCAAGGCTATGCGCAGCCAGTTGGTAACGGCAACATCCGTCATTTCGCCCACGGTGACCACCAGGGTCAGCAGGCCATACTCGGTCTGGTCGATCAGCCGCGTCATGACGACCAGCAGGAGCAGAGCGGAAACCCGCGTCAGCAGAATAGCTGGGCCATAGATGAGTGTGGAACGGAGCAGCAAAGGGTTGTTCCCGGAAAATTTGCCGTCGATTAATCGTTGACCGACGGGAATTCCAGCATGATGACGGCAAAGGGTGAACGGATACAGTTTGAACCAAAAGATTTGTCGTAAATCTTTTTTGGAACCTTTGCTTTACGGTCACCCGGCATCCGCAATCCAAATGGTGTCATGTTGCAGCGTCTCGCCCACAATAGAAAAATACATGTCCTGGTCGCAACGCCCTCGGGCGTTTCGGGACAAGGCGGCATCGACCGGATCATGGGGGCGCTGAAGCAGGAGTTCGAACGGCAAGAGATCGCCGACATCGATCTGCGCTTTCTTTCCAGCCGTGGCCCGGGACATGTCGGGCTTTCGATCTTCTACATGCTTGGTTTTTGCGCGCGGATGCTTGCGGCCCGCCTCGACAGACGCGCCGACGTCATTCACATCAATATATCGGTCTCCGGCAGCACCTATCGCAAGATGATGATCGCCGCCTGCGCCAGGCTGTTGTCGATACCATATGTCCTTCATCTGCATGGGGCGCAGTATCAGACATTCTGGAAAGATGATCATAGTTTCATGAGCCGCCGTATCAGGGCTCTGTTCGAGCATGCCGGCCGGGTGATTGTCCTGGGGGGGCTTTGGCGCGATTTCGTCGCCAGCCGGGCACCGGCGAACGGCGGCAATATTGTCATCGTTCCCAACGCCACGGCAGTTCCTTCCCTGGCGCATGTCGGCGGAGGCGATCACGTGCACATCCTGTTCCTCGGCCGCATCGGCGAGCGAAAGGGCGTGCCGCAGTTGGGCGAGGCGCTGGAGCGGATGAAACATCTCAGGGGTTGGCGTGCCACGATCGCCGGCGATGGTGAGGTCGAGCCGGCACGAGCGAGGTCGGTCGCTCTAGGGATTGCCGACCGTATTGCTTTTCCGGGCTGGGTGGGACCTGACGAGGTCGCATCACTGATCGCTTCGGCCGATATTCTGGTGCTCCCCTCGTTCGCCGAAAATCTGCCAATGTCGGTGATCGAAGGCATGGCGGCCGGCCTGGCTGTCGTGGCCACCCCGGTTGGCGCGGTCGAGGACATCATCACCCACGAACAATCCGGTCTGTTGGTGCCGCCCGGCGATGTGGCGGCGTTGACCGAGGCGTTAACTCGGCTGGTCGAGGATACGGCGCTGCGCGCGCGGCTTGGCGCCGCCGCCATGGCGGTGCACCGGGAAAGGCTTGAGCTTGCACCGTTTGTCGACGCGATCTGCGATGTCTGGAGATCGGTCGCGTCCGAGGCGCGATCGGTCAAGCGCTGACGCTGTCCTTCATTGTCGTCACTGCGGCGGGCCAAGCGCGAATTCGCGGTGGAATATCTCCAGGTTCAAAAGCGCCCATATCAGTTTTTCGTGGTCCGCGGCGCGCTCGGCGTGCTCCGTGACAATCTGGTCCAGCTTCTTGGCGCTCAAATAGCTACGGATGACCGAATGGGACGAACACAGATGGTCTCGTACATAATCGCTCATCGACCCGCGGAACCATTCGGCGACGGGCACCTTGAAGCCGATCTTTGGCCGGTTGAGGGCCTCGTCGGGAACCATGCCGGCCATGCAGTCGCGCAGGATCTGTTTGCTGCCCAGGAGACCGAGCCTGTAACGATCGGGCAGCTGGCTGACGAAGGAAACCAGATCGCGATCAAGGAATGGCATTCGCCCCTCGATTGAACCGGCCATCATCGTCCGGTCGCCCCGTTCCAAGAGGTTGTCGGGCAACCACGATGTCTGATCAAAAAACAACACACGGCGCAGATGGGATTCCGTCACACTCGAAGAGAACGGGAAATCGTTGCGGTCATGGCCGCAAGTGGCCAACCCACCGAGGAGCGAATCGCGTTCCCGCGCCGTCATGGCTCCAAACCAGGAGATCATCCGGGTTGCAAAGTCCCGTTCACCCGCGCTTCGGGCAAATATGTCGAACTTGGCCGATGCGCCGGGCAATGCGCGCATCAAAGGGGCGAGGAGATTGTTGTGAAGCGACGCTGGAACAAGTGACCGGTAGACACCCGCCAGAGACTCTGCGCGATGTTTGGGGTAGCCGCCGAGAATCTCGTCCGCCCCTTCGCCCGTAAGCACCATCTTGACGTCCCGCGAGGCTCGAACCGACATCAGGTAAATTGGAATGTCCGTACTTTGTGAAACAGGTGCCCCCCGATGGCGGACCATCTTAGGCAGATGATTCATCAGGTCATCCGCCTGGATGACGATTTCGCAATGATCGGTCTTGAAATGATCGGCGACGCGCCGGGCGAATGGAAGCTCGCTGTAAGCCTGTTCGCTGAAACCGACCGAAAACGTACGAATCGGGTTGTCGCTGTGCCTGGTCATCAGGGCAACGATTGCCGACGAGTCGAGCCCCCCGGATAGAAAGGCGCCAAACGGCGCATCACTGCGCATCCTGATCTCGACAGAACGGTCGAGCAATTCCAGAAATCGTCGCTTGGCGGTTCCTGGATCGATATCCGCTGTCAGATCGGTCTGATCCGGGGGCGCATAATAGCGCGTTTCCGTTACTTCCCCTTGCGACCACACAGCGTAGCTTCCCGGGTTGAGCTTGCGGATCTGTTTGAAAAGCGTCCGCGGTCCAGGCACGTAACGCCAGGTCAGATACTCGCGCACTCCATCCAGATCGAGTTGCTGGCCATCTGGCTGCGCAGACAACAACGCGCTGATCTCCGAGGCAAACGACAGCAAATTTCTGCCTTGCATGAGGTAAAGGGGTTTTTTTCCAAAGGGGTCGCGAGCGAGGATCAATTCGCGCCGTTGAGCGTCCCACAGCGCAAAAGCGAACATCCCGCTCAATCGGTCGAACATGGCCAGGCGCCACTGGTCATAAGCCCTGAGCAGCACTTCCGTGTCGGAGCGTGTGCGAAAACGGTGGCCGAGACCGATCAACTCCTCACGCAGCTCGATGTAGTTGTATATTTCGCCGTTGAAAATAATCCGGAGCCGTCCGTCCTCGGTCTGCATCGGCTGATTTGAATCGGCGTTTAAGTCAATAATCGCCAGGCGGCGATGCACCAATGCCAACTGGTCCTCGCCTGTATTCAGGTCCAGGAGTTCGATGCCTTCGGCATCGGGACCACGATGCTGCAAGGCATTCGACATCCCGACGGCCCGATCTTGTGGCTTCTCGACCCTGCGCCCAATCCAGCCGGCAATTCCGCACATTCTTTCCCTTGGCCCTCTTTCCCTTGTTTGCGTATGATCGAGGACACCAATCTACAGCGAATATATTAAATAGCTGCTCGGTGGAGTGATTTTAAAACTGAGCCTGATTTGGTTCGATCAGGCCCTCTCGGCTGCAACTGGAGACGACAGTCCTTGGGTTTCCACGCGATTGATCGCCAGCAACCAGGCAGACCGCTCGAACCGATCCTGACCCGATGACGAGTTATCGCAGGCCCAGTGCCCGCAACATCTCCCGGTCCGGGATCGCAGGCCCCTTGGGTTGGATAACACTCATTCCGTAAGGATTGGAGAATTCCCAGGCCGACCACGGCATCGCGAAACGTTCCGCCTCTCTGCGCACTGCCATGAGATAGCGCAGGCGATCAGCATCGAAAGCTCCCATGCGGCCATCCGCAGACATCAGGATAACGCCGAATTCGCCCACGAACAGGCGTCGGCTCGCTATGCCATGGGCTTCAGCCCAGTCGACCGCCTGACGGAAACCCGCTTCGAGCTGGCTCTGCCCCCAATTCTGCTCAAAGTATCGGGCGATCGTTTCACGCGCCGAGGCCATGTTCATCACCTCTTCGATCTGGCTCAAGCCGGCGGCGTCCATCTGCGCCTTGAGGGTTTCGGCGACCACTTCGGGCGTGCTGGCGTCGGCAGGCCAGGGAAGGCCGGAGGAGAAAGCGTTCTTGTCATCGGCCCGCTGGTGCGTGAAGCTGTGCGGATCATACATGTGGAAGCTGTAATAGACGTTGGGGTCGTCGAAGTTGGGGTCCAGGTTGACCAGTCCGGCGATGCTCCCGCCGCAGGCGCCGGTCGCGACGATGGTGAGTTCGCTGCTGACGGCGCGAATATCGCGAACCGTGCCTGCCATGATCCGCTGCCAGTCATCGCTGCCGCTTGAATCGCAAGGGTAGTAGGCGGGCTCGTTATAGGGCTCGAGGGCGACCTTGTCGGCGCCAATTTTGATCAGCATGGCAGCCACCGCCACTACCATTTTGCGATAGCGGGCAACACCCTCGCTGTCGGCCCTGCCATAGATCATTTCCATGCTGTAAGCCGGAACCTGGCTGACGCCATGCAGATCGAAAACCACCTTGAGCCCGCTTGAAACGACCCGCTGCACCGCAGCGGCAAGCATGTCCAGCGCCTGTTGTCGTTTGGCGCCCTCGCTGGCAAGCAGAGGGCCAGGGTCGACACTCAGCCGGACAAAGTCGAAGCCCATGGATCGAATGCGATCAAACTGGTCGCCGTCCGGCCAATCGGTGAGCGGCCTGCCGCCCGCAAGCCATTCCTTCTCGCTGCGATAGGGCGGCCATTTGTAGGAACCATCTTTCTCCACCGGCGACCAGTTGAGCCATTCATGGACGCCGACGCCGCGCTCAAGCGGGATCGGCGCCGCCTCGGCTGACATAGCCATGCCAAGCGCGCACGCTATGACGTAGACAACTTTTCTCATCGCAAAACTCCGCGTCATGGCCGAAGATATTAACCGCGGGAACGGAAAAGAGGATGCCGCCACACGCTTTTTCGACGGGATGGTGTATGAGGATCAAAATCTTGGCGGAGCGCGGATGAGGGTCGGGTGGTATTTCAACCGATTGCGCAGCATGGAGTTGGCCGAGATATTGCATCGGTTGGACGAGCAGCGCCGGAGGACCGTTTCGCGCCGCCGCGACAACGGCTGGCAGCGCTATGCGTCGCCGCAGTTGCACCCGGTGCTGCACGGATTGCGGAATGCTGTGCCGGCCGCTGCGACACCAGCCCAGCGGCAAGCTATCGAGGCGGCTGCGCAAAACACTCTTCGAGGCCAGTTTTCAGCACTTGGGCAGACCTGGCCACAGCGAGACCCCTATACTCTCTTTCCACCCGAGCTCTGGCGCCTTGATCCGGTGACCGGCCGGCTTTGGCCGGGCCCCAAGACCCATACTTTCGATATCGATTTTCGCCATGCCACCGGCCGTGGCGATGTAAAATATGTTTGGGAAATCAACCGGCTGCAGCAACTGCCGCCACTGGCTGCCCATCTGCTTCTCACCGGCGATGATCAATCCCGTGCGGCCATCGAGGCGGCGATCGAGAGCTGGCATTTCGCCAACCCACCATTTCGGGGCGTTGGCTGGGCCTCGGGCATCGAGGTCGCGCTACGAGCCATCAGCCTGATTGTCACGCTCGACCTCGTCGGCGACCGGCTTGGCGCGGCGACGCGAGAAAAAGTCGGTGAAATACTGGCGGCAAGCGCCTATTGGCTGCCGCGGTTTCCCTCCCGTTTTTCGTCCGCCAACAACCATCTCGTCGCGGAACTGGCTGGCGAATATCTGATCGGTCTGGCTTTCGGGGCCGAGGTGGCTCGCGAGTCGCTCCTGGCTGAGGTGCTCAAACAGATCCTGGCCGATGGCGCCGGGGCCGAGCAGACCCCGACCTACGCCGCCTTCAGTGCCGAGCTTTTCCTGCTGTGCGCTGCGGCGGCGCGCCAGGCCGGACTGCCTTTTCCCCAGCCCGTCGAAGCGCGTTTGGCCGCTTTCGCCAATTTCGCAGGCTGGCTCCCGCCGAAAGCCAGCGGCTTCGGCGACAATGATGAAGGCCGCGTGATCACGGTGGGGGGCGAAACCGATTATGTCGGATCGGTCGCGGCCGCCATCAATGGTTTTCTACGGATGCCGGGCAGCGCACCGGAGCCTGGCGATTTTCGCGCGCTTTTCTTCGGCGCGCCACCGCGGCCGGCGCCGGTGCCGGATGGATTGCATACGTTCACGCAAGGCGGGCTCTCCGTCTGGCGCGGCGAGATGAATGGTCGCAACGTCCATCTGACATACGACCACGGCCCGCTGGGCTACCTTTCGATAGCGGCGCACGGTCATGCCGACGCGCTGTCGCTCACCCTGTGCATTGACGGCGATCCGGTGCTGGTCGACCCCGGCACATGGCTCTATGGTTCGGGGGGAGGCTGGCGCGACTGGTTCCGCTCGACGCCGGCGCACAACACGCTGAACCTAGAGGGTAAAAGCCAAAGCATCATCTCCGGGGCGTTCAACTGGTCGCACAAGGCGGTTGCGACATTGGTGGAGAGCGAGCCGGGGCCGCACTGGAGGCTGTGTGCCCGACATGACGGGTACAAAGGCCGCTTCGGCGTTGTGCATCAACGCGCCGTGACACGCGATGGCGACGGCATCCTCGTGACCGACCAACTGCTCGGCGGCAGCCGCGTCGCTGAGATCGTCTTCCAACTCGCCGCCGACCTCCACGCCAACAGGGATGGAAACATTGTCACGGTATTGCGCGGCGCTGAACCTTTGATGACTATCCACTTTCCAGACGCAGCGATCCACATCCGTTCCGGCGGCGACACACCGGGCCAGGGCGGCTGGGTTTCGCCGCGTTTTGGTGCAAGGCAGCCAGCCGAACGCCTCGCATGGCGTGGCCAAGTAGGCGAAAAGGGAGTAGTCATCCGGCTCGCGCCAAGTCCGCCGCAGACCCGATAACGGGCAGGTTGCAGGCGCAGCGTTCGACATTAATTACGTTCAGATATTTAGCGGTTTTGACACCGTTGATCTGCTAATTTGGCCATGATTGTTCTGCCAGTCGCATCCCGATACACAGTTGCGGGCAGCATATGATGGGCCTGGCAATATGTGCTTCGCGACGAGCCGGATCGCCATTTCACCACCTAGGAGCCACTGCATCGATGTTTTCGGAATTCGCCAGAGTGATCGTGGAAAAACTCTCACACATCAATCTGCTGACACTCGGTCTCCTGTTGCTCACGGCGCTGGGGAGCGCGGTGGTCGCCTACTGGCGAACGGTCGAACAGAAATCCTTCCGGGACTTTTTCGACTTCGCCTTTCCCGCGGAAGTCATCATGCACCCATCCGCGCGAGCGGACGCATTGTTCTGGATCACGAAAAGGCTGGTGATGCCCTTCCTGCTCATTCCCGCCGGTGTCACCTTCGTTGCCGCCACGGGATATGCAACAAACCAGGCAGTCGGCTGGCTCTTCAGCATCTCGCAACCGCTGATACCCGGCCCCGCCGGTCCAGTGACGATCATCCTCTTCACCGTAACCATGCTCGTTGCTTACGATATCTCCTACTACCTCTATCACGTTGCCCAGCACCGTTTTCCGTTCCTGTGGGAATTGCACAAGGTGCATCATTCGGCCGAAGTGATGGTTGGGATCACCAAGGACCGGGTTCACCCCCTGGACGATTTGATGAACCGGATCTGGGACGGCGTCATACCGGGGATCAGTTTCGGCTTGTGGAGCCTGATTGCGCTTAATCCGGCCGAGATCGCCATATTTGGCATCAACGTCTATGTCATTCGCAACATTCTCATGATGGACTTTGTTCGCCACACGCATCTGAAGATTTCCTTCGGCCGATTGAACGGCGTCATCTTGTGTCCGCACTGGCACCAGGTGCATCACAGCGTCGACCCTCGCCACTACGACAAGAATTTCGGGCTGCTTTTTTCATTCTGGGATCGCATATTCGGAACGCAGTTCATCCCGGATCCGGACGAAGACCTCAAGTTTGGACTGATAGATCGCGACGTACGCGACTATCAGTCGCTTTTCGGACTTTACGTGCTGCCGCTCAAGAAAATGGCAAACCATATCATGCGACTTTTTCAAAAGCGCATCGATGTCGCGCGGCCGCAGGACCGTCTCCAACCATGAACAAAATGGCTTCGATTGACGCTGTTGGTGCGGAGCGACTGGAAATCGTCAGTTCGACGGATCGCCTGGCCGCCATCGAAGCCGAATGGGTAGACCTATGGCATCGTACCCATGCACTGATCTTTCAGAGCCATGCCTGGGTTTCGGCATGGTGGAGCACCGTGCGTGACCGCGACCGGCGCTCGCTGCGGATCGGCCTGGTATGGAGCGATGACAGGCTGGTCGCTGTCATTCCCCTGGCGATCGGCAGACGAAAAGGACTTCGGCTCCTCGAATGGGCCGCCAATAGCTATACGGACTATGGTGATATTCTTGTCGCGCCGGAATGCTCCCTATCGGCCCTCCAGAACCTCTGGAACCGGATCTGTTCGGCAGGTGGCTTCGATCTTGCTTTTATCAATCGTCTGTCTCCGGATGCGGCAGCCCGCAGGATTTTTACACCGGCCTCTTCCAGCGGCGTCAAGCTTCGCGCCAATCACCGGGAGGAAGTCAGTTATCGCGTCGCTGGACAGTGGGCCAGCAGAGCAGCGTGGCTGGCGGACCAGCCGAAAAAGATGCGCCAGAACTATCGGCGCGGCATCAAGATACTGGAAGAAACAGGCGAAGTGAAATTCCGCCTCCTGTCGGCCGACGAGCCGCTGCAGCCATTGCTGGAGCGACTATCGGCGCTGAAGCGCAGATGGCTGGAAAAGCACACGCGTGAATCCGACCTTTTCGAAGAGGGCGAGCCGGCTCTTGCCGCTCTGGTCGACGCGCTGTCACGCGCCGGTGTGCTGCGCATTTTCGTACTTGAATGCAATGGTGCGATGGTCGCGGTTTCCATCAACATCGTCCAGCACAACGTCATGATGGCATTCGTTACCACCTACGACCCTGATTTTAGCCGAGCGTCGCCGGGTGCGGTCCTGATTACGGAGTATATACAGTGGTCGTTTGATCACGGCTTGGGATTGGTCGATTTCCTCTGTGGCGGAGAGGCCTTCAAACATAGGTTTGCAACACAGGCCGTTACCCTCCAATCCGTTCTTGGGGCACGCACTGTGCAGGGCGCGCTCGCTTCTCTCGCTGATCGTATCTGTCAGACGATCCGCGTACGCTCACGCGGATTGGCGTCGGCGAATCCAGAGCGCCCGCCCGATGAGACTGCTTAATTTAGCTGGATAACTCGGGCATAAGCCGCCGAGCGTTGAGGGCTTGGCGTGCCACATGGGCGCGCCATTCGAAAATCCGCGTCGATTACGCCTCGGAGTCGGGACCGAATGGGGTCCTCAGGTGGAGACTTCAGCCAATTCTCGCAAATCACGTTTCTCGAGGCGCAGTTTGTTGTCTGCGAAGCGTCGCAACAGGTTCGTTGGCGTCACAAGGGTAGCAGGCTAGGTCCTGAAATCATTGAAGATTTTTCGGACAGGGCGCTACCATAGGTCCGCGTTTCCACTATGATTTCAACACCTTAGGTAGGCTGGTAGCGGGAGAGGGACTTGAACCCCCGACCCCAGGATTATGATTCCCGTGCTCTAACCAACTGAGCTACCCCGCCAGGGCGGCGAAAGGCCCGAAATCGCCTTAAATCGAAAGGCATTTCGAGGCGTTCGCCAAGGTCGCGCGGATATAAGGTTGGGAGGGCGAGCCTGTCAAGCATCGATGCGCGAGGGGCGCCGGCATATTGTCGCCGGTAAAAGCTTTGCCGGGCTGGCATCTCCGGTAAGCCACCGGGGTTGAGTTCGACGGGGCACGCCGCTATGTCTCGGCCAAGAAATTAGAGTTTGAAGCTGATGAAGCCGCGCATTGCAGTCCTCGGTTGCGGATACTGGGGCAGCAACCACATCCGCACCCTCAAGGCGCTCGGCGCGCTGCATGCGGTTTCCGATGCCAATCGGGCGCGGGCCGAAGGCTTTGCCAGCGAGCAGGACTGCCTGGCGATCGAGCCCGACCAGCTGTTCGTGCGTGACGATATCGACGCCATCGTCATGGCGCTGCCGCCGCAATTCCATGCCGATCTTGCCGTGCGCGCCGCTGAGGCCGGCAAGGACGTGCTGGTGGAAAAGCCGATTGCGTTGACCGTGCCCGACGCCGAGCGCGCCGTGCAAGCAGCCAAGGACAATGGCCGCGTATTCATGGTCGGCCATGTCTTGCGCTTCCATCCCGCCTTCGAGACGCTGAAGGCGCTGATCGACAATGGCGAGCTCGGCGAGGTCCGCTACATCCACTCGCACCGGCTCGGCCTCGGCAAATTCCACACCGAGAACGACGCACTGTGGGATCTGGCGCCGCACGATTTGTCGATGATCCTGGCCATCACCGGCACCGAGCCGATCGAGGTCAGGGGCGAGGGGGCGGCACTCCTCGACAATCTCAGCGATTTCGCGCATCTGCACATGCGTTTTCCCAACGGGCTGCGCAGCCATCTCTTCACCTCGCGGCTCAATCCCTACCGCGAGCGGCGGCTGACCGTGGTCGGCACCAAGGCAATGGCGGTGTTCGACGATGTCGAGCCCTGGGAGCGCAAGCTGGCCGTCTACCGCCACGCGGTGTGGCAGGACAGCGGCCAGTGGGCCTTCACCACCAACGAGCCGTCCTATGTCGCGGTCGGCCAGGGGATGCCGCTGACGCGCGAGCTCGAGCACTTTATCCAGTGTATCGAGACGCGGGCCGAGCCGCGCACCAGCGGCGAGGAAGCCATCAGGGTGCTGCGCATCCTGACGGCGGGTACAGTCACGCACACAAAGTCCTGAGACCGTTTCGAAACTCTGCTTTTAAGGCAGATCGAAACTAAAACTGTCTCAGAGAGAGTAGTGTTTACTCTGCGGGAATCTGCGCCGGCCTGGCTGCGAGCCGGCTGAGCATGGCTTCGGCCTCGGCGCCGCGCTCGGAGCGCTCGATGAAGCCGCCGCCGAAGACGCGGGCTTCGTTGCCGTCGTCGGAATAGAGCACGCAGGCCTGTCCGGGCGCGATGCCGGACTCGCCGTCGACCAGTTCGACAAAGGTGCTGCCGGCGCGGTGATGCAGCACGGCCGGGCGCGGCGGCCGCGTCGAGCGGACCTTGGCGAACAGCTCCATGCCGGCGGCCGGAATGTCGGACAGCGCGCGATCGCCCAGCCAGTTCATGTTGCGCAGATAGATCTTGTGGGTCTCCAGCGCCTCGCGCGGGCCGACGATGACACGGGCCCGGTCGGCGTCGAGATGGACGACGTAAAGCGGCTCGCCCGAGGCGATGCCGATGCCGCGGCGCTGGCCGATCGTATAGCGCAGGATGCCGTCATGGCGACCGAGCACGCGGCCGTCGATATGGACGATGTCGCCTGGGTTGGCGGCAGCTGGCTTCAGCTTGGCGATGATGTCGGAATATTTGCCCTGCGGCACGAAGCAGATGTCCTGACTGTCCTGCTTGGCGGCAACGGTCAGCCCCATTTCTTCGGCGATGGCCCGCACCGCAGGCTTGGACAGCCCACCCAGCGGAAAGCGCAGATAGTCGATCTGCGCCTGCGTGGTGGCAAACAGGAAATAGCTCTGGTCGCGGTCGGCATCGACGGGCCGGAATAGCGCGCGGTGGGCGCCATTGGCCCCGGAGCGGATATAGTGGCCGGTGGCGAGCGCATCGGCGCCAAGGTCCTTGGCGGTGGCCAAAAGGTCGGCGAACTTCACCGTCTGATTGCAAGAGACGCACGGAATGGGCGTTTCGCCGGCGACGTAGCTTTCGGCAAACGGGTCGATGACCGCCTTACGGAAGCGCTCCTCATAGTCGAGCACGTAATGCGGAATGCCCAGTGTCTCGGAAACGCGGCGGGCATCGTCAATGTCCTGGCCGGCGCAGCACGACCCGGCCCGGTGCGTTGCGGCGCCATGGTCGTAGAGCTGCAGCGTGACGCCGACGACATCATAGCCTTCGCGCTTCAAAAGGCCGGCAACGACAGACGAATCCACACCGCCCGACATGGCGACGACGATGCGGGTGTTTTGCGGGCTGGCGGGAAGGTCGAGGCTGTTCATGGTTCTTTCGTTCTGCGCGGCGCTTCAATGGCAGTGGCGCGAATATAGGTCAACCACACCAGCGGCGCCAGCTTTGCGGCGGTGCCGATTTTGCGGGAAAATTGCGCGCCTGCCCGCCGTTGCCTCAAATGCCGACGAAAAGACTAACGCGGCGTTCATGATCCTTACCTACTCATTAGGGTTCGCTTAGGCAATTTTTAAAGCTGTGGCGGTAATGTGGTGGGGATTGGGTCTTTGAGTTTTTAGTAGAGAGTACGATGACCGATCTTGTTAGACCGCGAGTCAAATATGTTATTGGGCCTGACGGCAGCCCTCTTACGATTGCCGATCTTCCGCCGACGAATACACGTCGCTGGGTTATCCGGCGCAAGGCGGAAGTGGTTGCTGCGGTGCGCGGCGGGCTTTTGAGCCTCGACGAGGCATGCCAGCGCTACAAGCTGACCACCGAGGAATTCCTGTCCTGGCAAGCGTCGATCGACGAATACGGCCTTGCCGGGCTGCGCACGACGCGCATCCAGCAATACCGGCACTAGAGCCAGGACCACAATAGAAAAGGGCGCGGTAACCGCGCCCTTTTGCCTGTCGGCAATGCCTGCTTCAGACCGTCAGCACCACCTTGCCGATCGGCCTGGTGGCGAGAAAAGCGTGCGCGGCGCCCGCCTGTTCGAGCGGAAAGCTCTTTGCCACATGGACCGCAAGCTTTCCCGCATCGACCAGTTTGCCAAGTTCGACGAGGCCTTCACGGTCGGGCACGACGGACATGCGCTCGACGCGGATCCCACGCGCAGCAGCCTTGGCTCGGGTGGTGTCGTGGACATTGAGCAGCGACACCAGGACCCCACCGTCCTTCAGGACTGTCAGCGATTGGTCGGCATGGTCGCCGCCCATCGGCTCCAGCACCAGGTCGACGTCGCTGACCTCGGCGGTGAAATCTCGCTTGGTGTAGTCGACCACTTCATCGGCGCCGAGCGAGCGGACGAAATCGAGTTTCTTCGGGCTGGCGGTGGCGATGACATAAGCGCCGTGCGCCTTGGCGATCTGCACCGCCAGATGCCCGACGCCGCCGGCCGCAGCATGGATCAACACGCGCTGGCCGCGCTTCAGGCCGCCATGGCGGACAAGGCCTTCCCAGGCGGTCAGACCGGCCAGCGGCAGCGCGCCGGCATGATTGTGGTCAATGCCTTGCGGCTTCGGTGCGATTTCATCGGCCGGGGTGACAGCGAGCTCCGCATAGGCCGCGGCCTGCTTGGGAAAATGCGGCATGCCGAACACGGCGTCACCGACCTTGAGGCCGCCATCGACGCCTGGGCCTACCGCCTCGACCGTGCCTGAAATATCCCAGCCCAAAGTGAAGGGTGGTTCGCCCAGCAAAGGATAGTAACCGGCGCGCACCGAGCAATCGACCGGATTGATGCCGGCGGCATGCACGCGCACGAGCACTTCGCCTGACTTGGGCGAGGGCGCGGGGCGATCGGCGATGACGAGGACGTCGGGCCCGCCGACGGAATTCTGGATAACGGCACGCATGGGAGGCTCCTGCTGGGGTTTTCTGAGCCGCTATCATTTCGATAGTAACATTCCCTTGTCCAGTATGTACCTTTTCCATATATAGGCACCTCATGGATAGTGATAATGATTGCGGCTCCGGCTATGACGCCTTCCAGCGGACGTGTCCTTCGCACGCCGTGCTCGAGATGCTGGCCAGCAAATGGGTCTATCTGACGGTTTGTGCGCTGCGCCGTGGCCGGATGCGCAATGGGGAACTGGCGCGTAAGCTCGAAGGCATCACACCCAAAATGCTGACGCAGACCCTGCGCGTCCTCGAGCGCGACGGGCTGGTGCGGCGCGAAATCTTTCCGGTGATCCCGCCGCGGGTCGAATATGAATTGACCGAACTTGGCCAGAACCTGGCGGGGCTGCTCACCCAGATACGCTCCTGGTCGGAAGAGCATGTGCCTGACATCAAGCAAGCGCGGGCGAGGGCGGCGGCGAACCAGGACGGGGATTTGACACGGGCCTGAAGCTGCGGCCGCCTTGCGGCCAGGTCAGCAGCGCCGGAGCCTTTTGGCGCGCTACACGCAAAGCAAAGCGCGGCGTCAGGCGGCGCCGGTCGGGTTAAAACCCTGCCGTCAGCCGATCATGGCGCTGCGACCGCCGAGTTCCGCGTCGCGGATCTTGGTGTCGCGCGATTCCAGCATCTCGGCCTTGGAAAGCTCCGCTTCAGCTTCGCCGAGTAATGATTCGGCAGCGCTTCGCTGCTGGGCGAGGTCGCTTTGAGAGTTTCTGAGGTTATCACGGCGCAGACGCGCCGCCTTGGCGAAGGTCGGATAGGCAAAATGATTGATGTCGGTGATGCCGGCCTTCTTCTCCTCGGCGGTGATCTGAAGCTCCAGTTCAACGGCCATGCGCTCGAACTCGGCGATCATCATGTCGAGCTGCAGCAGCTGCCGCCGCTTCTCATTCACCTGAAATTGCTTCAGCCGAACGAGGTTTTCACGTGACTTCATGATTCGGTACTCCCGGAAACGCACACCTGCACATATCGTCCAATCCGCCCGCCAGGGCCTGGCGCCGCCCGTATCCACCGGCATTCCCCGAACTATGGGAAACAAATCCCTAAAGTTTTTTGCCGGCGGTAACCATTCGTTTACGCGCATTGTTAATCATAAGGGCGAGGACTTAAGGCCGGGTAAAAATTCCGGCTCCCGATACGGAAGCCGGCCAGCGAGTCCCTTGAGTCACTTAGTCCGACTTATTAATGTGTTGCATTAGCGATTTGGTTCTGTGATTCATCATTAGATTCAAGAGGGTGTAGAAAGGGGTTAAAAAATCTGGTACCGTCCTTGGTGCGGAATTAGGTTTTGTTAACCATTCGATGGCAGCCTCTGTTCAGGCAATCACTGCTCCGGTCCCGGATGGGTCGTGACATGGTCCGGCGGCAGAAAAGGGGAATGAAATGCGCGTTCTGCTGATAGAAGACGACAGTGCAACCGCTCAGAGCATCGAGCTGATGCTCAAATCTGAAAGTTTTAATGTTTACACGACCGACCTCGGCGAAGAAGGTGTCGATCTCGGTAAACTTTATGATTACGATATCATTCTTCTCGACCTCAACCTTCCCGATATGTCCGGCTACGAAGTCTTGCGGACACTTCGCCTGTCCAAGGTGAAGACGCCGATCCTGATCCTGTCCGGCATGGCCGGTATAGAGGACAAGGTGCGCGGCCTGGGCTTCGGCGCCGACGACTATATGACCAAGCCGTTCCACAAGGACGAACTGGTCGCCCGCATTCATGCCATCGTGCGCCGTTCCAAGGGCCATGCCCAGTCGGTCATCACCACCGGCGACCTGGTGGTCAATCTCGACGCCAAGACCGTCGAAGTCGGCGGCCAGCGCGTGCATCTGACCGGCAAGGAATACCAGATGCTGGAGTTGCTCTCGCTGCGCAAGGGCACCACGCTGACCAAGGAAATGTTCCTCAACCACCTTTATGGCGGCATGGACGAACCGGAACTGAAGATCATCGACGTTTTCATTTGCAAGCTGCGCAAGAAGCTCGACGCAGCATCCGGTGGCCAGAACTACATCGAGACGGTCTGGGGTCGCGGCTATGTGCTGCGCGAGCCGGAAGACATCCGCGTCAGCGCCTGAGCGAACATCATCCAATTGAATCAATGCAAAAAACCCGGCTCAGGCCGGGTTTTTTGCTGTCCTTTTTTGCCGAAAACGAGCCGAATCAGGCGGCAACCTTCAAGGTACGAAAACGTTCGAGCAGTTGCGGCCGGTTGAACGGCTTCAACAGATAACCCTGGGCGCCGGCGCGCTTTGCCTTCATGATCGAGGCAACATCGACCTCGACCAGCGAGATCAGAATCTGCGGTTTGATCGTGCTCTCCATGGCGCGAACCTGGCGAATGACGTCGACCGCTTGCATGTCCGGCAGGGCGCCGTCGACGACAATCACATCAGGCATCTCGGCAGCGCACATCTCAACAGCATCAAGTCCAGTTGCCGCTTCGATCACCACCATGTCGGAGCCGCCAAGAATCCGTTTTGCAACCTTTCTGATGACGCTCGAATCGTCGACAAACATGCAGCGCTTCATTTCCGGGTCCTCTTTGCCATGGGGCGAACCGGCGGCATCCGGGTATCGGGATGCACACTAGGCCGATCTGGTAAAGAAGCAGAAAAGCCGTTAGGTAAAGTTTTTACAAACATGTCGTCTGCAGCCCCATTCGGCAGGGGCATTGCCGGCAATGAAACTTTCCTGTTCTGAATTGCCGCAAATATCAGCGGGAAAAGATACTTGATTGTTCTTGATGCTCGGACGTCCTGCCGAACGGCTTCGCTCAAGCCGCGGACAGCACGATCTCTTCGGCGGTCGCATGAATCGAGATCGTCATGTTGGCCTCACGCGCCAGCAGCAGCGTGTAGTAGGGCTGGACGGTATGGGCGTCGATAGGCTCCTCGGGCTTGTTGCCGGAATGGAGCTCGAGGAATTTCGGCGGCACGCGCAGCATTGGGCCGCTTGCGGCAAGCGCAAAGCGCGGCTCGGTGTCGAGGTTTTCCAGCGTGACCACCAATCTGCCACCGCGCGGGATGGCGGCATTGGCGACGAGCAGCAAATTGAGCAGCAGCTTGACCTTGTTCTTGGGCAGCAGGGCGCGAACCCCGTTCCAGATCAATTCCGGCTTCTCGTTCTTCAGGAAGGCGATGGCGACGGACTCGGCATCGCCGGTGTCGATCATCATGCCCGCCGAACCGGCGGCACCGAAGGCGATGCGGGCGAATTGCAGGCGGGCCGAAGCGTTTCTGGCGCTCTGCCGGATCAGTTTCATGGCGTCTTCGTCGGCGCCGCCCTCGTCCAGGAGTTCAAGGCCGTTGTTGATGGCGCCGACCGGCGAAATGATGTCGTGGCAGACTCGGCTGCACAACAAGGCTGCGAGATCGGGTGCGGAGAGAGAGAAAAGCTCAGCCATCGGCGAAAAATCCCTGCTAAAATTCACATCCTGGTGGCCGCGCGGCCGACAGCCACGCTCACCACCCGAATCACGCTCTCTCCCCCAGGCATTCTGAATACACAGCGCCCGAGCGTGCAGCAACAATCCACAATTCTTGTGAGAAAAACGGCATCTTTGCACAGGATGGGAGCCCGTGCAGACAGTCAGAAACAGCCTTCGAACCGCCATGTTCATGTGGGAGGTTAATGGTTGAAAAAGGATTACGGCATAGTTTGCCCGTAACAGTCATCCTTAACGGTCGCCTAAAGAGCCGGACGGGGTGCGAGGCGTCGGCGAAAGTGCTCCCTGACGGAGATTGGAAGCATGGTTTCCCGATTCTACGACCGGACGTTTGTCCGCGTCTTCTTCATGGCGATTGCCCTGATGGGCGCTCTCGCATTCTCAACCTCTGCGTCGCGGGCACAGGAATACACCGCTCAGGAGATCGTCGATTCCGGTCACAAGTTCTTCGGCGCGACGTCGGGCGGTCTCGCAACCGTCGTCGAGAAGATTTTTGCCTCCTACGGCCTGCCCAATGGCTATCTGCTCGGCGAAGAGGGATCCGGCGCGCTGATCGGGGGCCTGACCTATGGCGAAGGTACGCTCTACACCAAGAATGCCGGCGACCATAAGGTGTTCTGGCAAGGGCCTTCGCTCGGTTGGGATTTCGGCGGCGAGGGATCGCGGGTGATGATGCTCGTCTATAACCTCGACGACGTCAGCAATCTCTACAATCGGTTCGGCGGCGTTGCCGGTTCGGCCTATGTCGTGGCCGGCGTCGGCTTCAACGTGCTGCAGAACAACAGGGTGCTGCTGGTGCCGATCCGCACCGGCGTCGGCGCGCGGCTTGGCGTCAATCTCGGCTATCTGAAGCTGACGCAGAGGCCGACCTGGAATCCCTTCTGAGCGATTCCGACCACACTTCGACCCGATCAACAGATTCTGACCCGGTGCAGCTGCGGCAAACCCTTGCCGCAGCGCTGGATTTGCGTCATGCGAACATGGCAAAGTCCAGACTTGGCGGTTGCCGGATAGCGGCCCGCCCGTAACGGGTAGTCACCTTGGTTCAGTCGATCCTGTTCTTCGCCCTCGGCTTTCTGTGCGCAGGCTTTCTGGCGCTGCTGGTCGCGCCGGCCATCTGGCGGCGGGCGGTTGTGCTGACACGCAAGCGTGTCGAGGCGTCGGTGCCGCGAACGCTGGCCGAGATCCAGGCCGATAAGGACAGCTTGCGGGCCGAGTTCGCCATGACGACGCGCCGGCTCGAAATCAGCATCAAGACGCTGCGTGAGCAGGCGAATGAGCAACTCGTCGAAATCAATCGCTGCCGCGAGGCGCTGAAGGGCCTGGCGGTCGAGCGCAAGGACAAGAAGCAGGCGCTTTCGGAGCTCGGGGAAAAAAACGAATTGCTCCTGCATCGCGAGCGGCAGATACAACAGCTGTCTGACAGGCTTGCACAAACAGAGCGCACGATGGAAAAGCGCGCGCTCGAGCTGGAAAAGCTCGAGCATATGTACGACGACGCGTCCTTCTCCTCCAGCAATCGTCAGATCGAACTGGTGGCTCGCGAATCCGAGCTGGAAAAACTTGCCAACGACATTTCAGTGCTGCGCGGCCAGCGCAAGGAGGCCGACAGGCGCCATCAGGAAGTCGTCACCGAGGCCAAGGCCACGCGCGATGCCTTGAAGGCCGAAAAGAAAAGAACCGCCGACCTCGACAGAAAGCTCGAGCGCCTGCTCGCCACGCTTGCCGATCGCGAGGACAAGCTCGATCGCCGCGAAAAGGAACTGGCCCGGCTTCGCGAACGGGTGAAGGGCGAGGCTGCGGGAGGCGCCGCGGCTGCTGGCCTGGTTGGTGCGCAAGACAGTGCCCGCGCCAGGAACGAGGACATGGACAAGACGCTCGCCAAGCTCGAAGGCGACCGAGAGCGGCTCGAAGCCAGGCTGACGACGCTGGCCCGCGAAAACAAGCGGATGAAGGCGGAGCTTGGCGGTTCTGGATCCGCGAAGCCCGGGAATGGCCCCGGCAATGGCAATGATGCCGGTTCTGCCTTGCGCGAACAGATGAACAATCTGGCGGCTGAGGTCGTCCATTTGACGGCCAAGCTCGAAGGACCTGATTCACCGATCGCCAAGGCGCTGGCGGCGCCGCAGGAAACGCGGTCAGGAACCACCAGCCTGGCCGATCGCGTGCGGGCGTTGCAGAAGGCAGATTTGCCGAGCTGAGTTTCAAGCCCCGGCTTGGAATTGCCTGACTACGCCTATCAGGGCGAAAATGGTGCAGCGCAATGGCTGACGCGGCAGCAACATTCAGGCTGTCGAACCCTCCCGACATCGCGATCCGCACCGTCCGCAGGCGGGCAAGCAGCCTCTCCGGGAGGCCCTCGCCTTCGGTGCCGAGATAGAGCGCCAGTCGTTTCGGTCGCGCGGCATCGCGAATGTCAGCCTCACCACGCGGCGACAAAGCGACCTGGCCGAAGCCCAACTCGCCGAGCTTCGCGATGAAAGCTTCAGTGTCGCCGAAGGACGCAAAGGGCACCTTCAACGCGGCGCCGACGGAGACGCGGATCGCCTTGCGATACAGTGGGTCGCAACAGGTGGCGTCGACGAAGACGGCATCGGCGCCGAAGGCGGCGGCATTGCGGAAGATCGATCCGATATTGTCATGGTTGGCGATGCCGATGAGAACGACGATCAACGCTTCGGCAGGCAAGGTGTCGAGCAAGGCCTCGGCGGGCTGTGGCGTGCCCTTGCTGCCGATCGCCAATATACCGCGATGCATGTGGAAGCCGGCGATCCTGTCCATGACGGCGCTTGCCGCAACGTAGACCGGCAGGTCGGCATGGGCCTTGCGCAGGATGTCGTCGAGCCCGGCCAGCCGGTTTTCGAGGACTAGGACCGACTCCGCAGCAAAGCGTCCGGCTGACAGCAGGACGTCCAGCACCACCTTGCCTTCGGCAACGAACCGGCCATGGCGGCCGGTGAGATCGCGCTCGCGGATGTCGAGATAGGCGGCGACCCGCGGATCGCGCGCGTCGTCGATCTGGATCGGATCCATCAATACCTCGGCCGGCGAAAAATCGTCAGCGACGTAAGGAGCGATCGGAGCCGCCAGTCAGGCCCTGCAGGTCAAGTCCCGGCGCGGCGCAGACGCGTTGCCATTTGGGACAAGTCGCCTATCCCGAAAATGCCGTCCAGCATGCGCAACAGTTCGCGCACGGCTTCGGACTTGCAGGAATAGTAGATCATCTGCCGGTCGCGGCGGGTCTCGACAAGATCGAGCGCCCTGAGCTTGGCCAGATGTTGCGACAAAGCAGACTGGCTGAGCATCACCTTTTCGGCGATGGCGCCGACCGACATTTCACCGTCGGCCAGATAGCTCATGATCAAGAGCCGCTTTTCGTTGCCCATAAGGGTCAGAAATGTCGCCGCCGATTCGGCATTGGCGATTAGTTTGGTCGAGACCATCGATGCCCCATGTTTTCCTGCTCATCCAAACGCTATGGGGGCAAATAGCGTTGGCTGCTATAATTCAGCTATGGATCACGCTGCTGATTCAGCGTCACCTGAATCGTAGATCATTTCGCCCAAATCTCAAGACGTGCTTTTGATTCATGACGATTATCCTTGCGTAGCTGGCGCACGACCGGCTTTGGCCATGTCGACCAGAACCGGCCGCAGGTCGCGCGCGGTCTTCAATGGCTGCGGAAAATAGACCCTGCAAACGGTGTCGCCCGATGCCAGGTCCATGCCATCGGCATCGAAGCCGGTCATGGTCCAACCATCACCTTCAACCCTGGCGAAATGATGGGCATAGACGGCGATGGCGTCGAGATGGTCGGCATTCATGTGGTCGAGAGCGGATTGTTCGCTGGCGGCCAGCTCATCGACGATCAACCCCTCGGTGATGAGATCGGCACGGTCGAGCAGGTAGGCCTTACCGAAGCCGCCATTCAGGCTGGCGCGCTCCGGCTCGAGGCGAAAGATCGAGAAATCGCCGAGCCCGGCATAGAGCTTTGCCTTGGGATTGCGGTTGAGATAGCGCCGCTCGGCGCGGGCATGCGCGCTCGACCCGCGTTCCAGCGGCTGCGCCCGGCAGACCAGCGTTATCCTGGGATGCGCCAGCGGATCGCCCTTGCCGGGTTCGCCGACAAGCAGCGAGCAGCGCGGCTCGGCAAGGATGGCGCCGGTATGGGCTGACAGCGCCGAGACAAGGATCAGAGGCGTGCCATCGATGTCGGTGGCGACTCCGACCCTGGAGGCCAGCGGTGCGCCGGTCGAAGGCTCGATCACCGCGAGGGCGCCGAAACGGGCGCTGCGGATCAGCGTTGCGGCCAGCCTGATCGCCTCGGCGTCCGTCGCGCGAATGACGTCCTTCTTCGGCTGGTCCAAAATGCCCACCAGGTAAGTTGATTTTCTAAATCCAGTTATTGGCCAATCATGCCGGCTTTGACAAGCGCTTTGATCTCGGCTGTCGAAAAGCCGAAGCGCGCCAGCACGGTCTGAGGTCGCTGATCGTCATCTTCAGGCATGCCGGCAAGCGCCGGCTGCGAGGTCGAGAAGCGTGGCGCGGGTGCGGGCCGCTCGAGCGCACCGGCTTTCACAAATGCGTGACGCGCCCGGTTGTGCGGATGATCCCTGGCTTCGGCCAGCGACAGAACCGGCGCCACGCAGGCATCGCTTGCGGCAAACAGCGCGTCCCAGCCGTCGCGTGTCTTCTGCCGGAACCGGTCGGCAATGGCCGCGCGCATGTCCGGCCACAACGCCTTGTCGTATTGGCCGCGGACAAAATCCTCGCCGAGCGGCAGCAGCCTTGCGAATGCGGCGAAGAAGCGCGGCTCAAGGCAGCCGACCGCAACGTGGCGTGCGTCCGCCGTCTCATAGGTGTCGTAGAAGGGCGCACCGGAATCGAGCAGGTTGGCGCCGCGCCGGTCGCTCCACAGACCTGCCGACATGAAGGCGTGTATGGGGGCCGCCAGCATCGAAGCGCCCTCGACCATCGCCGCGTCGATCACCTGGCCTTTGCCGGAGCGCGAGCGCTCGAACAGCGCTGCAAGCACCCCGGCGATCAGCATCATGGCGCCGCCGCCATTGTCGGCGATCAGATTCAGCGGCGGCACCGGCCGGCCTTCCTCCCGACCGATGGCATGCAACACACCGGAATAGGCGAGGTAGGTGATGTCGTGGCCGGCGCGACCTGCGAGCGGCCCGTCCTGGCCGAAGCCGGTCATGCGGCCGTAAATCAGCGCCGGATTGCGCGCCAATGCAGCATCCGGGCCGAGACCAAGCCTCTCCATCACACCGGGGCGAAAGCCTTCGACAAACAGATCGGCCTTTTCGGCAAGGCGCAGCAGCAGTTCCGTTCCTTTGGCCTGCTTGAGGTCGACGCGCAGGATGGAGCGGCCGTGACGGTCGAGATTGTACGCATCGGAGAGCGGCAGCAGGGGTTGGTCCGAACCGGTGCGCTCGATGCGCAGCACCTCGGCGCCCATCTCCGACAGCATCAGCCCGGCCAGAGGCACCGGGCCGAGCCCAGCCATCTCGATGACTTTCAGGCCGGCCAGCGGACCGGTCTTCACTGCGCCGGCCGCCATGGCCGTCTATTTCGGCGCCATGCGGATTGCCCCATCGAGGCGGATGGTTTCGCCGTTCAGCATCTGGTTTTCGACGATATGCAGGGCGAGCGCGGCATATTCGGACGGCTCGCCGAGGCGGGACGGGAAGGGCACGGCCGCGCCGAGCGAATCCTGCACCCTCCTGCGGCATGCCGGCCATCATTGGCGTCTTGAAGATGCCGGGCGCGATGGTGCAGACGCGAATGCCGGAGCGCGCCAGGTCGCGGGCAACCGGCAGCGTCATGCCGACGACGCCGCCCTTGGATGCGGCATAGGCGGCCTGGCCGATCTGGCCATCATAAGCGGCCACCGACGCGGTGTTGACGATGACGCCGCGCTCGCCGCCCTGCAGCGGTTCGAGTTTGGCGGCACGGTCGGCGACGAGGCGGATCATGTTGAAGGTGCCGATCAAATTGATCTCGATCACCTTGCGGTACTGGTCGAGCGGATGTGGACCATCCTTGCCGATCGTCTTCACGCCGATGGCAATGCCCGCGCAATTGACCAGGATGCGCGCTGGCCCAAGTCTCTTTTCCACCTCGGCGACCGCGGCCGCACCGCTGTCGGCGCTGCTCACATCGCACTGGATGGCGGCGCCGCCAATGTCGCCCGCCACCTTCGATGCCCGGTCGATGCCGATATCGAAAATGGCGACGCGCGCGCCCTTGTCGGCCAGCGCGCGGGCGGTTGCCTCGCCGAGGCCGGAGCCGCCGCCGGTTACGATCGCAATCTGGCCGTTCGGGTTCATGCTGCATGCTCCGTGCTGTTCCGGGTCATGCTACGGAGGTCGCCGCCATGGTGCAACCTGACCAATGGGGATCCATCGCGACCGGTGCCGCGACCGATCCTGGAGCTCAGGCCATCACTGGTGCCTGCTCCGCGATCCTGGCAAGGCTGGCATGGCCGACCTCGCCGGAGAGCCGCGCCACGGCACCGGGCACGATCTCGTGCGACAGCAGCCGGTCGAGGTCGACCGGGCGCGGCATGGAGATCTGGCCGCGGGGGATCTTTCTGAAGCCGAGCGGGCCGTAATAAGGCTCGTCGCCGACAAGGATCACCGCCGGCGCGCCGGCCTTGGCGGCCGCCTCCAGCGCGATCGCCACGAGCCGGCGGCCGATACCGAGATTCTTGAAGGCGGGCCGCACGGCGAGCGGCCCGAGCATCAGCGCGCGTCCGGCGCCGGCGGCGATGCGGGTCATGCGCACCGAAGCAATGACAATGTCGCCATCCATGGCGACAAAGGATAGCGAGCGCTCGTGGCCGCCGGTCTCGCGGATCTTGTAGGCGGCCAGCACGAAACGGCCGGGGCCAAAGGCTTCGTCGTTGATGGCTTCGATTTCGGGATCATGCGCCGGAGTTTCCGGCAGGTATTTCACGTCGGCAAGGCTCATGGTCTTCGCGGTCCGATAAAGAGGAAAGGTTGCTGCAAGCGGCAGCGTTCGCCAGTCAGCGCTTTCTAAGCGCGGGCGCCCTTTCGTCGTCGGTCAAACCGGATCAAGCCAAGATCGAACATGCGGAGTGTCCGCTAGCATCAATTTCCGGCGGCTGCAATCGGCTGTTTTCATCCGGCGTTTCATACGAGTGACGCTCTGTTCAGCAGATGACGGCTTCGGCATTGCCGCCTTGCGACTACATTGGCCAAGGCACGCAAGGAGATTTCGTATGGGATTGCTGGTCGAAGGCAAATGGCAGGACCGTCCGGCCAATGTCGATAGCAGCGGCAGGTTCATCCGCGCCGAGACGCAGTGGCGTGACTGGATCACGCGCGACGGCGCGCCGGCGCAAGGTCGTACGCGCGGCTTCAAGGCCGAGCCCGGACGCTACCATCTTTATGTCTCGCTCGCCTGTCCGTGGGCGCACCGCACGCTGATCTTTCGCGCGCTGAAGAAGCTAGAAGACATCATCCCGGTTTCAGTCGTGCATCATTTCCTCGGTGCTGAGGGCTGGACGTTTTTGGCCGAGGATGGCGCCACCGGCGACACGCTCTACGGCCTCGACTTCCTGCACCAAATCTACACCAAGGCCGATCCAGCCTATTCGGGCCGGGTTTCGGTGCCGGTGCTGTGGGACAAGAAGGAAGAGACCATCGTCTCCAACGAATCCGCCGAAATCATCCGCATGCTCAATTCGGCCTTCGACGAGTGGGGCGATGCCGCTCTCGATTCCTATCCGCCAAGCCTGCGCGGCGAGATCGACAAGGTCAATGCGCTGGTCTTTCCCGCCGTCAACAACGGCGTCTACCGCGCCGGCTTCGCCACCACGCAAGCGGCCTATGAAGAGGCGTTCGGCGAGCTGTTCGCGGCGCTCGACACGCTGGAGGGCCGACTGTCAAAACAGCGCTATCTCACTGGCGAGCGTGTCACCGAGGCCGATTGGCGGCTGTTCACCACGCTGGTGCGTTTCGACCCGGTCTATGTCGGCCATTTCAAATGCAATCTGCGCCGCATCGCCGACTATCCGAACCTTTCGAACTATCTGCGCGACCTCTACCAGGTGCCCGGTATCGCCGGCACGGTGAACCTGCACCACATCAAAATGCACTATTACGGCAGCCACGAGAGCATCAACCCGACGCGCATCGTGCCGGTCGGGCCTGGGCTCGACTATGGCGCGCCGCACGACCGGGCGCGGTTCAGGCAGGCGGCGTGAGCATCGGATTGACAGCCTACCAGTACGGCGATACCGGCTCGCCTTCAAAAACCTCGGCAAGCCGCCGCAGCGTCGCCGGCGTCGTGCCATGCGGCAAGCGGTCGAGCGGAAAGAAGCCTGCTTCGGCGATCTCGTGGTCCGGCAGTTTCGGCGCGGTCTGGTTGAAGGTTTCGATGAGATAGAGGCCGACATGGTCGCGGCGGCTGGAGCGGCGGTTGAAATGCATCGATTTCAGCACCGGCTGGGCTGTCAGCGCGATGTTGCCTTCCTCGGCCAGTTCGCGCACCAGCGCCTCACCGAGCGTCTCGCCGACTTCGACGCCCCCGCCCGGCAATTGCCAGCCGGGAACGTAGGTGTGGCGGATGAGGAAGACAGTGTTCGAGGCGCGATCGTGGATCAGGCCGCGCACGCCCAGCGTCATCGGCCGCCGCAGAAGGAAATAGAGATGGAACAGCCTTGCCCTGAGGCCTGCCCAGCCGGTCTGGCGAAACGCCTGCTCCGGGTCCGATATAGCCATGACTAGCGAAACCGTGGATGGGCAGGAAACAGTGAGTGGAAAGCGGGGAGCGCGTCGCCTATGAAGGAAGGATGTTCAGGCTCGCGCATATTTCCGATGTCCATCTGGGGCCGCTTCCCGGTGTAACCTATCGCGAACTCGCGTCCAAGCGCGTCGTCGGCTACGTCAACTGGCAGCGCAACCGCCGCCGCCATATGCACGATGCCGTCATCGACACCATCGTCGCCGACATGAAGGCGAGCACACCCGACCACCTCACCGTTACCGGCGATCTGGTCAATCTGGCGCTCGACGGCGAGATCGAGATGGCCAAGCACTGGCTTGAGACGCTGGGTTCGCCGGAGGATGTCTCGGTGGTGCCGGGCAACCACGACGCCTATGTGCCGGGCGCCTTCGACAAGGTCTGCCGCTCCTGGGCGGCGTGGATGAGCGGCGACGGCGTGACTGCGCCGATCGACCGCAACGCTTTTCCCTATCTGCGCGTACGCGGCAATGTCGCGCTGATCGGCGTTTCGACGGCGCGCGCTACGGCGCCGTTCATGGCCAATGGCTTCTTCCTCGAAGGTCAGGCGCAAAGGCTGGCGACAGTGCTCGACGCAACGAACAAACGCGGCCTGTTGCGGGTGATCATGATCCATCATCCGCCGGTGCGCGGCGCCGTCGCCCAGCAAAAGCGCCTGTTCGGCATCTCCCGCTTCCACAAGACCGTTCATAGGCATGGCGCCGAACTCGTGCTGCACGGCCATTCGCATCTGCCGTCGCTGTTCTTCATCGGCGGGCGCGGCGCCAGGATTCCGGTCGTCGGCGTCGCCGCCGCCGGGCAGTCGCCAGGCAGCAAGAACCCGGCGGCACAGTACAATCTGCTCGATATTGACGGGGAGAAGGGCAATTGGCTGATTCGCCTGACGCGGCGCGGCCTGACCGGGCCGGCCTTGCCGCCATCGGACCTGCAGGTCATTGAACTCGGCGCGCAGACACCGAGGCCTCCAGATCGTTGATCAGAAGCTGATCTTCATCGCCATCAGGCGATCCCAAAACAGCGCGGCCGCCACCGCCAGGCCAACAAGCGCGCCGGCGGCGACCAAGCCGAGACCGGAAAGGAACGTCGACCAGCCCCTGCGGGGCACGGCTGCTTGCAAGGGCGGCTCAGCTTCCGGCACGGCGGCGCGTTTCAGGTCGGCGACGGCCGGCTCGACACCGCCCTCCATCATGCGCTGGCGCTCGACGATACGCTCCGCCACATAGCGCGTGACCTGATCGGCGACCGGTTTCATATCGGTCGATTCGGCGAGCACGACGCGGCCGATGCGGGTATCCCTGAGAAAGCGGTAGGTGCGGCGGTCGCGCCCCATGGCGACATGGCTGACGGCGTCGATCCACAGGCGGGGCTGCAGGCCGGAGGAGATGACGAAGTCGAAATTGTCCATGTCGGCGGGCACGTCGGCAAAGACCGGGGCGAGCTCGGCGGCGAGCAGATCAAGCCGCATCCGGTGCGCCTCGCGCATGTCGACCACGACATCGTCGCGATCGGCGAAGGCATTTTTCACATCGCGAACGGCGTCGGACAGTTTGCGGGAGGTGTCGATGGGGGTGATGTTTTCGCCAGTGTCCTTCATCGGCGTCGCCTCGCTGATATGGTTAATTGCGAGTTAACACAGGCGGCGGCAAAATGCACTGGCGAGATGCGGGGCGCAAGTAAGTTAGCTCGCCGCGGCCTCGAATGTCGGACGCAGGCGCCTGCCGCGGCGTGCCATGTTTCGGCGCACGGCCTGGGCGACCACATCAGGTACTTCCTCGACCAGCATATGGCCGGCATCGAGCACGTGATGAATATGAAAATGCGCCGGCAGACAATCAGCCTGGGTAAAGGGCAGCACCGGATCGTCCGTTCCCCAAACCACCATCACCGGCATGTCGAGGGTGTCCAGCTGTTCGCGGGGTATGACCCCCTGCCGCTCGTTCCTGGTCATGACGGCCGATATCTCAATCAGCTTGCGCAACTGGCCGGGGCGACGGCGTAGGTCCGCCAGGACGCCAACGATGCGTTCGGGCGGCGGGCTTCGCGGTCCCGACATGGCGGCAAGGCAGGCGCGGATTTCCCGTCTGTCGGCGGCCGCGGCGTAGCGGCGCAACAGCGGTCCGTTGATCTCGGGGCCAACACCGCCCGGCGCCAGAAGCGTCAGCGAGCCTATCCTTTCAGGCTCGGCAAGCGCCATCAGGGAGGCGACCGCGCCGCCCATCGAATGACCGGCGACATGCACCCTTGCTATCCCGCGTGCGGCGATATCGGCGAGAACCGCTCGCGCCGCTGTTTTGGCCGGGCCGCTGCCAGGAAATTCGAGAGACAGTCCGTGTCCCGGAAGATCGTAGGCCAAGGTCCTGACTTCGGGCCCTAGCGACGCGGTCACCTCGCGCCAGATATCATGGCAACCACCGAAGCCATGCAGCAGGACGACCGTCTTCGGCCCGGCGCCCCGCTCGGCAACATAGAGGGATGAGACCATGAAAATGTGCGATTATTGCAAGACTGGAGAGGAAATTCGAATCGAGGCTGGATTGCTCCCAGTCCAGACCGATGGCCAGTAAAGTTTTCGCGATCCGGAAAGACTAGCTGGCGTTGCCCAGGCCCGCGGCGCGCAGCGCCTCAACCAGCCGGTCGGTCAGATCGGCGGGATATTTGCGCTCGGCGAAGGCCGCGCGCGGATCGGCGGCGAATTTCGGGAATTTGGTGGTCAGCTCATCCAGAAGCTTGGCTGCCAGCTGTTCGCGGCCGGCAGCCTTGGCGCCGATCAGCCGCGCCGCCAGATAGTGCGATTTCATCGCCGTCGTGCGCAGCGACTCGCTGGCTATCGCGGCCTTGTTCATGTCGCCCAGCATGAATTGCCCGGCGAAAAGCCCAAAATCCCACCATGTCGGATGGCCGCTGAACGTCTCAACGGCATGGGTCAGGATGGGTGTTCCCTCGGCATATTTGCCGGCAAAGATCAGGCCATAGCCGTAAGCGGCAGCCATGCCGAGGTCGTAGGGGTTGAGCTCATAGGCCTTGCGCATCCAGCGGATCGATTCCTCGGTGTTGCCGAGGCGCGAGTTGAGGTAGCCGTAGGCGCGGTGCGCATAAGGGCTGGTCGGTCCCATCTGGATGGCGCGATGGGCGAAAGACATTGCCTGTTCGACCGTCGCGCCAGGCGGATAGGCGTAATGATCGGTGGCGGCCTCAAGGGTCAGGGAGGCCAGTTCCGAATAGACCAAGGACGATTTCGCACCCTGGCCGGCGAGCTTGTCCAGGCAGCGATAGGCAGCCTCGTGCGTCCTGGTGCTCTGGTCGAGATAGTATCTGTCGTTGAGGATCAGGCAGCTCGTCAGCCCGGTCTGAATGCCGTTCTGTTCGATGTAGCTGTAGAGCGGGCCGGAGGCGGGAATGGTCGAGCTGAGGATGGCGGCGATACGATCCTCGACGGTGCCAGGTGCGCTGTCGGCGGCCGTCAGACTGCGGGACAAAAGCACGCGGCCGGTCGCCACGCTCTGCAGTTCGAGCGTCACGTCACCTGCCATTGGTCCCGGCAGGACATCGAAAACGAAGCTGGTCGGGTCGGTGCTTGGGTCGCGCTTGCTGTCGGCGTCGCGGCCGATGAAGTCGATGGTGTCGAAACCGGCAAGGCCGGCGCGCAGCGAAGCGGCGACGCGGCCGGCCTCGGGGCCGGTGGCCTTCACGGCGATGTAGACGAGGGGCAGGGCCTCCATCGACGGCGATGCGATGCTGCTCGTTACGCCAGCGGTCTCGACCACCGAGGTCGGATCACTGCTGGCAAGCAATGCGCCGCTGCCCTGGCGCAGGATGAGCACGCCCAGCATGAGGATGACCAGCGTCATGGCGACCCAGAAGAACTGGAGATGGCGCGCCAGCGAAGGCCCAGGTTCTGTAACCCCCGCGGCCGTCGCGCCAGCGGGAACGGCGTCAAGAGCCGTCTGGTCGGGCGATCCGGGCAAGCCGGCTACCGCCGCCGCAAGCGGCTCCTGCCCAACCGGCAGGCGTATGGCGTTGAGCTCATAGGACGGCACGTAGCCGCCGCGCGGAATGGCAATGCGAACCGGTTCGGCTACGCCTTCATTGGCGAAATAATGCTGGAGAAGTTCGCGCAGCCGGCCTGCCTGCACCCGGACAACGGCGTCGGTCGACGAATCGAAATCGCCGTCCTTGCCGAAGACGTCCATGGCGATGGAGAAACCCTTGAGCCTGTCGGCTTCGCCGGCCTGCTCGCGCTCAACAAGATAGCGCAGCAACTTGCGCGCGCGCTCGGAACGTCCGAACGTTTCGCTGGCGAGCAGTCGCTCCAGTGTCTCGCGCACTGCGGGGGCGGCAGGCGTGGCATGCTGCAAGTGTCGATCCTCTCGAAGTCGGCACAGGTTGAGGCGCAATCATATAGAGCCTGCACTTCCATACAAGCATGCTTATGTTATGCGATCGCGTAACACACCGGATAGTTGCCGGTGGTTGACACAAAAAACCGGAATTTCCCTCGGCAAATGGGGGATTTCCGGGCGCCGCGGACATTCGGCGCCCGGGAAATATCAGCCGGCCTTGCGGCCGATTATCCGGTTGGCGGCCGAAACAACGGCTTCCAGCGAGGCGGCGACGATGTTGGTGTTGATGCCGGCGCCGAACAGCTTGCTGCCGGGATATTCCATCTCGACATAGGAAATCGCCGAGGCGTTCGAGCCGCGCTGGAGCGAATGTTCGGAATAATCAAGCACCGACATGTCGACGCCAACATGACGCGACAGCGCATCGACGAAGCCGTCGATCGGGCCGGTGCCGGAGCCGGCGATTGTCGTCTCCTTGCCGTTGTCGAGGATCACCGCCTCGACCACGCGCCGGCCCTTTTTCTCGGTATCGGGATAGGTGTGATGGTCGAGGAACTTCAGTCGTGCGCCGGGCTGGTCGACATAGGTTTCGATAAAGCGGTCATGGATGCGTTTTGCCGGCACTTCCTTGCCTTCGGCGTCGGTGATCGCCTGGATCTCCTGGCTGAACTCGATCTGCAGGTTGCGCGGCAGATTGAGGCCGTAATCGGCCTGCAGTACATAGGCGATGCCGCCTTTGCCCGACTGCGAGTTGATGCGGATGATCGCCTCGTAGCTGCGTCCGACATCGGCCGGATCGATCGGCAGATAGGGCACTTCCCAGACCGGCGTGTTGGCCTTCTTCAAGGCCTTCATGCCCTTGTTGATGGCGTCCTGGTGCGAGCCGGAAAAGGCGGTGTAGACGAGTTCGCCGACATAGGGATGGCGCTCGGAGATCTTCAGCTGGTTGGAATATTCGTAGACGTCCTTCATCCGGTTGATGTCGGAGCAATCCAGATGGGGATCGACGCCTTGCGTGTACATGTTGAGCGCCAGCGTCACGATGTCGACATTTCCGGTGCGCTCGCCATTGCCGAACAGCGTGCCTTCGACGCGGTCCGCACCCGCCATCAGGCCGAGCTCGGTGGTGGCGATGCCGGTGCCGCGATCGTTGTGGGGGTGCAGCGAGATCAGCAGGTTCTCGCGGTCGTCCAGGTTGCGGCACATCCATTCGATCCGGTCGGCATAGATGTTGGGCGTCGACATCTCGACCGTCGACGGCAGGTTGATGATCAGTCTGTTGTCGGCTGTCGGCTTCACGATCTCGGTGACGGCGTTGCATATCTCCAGCGCGACTTCGAGCTCGGTGCCGGTAAAGCTTTCGGGCGAATATTCGAAGCGATAACCGCCGCCGGCCTTGGCCGCCATGTCGGTGATCATCTTGGCCGCGTCGGTGGCGATGCGCTTGATACCGCCGACATCCTTCTCGAAGACGACGCGACGCTGCAACTCGCTGGTCGAATTGTAGAAATGCACGATCGGGTTGGTGGCGCCCTTCAGAGATTCGAAGGTGCGGGTGATGAGTTCGGGACGGCACTGCACCAGCACCTGTAGCGAAACATCAGCCGGCACATTGCCTTCCTCGATGCACCAGCGGGCGAAATCGAAATCGGTCTGCGAGGCCGAGGGGAAACCTATCTCAATCTCCTTGAAACCCATGTCGAGCAGCAGGGCGAACATGCGCGCCTTGCGCTCATGACCCATCGGATCGATCAGCGCCTGGTTGCCGTCGCGCAAATCGACCGAGCACCAGACCGGTGCCTTGTCGATGACCTTGTTGGGCCAGGTGCGGTCGGTGAGACCGACCGTCCGGTAGGGCTGGTATTTTCGGGCCGCGCCCGGCATGTGGCCGGCCGCGCGTTTTACGCTTTCGGCTTCGCCGGCGCGGATGTCTTCTCGTGCGTTCATCGTCTTGTTCTCCCGGCGGCTCGCGGATCGGTCTTCGGACGGATTCCAAGGCGAGCAGCGCCTTATCAGATTTTCGTTCGCTTGATGTGAATTGCCAATTTCTGAACTGGCCAAGGAGCGTGCGCGTAAGCGGCGGTTCGACCGCCGGGCGCTCCTTCAGCGAACCCGGCGATCGCCGATAAGGCCGAGAAGAAGCAGGGTCGATGCCAGCGCGCGCACGGTCTCGCCGGCAAAGCCGGTCGGACGGGAAGCGACGGAGGAGACGCGCGTGTTCATGGCGGGGTTCATACAGGAGCCGCCATGGACAGGCAAGTGGGCTGCCATTCCACCACTCGCGAGCACTCTTCCCCATGCGCGGCAAATGCGCCAGACTTGCGTGTAGCCGGGGCCGCAATGCTTCGCCGTCGGAGGGGTCATCCGTGAATTTTGTTTTCTTCTCGCCGCATTTTCCCGCCAACGGCGCCGATTTCTGCGACCGGCTGAAAAAGGCCGGCGCTACGGTGCTGGGCATTGGCGATGCGCCTTATGAGGCGCTGGACGGCAAGCTGAAGGCGGCCCTGTCGGAATATTACCGCATCGCCGACATGGAGGACTACGATCCGGTGTTCCGGGCGATGGGTCATTTCATCCACAAATGGGGCCGGATCGAGCGCTTCGAGTCCCTCAACGAGCATTGGCTGGAGCTGGAGGCCAATATCCGCACCGACTTCAACATCTACGGCACCAAGCTCGATTTCGTGAAGAATTTGAAGCGCAAGAGCCGCATGCGTGCATTCTTCCGCAAGAGCGGCGTCGACACCATCGCCCAGCGCAAATGCTCCGACCGGGCCGGCGCCATGACCTTCATCCGCCGCGTCGGCTATCCCGTGGTGGTGAAGCCCGATTCCGGGTCCGGCGCCTCGAACACCTTCAAGATTTCCAACGCCAGGGAGCTTGACCAGTTTTTCAGAGACAAGCCCGAGGACGTGACCTTCGTCATGGAGCAGTTCATCGAGGGGCTGGTGGTGACCTTCGATGGGCTGGTCAACCGTGACGGCGAGGTGGTGCTGGCGGCCAGCCACCGCTACGACCAGAGCATCATGGAAGTGGTCAACAAGGATCGCCACATGAGCTACACCTGCTTTCCCAAGGTCCGACCGGCGATCGAAGAGGCCGGCCGCAAAATCCTCAAGGCGTTCGACGTGCGCGAGCGCTTCTTCCACATCGAGCTGTTCGAAACCAAGGACGACCGCGTCATCGCGCTTGAGGTCAACATGCGGCCGCCCGGCGCCTGGATGACCGATGCGATCAACTACACGTTCGACATCGACGTCTACGCGGCCTGGGCGGACATGGTGGTGAAGGATGCCACCGGTGGTCCTTATGAGGGCAAGTATTTCACCGCTTATGCCAGCCGCAAGCAGCACCTCCACTATTTGCACAGCCATGAGGACGTGCTAGCCGCGCATCGCGACAAGATCGTCCATCATCAGCCGATAGAAAAGGTTTTCAGCCGCGCCATGGGAAATTACGCCTACCAGATGCGCTCGAAGGACGAAGCAGCACTGCGCGCGGCTGTCGCCTACATCCACGCGGAAAAGGCTTAGACGCGATGGACATCTCTTATCACAAGGGTTTCTCCGGCAATCTCGGCCGCGACATGGAATACAAGCGCTACGGCCATGCCGGCCGGCCGGTGGTGGTGTTCCCGACGTCGCAGGGGCGGTTCTATCAGTTCGAGGATTCCGGCGGGGTAGGAGCGCTGGCCGAATTCATCGACACCGGCCGCATCCAGCTGTTCGCGGTCGACGGCGTGGATTCGGAATCGTTCTTCAACAAGCATGCCGGCGCCGCCCACCGCATCGGTCGCCACGAGGCTTACTTCCGATATGTGCGCGAGGAGGCGCTGCCGGAGTTTCTGGCGACCGCCGAGCAAGCCAATGGCGGGCGCAAATTAAAGCCGCTGTTCACCGGCTGTTCGATGGGCGGTTATCATTCCACGAACTTCGTCTTTCGCTTTCCCGAACTCGCCAGCGGCGTCATCGCGCTGTCGGGCGTCTATTCGGCGGGCGACTTCTTCGGCAAGGCGCTGGAAGGTGATATCTTCTACAATTCACCGCTCGACTATCTGCCCGGCATCGTAGACCCAAAACTGCTTGCCCGGCTGAAGGCGCTGAGGATGATCTTCTGCTGCGGGCAGGGCGCCTGGGAAGAGCGGATGCTGGTCGAGACCCGCAGGCTGGAACAGATCCTGCGCGACAAATCCATTCCCGCCTGGGTCGACTATTGGGGCGGCGATGTCAGTCATGACTGGCCATGGTGGCACAAGCAGCTGGTCTATTTCTTCGGCCGCTGGCTGGATGATGATCTGATGCACCGGCTCGATTGATGACCACACCCGAACCTATCCGCCGCTTTATCGAGGCCACCAATGCGGGTGATAGCGAAGCCGTTCTCCACACGTTCACAGCCGACGCGTCCCTGACCGACTGGGGGCGGTCCTTCCAAGGCCGCCAGCAGATCGCGCGCTGGAACCAGTCGGATAATATCGGCGTGAAGTCCAATCTTCGCATTGTCCGCATCGCCGAGGTCGAGGGCAGCTACCGCGTCCGCATTGCCGTGAAAGGCAATGGCTTCAACGGCGAGGGTGACATGACCTTCGTGCTCGACGGCCACCGCATAGCGAGCCTCGTCATCTCCTGACGCGGCTCAGCTACCCTTCCTGGCAAACCGGCAGAGCAATGGTCTCGTGTTCCACCGCCCATCCACGGCGCAAGCCGAGAAAGACGACAAGGGCGGTGACGATGGTGATTGCCGCCAGCACGATCAGCAGCCTGTCGAACGCGATCTCATAGGCCTGGACCAGGACCGTGGCTCCGGCACCCGGCAAGCGGGCTGCCGCTTCGCCGATGTTGCCGGTCACCAGCAGCTGCGCGGCGGCGGTTGCATCCAGGGAAGACGCCGTTCCCTGAGCCGCCAGTTGGGCTGCCGTGAAACCCGACAGGACTGCCATGACGATCGCCAGCGCCACGCCTTCGCAAGCGACGCGGGTGGTGTTGAAGATGCCGACCGCCATGCCGGCACGCTCTTTCGGCACGACGCCGACGGCAAGTCCGTCCATCAGCCCCCAGGGCAAGGCGATGCCGACGCCGATGAGGATCAGCGGCGCCACCAGCGCTGCGACGACAGGCGGTATCAGGCTCAGCCAGACAAGGCCGCCGGCGGCCACAAGCAGGCCGACACCGCAGATCGTTGCCGGAGCGATCCAGCGCGCTACCTGGCCGGCGAGCAGTGGCAGGATCAACAGCGGTCCCGACAGGCAGATCATCAACTGCCCCGCCTTGATCTCGCTCATCCCCTCGATGCCGATGAAGCGGATCGGCAACAGCACCAGCAGGACGACGAAGCCATAGGCGGGAGCGGCCGCCAGGAACTGGACGCCGACGAAGCGGGGAAAGCGGAACAGCGAGAGATCGAGCATCGGCCGGCGCACGCGCCGCTCGACGACGACGAAAGCGGCAAAGCAAAGGGCGGCCGCCACGAGAAGCGCGATCACCAGGGGATCGGTCCAGCCGCTCTGCGGCGCTTGCAGCACGCCGTAGGTCAGCGATGCCAGCGCGATCGTAAAGGTGCCGGCTCCCGCCCAGTCGAGGCCGGTCGCATCCGGATCGCGCGATTCCCTGATGGTGCGCAGGCCGAGCAAAGCGGCTGCAATCGCGAGCACTGCCACCAAGACGAAGATCGATCGCCAGCCGAAAGCATCTATGAGCAGGCCCGACGCGATCGGCCCAAAAGCGAGGCCGATGCCGAAACTGGTGCCGAGGAAGGAGAAGGCGCGCAGCCGCAATGGCCCATCGAATTCCTGGGCAAGAGCGGAGGCGCCGCCGGCAAAGGCGGCGGCACTGCCGAGCCCTTGCGCAGCCCTGAGCACATCGAACCAGACGATATCAGGAGCAAACATCGATCCCAGCGATGCCAGCACATAGGTGGCGAGGCCAACAAGGAAGAGCCGCTTGCGGCCATGATTGTCGGCCAGCGCGCCTGATGCCATCAAGGTGGCGGCGAAGGTCAGCATGAAGGCGTTGGTCACCCAGTTGAGCGCGATCGGGCTGCCGCCGAGGTCGGCCGCAATGCGGGAAAGCGCGACGGCCGGGCCGGTGAAGGTCAAGGGCATTGTCATGGCGGCAAGGCATACCGACAACAGGACAAGCCATGGCGCGACCGCGCCGTTTGTGGTTTTCGGGGTCATAATTTTCCTATCTGAACCAGGATCCGCCGGCCTGCCGCAAGCTTGGTGCGCCGGTCGTAACGGGAAGATAGGCTCGCGACACTTCGAGAAAAATAGTGTTAAATCTCCAGATATACCGGACTGAAACGCTCGAATGGAGAGATGCGATGGAACGCCTCAATGGGCTCCTGGCCTTTGCCCGCACGGCTGAGTTCGGCAGCTTCATCGCTGCGGGCCGCACGCTCGGAATCTCGGCATCGGCCGTCGGCAAGAGCGTCGCCAGGCTCGAGCAGGATCTCGGCGTAAGGTTGCTTCAGCGCAGCACGCGCCGCATCGGCCTGACCGAAGAGGGCAAGCTGTTCAACGAGCGGGTGCGGCGCATCCTCGACGACATCGACGATGCCGAGGCGATGCTGTCGCGGAGCCGCGAAACACCGCATGGGCGGCTGCGCGTTTCGACGCCGATCGTGACCTATCATTTGCTGTTCCCGGTGCTGTCGGAGTTCATGGCGCGCTATCCCGAAATCGAACTCGACATCGACTTTAACGACCGCATCGTCGACCTCATCGACGAAGGCGTCGACATCGCGATCCGCAGCGGCGACCTGCCGGATTCGCGCCTGGTGGCGCGGCCGCTTGCACCCTTCCGGCTGCTGTTGTGTGCGGCACCCTCCTATATCGAGCAGCACGGCAACCCGAGCCGCCCGGACGATCTCGTGAACCATTACGGCATCCGCTTCCGCTTTCCCAACAGCGGCAAGCTGCAAGGCTGGCCGTTCATCGGCGGCAGCGCCGAGCCGCAGGTCCGCTCGATGCTGACCTGCAACAACACGGAGGCGCTGAAGGGCGCCACGATGGCCGGGCTCGGCATCAGCTCGATGCCCGATTTCCTGGTCCGCGAGGCGCTGCGTGACGGCCAGCTACGCACGGTGCTGGACGACCATGTCGACGGCCGCGGCCAGTTCCGGTTGTTGTGGCCGTCCAATCGTCATTTGTCGCCGAAGGTTCGCGCCTTCGTCGATTTCCTTCCCGACCGGCTTGCCGCGACGCTGAGCGGCTCTTGAATTAGTCCTTCGCGGCCGACGGCGATAACGAAGACAGCGAGGAATAGCTCTGCTTCTCAGTAGGTGGCGCGGCCGCCGGACAGGTCGAAGGTCGCGCCGGTGGTGAAGGAATTTTCGTCCGATAGCATGAAGGCGATCATCGCAGCCGCCTCTTCGACTTCGACGAACCGGCCTCGCGGCACCTTGCCCAGCATGTAGGCGACCTGGGCCTCAGTGAGCTGTTCGAGGATGCGGGTGCGGGCGGGCGATGGGGTCAGCGCGTTGACGGCGATGTCGTGGCCGGCCAGTTCCTTACCGAGCGATTTTGTCAGCGCGAGCACGCCGGCCTTGGCGGCGGAATAGGCGGCGGCATTCGGATTGCCTTCCTTGCCTGCGACCGAGGCGATGTTGACGATGCGGCCGTAGCTGCGCGCGATCATGCCGGGCACCAGGCGCTTGCAGCAGTAGAAGACGCCGTTGAGGTCGATGTCGATTATCTGGCGCCAGGCGGCAGGATCATAATCCGCCACCGTCGCTGCCGGTCCGGCGATGCCGGCATTGTTTACCAGCAGATCGACCGGACCAAGCGAGCGCTCGGTTTCGGTCGCGGCGCTGTCGACGGCCTCCATCAGCGATTGATCGCACAGCAAACCCTCGACCCGGCCGAGCGGGGCGAGTTCGGAAACGGCCTTCGCCATGGCGGTCTCGTCCACATCCCAGATGGCGACGCTGGCGCCCGATGACAGCAGTCGCCGGGCGACAGCAAGGCCGATGCCTTGCGCGCCGCCGGTCACCACGGCGACCCGGCCTGAGAGATCGACGGCATTCACACGACGTTTCATGGGCACTTTTCCTCTTCCCTGGATATTTGAATCTCAGTCCCTGACGGCTCTCGCCATCAGCCGCGCTATGCTCGGCCCGGCGATGAGCACGACCAGGAAGCGGGCCGACTGCAAGGCCATGACGAAGGATATGTCGACGTTCTGGGCGGCGGCGGCAATGATGGCGACGCTGTCCATGCCGCCGGGGCTGGTCGCGAGATAGGCGGTCAGCGGATCGATACCAAGGACGTGGCTGATCAGCCAGGCTAGCCCGCCGCAAAAGGCGATCAGCACGACGATAGAGCCGACGATCTGCGGCAGCGCCCGTGTCGCATGACGCAGGATCGCCCGGGTAAAATTCAGCCCTATCGACCAGCCGACCATCGCATAGGAGAGCGCCAGCAGCCATGGCGGCAATTGCATCGCCACGCCGAAGCCGAGATGGACGATGGTGCCGATGATGAAGGTGCCGAGGAAGAAGGGTGACGGCAGCCGGCACAACCGGCCGAGCAGGCCGCCGACCAGCGCCACGCCGAGCGTGGCGGCAAAGGCTGCCGGTTCGATCGGCGGGAACCAGACGATGGCTGGTACCTCGATGCCCGAAGTGTCGACCCACATCTTGGCGACGAGTGCTGCCGTCATCGAGACGAAGATGACGCGCAGATACTGCATGAAGGCGACGAGGCGCTGATCGGCGCCGAAGGCACCGGCCATCAGCACCATGGCAGTGGCAGCACCCGGCGACGAGCCCCAGACCGCGGTGGTGCCGGGCAGGATGCGCCAGCGGCTGATCAACCAGCCAAGCAGGCTGGACGCCGCAAGGGTCGCCAGCACCACGACAAGGACCAGCGGCCATTCCTTGTAGAACACCGAAAAAATGTCGGTGGAGATCGACGCCGCGACCAGACAGCCGACCAAGGCCTGGGCGGCGGCGAACAGCGGCCGCGGCACGCGCACCGTGGCGCCATTGGTGCCGGCAAGGATCGCCGCCAGCATCGGGCCGATCAGCAGCGCCGCCGGCAGTGCGGCGTATTCCAGCGCGCCGGCGAACAGCAGCGAGACGATCAGCAGCACCACCCACTGCCGAACCGGACGCATGCGCGCCATGCGTTCGACGGCCGGTTGGTCTGGCGAAGAGTCCATGTTTGGGTCTTAGACCTGGAAGAGAAAAATGCGAACGCTGTCTCGGACGAAATTCACGACCCCGACCCCGCGTTGGGATGTCACTCGTTCTTGATGGCGGGCAGGCCGAAACCGCCGGCCGGATGGGTCTCGACCTGGAATTCGAAGCCGGCGATGATCGGCCGGGCCTTGGCGATCGCTGCCTGGACCTCCGGCAGCTGCAGCGAAGCCTTGTGGCTTGCGGCGTCGGTCCACACTTCGGTCACCCAGATCGCGTCGGCATCGGCCGGGTCGCGGGCGATGACATAACTCAGGCAACCCGGCATGGCGCCGGTCGAGGCGAGCAGCACATCCATGATCGCGTCGCGCTGGCCGCGCGCCGCCCGCATCTTTCCGATCAATCCGTACATTGCCTCTCCCCTTTCTTCCAACCTCAGCAAACGTGCGCACGACATGCATGGTTGCGAGACGCAGTATGCAATTGCCGGCTCACGGCATCAACTGGCCACCGTTCACCTCGATCACCTGGCCGGTGATGTAACCACTCAGGAGATCGGAGGACAGGAAGAGATAGGCGCCGACGCAGTCTTCGGCCGTGCCGGCACGCCCTTGAGGAATGGTGGCGACCATGCCCTTCATCTGCTCGTCGGTGGAATAGCGCTCATGGAAGGGTGTCGCGATGGTGCCCGGCGCCACCGCGTTGACGCGGATGCCGAAGCCGATCAGTTCCTTGGCCATGCCGCGCGTCACATTGGAGACAAAGGCCTTGGCCGAACCGTACAGCCCGGCGCCGCCGCCAGCGCCATTGCGCGCCGCGATCGACGAGGTGTTGACGATGAAGCCGCCCTGCTTCTTCAGCCATGGCATCGCCTTGCGCGAGGCCGTCAGCACCGAGCGGGCGTTGAGGTCCATCACCGCGTCGTAGTGCGCCTCGGTCTGCTCAGCATAGGGCACGCGGCCGAGCATGCCGCCGGCATTGTTGACCAGCCCGTCGAGCCGGCCGAATGTTTCGGCGCTCTCCTCGACTACCCGCTCGACATCGGCTGCCTGTGAGAAGTCGCCCTGTGTCAGGAACACCTCACCGCCGCTGTCGCGGATGGTTTTGGCCAGCGTTTCTGCGGCCTTCCGGCTCGAATTGTAGTGCAGCGCGACCCGGCATTTCTGGGCGGCGTAGGCCAGTGCAAGGGCGGCACCGATGCCGGTCGAAGCGCCGGTGACCAGCACCGCCTTGCCGGCAAGATCGGGGATGACGAGGGTGGTCGCGGTCATGAGCACTTTCCTTCGGGCTGTTTGGCCACCCTTCGTAGGCTCTCATGGCCTTCACGTTCAAGCCCGTGGCGGCTCAGGGCCGGAGATAGGCGTAGCCCTGGCGCTGCAGTTCGGCGAGCTTGACGACGCCGCCCTTGTCGGCGGCGTGGAAGCCCTCGAGCAGGTCGGCAAGCGTGATCTCCATGCCTTGCATGGTGTTGCCGCAGGCATGCGGCTCAAGGCCCTGCTGGACAAGGCCGGCAAAGCGTCCCGAGATCGCCGCCGATATGCCTTTCGACTTGAAGCCGGCGAGGGCCGGACCATGCACGACCAACACGATGTCGACATTGCCGCCGGTGCCGTCATAGTGGTTCTTGATGTTGCCGAGCACGAAGTTGACCTTATCGAGGTCGCTGAGGTGATAGGCGACCTTCGGTCTGTCTTCAGCGGCGGCGGCCCGGCTCAGCCCGAACAGGCCGGCGGCACCGGCAAGGCTGGCCCGGAACATGTCGCGTCGACGCATGGCATCCTCTCGGCTTGGCGCTCCCCGCAAATTGCGTGGCTGCGGCCATGATACTAGCATAAATTCACGTTACGTCCTGTCGATGCGAGGAGGGGGTCACATGGCGTTCAGGAAGTGGAAGGTTGTTGCCAGCGCTGGATTTGGCGCCGTGCTGCTCGGCGCGCTTGCGGGTTCGGCCGCGGCCGACGATGTGCTTAAATTACCCGAACTCAGCCCGAATGGCGCCGATGCCTGTTTCGGCCGCGTCTATGATGCGGCGCACCTCAAGGCGCACCCAAAGCAGAAGGTGGCGCGGATCTTCTTCCTCTATGGCCATGATCCGGTGAGCCATCCGAACGAGGAGCCGATGGCAAACGCCGACACCTCCTACAACGGTTTTCTCACCACCATGGTGCGCGGCGCCAAGGCGCCGCAATGGGCCGGCGGCTGGTGCAATCACGAGTCCGAGGACGGCAAGTCAGGTCCGATCCGCTGCGGCATGGACTGCGACCGCACCATGGCGTCGCTGAAGCTCGATGACAAAGGCCGCCTGATCCTCACCGACGTCTCGTCCGATCTCTATCTCGACGCCGGATCGGAAGACGAACTGGGCGAAGCCGAATATGACCGGCAGGCTCTGGGCTCGGAGGACAACAATTTCCGCCTCGACCCGATGCCGGCCGCAACCTGCCAGGCTGAATTCGCCAAGATCGACCCGATCGAGCCGGCGCTTGGGGCTCCCTTGCGCGAGCGACTGAAGCCGGACCAACCCTTCTGCTTCGGGCGAGACTACGATGCCGCGCATCTCTCCTCGCATCCCGACCAGGTGACGCAGTCGATCCGTGTCTTTCGCGGGCCGGTGGAACTGGCCTCCTTTGCCTCAGGCGGCGATGTCGCCAACTGGCCCGACGGCGCCGACATCGGCGTTTCCGTGACCACCAGGGAGAACGGGGCCAAGGTCACGCAGACCTATTCCTGCCAGGGCGAGGCGGACCAGTGGCGTTGTGCGGCGAGTTCCAAGATGAGCAACTTTGCCTGCGACATCAGCCAGAAGGAAATCTACCTCAAGCGCGGCGCCAATGGCACCATGATGCTCGCCAACCCCAATAGCAGCCTGGCCATCGTTGATCTGTGCTCGAAGGAAGCTGGCGGCAAGACGGAGTCCGATGATAAGATCTACAGGCTGGAGCCAATGCCGCAATCGGCTTGTGCGCCTTAGTCACTCTTAGCAGCCATTTGGCAATGAATATGATGCGTCGCAGCTTTCTTGGTTTTCTGACTTCCTTGGCCTTCATCGGTTCCGCCAACGCTGAAGGCGAGGCTGAGGCTCGCAAGGCTGCCTCAATAGCACAGTTGAAGAAGGAGGGCGTGCCGTTCATCGACCATTTGCCGGCGATCGAAACCGCAGCCGAAAGTCGGCGACGAACGAAGGACGAGGTGGTTAAACGCGCCATCGCACTGGTAATCGTGGCCGTCACAGCGGAGACCAATGATCGAAATCTTTTAAGCAACTTGATCAGCCAGTTTGGAGCCGAAGGGTTTTTTACGCCCAAAGAGCAAGCGTTTGTCGGTAACCCCGTTGCAACCGAGCAAGATCGCGCAAATTTTAGCTGGCGCTATGAAGGGGCTTTCGTAATGTTGTGGGCGTTGCAAGTCTTCAAAAACCTTGGGCGTCCAGACAAGCCTTGCGATGTGTCGCGTATGGTTTCGGTGTTGCGTGACCTCGACACGGAAGGGCTGCTCAAGCGGGCCAATTTGCGCCCGCAAAGCGAGCTTCTCGATGCTGCCGATCTGATCTATCGGTACAATTGGGCTGTGATGGATGCGCGGGTGAATGGGAAAGCCGCGCCGGCAGGATTGGAACGAGACGTAGTTGTCGAACGTCATTACGCGCTCAATTGGCTGATTGGGTATATGGGGCAGGAATGGGATGACATCTCGACCGACACATGATGAGCCGATCGCAAGCGGGTGCTACTTGGATCGGACTTCGCTTGCCGAGTTTGGATTGACGAACTTAGACGGTTCGCCTGACTACGCTTTTGCCGAGGCCGAGCTGGCGCGCCCTTGAGCAGCAGGCGCTGCCCGATTTGGAGGCAATCAACGCCTGGATGTAGCCATTGGCGGGCTACCCCACATGGCGGTAATGGCGCAATCGATCCGGCGAGGTCGGCAGATCCTCGCCCGAGGATGATGCCCTGAGTTTTTCCTCAAGCAAACGGCACAGCAGTGGTGCCTTTCGGCAGCTTCGCCTCGTCGTCGGGCTCGACATGGATGGTGACGCGCACCGAGGGGATTTCGGCCTTCAGCGCGTCCTCGATGCGGTCGCAAATGACGTGGCTGGCGCCGACCGTCATGTCGGCGTCGACGACCAGGTGGAACTCGATGAAGGTGGCGCGGCCGGCGATGCGGGTCTTGAGGTCATGAACCTCCAGCGCGCCCTTGCAATTGGCCGAGATGATGTCGCGAATGTGCATGTGTTCGGTAGTGTCCACTGCGCGGTCCATCAGCCCGTTCATCGACGAGCCGATGACGTGCCAGCCCTGCCACAGGATGTTGAGCGCGACGATGACGGCAAGCGCCGGATCGAGGATCTGCCAACCGGTCAGGATAGCGCCGACGAGGCCGCCGAAGACGCCGACCGAGGTCACGACGTCGGTCATGATGTGCCGGCCGTCGGCGACCAGCGCCGGTGATTTTGCGCTGCGCCCGGCGCGGATCAGCGTCCAGGCCCAGAAGGCGTTGATGACGGTGGCGACGCCGTTGATCGCCAAGCCCTCCCAGGGTTGTTCGAGCGGGGTCGGCGTCTGCCAGGAGCGCCAGACCTCGTTGAGGATCAAAAGCGCGGCGAGCACGATCAGCACGCCTTCCAGCACCGCCGAAAAATACTCGGCCTTGTGGTGGCCGAACGGATGGTCCTGGTCGGCCGGCTTGTAGCTGACCAGGACCGCCCAATAGGCGGCGGCCGAGGCTATGACGTTGACGATCGACTCCAGCGCATCCGAATAGAGCGCAACGGAGCCGGTGACGTACCATGCGGCAAGCTTGAGCGCGAGCACCACGCAGGCGATGACAATCGACCAGAAGGCAAGGCTGGCGATCCTTTGCCTGGCCGCTGCCTTCGCTGCGATCGCCGCCGTGTTGTCCGTTGCCGCCATCGTTTCTAAGCGGCCTTTTCCTTGGCCTTGCGCGGCAGATGCGCAACGATGTTTTCGATGATGCGCATGCCGGCATTGTGGCCGAGCGTCATGATCGATTCCGGATGGAACTGGACGGCGGCGATCGGCTCCTTGCGGTGTTCGAAGGCCATGATGATGCCATCCTCGGTCTCGGCGGTGACGATGAAATCGTCGGGCAGCCGCACCGGATCGGCGAAGATCGAGTGGTAGCGGCCGACGGTCACTTCCTTGGGCAGGCCGGAGAAGATGATTCCAGGCTTGGAGACGCGGATGCGCGACGGCTTGCCGTGCATCGGCACGTGCAACTGCCTGAGTTCGCCGCCATAGGCCTCCGCCAGCGCCTGCAGGCCAAGGCAGACACCGAAGATCGGCAGGTCGCGGGCGCGGGCGTTCTTGATGGTCGCGGCGCAGTCGAAATCCTTCGGCGTGCCCGGTCCGGGCGACAGCACGACGAGATCGGGCTTCAGCCGTTCGAAGACTTCTTCCGGCACCGGCGAACGCACGGTCGAGACATTGGCACCGGTCTGGCGGAAATAGTTGGCCAGTGTGTGGACGAAGGAGTCTTCGTGGTCGACGAGCAGGATGTTGACGCCGTCGCCGACGCGCGCGGTGGTGCGTTCGGCGCCTGCGGCATTGCCCAATTTGGCGTCGCGGATGGCGGAGAGCATGGCGGATGCCTTCAGTTCGGTTTCGGCTTCTTCTTCCTCGGGGATGCTGTCGAAGAGCAACGTGGCGCCGGCGCGCACCTCGGCGATGCCGTCCTTGATGCGGATGGTGCGCAAGGTCAGGCCGGTGTTCATGTCGCCGTTGAAATTGACCATGCCGATGGCGCCGCCATACCAGGCACGCGGGCTCTTTTCGTTCTGCTCGATGAAGCGCATCGCCCACAGTTTCGGCGCACCGGTGACGGTGACCGCCCAGGCATGCGACAGGAAGGCGTCGAAGGCGTCCATGCCTTCGCGCAGGCGCCCTTCGATGTGATCGACGGTGTGGATCAGGCGCGAATACATCTCGATCTGGCGGCGGCCGATGACGCGCACCGAGCCCGGATCGCAGACCCTGGACTTGTCGTTGCGGTCGACGTCCGAGCACATTGTCAGCTCGGATTCATCCTTCTTGGAGTTGAGCAGCTTCAGAATCTGCTCGCTATCGGAAATGGCGTCGTCGCCGCGCTTGATGGTGCCGGATATCGGGCAGGTCTCGACGCGGCGGCCATTGACGCGCACGAACATTTCGGGCGAGGCGCCGATCAGATACTCGTTTTCGCCGAGATTGATGAAGAAGGAATAGGGCGACGGGTTGATCGACTTCAGCTTGCGCGAGATTTCGGAAGGCTGCGTCTCGCAGCGTTCGTAGAACATCTGCCCGGGCACGACCTCGAACAGGTCGCCGCGCTTGAAACTGTCCATCGCCTTGCGCACCAGATTGGCATATTCGCCCGGCTCATGGTCGCCGCGCGGCGGGATGCGGTCGGCGGTCTTGAACGGTTCGGCAATTTCGTCGCGCGGCAGCCCCTCGGTTGAAAAACCGTCGCCGGAATAATCGTAGCGGTCGGTCCAGGCCTTGGTCGAATAATGGTCGACGACCAGGATCTCGTCAGGTAGGAACAGCACGAGATCGCGCTGGCTCTGTTTGCGCTCAAGCTTGTAGTCGACTGGATCGAACTGGAAGGCGAGGTCGTAACCGAAGGCGCCGTAAAGGCCGAGATTGGCGTCTTCATCGGTCTTGAACAGAGCGGTGATGGCGCGCAGCACAGTAAACACAGAGGGGACGCGGCTGCGCTCTTCCTCGGTAAAGACGCGGCCGGGCTTGGCGACATCGAGGCGGATCAGCTTTTTCGAGGTTTCAGCAATCGTCACCTCGGTAATGCCCGCCAGCGTCTTGCCGATCACCGGCAGCAGCACTTCGCCACGGCCATTCAGCGCCTCGATGCGCATGGCGCGGCCACGCGCGGAAATCACCAGCGGCGGATCGATGATGGCCGTATCCCAGCGTGTGTAGCGGCCCGGATATTCGTAATTCGAGGAAAACACCGCACCACGGCGCGAGTTCAAGCCATCGACATAGGCATCGATCGCACCGGCGTAAGGCTTGTCGTGGCGTTCGCGGGTGATGGTGACACCACCTGCGGTCACGAAGCTTTCCGCGCCGTTTTCCAGAGCCTTCATCGTCATTGCCGTCTCCATATGGCTTGTTGGGGCAACGGACCCGGGAATGGCTTTGAAAAAACAAATGGCCGCCCGGACATTCCGTTGCGGCCACCCTCTATTTTCACGCGCACGCGTTCGAACAGGCCGCTGTCAGCGAGCCCACCACCAAATGGTCTTGATCGAGCGCATGTTCATGGGCGAAATCCATAGCGGCGAAAAGCCGGATGCGCAACAGGTTTGAAAGGCCTGTTTGTGGCCGCCGCTTCCGCAGCCCATGGCACATCGCCAAGGCTTGGGGTCCTGCCTAGACTGTTCGTCCAACATCGGAAAGACGGGAAGACAGCAATGACCGAGCAGATCGAGCGCGCACGCAGGTTCCATGCGCTCCACGTCAGGGGCAACCCGATCGTTCTCTACAATGCCTGGGATCCGGGCTCGGCCAAGATCGTCGAGAGGGCGGGCGCCAAGGCGATCGCCACCGGCAGCTGGCCGGTCGCGGCTGCTTTTGGTTATGCCGATGGCGAGAAAATCCCGCTGGAGCTGGCGCTGGACAACATCAGGCGCATCGTCGCGGCAGTCGACCTGCCGGTGACCATGGACCTCGAAGGCGGCTACGGCGTCGAGCCGGAGACTGTCGCCCAGACGGTGACACGTGCCCTGCAGGCCGGCGCCATCGGTTTCAATTTCGAGGACCAGATCGTCGGCGGCGCCGGCCTGCACGACATCGCCATACAGGTGAAGCGGATCGAGGCGGCAGCGGCGGCGGTGAAGGCTTCCGGCATTCCCGCCTACATCAACGCCCGTACCGACATTTTCCTCAAGGCCAAGCCGGATGTGCATGACAGCGTGCTGCTCGACCAGGCCATCGAGCGGGCGCACGCTTATGAAAAGGCAGGAGCGAGCGGCTTCTTTGCGCCGGGGCTCGGCGACGAGGCTCTGATCGAGGCGCTGTGCAAGGCCACCGTGCTGCCGGTCAACATCATCGCGCTGGCGCATGTGCCGCCGCGCCAGCGCCTGGCCGAGCTTGGTGTCGCCCGTGTCAGCCACGGCCCGGTGCCGTACCGGCAAATGGCCGAATGGCTGGAGGCCAAGGCGCGGCTGGCGATTTCGGGTTAGCTCAGTCCTCCAGCGTGCCTGACCTCGCGTCGGCGCTCTTCTTGTTGCCGACCAGCTTCAAGAGATCCTCGCCGGCGCGGATGATGCGGCGTGAGCGGCGGGTCAGGATGACGCCGTCCTGCGGCGCCAGCACTTCGGTGCGGCCACCGGCCTCGCCCGGTGTGTGGACGATGGTGGCGAGGCGCGCGCCCTCGGCGACGCGGTCGCCGGGCTTGACGTCGTAGAGGATGGCGCCGGCCCGGGGCGCCGGCATCATGTCGATGTTCTCCAGCGGCGCGACGAGGCCCTTGAACGCGCCGGGTGCGGGAAGGGCGGTATCGGCGATGACGCCGCGCGCCGCCAGCAGCCGGTAAAGGCCTTCGGCATCGGAACTTGCCAGCGCGCCGTCGACATCCAGCATGCCACGGTATTCTACCGTGGTGGCAACGCGGCGGTCGAGCTTTGCCACGTTGGCGGGGACGTTCTGGTAGGGCATGATCGTGGCGCCCTCGAAGGTGCCGTCGGTGTCCTCGCTCCACAACACCACGGCGTCGATACCCATGGCGGCGGCGCAATCGGCCATCGCCGGCCACAGGCTGGCGTGGACGTAGAGATAGGCAAGGCCCTCGTCGTCGCAATGCAGGTCGAGCACGATGTCGTGGCCGAGCGACAGCTGCACCAGGCGGGTCTTCAATCGCTGGTCGGGGGTGCCAAGCGTGGTGTCGGGCAAAAGCTTGGCGTCCGGTGCTGCGAGCAACGGAAAGCCGCGGTTGAAATTGTTGCGGGTGCCGAGATGGAAGCGGCCCTGGTGCTCGCCGAAATGATATTGCGCGCGGCCGATCGGATTGGCCCAGGGCACGACCGTGATGTTGCCCTTGATGCGGCCTTCGGCTTCGGCCTTGTTCAGCGCCGGCATCAAGGCGTCGATGGCGACGACACCAGGCAATTCACCGGCGTGGAGTGCTGCCTGCAGATAGGCCGAAGGTGCGGCCTTATCAGTGCCGGCGAAGCGGAACACCGGGAATTCGTAGGAAACGCCTTCGGTGTCGCCGGCGATGCGTTCGATCGATTTCTGCATGGGATGCCTCCAGGATAAGAGGCAGAACACATGCACGTTTGCCGAAGGGCTGTCGATTGGTCCAGTTCGAGCCGCCATGGGCGCAATGGAATTATTCGGCGGCGGCCGGAACCGTCGCTATCGGCGCCGATCCTTCGAGCGCCTGCGAGACGACGGCGACGCTGACCGCCAGCAGGGCCAGCGCCGCGCCGACCAGCGGCAAATGAGCATAGGAAACGCCGGCCGACAGAGCCACGCCGCCGATCCAGGCGCCGCTGGCATTGCCGACATTGAATGCGCCCTGGTTGAGCGTGGCGGCGAGGTTCGGCCCTTCCGAAGCCGCTTCGACGACGCGGATCTGCAGCGGCGGCACGACGACGAAGATCAGCAGTCCCCACAAGAAGACGATGCCGATGGCGACGCTGGCGATCGCGCCGTACTGCATGAAGCCGACAAACAGAACTGCCATCAAAAGCAGCGTGCCGATGACCGTCGGCATCAATTTCCAGTCGGCCAGCCGGCCGCCGATGATGTTGCCTATGGTCATGCCGGCGCCGAACAGCAGCAGGACCCAGGTGACCGCGGAGGTCGACAGGCCGGAGACATCGGTAAGGTAGGGCTTGATGTAGGTGAAGACGGCAAACAGGCTGGCCGAGGCCAGCGAGGCGATCAGCATGGCGAGCCAGACCTGCAGCTTGCCCAGCACGCGCAGTTCGCTGCGCAGGCCGCCGCCGCTCGGTTCGACGACATTGGATGGCACCAGCCAGGCGATGGCGGCAACAGAGATCAGGCCGATGCCGACGACGGCAAAGAAGGTGGAGCGCCAGCCGAAGGCTTCGCCAAGCGCGGTGCCGGCAGGAACGCCGAGAATGTTGGAGAGCGTCAATCCCGCGAACATCATCGCCATGGCGCTGGCGCGCTTGTTGCGCGGCACCAGGCTGGCGGCAACGACGGAACCAATGCCGAAAAAGGCGCCATGACCGAACGCGGTGAAGACGCGCGCGGCCATCAGAAGCCAGTAATTGGGCGCAATGGCGCAGAGCAGATTGCCGACGACGAACATCGCCGTCAGCGTGACCAGCACTGGCTTGCGCGGCAGATGCGCGGTGGCCATGGCCACGATGGGTGCGCCGAAGACGACGCCCAGCGCATAGCCGGTAACCAGCAGGCCGGCCGAGGGGATCGACACGCCGAGATCGGCCGCAACCTCCGGCAACAGGCCCATGATGACGAATTCGGTGGTGCCGATGCAAAAGGACGCAATGGCAAGCGCAAGGATCGGCAAAGGCATGGAAAATCCAGACTGAATCGGTTCAATTCAGACTGAACGAGAAGCCTTGCCGCGTGCAATGCACATTGCTGCAACGCACCAATGCAGAAAGCGCTGAGCTTGACGCGGCGCTATGTCAGGCGAGCGGCTTCAGCTCCTGGGCGATGGTTGGCAACAGCTCCGAGACGTTGGGGTGGATATGCACGGCGCGCGCCAGCGTATCGACCGACGCCTTGGCGTACATCAGGTCGAGCACGCAGTGCACTGCCTCGTCGCCGCCGGGGCCGAGCACGGAGCAGCCGAGGATTTGCCTGGTGTCGGCATCGACCAGGATCTTCATGAAACCTTGCGTCTCGCCCTTTTCGATGGCGCGGCCGACGCGGGTCATTGGCCGCTGGCCGACCAGCGCCTTGCGGCCGGATTTCTTCACCGCAGCCTCGGTCATGCCGCAGCGGCCGAGCGGCGGATCGATGTAGAGCGCATAGGCCTCGATGCGGTCGCTGACCTTGCGCGGATCGTCGTCGAGCAGATTGGCGGCGACGATCTCGTAATCGTTGTAGGAGGTGTGGGTGAAGGCGCCCTTGCCGTTGCAGTCGCCCATCGCCCAGACGCCGGGCACGCTGGTGCGCAACTGGTCGTCGACGGTGACGAAGCCGCGCAGGTCGACCGCGACACCGGCCTTGTCGAGACCGAGATCGTCGGTGTTGGGGGTGCGGCCGAGCGCCAGGAGCACGTGCGAGCCGACAGCCGGCGGCTTGCCGTACGAGAAGGTCACGGCGATGTCCTCGCCCTGTTGGGCAAAGCCGATGTTGTCGGCGCCGACATGGACCGCTACGCCTTCATTCTCGAGGACCGACAGGATGGCCGCTGAGACGTCCTCGTCCTCGCGGCCGGTCAGGCGCGGGCTCTTCTCGATGACGGTGACTTCCGAACCGAAGCGGCGGAACATCTGCGCGAATTCGAGCGAGATATAGCTGCCGCCGACGATGACGAGGTGGCGCGGCAGAATTTCGAGGTCCATCATTGAGGAGTTGGTGAGGTAGTCGACGTCGTTGACGCCGGGCAGGTCGGGCACCGAGGCGCGGCCGCCGGTGTTGAGGAAGATCTTTTCGGCAGTCAGAAGCTCGTCGCCGACGCGCACCGTGTTGGCGGATTCGAAGCGGGCATGGCCGCGATAGAGCGTGCAGCCCTTCATGCCGGCGATCCAGGTCTCCAGATTGGTGCGGGAGTCATTGGTGACCTTGTCCTTGCGCGCCTTGATCCTCTTGTAGTCCACGCCGACAGGGCCTGAGAACGTCACGCCGTAGTCCGCGGCACGCCGCGCCAGATGCGCGGCATAGGCGCTGGCGACCATGGTCTTGGTCGGCATGCAGCCGGTGTTGACGCAGGTGCCGCCGACCAGCTTGCGCTCGATCAGCGCCACGCTCATGCCGGCTGACGTCAGCCGGCCGGCGAGAGGAGGGCCGGCCTGTCCGGCGCCGATGATGATGGCGTCGTATGTCTTGGCGTCTGAGGCTTGGGCAGTCATACCACCGCCGCCACGATCAGCAGGCCGCCGATGATCGCCACCGCGTCCTCGATGAGGGCGGCAGGCAAATCCTTGCCGAAGGCGGCGGCCAACCGGCCGCGCGCTTCGGCGCCGCCATAGGTGCCGATGACGGCGCCGATGGCGCCGGCAATCAGGCCGGCAATGGTGGAACCGGCGGTGGCGCCGATCACCGCGCCGCTGAAGGCGCCAAGCAGGATGCGGGCGCCGAATTGCTGCGGCACCTTGCGGCTCGGCGTCGAGGGCAGCTGGTCGGTGACCAGTTCGACGATGGCGAGGATGGTGAAGATACCGACGGCGGCCCAATGGCCCATGAAACTTGCCCAGGTGCCGGCCACCGGCAGCCAGCCGAGATACGCGCCCCAGGCGATCGCGGCCGGCGCGGTCATGGCGCGAAGACCGGCAATGACGCCGATCAGAAGTGCAAGCAAATAGAGCATGTAGATCCCCTCGAAAGCAGGCCCGGGACTGGCCCACGAGGGCAAGCTAGCATAGGTCCTACGTTTGACCAGAGTCGGCACTGGTGCTTCTTCCATCAGTGAGCATTGTACTTTGGTAAACAGTCGAACACGACGAAGGGACGGAGTCGCTGTGATGGCCGATAGCGAACGCACAAGGATGATTGCAGGCGAATGGTACACCTGCATCGACGACGAACTAGAGGCGCTGCGGGTGATCGCGCGCGATGCGGTGTTCGAGCATAATACGCTACCGCCCCAGCAACGCGGCAATATCGGTCCGGCGCTGTCGGTGCTGCTCGGCAGCACGGGCGAGGGCGGCCGCATTGAGGCGCCGTTCCACTGCGCCTACCGTTTCAACATCCATCTCGGCGACGGCGCCTTCCTCAATGCCGGCTGCACCATCCTCGACACCGCGCCGGTGCGTATCGGCAGGCGGACGCTTCTCGGCCCCAATGTGCAGATCTACTGCGCCGAGCACCACAAGGAGGCCGCGGGCCGTCAGGCGGGACTGGAGATTGCCCGGCCGGTCACCATTGGCAATGACGCCTGGATCGGCGGCAGCGCCATCATCCTCGGCGGCATCAGCATCGGCGATGGCGCCATAGTCGGCGCCGGCGCGGTGGTGACGCGCGACGTGCCTGACAACACCACAGTGGTCGGCAATCCGGCGCGGGCGGTCAAGCGGGGCTGAACTCGTCGTGGGCGGTCAGTATGAAGCCGTACGTGCCATGCGCTCGTCCGGACCGGCTCGCCGCGAGAATTCACGCCGGTATTGGGCCGGTGACGTCTTGAGCCGTGCGGCGAAATGCTGGCGCAGCGAGGTGGCGCTGCCGAAGCCGGCTTCGAAGGCCACCATGTCCATCGATTTTTCCGTCGCCTCCAGCAGCCGTTGCGCCAGTTCGGTGCGTTGGCCGGCCAACCATTCGCCAAAGCTGGTGCCGATCGATTTCTGGAAACGGCGGGTGAAAGTGCGCCGAGTCAGGCCCGCGGCCTCCGCGACGCGGTCGAGGTTGTGCGTTTGTCCGAGCGTTGCCCGCACCGTGTCCAGCGCCAGGGTGAAGCGGTCGGTGGCCGGGGTTTTCGCCAGCGGGCGCTCGATGAACTGCGCCTGCCCACCCTGCCGGTGCGGCGACAGTACAATGTGCCTTGCCAGCCGCAGCGCTACCTCTGCGCCATAGCGCGCGCGCACAATGTGCAGGCAGCAGTCGAGCCCGGCGGCGACGCCGGCCGAGGTGACGATGTCGCCGTCGTCGACATAGAGCACGTCGGCGTCGACTTCGATGTCCGGGTACAATGCCTGCAACCGGTCGGTGGAGGCCCAATGTGTCGTCGCACGCCGGCCCGCAAGCAGCCCGGCGGCGGCAATGGCGAAGGTGCCGAGACAGAGGCCGACGATCAGCGCACCGCGCCGGTGCGCGTGGGTGAGCGCTGCCAGGAGCGGCGGCGGAAGTGGGGCCTCGAGATCCTTCCAGCTCGGAACGATGACGATGTCGGCATCGTCGAATGCGGAAAGGCCATACGGCACCGCGATGGTCAGCCCGGCATCGGTGTGGATCGCTCCATCGTCGAGCGCGCAGACGCGAAAGTCGAAACGCGGCAGGCCAAGCATGGTGCGGTCGGTGCCGAACACCACGCACGGCACGGAGAGGTGGAACGGGCTGATGCCGTCAAAGGCGAGAACGGCAATGATCGGGTCGGCCATGCGTGTTTCCAGCAAGCGAAAAGCGGATTGTCCCAATTCTTTCGACTGATGTCAATCGGGCCACTTTTGGCAGTCGGGCGATTCGCCTATTTCCTGTCCCATTCGAGCTCGAAGGAGAACACCATGTCCGCCAATATCACGCCACGCCGCGCACTCATCGTTATCGATGTCCAGAATGATTATGATGGCGGCAACCTCGCCATCCAGTGTCCGCCGTTCCGCGACAGCGTCGTCAATGTCGCGCGCGCTATGGATGCCGCCGCTGCGGCCGGCGTGAAGGTGGTGGTCGTCAAGCAGATGGCGCCCGAGACCTCGCCAGTCTTCGCCAAGGGCAGCCATGGCGGCGAACTGCATCCCGAGATCGCCCGGCGAAGCCGCGACCACTATGTCGAGAAGTCACTGCCTAGCGCCTTTGCCGGCACCGACCTCGAGGCGTGGCTGCGCGCCAATACCATCGATACGATAACGGTGATCGGCTACATGACGCATAATTGCGACCTGTCGAGCATCATCCACGCCGCGCATGTCGGCTTTGCGGTCGAGTTCCTGTCCGACGCCACCGGTTCGCTGCCTTACGCCAACAGCGCCGGCTACGCCTCGGCCGAGGAGATCCACCGCGTGGTGTCCATCATCCTGCAGTCGCGCTTTGCGGCCGTGCTCAAGACCGCCGAATGGATCGATTGCCTGAAGACCGGTGCTTTGCCCGAACGCGACACGCCCTATGCGTCCAACCAGCGCGCGCTGGCGCGCAACGCTGCATAGGCAAATTGCCGAGAAGGAACAGGGGCGCCGCAGTCTGCGGCGCCCCTTGGCGTTCCTGATCACGAACACCGGGGCGTGGCCTCGTTTGGAAGTCTTTTCGGCTGGGCCCATTCACTTTCGGGATGATGAGCCGGCTAAACGCAAGAAACTCAGATCGGGCTCTATCTCAGGATGGGGAACTGGAGAACAGAGTGAAGTCTTTCACAGACGAAGGCCTCTCTCCGAGGAACGGTATATCTGGATCAAGGGGTGGGACGGGGTAGACTTCCCCGGGAGAAACAAGTGAAAGCGCGAATTGCACGAACTACAGTCGTTCTCGCCTTGGCTGGTGCCGCGGCACTCTTGCCATGGCCCGCTTTCGCCCAGGTCCCTTCGCACGCGCCGGGGACGATCTGCTTCACTCAATCCTTCTGGTGCTGGGCGCAGCCGCCCGGCCCGCCCGGATATCCGTGCGGGTGCCCGTCGCAATACGGCTATGTGCCGGGCTATCTAGGGTAGTCGTCAGGCGGGGGGATTTCACGATGACGACGACACCGGCCGACCCTCTCGTTTCTGGACTCATCGCGGACGCCAAGCTGGTCGCCAACTACGGCCGCTACGGTGTGTTCAAGGACAGTTCCCTGTTTGCGGCCATCGGCAATGCCGAAAAGCTCGACGATGCGACGGCCAGCCAGCCTGAGGTCGTCAATCTTCAGACGGTTTTCAACGATTGTTCCGGCACCGTGCCATTTGCCACCCTGGCGGCACTGCGATCGGGCTGGTCGCCCGGTGACATGTCGCGCAAGACCGCGCTGGCGACGTACTTTCTCGTGGCTCTTTCCGTGCTTTTCATGGTTGTAACCGGAAGATTGACGTACATTTACAACAAGGGAGTCGCGATAAACTCCGAACTCATAGAAATCGACAACAATGATTTCAGCGCACGGTTCGGACAGGCGATACGCCAGGTTGGGGCGACGAAGAAACAACTGAGCTCGGCATCGTCCGAGCAGGCTTCGACCACGGATCTGACGCTTCTGAAGGACGCCTATTACAATTCGGAAGATAGCCTTCACGCTCTCGACCAGCGCTTTTCCTCCCTGGTGAGAAGAGCGCAAGGGTTCATGACTGAGGACGCGCAATTCCCGATCTGGGGAATGCAATGGATGTACTGCAAATTTTATTCAACCTCCACGGCAGATGGCGTAGCGGCGGGCCAGGCTCAGTATTCCCAGCAAGGTGCCATAGACCAGTTCTGTGACCAGCCGCTGGGGGTGAGTAAATCCACGCCTCCAGACAAGCTCAAGGAGCTTCCCAATCAGCCGGATGCCTATTGCGCGCAGATAAACACCGAAAAGAAAAACCCGAACAATCTTGAAGGTACGTCTTCGGAAAAAGTGACGGACGTGAATGCCGATTTCGACGAGGCAACGCGCAGCCTGCAGTGCGACGGAGTGATCACGATCGCGCCGAACTCGATCTACACGCTGACCGCGCAGATAAAGACGCTGGACGAGGTTCTCAGCCCATATGCCTTGTGGATACTCCCAGCCTTCTACGGCGCGCTCGGAGCCATCATGTTTCACATGCGGATGATCCTCAATCCGCTGCTGCCCAATCCACCGCTGTCGCGGCTGATCCACAGGATCGCACTGGGGGCGCTGGCCGGCATGGTGCTTGCCTGGTTTGTAGCACCGGGCACCAAGCTTGGAGAGGAGGCTTCGGGAATAGGCTTCAGCCTCTTCACCTTCTCCTTCCTGTTTGGGTTCAGTCTGGATATCTTCTTCACCATTCTCGACCAGTTCGTCAGCATGTCGGTCGCCGGGATCAAGAAGTTCGGGTCCTCGACAGTGGCGTGAGAAGCCCGGCAAGCAAAAGGGCGCCGCATGGCTGCGGCGCCCTTGGTTGTCGAGACAAATCTCAGAACAGGCCTTCGATCTGGCCGGCCTCGTTGAGGAAGATTTTTTCCGAGGACGGCGCCTTGGGCAGGCCGGGCATGGTCATGACCTCGCCGCAGATGACGACGACGAAGCCGGCGCCCGCCGAAAGCCTGACCTCGCGCACCGGCACGGTGTGCCCGGTCGGCGCGCCGCGCAGGTTCGGGTCGGTCGAGAAGGAATATTGGGTCTTGGCCATGCAGACCGGCAGGTGCCCGTAGCCGGCCTGCTCCCAGGCATGCAGCTGGTCGCGCACCGACTTGTCGGCGATCGCCTCGTCGCCGCGATAGATGCGCTGGACGATGGTGTTGATCTTCTCGAACAGCGGCATTGCGTCGGGATAGAGCGGCGCGAACTGCGAGGCGCCGGATTCGGCGATCTCGACGACCTTGCGCGCCAACTCCTCAATGCCGGCAGAGCCATTGGCCCAATGCTTGCACAGGATCGCCTCGGCGCCGAGCGAGGCGACGAAATCCTTCATCGCCTGGATTTCCACCTCGGTATCGGTGGTGAAATGATTGATCGCCACGATCGCAGGCACGCCGAACTGTTTCACATTCTCGATGTGGCGGCCCAGATTGAGGCAGCCCTTCTTGACTGCCTCGATGTTTTCCTTGCCGAGGTCTTCCTTCTTGACGCCGCCATTCATCTTCATGGCGCGCACGGTGGCGACGATGACGGCAGCCGCCGGCTTCAAACCCGCCTTGCGGCACTTGATGTCGAAGAATTTTTCGGCTCCGAGGTCGGCGCCGAAGCCGGCTTCGGTGACGACGTAGTCGGCGAGCTTCAGCGCCGTGGTGGTGGCGACCACCGAGTTGCAGCCATGCGCGATGTTGGCGAACGGACCGCCATGGACGAAGGCCGGGTTGTTTTCCAGCGTCTGCACCAGGTTTGGCTGCATGGCGTCCTTCAGCAGCACCGCCATGGCGCCGTCGGCCTTGAGGTCGCGGGCATAGACCGGCGTCTTGTCGCGGCGGTAGGCGACGATGATGTCGCCAAGGCGCTTTTCCAGATCCTTGAGGTCGGTGGAAAGGCACAGGATAGCCATGACTTCCGAGGCGACGGTGATGTCGAAGCCGGCCTCGCGCGGATAGCCGTTGGCGACGCCGCCGAGCGAGCAGATGATTTCGCGCAGCGCCCGGTCGTTCATGTCCATGACGCGGCGCCAGGCGACGCGGCGGGTGTCGATGCCGAGCTCATTGCCCCAGTAGATGTGGTTGTCGATCAGCGCCGACAGAAGGTTGTGCGCCGTGGTGATGGCGTGGAAGTCGCCGGTGAAGTGGAGGTTCATGTCCTCCATCGGCACGACCTGCGCGTAGCCGCCGCCGGCAGCACCGCCCTTGACGCCGAAATTCGGGCCGAGCGAAGCCTCGCGGATGCAGACGATCGCCTTCTTGCCGATGCGGTTCAGACCGTCACCAAGGCCGACGGTGGTGGTCGTCTTGCCTTCGCCGGCCGGCGTCGGGTTGATGGCGGTGACGAGGATCAGCTTGCCGTCCTTGTTGCCCTTCACCGATTTGATGAATTCGGCCGAAATCTTCGCCTTGTCGTGGCCGTAGGGCAAAAGGTGCTCGGTCGGGATGCCGATCTTCTGGCCGATCTCCTGGATCTGCTTTTTCTTGGCGCCGCGCGCGATCTCGATGTCGGACTTCACTTCGGCCATGACGGCTTTCCTTCGGATTGGACGGTGGAGGGGACGGGTTTGATCTCACTCGCAGGCATGTTGAACCCGGGCGCGGGCATGTTCTAACCCTGTCGCTCCCGCGGCGTCAACTTGCATGCAACTATGTTTCCTATGAAGAAAGTGTCTCCGCGGCCGGCCGACCTGTCGCCGGTTCTTCCTGGCTCCGTTGCCGCGCCGTATAGAAGCCAGAGGACGCGACGTTCCGCCGTCTCAAAACAGCCGCCCAATGCACGGAATGCGACAGAGGCGACGGCGCAAATTCGCCATCGCTCGCCGGGAAAGCTGTGGACGCTACTGAGTCAGGACGTTGCTGATCTCGACCATGTTGGAGCGCACGCGAAGCACGTAGAAACCCATCGTCGTCAGGTGCGTCGGCATGATCCAGCCATCCTCGCGGCCATTGGCGATGATGAAGGGCTGGATGCGCAGGGCCGAGACGAATTGCGCATCCATCGTGTCCCACAGATTGCCGAGATGCTTTTCCTTGATGACGTCCTCGAAGTCGGCCTGGGCGCCCTTCATCAGGCCGTAATAGGCATAGAGCTGGCCATAGGCGAACCAGAAGCGGTCGTCGGCGCGGAAGTCGAACCAGCCATTGTTATGGTTTTCGGCGCGCTCCTTGAGGATCGCGGAGGTGGAACCGATGTCGGAGGAGATGCGGTCGATATACTGCTTCAGATTGTCGGCGCGGGCATCGAACGTCGCCTGGCAGCTGCCGAGGCGGGCGTTGAAGGAGCGCAGCTTGGTGACGGCATCGCGATAATAGCTCGGCGTCGGCGTCTTGGGGCCGAACGGGTTGAGGCCGAAATACCAGGTCTCCTCGTCGAACTGCAGATTGCCGCGCGCATCCTGCAGGTCGCCGTCGATCTGCGATGTGGTGCGAACACGCCCGAGATTGTCGGCAAGCTCGGTGGCGGTGCGCCGCACCGCCTGGTTGATGCCGCGCTGGAACGAGGCCTTGTTGTCCATGAACGGCGTGTTGTCCCAGTCGATGCCGAACAGGCCGAGTTTGTAGAGGATCATCGACGAGATCCAGGCATTCTGGTTGACGTTGAAGTCCGTCAGGTCGGCCGCCACCTGGGCGATGCCCGAATTGCCGCAGGTCTTGGCGGTGTCGGTGCCGGCGCCGGCCGCGACCTGTTCGCCGGCGGAAATGTTGCGGTTCTCGAAGGTGTATTTGTCGACGTAGTTGGGATCGAACTTGTTCCACCACTGGGTGGCGTAGAAGAAATTGGCGTAGAGACCGATCAACACCAGAAGCGCGAGGCCGACCACAGCCTTCAGGATCCAGCCGCGCTGCGTATACCAGCGCCCAGCCCAGAGGAACGGCCACAGGATCGCGCCAATGACGAGGCCGATGCCGCGGCCTATCCATTGGAAGATGCGGGTGAAGAAATTCACGATCGGATCAAGCATGGCTCTCGTTCACCCCTCAGTCAGTCAGGCCGTAAAGGCGCGTGCGAAACGCCACTTTGTCTTTCAAATATGTGGTTTTCAGAACGTCCACAACATGCGACCGCCAGGCGTCGCTGTAGCCGTCATAGTCCTTGTAGAAGCCCGGCTTGTTGAAGACGTAACGCGAGACAAAGTCCTGCGGCACGAAATCCGAGATCAGCTGGTTGGTCAGCCAGGCGTCGGGATGGTCGGGCTTGCCACGCACGACCAGGAAGCGCTGTTGCGGAAACACATCCTCGATCTTGAGATGGCCGAGCTGGGCGATCTCACGCTTGGCGGCGTTGAGAAAGGGGAAATTGCCGTCCTTGGTGATCAGATCGGCATGGCCATGGATCCAGGTCTGCAGCCAGACCTTGTCGACCTCGGTCAAATTGCGGTTCGGCTCTGTGTCGCGGATGAGAGAGCGCACCACCATCTCGGCGCGATGCTCGAGATAGCCCGAGCTTTCGACCCATGACGCGCGCGGCAATTCGATGCGGCCGGTGCTGGCCAGGAACTTGAACACCTTGTCGGCATCGTTGATCGAGAGATAGCTGACCTGCCAAGGCCGCGAACGGCGAAAGCCGGGGGCGGCCGGGTCGCCGATGACGGTAGTCATATCAGGATCGACGAAGACGTAGACGCCGCCGAAATGGCTGGTCCAGTAGGCGTTGTGGCGGAAGATCACCTGGTCGGGCACCAGCGCATTCTCACGGATATCGCCGCAGACCTTCGCCAGCTCCACCATACGGCTCAGCATGGTGTTGTCGCGCCAGGCATCGGGCTCCTGCTTCAGCCGGTCGACCAGCTTGCCGAGTTCGGCGGCCTTGCCCAGCACGTCCTCGGCCGAAAGCACCCTGAACTCGACCTGGCTGATCGACAGCAGATCCTCGATGTCGTTGACCAGGGGAACGGAATCCTCGATCTCGCCGTAGATGACATCCTTGATGGTCAGCGCATCGATGGCGCGCTGGTTCTTGGACATGAACTCGAACATCAGCTGCGAGGTGTTGGAAAAGGCGGTGTGCACCACCGGCAGATCGATCTGCGACGGCGTCAGGATGATGAAGCGGCGGTTGACCTCATTGGGGTCGAGATAATCGTAATCGCCGCATTCCTCGGCCACTTCGGGCGAGAAGCCGGTGCGGTCGATCTGGAAGCTCTTCAGCTTGGTGGGCTTGAGGCCGAAGGCAACAAGCGCCTTGTTGTAGCGCTGGATGAGGTGCGACTCGTCGACGGTGAGCAAGCGACCGTAGATCAGCTCATTGTCGCGGAGAAGGTCGGGCTTTTTGGCGTGGCTCATGCAGAACGTTCCGAGTGGCGTTGCCTGTTGTGGCGAAGCGCCAACGCTGACGCCTCCCTCTCCCCGTTCTTCACGGGGAGAGGGTAAGGGTGAGGGGCAGCGCTAGCATTCAAGGACATGTCTCCCCATGGCCTTTGGCGTCAATAAATCGAAGATCATTGGTCCGGATGTGCCGATCGAGGCGCTGTTCGATAGCTGCCAGTATGGTCGTAGCGATCTCTGGTCCACGCATGCGCCGCCCCTCACCCTTACCCTCTCCCCGTGAAGGACGGGGAGAGGGGGGCGTCAGCGTTAGCGCCAAGCCTTTCAGCACCCGCGGGCAGCGAAGGAAGCTCACGCATTCCAGAGCCCCTTCTTCTTCATCTCCTCCATCTCGCGTCCCGCCCGTTCGCGCAGGCGTGCGTCGCGCAGCAGCTTCTCCACCGCGGCGTCGTCGGATTTGTCGGAATAGCGGAACTCCGAGTCGGCGTAGCGGTTGATCTCCTGCATGACCATGTCCATCGAGAACGGCCCACGCAGTTCCTCGATCATGGCTTTCTTTTCGTTGTAACCCTTGTGCATGAAGACTTCCGGCTTCTCGAACCAGTCGTCGGGCAGCTCGATGTCCATGGCGCGCATCTTGATGGCGTCGGTGACGTTCTTGATGGCTCGGCCGGTGAAGCGCGGCTCGGCATCCTTGATCAGGTGCAGATAAGTGCCGATGTCGGCCATCGATTTCGGCGCGCCATTCTCCTTCATGTAGCGCTCATAGACCTTCATCAGCCCGTCTTCCTGAGGCTTCTCGTGCTCCTCATAGGCTTCGGTCACCGCGCGCTGGATCTCCTGCGCGGCGTAGAGCTTGTGGTCGCCGAGTGGGATCTTGTGGTTCTTGCCGGCAAGCAGGACGAAGATGTCGATATAGTCGTCGCGGCTCTGTGGGCCGTCGACCAGCCAGCGGGCGCCGGCGCGCTGGCGCAGCGCATCGTCGACATTTTCGGGATAGTTGGAAAACATGCCGAACGAGCAATTGCCGCGCACCACCGTGCCGGCGCCGGCAAAGGCGTCCATCAAGACGCCGGTGATTTCCTGTTGGCCGGCCGAGGCGCGGTCGTCGGAGCGGCGGGCCGCCACCTGGTCGATGTCGTCGACGGTGCCGAAGCCGATGACGCGTGGGTTCAAGACATTGTTGATGAACTGGCGGCAGTTCTGGCCGGATTTGCCCTGGTAGGACGAGATCTGGTCGACGCCGAAATTCTCATAGGCGAAGGGATAGCCGGCAACCTGGCAATAAGTGTTGACGAGGCCGGCGATCATCTGGATCAGCGTCGTCTTGCCGGTGCCCGGCGCGCCATCGCCGATGAAGGTGAAGAGGAAGCCGCCGAGCTCGACGAACGGGTTCATCTCGCGCTCGAAATCATAGGCCATCAGCATCTTGGCGAGCTTGACCGACTGGTATTTGGCGATGTGGTTGCCGACGACCTCTTCGGGCTTCTTGAAGGTCATCACCAGCGGCTTGGAGCGCTTGCCGGGCGCGACGTCGAAGCCGTCGAGGGTGAAATCGTCGGCGTCGATGCGGATATGGGCGTTCTCGAACGGGCCGATGCCGTCGAAGCGGCCCTTGCGGGCCAGCAGCCCATCAATGGCAACACGGGCGAAAGCACGCGCCCGGGTCGTCAGGTCGCCATCGTCCTTCGACCCGGTGATCGCCCTGTCCAACCCAGCCACGATCGACTTCACCGCGTCCTGCGGCGTGTCGAGCAGGAAGTCGGGTTCGGGGATATCGTTGGGCGCCTCGCCATCGCTGTCGATCAGCTGGAACAGATAGGAGGCAAGGCTGAAGGCCGAAACGTAAGCAGAGGCTGACAGAAGCTTCTTGAAGGTCGCGGCTTCATCGCCTTCGAGCGGTGCGCGGGTGTTCTTGGCCTGCAGGCTTTCAAGGTCGGAGCCTTCGGCGAAGACATCGGAAATGGCGAGCGCAATCGCCAGGCCGCGGCGGGCGCGAAACAAAAGCGTGTGCTGCGGGATGCTCATCAACTGGTCGTCGGGATGGATCGCGGCGACGGTCTTGGTAAGCTCGACCTCGCGTGTGCGGCGCACCGAGCCGACCGAGACGGTGGAGACGAAGCGGCGGTTGGTGCCGGCAAGCGCGGTGCCGGATTCGCGTGAAGGATCCTCCAGCACGACGACGCGAGTGATGAAGCTTTGCGCGGTTGCGCGGTGCTTTTCGATAGCCGCTTCCGGAATGGTGGTCAGGCCGGTGTCCATGAAGGATGCTCCGCGATGTGACGGTCAGACATCTGAAATCACCTGCCCATTTGACAGGATGTGAACCTTGTAGCCGGAAAAGATCTTTTGAGCTTCGCCGGCGGCGTAGAGTGCTTGATAGGCTTCGTGCGGGATCAGGGCGTGGTTCTCGTAGCTCGACACACCCTGGCGCGCGGCTTCGAGATCGTCGGTGTTGATAAAGAATTCCTGCGTGGTCTTCTCGCTCGAAAACAGGCCCTTGCGGCCGGGTTTCTCGCCCTTGGAGTAGACCTCCTGGATGGTCCAGGTGAGCAGCCAGGCATTTTCCGGTTTGCGCACCTTGGCCAGCACCTCGGTCACGGTCGAATTGTTGTCCGTAATGCCTGCGGAATAAAAGGGGCCGAGCACGACGCGGCGCAGCTGCTTAGGGTGCAGCGGCTCGAAATCCTTGTCGAGATTGACCGCAATCGTTGCGGGCGAAAGCGTGTAGGCGGAATTCTTCTCGGTGAAATCGTCGAAGCGATGGGCGAGTTCGGGGTTGAGCAGGCCGTCCACCGGCAGCGGGATGTCGACCCGTTCATTGAGCTTGCCGCTGCTGTCAACGAGCTGCCGGATCATGCTTTCGGAGGAATCCTCCACCGTCACCATGTAGACCAGCGGCAGGTTGGCGCTGCCGTCGAAGCTCGCCCAGTGCACGAGGTAATAGGGGCGCCCGGTCTTTGGATTGACCGAGACCTTGGCCGTCTGCGCCAGCGAGAACGGGCCAAAAGTCTGTTCGCTCTTGACGTCCTCGAGATAGAGCCGCTCGGCCATCGACTTCTGCAGCGCTTCGGGGAATTCCTTGTGGCGCAGGATGAAGTCGGCCATTTCCTCGCGCAATTCGCCGGCCAGCGGAATGTTGGCCAGCCGCGCCTCGGCCTGGCGGCGGTCGTTTTCCAGTTCGAGCAGGTTCTGGAAGACGGGATAGCCGCTGTCGGCGCGCGAAATGCGGAACGTGTCCATGAAGCCGAGCCGGTTGCGCCAGCAGGAAAACGATTTGTCCAGCCGGGCAATGTATTCGGCGACAATCTTGGCGACGATGCCGTGCCGGTAAAGCGGCGAGCGGTCGTCGCGCATGAACACTTCGAGGCCGCTGAGTGCCGCCGTGATGGCGGAAAAATAGCGCGCCGCCGCTTCGTTTTCGGGAGTCATGCCGGTGTGCCCGCGTGCAGCCGCTCCTTACGACTGCACGTAGTTGGCCGAATTGTGCTTCTTCATCACGTCGTCGAAACGGCGGGCGAAGGCGTCGTCGGCGAGCTTCTTGCGGCGCTGGATGTCGGAGCTGGCGACCATGTTCTTCTCGTGCATTTCGAGGAGATCGCCGATGTGCTTTTGCGAGGCGGCGCCAATGCCGGCCATGGTCTCTTCGGCGGTGTTGTCAACCTGGCTGCCCAGCGTGTTGATCTTGTGGGCGACATCCTGCTGGGCGGCGGTCTTCAAGGAATCTTCCAGTGCCTTGTAGAGCACGATGCGCTGCTCGGTATCGATTGTCAGCTTGTTGATCAGCGTCGACTGCGCTGCGATCTGATTGTTGAGCGAATCGACGAAGGTCTGGAACATCGAGGTGTAGCGTTCCAGCGTCTGGCTTTCGGCCAGAAGCTCCTGCTCCTTGGCCTGCTTTTCATTGTATTCGGTCGCCAGTTTCGAGCGCTCGCCCTCAAGCTGCGTGCGCTCCTTCTGACTGGTAGAAGCGGCGATCTTGTTTTCGATGTCGAGCAGCAGCGGATTGACCTCCTCGATGCGCTTCTGCACCGCCTCGAGGTTGGTCATGGTGACCTTGCGGCGCTCGATCACCTGCGACAGGCTGTTTTCCGAGGTCTTGTAGCGCTGGTCGAGGACCTCTTTCTGCGCTTTCAGGATGCCGACGATGGTGTCGGACTTGACCAGAAGCTCCTGCAGATTGCCGGCCAGCGACATGTTGCGGACGCGGTCGGTGCGCATGCGCTGCTTGCGTTGCGCCGAGAAGACGCCGACGAAGCTTTCCCAGCCGGTGTAGTTCTTCATGCTCTCGAATTCGGTGCCGAAGACGTTGGTGGCGTCTTCCAGCCCGATGATCAGGTCGGCAATGTTGCCTTCCATCACCTTCTGCTGCTTCAGCACGTCCTCGATGCGGGCATTCTCGATGTCGAAATTGGCGTCGCCGATCTTCTTGTCGGCGGTGGCCAGCGTATCAAGCACCGTGCCCGACTGCTCGATCTTGGAGCGCATGTCCTGCACGACCTGCCTGGTCTTGGCAATTTCGGCATCGAAATTCTGCAATGTCGCCATAGGGGCCTCCCGCTTCGGCTTCCGGTCGCTGGCTGCGAACAGCGGCGAATATATGTGGGGTATCAGGGGATTGAAAGACGCAAGACAAGACCCGCCCCGAAAACAAAAAAATGCCTGGTCGTCTTGAAAGGCAATGAAGGCGGGGTCATGGCGTGATTAACCAGCCGGCCAAGTATTGTTCAATTGTCATGAACTTTGACGGCTGCGAAGAAGTCGATCTCGGACAGTGTGGGTGTGCTGAATTCGACAGAGGGCTCAATGAGTTGCAAGCGCGAGACAGCTGGCGGAAGCCGTCGCCATCACGCTACGCATCGCGCCGTTCAAGGCTTCGGATCGGCCTTCAGATAGGCGATGACGTTGGCGATGTCCTCGTCGCTGCTCAGGCCGGAGAAGCCCATCCTGTTGCCGGGTACTTTCAGCTTGGGAGCGCCGAGATAGGCTTTGAGGTTGGCTTCGTCCCAAACGAGGCCGGCCGCGCCGGCGTCCTTCATGGCCTGCGAATAGTTGAAGTTCTGGGCGGTGCCGGCGGTGCGGCCGACGATACCGAGGAGATGCGGGCCGACCTTGTCGCGGTCGCTTGCCGCCTCGTGACAGGCCATGCAGCGGTAGAACACTTTCTTGCCAAGTGCTGCATCGCCGTCGGCCAGCGCGGCGAGGATACCGGCCAAGTAAATGACAAGGCCTGATGAAATGGCTCGAAGCATGGCGGTTCCCGGCTGGCTCTGGCTGAGGGCAAAATAGGCTGCAGGCCTTAACAAACGCCGTATGCCGGTGGATAGCAGCCGGGCTCAATCCGTGCGCGGGATCGCCGCGACCGCCTGCTTGACCTGCTTTTCAATCGCCGCCGACGAATGATTGTCGCGCACGAAAGCGCGGCCGATCTCCGCCATCTCGGCGGCCGCTTGCGGGCGTGTCGCGAGATCGATGATTTTCAATGCCAACTTGCCGGCATCGTCGCTGGACAGGAAATGCCTGCCCGCCTGCAGGCCAAGCCCTTCGACGGCCTTTTCGGTGGCGGCGACGACAAGGCCCGCCGCCATCGCCTCCAGCACCTTGATGCGGGTTCCGCCGCCGAAGCGCAGCGGGATCGGCGCATAGCCGGCACGCCCAAGCAATTCCGGCAGATGCGGTGGGTTCTCGATCAACCGCAGACCATGCCTGGTGCATAGACCGCGCACGACATCGCGCGGGTTTCTGCCGGCGACGGTGATCGACCAGGGCCGGCCGGAAGCGGCGAGGCGCGGCGCCATCGCGCGGCCGATCTGCTTGACGGCGTCGATGTTGGGGAAATAGCCGAGATGCCCGATGAAGCACAGGCTGAGCTCACTGAAGCGCTCGGCAGCAATCGGCAGGGAAAGCACGCTCTCGTCTGGAATGGGGTTGGCGACGAACCTGACGTCGTTGACGGGGCCGAGAGCGGACAGAAGCGCTTCGTCGGCCCGCGAACAAACCCAGACCTGGTCGGCCATGGCAACCGCACACCTGTCGGCCTCGCGCGCCTCTGCCTTCCTTCGCCTGTTTTGGCGCCAGTCTCGAATTTGCTGCCACAGCGTCAGGCCGGCGATCCGGTCGGACACCGTCCGGGAATCAATGTTGTGCTGGTCAAGGACGGTGCGCGCGCGATGCTTCGGCGCCAGCGTCAGCAGCTGCGAAAGCACGATCTCCTCGATTACCACGAGATCGGGCGCGAATTCCCTCCAGATGGCGTCGGCCTCGGCCAGCTCGTCGTCCGGCATCATATGCACGGTCGGGTGCGGGCCGCGCCTGCCCCAGGGCGCCCTGCCGCGCGCTGCCTCGATGATCCGGTGACGGATGTTCGGCGGTGTGGAGGGTGCCGGGGCGCCAGTCAGGCTTACCGTCAGGACCTCGCCCATCGATGCCAGGGCGCGTGCATTGGCGGCGTTCCGGATCTCTCCGCCGGAGACCGGCGGAAACGGGCAATCAACTGTGAACTGCAGAATTTTCATGTTGTCCCGGCCGTTCAGCCTCTGGTGAAGCCAATGAAATCGTCGGGCGCGGCGCGGCCCATTTCCTCTTCCCAGTGGCGGCGGCAGAGCGAGATATAGACGTCCTTGCCGATCGCCACCTGTTCGCCTTGTCTGGCCACCTTGCCGTCAGCGCCGAGACGCACGACCATCGTCGCCTTGCGGCCGCAGCGGCAGATGGTGCGCACTTCGCGCAGATCGTCTGCGATGGCCAGAAGCGCTCGCGAACCGGAAAACAGATTGCCCTGGAAATCGGTGCGCAGGCCGTAGCACATCACCGGGATGTTCAGCCGGTCGGCGATACGGGCGAGCTGCCAGACCTGCTCTTCCTCGAGAAATTGCGCCTCGTCGACAAAGATGCAATGCACCGTCGTATGTTCGTGATGCTCGGCGACGCGAGCGTAGAGATCGTCGCCGTCGCGGAACATCTCGGCCTCGGTCTCCAGGCCGATGCGCGACGAGATCAGCCCGGTGTCGCCCTTTCTGTAGTGGCCGGCGACGAACAGCATCGTCGTCATACCGCGTTCGCGATAATTGTAGGACGCCTGCAGCAGCATTGTCGTTTTGCCGGCATTCATCGTCGCATAGTGGAAGTAGAGCTTGGCCATGCCGTCCTTTTAAGCCGAGTTGGCGCGGCGCGGGGAGAGGGCACCGCTGCATTTGATGGGAAAAGCCGTCTGCAATCGAAAAAGCGGCAGGGGTGTCGCTGTTTGGCCAGTCCGCGCCGTTGATCGTGATTGTCTTAGCGCTTGAAACCACACCAGAATGGTGTTTGGCTGACGAAACAAGGCGGGCAGAGAAACCGTAACTACGCTTCGCCAAAGAATCACAATGGGAGACTGCCAATGTCGCGTATGAACACCTTCGTCGCCGGCCTCGGCCTGGCGACTTTTCTGTCCACGAGCGCTGCACTTGCCGGCGATCCGGAGAGCTGCAAGGCGGTGCGCCTTTCCGATGTCGGCTGGACCGACATCCAGGCAACCACCGGCGTCGCTTCGGTGCTGCTCACCGCGCTCGGCTACGAGCCGCAGACGATCCAGCTATCGGTACCGGTGACCATGGCGTCGCTGAAAAACAAGGATCTCGACGTCTTCCTCGGCAACTGGATGCCGTCGATGACCAACGACATCAAGGACTACACCGCCGATGGTTCGGTCGAGACGATCGGCACCAACCTGACCGGCGCCGGCTACGGCATCGTCGTACCGACCTATGTCGCGGAGGCCGGCGTCAAGTCGCTGACCGACATCGGCAAGTTCAAGGACAAGTTCAACGGCAAGATTTACGGCATCGAGGCGGGCAATGACGGCAACCGCATCATCCTCGACATGATCAAGAACCCGAAGGACAATCTCGAAGGCTTCGAGCTGGTCGAGTCCTCGGAAGCCGGCATGCTGACGCAGGCCGAGCAGTCGATCAAGAACAATGAGTGGATCGCGTTCCTCGGCTGGACGCCGCATCCGGTGATGGGCGCCATGAAGCTCACCTATCTCGACGGCATGGGCGACAGCGGCTTCGGCGCCGCCACCGTCTACACCAATGTGCGCAAGGGCTACACCACCGAATGCCCGAATGCCGGCAAGTTCATCGCCAACCTGAAGTTCAACCTCGACATGGAAGGCGAGATGATGGACGCGATCCTGAAGGGCGGCGACGCCAACACGGTCGCAGCCGACTGGCTGAAGAAGCACCCTGACGCGGTTGCGCCGTGGATTGCCGGCGTCACCACCTTCGATGGCGGCGATGCGGCAGCGGCGGTCAAGACCGCGCTCGGAAGCTGAGCCGACTGAATTCGGCAAAGCCGAACCAGGAAGGGCAGCCAATCTAGAAAAGGCTGCCCTTTTTCATATCCTGTGAGAAGATGACCTAACGACAGCGGAGGCCGGAAGCAGGCGGTCTCTCGCATGAGAGGGGCGATATGGATCCGATTTCGAAATTCATGGTTGATCACAAGATACCGATCGGCGCCTGGGGAAAGGCGTTCTTCGGTTTCCTCACCGACAATTTCGACACCGTGTTCAGAGCCTTCTCGAATGGCCTCAATTTCCTGCTCGACGGGCTGGTTGGCATCCTTTTGATGGTGCCGCCGGTGCTGCTGGCGCTGATCATCGCCATCATCGCCTGGCTGCTGCAGCGCTCGCGCCCGCTGGCCATAGGCGTCTTTCTCGGCCTGATCTTCATCATCAACCAGAACCTCTGGAAGCAGACGGTGCAGACGCTGGTGCTGGTCGTGGCCGCCGCCGCCATGGCGATGGCCATCGGCGTGCCGCTCGGCATCTGGGCCGCGCACAAGCCGAAGGTCTACCGCATCATGCTGCCGGTGCTCGACCTGATGCAGACGCTGCCGACCTTCGTCTACCTGATCCCGGTCCTGACCCTGTTCGGTCTCGGCAACGCGCCCGGCCTCATCGTCACCATCATCTTCGTCATCCCGACCGCGGTCCGGCTCACCCATCTCGGCGTCGTCTCGGTGCCGAAGTCGATCATCGAGGCCGGCGAGGCGTTTGGCGCCACCAAGCAGCAGCTGCTGTGGAAGGTCGAATTGCCCTCAGCGCTGCCGACCATCATGGCCGGGCTGACGCAATCGATCATGCTGTCGCTGTCGATGGTGGTGTTTGCAGCACTCATCGGCGCCGGCGGCCTCGGCACTGAAATCAACCGCGCGCTCGGCTCGCGCCGCATCGATCTCGGGCTCGAGGCGGGCCTGGCGATTGTCGTACTCGCCATCGTGCTCGACCGGATGACGCGTATCGGCGTTGGAGGCAAGAAATGACCGTCGCCGTTGACTTCAAGAATGTCGATATCGTCTTCGGGTCCGACCAGGCCGGTTCGCTGGCGCTGATCGACGGCGGCGCCACGCGCGCCGAAATCCTCGAAAAGACCGGCAATGTGCTGGGTTGCGCCGGCGCCAGCCTGACCGTGCATGAGGGCGAAATCTCGGTGCTGATGGGCCTGTCCGGCTCGGGCAAGTCGACGCTGCTGCGGGCGGTCAACCGGCTCAACGTGGTGTCGCGCGGCCAGGTGCTGGTCAAGGACGGCGACAATATCGTCGATGTCGTGACCTGCGATCAGGCGACGCTGCGGCGGCTGCGCCAGAAGCAGGTGGCGATGGTGTTCCAGCAGTTCGGCCTGCTGCCTTGGCGTACGGTGGAGGAGAATGTCGGCCTCGGCCTCGAACTCGCCGGCGTGCCGGAGCAAGAGCGCAAGGAGCGCGTGCAACGCCAGCTGAAACTGGTCAATCTCGACCAGTGGTCGAAGAAATACGCGCATGAGCTGTCCGGCGGCATGCAGCAGCGCGTCGGCCTGGCCCGTGCCTTCGCCACCGAGGCGCCGATCCTGCTGATGGACGAGCCGTTCTCTGCGCTCGATCCGCTGATCCGCACCAAGCTGCAGGACGAATTGCTGCAGCTGCAGGCGGAGCTGAAGAAGACCATCATCTTCGTCAGCCATGATCTGGAAGAGGCGCTGAAGATCGGCACCCACATCACCATCATGGAGGGCGGTCGCATCGTGCAGACCGGGGCGCCGGAAGACATCGTGCTCAAGCCCGCCAATGACTATGTCCGCGACTTCATCGCCAATGTGAATCCGTTGTCGGTGCTGACCGCCTGGAACGTCATGCGCGACAGCCGCGACCTCGAGCACGGCGATAATGGCTGGGTGTGGCTCGACCGGCGCAAGACGACTCGCTTTAAGATCGACGAGCACGGGCTGGTGGCGGCGGCGGAACGCGACGGCAAACCGGCGGTATGGGTTTCATGCGCCGATGTCGAGGCGCAGCCGGAGGAGACGGCGCAGGTGTTCTGGGCCAACCCCGGCACGTCGCTGAAGACGGTGATGCTGGCCATGCACCGCTCGCAGACGGCACCCGTGGCGCTGTTCGACGACCAGTCGCGCTTTGTCGGCGCGATCGGGATACGCGATGTGCTGAGCGCGGTGTTGCGGCGCTAGATCATGATGAGATTTGGTTGAAATCTCATCATGATCTAACCCTTTGTTGGAGCATGATCTTTTCCAAAAACCGGTACCCACTTTTTGGGATCATGCTCTAAGCCAGACCGATGCGCGTGGCGCCGAGCTTGAACAGGGCTGTGGCATCCCGGTCGAAGCGGAAGGTGTCGATGAAGTCGTCGGCTCGGTAATCCGGAAGCGTCTTGCGGATGGCGGCGGCGAAGTTTTTCGCCTCGTCCAGCCGCCCAGCCAACGCCAGGGAGTGGGCGGCGATCGACAGGATGATGACATGTGCGTTGGGGCGGGCGGCCGCCTTCAGCGCCCATTCGGCCGCCTCGTCGAACTGGCCGAGGCGGACATGCGCCATGGCGCGTGCGCCCAGCATGCCGAACAGCATCGGGTCGAACGGCGACAGATGGCGCGAATGATCCGACGATCCGATCGCCGCGTGCGGGTCGCCCGACTGCGAATGCACGAAGGACAGCGCATAGTGGCCAAGCGCGAAGTTCGGGCTGAGGTCGACGGCTCTTTGCAGTTCTAGCACGGACGCATCACCCTCGCCGCGCAGCCACAGCGCCCGGCCCATCGCCCAGTGCGCGGCGGGATTATGATCGCCGACCAAAACGCTCTGGCCGGCCGCCTCAAAGGCAAGCGCGCTGTCCTGGTCGCGGTCGCCCCAGCGCTGGAAGGCGCTCTGCCAATGGGTGAAGGACAGGCCGGCATAGGCGCGGGTAAAGGTCGGATCCTGCTGCAGTGCGATGCCGAAGAAATGCCTGGCCTGCTCGTTTTCGCTGCGGGTGAAGCGATACATATGCCAGAGTCCTCGATGGTAGGCCTCCCAGGCATTGAGCGAATTGGGCGCTTTCAGCATGGCGCGGTTGCGCTCGACCATCTCTATCTCGGATGAGACAGAGGCCACGATGCTGTTGCCGATATCGTCGAGGACAATGAAGATGTCCTCGGCCTTGCGCTCGAAGGTCTCGGCCCAGACGATCCTGGCCGTGCGAACCTCGACAAGCTCGACAGTGACGATCAGGCGACCCGTCGCGCTGCGCACCGTGCCGGTGGCGACATAGTCGACATTCAGCCTTCGGCCGGCATCTTCCGGCGCGATGTTCCTTTCCGCCAGCGCAAAGACCGAGCCCCGGGCGATGACAAAGAAGTCCCTGAGCTTGGCGAGGCGGGTAATGATGTCGTGGGTCAAGCCATCGGCCAGCCCGCCACGAACGCCGCTACCGGCGTCTTCGGCAAATGGCATCACGGCCAGCGAAGCCTTGTGCGGCGTCGCGGCTTCTGAACCGGCAAGCATGACTGACGCCTGGTTCGGCCCGGGCGGAGCTGCCGGTTGTGCCGGCAAAATCGCGCAGGGCCGTTCGCTGCGGATGGACAGCCACGCCTCGCGCACCGGGCCGAAATCCAGCTCTTCCGATTGGAAGAGCGATGCTGCTGCGGCAAGATGGTCCTCGCAGGCACGGAACTGGCCGCGCCGCGCCAGCCTCACCAGGAGTGCGATGTGGGCGCAGCTGTCGAACGGGGTCAGCTCCAGCCATTTTTCGAGATGGGCGGAGACGGCTTCGGAATCGGCCGGCAGCGTCTTGACCAGATGTTCCAGTATAGCCGCGTGGCAGGAACCGAAACGGCGGCGCTGCGCGGTCAGCCAGCTGTTGAAGAGAGGGCTTCGGTCGATCTCCAGCCCTTCGAGGAAGTCGCCGACGAACAGGTCGGAGACCGACTGCAGTCGCGTCGGCTCGAGCGTTTCGATGCCTGCGGCAGCCGCCGCCGCGACATCCAGCACGTCGACTGAGATGCCGTCGAGATCGAGCGCGATCGTATCGCCCGATGTTTCGATTCTGCAGCGGCCCGGTTCGTCGAGCGCGGCCCGCAGCTTGCTCAGGCACCAGCGAAGCTCACCCCGGATCATTTGGAACATCCCACAGCAACTCGCAGAGCTTGCCACGTCCGACCGGATGGGGCGCCAGCGCCAGATAGGCCAGCAGCGCGCGCAGCTTGCGCGATGCCGGCAAGACCACCGGGACGCCGTCGCGCGCAATCGTCGGCGGCCCAAACAGGCGCACGACAACACCTTGATGGCTGCTCGCCAGGCTCGATTCCACGCCAGATACCACGCCTGCTCCCACGCTGACCTGCCGGCCCCTGCTTTACCACCGAGCACGACAAAGTGCACCCGGCTCGCAAAATTTGTGCGCCGAATGTGGTGTTTACCACACTGCCGCACGTCAAGGACCTGTAGTGCGGCAAGGTGTCGAAATCTCGCCGCCCAAACCGCCGGTGTGTAACCGGCCCGTGAGCAAGAACCAGGAGTCTACCATGTTGCATCAGCAGAAAATCAGAACCACGGCCGGCCGCGGCCGCCTGTTCGACAGCATTCTCGACACCATCGGCGACACGCCGGTCATCCGCGTCAATAATCTCGGACCGGCGCACGCCACCATCTACGTCAAGGCCGAGTTCTTCAATCCGGCGGCGTCGGTGAAGGACCGGCTGGCGCTCAACATCATCGAGGAAGGTGAACGCACCGGCGCGCTCAAGCCGGGACAGACCATCGTCGAGGCGACCAGCGGCAACACCGGCATCGGTCTTGCCATGGTCTGTGCGCAGAAGGGCTACAAGCTGGTGGTGACGATGGCCGACAGTTTCTCGGTCGAGCGCCGCAAGCTGATGCGGATGCTGGGCGCCAAGGTGGTGCTGACGCCGCGCGCCGAGAAAGGCTTCGGCATGTACAAGAAGGCGGTGGAACTGGCCGAAGCCAATGGCTGGTTCCTGGCCCGCCAGTTCGAGACCAAGGCCAACGCCGACATCCATGAAGCAACTACGGGACGCGAGATCGTCAACGATTTCGCCGGCTCGCGGCTCGACTATTTCGTCACCGGCTACGGCACCGGCGGCACCGTCGCCGGCGTGGCGCGGGTGCTGCGCCGCGAGCGGCCTGAGACCCGGATCGTGCTCACCGAACCGGCCAACGCGCAGCTTGTCGGCAGCGGCAAGCCGCAGATGCGTGGCGCCGGCGGAGCGCCGGCCGCCAGCCATCCGGCTTTCGAACCGCACCCGATCCAGGGCTGGACGCCGGATTTCATCCCGCACGTCCTGCAGGAGGCCATCGATGGCAACTTCTATGACGAAGTGATGCCGATCGCCGGGCCGGAGGGCATGAAATGGGCCAAGGCGCTGGCGCAGCAGGAAGGCATCTTCACCGGCATTTCCGGCGGTTCGGCTTTTGCCGTGGCGCGCCAGATCGCCGGCACGGCACCGGCCGGATCGGTGATCCTGTGCATGCTTCCCGATACCGGTGAACGCTACATGACCACGCCTTTGTTCGACGGCATCGAGGCCGAGATGAATGCGGAAGAGCTTGCTCTCTCGCTCTCGACGCCCGGTTGCCAGTTCCCGGCATGATGACGCGGGAGCAAATTGCATGGACGCGATGCCTGGACACTCGGCTACCAGTACCGAGGAAACGCTTGACCCCTCGGACTGGGCCGATATGCAAAGCCTGTCGCATCGGATCGTTGACGATGCCGTCGCTTACCTGCGCGATGTCAGGCAACGGCCGGTGTGGCAGGAGATGCCTGGAGATGTGAGGGATTTCTTCACCGCCTCGCTGCCGCAATCGCCGACCCCGCTTGCCGACATCTATGGCGATGTCGTGGACAAGGTGATGCCCTATCCGATGGGCAACATCCATCCGCGCTTCTGGTCCTGGTATATGGGGTCGAGCAATTTTACCGGCGCGATCGGCGATTTCCTGGCGGCAATCCAGGGCTCCAATCTCGGCGGCGGCAACCATGCCGCCGCCCTGATGGACGGCCAGGTGGTCGACTGGTGCAAGCAGATGATGGGCATGCCGGCTTCGGCCAGCGGCACGCTGGTCAGCGGCGGTTCGATGGCCAACATCATCGGGCTGACCGTGGCGCGCAACACCAAGGCCGGCATCAACGTGCGCGAGCACGGCGTTGCCGCCATCGAAAAGCCGTTGCGTTTCTATGGCTCGGACCAGGTCCATTCCTGTCACCGCAAGGGGATGGAAGCGCTCGGTCTCGGCAACAAGGCGCTGCGCCGCATTGCCAGCGACACCGGCCTGCGCATCGACATTGAAGGTTTGAGGACTGCGATATCGGAAGATCGCGCGGCCGGGTTCAAGCCGGCCTGCATCATCGGCAATGCCGGCACTGTCAACACCGGCGCCATCGACGATCTGCAGGCACTGGCCAAGCTGGCGCATGAGGAGGATCTCTGGTTCCATGTCGACGGCTGCATCGGCGCGCTGATCGCGATCGCGCCCGAGAATGCGCGTCGTGTCGCCGGCATCGAATGGGCCGATTCCATCGCGCTCGACCCCACAAATGGCTGCACGCTCCGTTCGAGGCAGGCTGCGCGCTGGTCAGGGATGCCTCGGCGCATCGCAAGACCTTCGCGGTGACGCCGGAATATCTGGGGTCGACACCGCGCGGCCTCGCCTCCGGCCAATGGCTGCACGATTATGGCCTGCAGACGTCACGCGGCTTCAAGGCACTCAAAGTGTGGATGGCGTTGCGAGAACACGGCGTCGAAAAATTCGGCCGCCTGATCGACCAGAACATTGCGCAGGGGCAGTATCTCTCCGGGCTGATCGCGGCCGAACCAGCGCTCGAACTGACGGCGCCGACCAGCATCAACATCGTCTGCTTCCGCTATCGCGCGGATGGTCTCGATGGCGAGCGCGCGAAAGCGCTCAACACCGAGATCATGCTGAGGCTGCAGGAAGACGGAACCGCCGCCATTTCCGATACCACGGTGCAAGGCCGGCATTGCCTCAGGGTGGCGATCAACAACCACCGGACCCGGCGCGAGGATCTCGACCTTCTCGTCGCCGAAACGGTCCGCCTGGGCAACGAGATCGCTTCTGCCTGACCGGCCATGGGGTAGTTCTCAGCCGCTGGCGGCCTCCTTTAAATCGCCCTCCGTAGCGGGAAACGTCACGCCGGGAAGGTAAAATGTGATCGGCCGGATTTCGTAGACTGCCGAGGGATTCACGCGGCGCAAGTCGCGCGCAGCCGCAATCGCCGCCTCCTGCGTGGCGCAGTCGAGGACATAAAGACCCAGCAATTGTTCCTTGGTCTCGGCAAACGGCCCGTCGATGACGAAACCTTCGCCCGGACCGCGCAGCGTGACGGCCTCGGCGGTCGCGCCCAGTCTTGCCGCCGGCCCAAGCTTGCCTTCGCGGGTCAGCCTGGCGTTGACTTCGAGCAGGTCGTGCATCAGCGCCGCATCCTGCTGCGGCGTCAGGGACTGGATGGTCTGTTCGACGTGATAGGCCAGGATGGCGTAAAACATGCGGCGATCTCCTCCTGCTCGAGCGGCCGCACTATTGCAAGGTTGGGTTGGTTGATCCACCCCCGGTGCCCATCGAGACGCTAGTCTGCTGCCTTATGCCGCCAGCGGCAGGCTGAGCTCCGTCAGCAGGCCGCCGCGAGGATGGTTGGACAGGTTGACATCGCCGCCGGCGGCACGCGCAATGTTGCGGGCAATGGTCAGGCCTAGCCCGAGACCGCCGGTCTGTCGGTTGCGCGATTGCTCCAGCCGCACGAAGGAACCGAACACCTGGTCGAGCTGCGCCTGCGGTATGCCCGGCCCCTCGTCGCGGATAACCAGCGTGACCGTGCCGTCCGACTGCCGCAGGCTGACATGGGCTTTCTTGCCGTAGGTCACGGCATTCTGGACCAGATTGTTGACGCAGCGCTTGAGCGCCACCGGCCGCGCCATGCAGATCATGCCACGCGGCCTGGCGCCGTCATGGTCGAACGTGACGTCCTCGAAACTGTCGGCGATCGATTCCACCAGCGACCAGAAATCGATCCGCTCGCTCTTCTCCTCGGTGACTTCGAAGGTGGCGAAGTCGATGACGGAGCTGGCGATGCTCTCGATGTCGGCGAGGTCGTGGGCCAGCGCCTCGCGCGCGGTCGATCTGCGCAACAGTTCGAGGCGCAGCCGCATGCGGGTCAGCGGCGTGCGCAGATCGTGGGCGAGCGCGGCGGCCAGATGTTCGCGGTCCTCGACATAGTCGCGCAGCCGGACCTGCATGGCGTTGACGGCTTTGGCCGCGGCGCGGATTTCGCGGCTGCCGGTCTCGGCGATCGGCGGGCTCTTCAGATCCGTGCCGATCCGGTTGACCGCCGTTTCCATCATCCGATAGGGCGCCGTCAGCCGGCGCAGCGACCAGATCGACATGATCACCACCAGGGCCGCTATCAGCGAATAGAGCGGCAGGCTGTCGAAGCTCAATATCGGTCCGACCGGCGTGTTGGGCTCGGTGAAATTCAGCCATTGGCCGTCGGCGAAGCGGACAGATGCCGTCAGCTTGTCGCTCTGGGCGAAGCTGGCCGCCAGCGATAACAGGTCACGCTCCACCGCGCCGACATCCTTGGTCACGGCCACACCGCCAGGCGCGTTGGCTGCCTGGGTTGCCGGATCGCGCCGGACGCGGGCGTCGGTGATGCCGAATTTCGACAGCCGCCCGACCAGGATGTCCTCGAGTTCGGCCAGTTCGTCGTCGCCGGCGATCGACGAGGTGACCGCGGGCGTGTCCGACACGGTCAGCGCATAGGTGGCGTTGAACAGACCGGAGGCCGTCAGCTTGCGCTGCTCCGGCGTGTCGTCATGCATCAGCTGCACCAGCGAATAGGCGCGGTCGTTAAGCCGGTAGAGATCGACCTCGTCATTGGCGACGGCGCGATCGCGCGAGACGATATAGAGCGTAGCGACCTGGCTGATCAGCAGGCCGGCAATGACGATGAGCAAGACCCAGACCGGCAGGGTTTGCGGCAGGAAACGTCTCATTCAGAGGTGGTCTCGGGCAGGAACTGGTAGCCGCCGCTGCGCACGGTCAGGATCAGTTTCGGCGTCTTGGGGTCGTCTTCCATCTTGCGCCTGAGGCGGCTGACCAGGATGTCGATGCTGCGATCGAAGGAATAGTCGCTGTCACCGCCGGAAAGCTCGATGAGCTGGTCGCGGGTGAGCACGCGCTGCGCGCTTTTGACGAAGGTCTGCAACAGGTTGAACTCCGCCATCGTCAGCTCGACCCTGACATCGCCCGGCGCCATCAGCCGCCGGCGCGAGCAGTCCATCGTCCAGCCGGCGAAATGGTAGATTTGCTTGGTGGTGGCGCGCTTCGGCTCAGCAGCACCATTGCGCCTCAAAACGGCGCGGATGCGGGCCAGCAGCTCGCGCGGATCGAAGGGTTTGGGCACATAGTCGTCGGCGCCCATCTCCAGGCCGACGACGCGGTCGGTGGTCTCGGTCACCGCCGTCAGCATGATGATCGGCGTCGAGTAGCCGGCGCGCAGGTCGCGGCAGAGCTCCAGCCCGCTCTTTCCCGGCAGCATCACATCAAGCACGATCAGGTCTACCTGCGTGCGGCGCAGTATGTCTTCCATCTCGACGCCGTCGGCGGCAACCGTGGTGCGCAGGCCGCGCTTCTGGAAGAATTCCTGAAGCAGGTCGCGAATGCCCTTGTCGTCGTCGACGATCAGTATGTGCGCATCGGATTTCACGGCGATCCTGTCATTGCTGGCGGCCGGTCGGCGGCTGCCTTCTGAGTCTGCTTCTGTGGCGTCACCCACACGATAGAATTCTGGCCACATGTTGGCCAGCGGCGATGATCGCCCGCAAAGCCGATTTGCCAGAAACAATCCAGAAACAAAATTCTATAGTCCGGAAAAACTCCCGAAAAAAATCAAGGGCATAAGGGTGCCGTGGCGGTCAGGACATCGGCTGCGACGCGAAGTCTCCGGAGTAACGGACATCACCAATGCACAGGTTCACGATCAGCTTGATGGGTGCGCTGCTCAGCATTCCGCTCGTCACAGCCGCGGTCGGAGCCACAACCGCAAAGGTGACGCCGATCACAAGGAGCGAGCGCTGCATCGATCTTAATCGCCAGGTAGACGAAGCCCTCGAAACCCGTGCCGCGGCAACGCAGGTCACCGCGGCGAAAGCACTGCAAAGAAAGGGAAACCGGTTCTGCGCCAACAAGAAACAGGCACAGGGTATCCGGATGCTCGCGAACGCTTTGAAGCTGCTTGGAGTGACACCGATCGACCCGGCTCAGTGACACTCGAAACTCGACCCGCACAAAGAAGGAAATGAAGCCATGAAAAAGTCCATCCTCTCCGCCACCGGTCTCGCCGTCGTTCTCGCTTTCGCAATGCCGGCTCTGGGCAATGCCGCTGCCACCACGACCGCTGCTCCGGCTGCTTCCACGACCACCGCTCCGGCGACCACGACCGCCAAGCCCCCGGTGAAGAAGGTCGTCGCCAAGAAGCCCGTCAAGAAGCACAAGAAGGCGAAGAAGGTCGTCAAGACGGACGCCCCGAAGGCCTGATCCAGACAGCCAACAGGCTTGTCTGTAACAAGGCCGCTCCAGCACCCCCGGCTGGAGCGGCCTTGTCGTGTGAGAGCATGATTACCCGTTGATGGGTGCCGGCCACCCAGGACTTTAACCCGTTTGCAATGCCGGTCCGGTAGGATAGCCCGCATGAAGAAGCGGCTTTCATCCATTCTGCGCTCGATGGCCATCGGCGGCCTTGTGGCCTCGGCAATGGTCAGGGTGCTGATCCAGTTCACCGCCAGCCCGGTGCCCGATCCGGTGAGCGGGCGCACGGAGCCGTCGCTGTTTGCACCGGCAATCTCCAGCAGCTGGCAATACATCACACCATGGCAAAGCCTGCTGCTTACCGTGATCACCGGCGCGGCGCTGGCCTGCTTCTTCGGCTGGCTCGCGGTCGCCTGGGTCGAATACAAGGCGGCCGGATCAAGGCCGGATGCGGCATCCAGCGCACGGCAATTCCAGGCTCGTCGCGTCGCCGATCGCCAGAGCCGTTGAACCGCAGCGTACAGTTCCTAAATTTGTGAACGGCAGCACTTCCGGGAAGCCGGTTTGGCGCGCCGATCAAAATGGACGACGGCTTTCCCCCATGACAAAGTGAGAGCGACCCCTCGCGCGATACCGGTTCCCGATGCCTGAAATCAGTTCCAAACCCCGCACCAAGACCAAGCCGCGGACCGAGCGGCCGAAGCTCTACAAGGTCATCCTCATCAATGACGATTTTACGCCGCGCGAATTCGTGGTGACGGTGCTGAAGGGCGAGTTCAAGCTCAGCGAAGACCAGGCTAACCGGGTGATGATCACCGCGCACCGGCTCGGCGTTTGCGTCGTTGCCGTCTTCACCAGGGATGTCGCCGAGACCAAGGCGACACGGGCCGTCGACGCGGCCAAGGCCAAGGGGTACCCGCTGCTGTTTACGACGGAGCCGGAGGAGTAGGTTGAGCGTCTTTCTCCCCGTATAGTGACGGAGAAGGGATCCTTACCTTCCCTCTCTGTACCACATCGCGCCCATGGCCAGCAGCAGCAGGCAAAGGCCGAGGAAGCCGCCGAACAGGGGTACGCGCGAGACGGCTTTGAGCACGCTGTCGTCGGTGCTGCGCAGGCCGATCCAGTCTGCGCCCGAGGCCGCACCGGAGGCGCGGACCGGGACGATGGAGGGCAGGGCGACGCTGCCGGTGAGCTGGCCAAGGGTGGAGGAGGCCGCCAGCCGGCGCACGCTGCCGCCGGTGGCCTCAGTCGGAGCCTTCAAGCGGTCCTCGGTAGAGACGACGTCGGAGAATTCCGGCGCGTTGACCGGGCCGACATGGGCGAGTGCGGTCAGGTCACCATTGCCGATCTGGTAGAGGCCGATCTCCTTGGTCTCGATGCTGCCCAGGAAAACGCCGGGTTCGGACTTCTCCAGCTTGACGATCAGCGCCTTGCCCGAAGGGGTGATCACCTGCGCCGGGCCGGGATCGTCGCTCATCGTCTGGCGGCGGATTTCCAGCATCATGCCGCGGCCGTCGGCGGTCAGCCGCTCTTCCTCGAGTTCAGGTTCCTTCATCAGCCAGTGGGCGATGCGGCGGTAAAGCTGGACATGCGGCCCGCCACCCTCGAAGCCGCGCGCCCATAGCCAGCCCTGATCGGACAGAAGCATGCCGACGCGGCCTTCGCCCTTATGATCGAGCAGAAGCAGCGGGCGGTTGTCGGCGCCCTTCATCACCACTTCGCCTTCGGGGTTCTGCACGCCGATGGTGCGGAACCAGCGGCTCCAGCGCGGCGGCTCGGTCGCCGAGCCGTCGAGGCCGCGCGTCACCGGATGGCGCTGGCCGAGATCGGTGAGGCGCGGATAGAAGGCCTTGTCGATGACTTCGCCGGTCGGCATTGCCGGCAGCGACGACATTAGCGGGGTGCGGGCAATCGAGGAGTCGCCGGCATATTCCGGCCCGGCGGCGATCAGCAGCGCGCCGCCCTTTTCGACGTATTCGGAGATGTAGTCGTAATAGAGGATCGGCAGCACGTCGCGGTGCTGGTAGCGGTCGAATATGATGAGATCGAAATCCTTGATCTTCTCGACGAACAACTCGCGGGTCGGGAAGGCGATCAGCGACAGTTCGTTGATCGGCGTGCCGTCCTGCTTTTCCGGCGGCCGCAAAATGGTGAAATGGACGAGATCGACCGAGGCGTCGGATTTCAGCAGATTGCGCCACGTGCGCTCGCCGGCATGCGGTTCGCCGGAAACCAAAAGCACGCGCAAGTTCTCGCGGATGCCGTCGATCAGCGCGATGGCGCGGTTGTTGGCGTCGGTCAGTTCGCCCGGCTCGCGGTCGATGGAGAGTTCAACGATGTTCCGGCCGGCGCCGGGGATGGTCACCTGCAGCGGCATCGCCTGGCCGATGGTCGCCTCTTCGACCGCGACCTGCTCGCCATTGACCGAGACGCGGACATCGACCGGGCCGGTTTCGCCGTCGGTGGCGATGACGCGGTAGGTCATGTCGAGCGGCTTGCCGACGAGGCCGAAGCGCGGCGCGTTCTCGAAGCGGATGCGGCGGTCCTTCTCGTGCTCGTTGCCGGTGATCAGCGCGTGCAGCGGCGCATTGAAGTCGGGGGCGGCCGGCGCGTCATGCACCTCGCCATCGGTGATCATGATGGCGCCACCGATGCGCGAGGGCGGCACGTCGCGGAAGGCGCCTTCAAGCGCTGCAAAAAGCTTGGTCTCGGTGCGCTCGTCGGCGGCTTCCGACTTGCCGGCCTCGACGACGCGGACGTCGAACTGCTTGAAGCGGCCAAGGCGCTGCTGCAAACCGGCAAGCGCTTCGTCGGTCTGTTTGGTCCGGTCGCCGATATCCTGGCTCTGGCTGCGGTCGACGATGACGGCAACGACGCTCTTCAGCGCCTCGCGCTCCTCATCCAGGAAAACCGGATTGAGGAGTGCTGCGCCCAGCGCAATCAGCGCCGCGATGCGGAAGATCGCGCCGCGCTGGCGAAACCACAAGCCGACAGCCGCCAGCACCAGCAGCGGTGCGAGCACCAAAGCCAGCAAGGGCCAGGACAGCAGCGGTTCGAAGGAAATCGACCAGTTCATCGTTTACCCTCCCCCTTGTGGGGAGGGTCGATCCGCGTAGCGGAGCGGGGTGGGGGTAGGCGACAGAGCGCTAGCGCTGCACCCCCACCCCGGCTCACTGTCTTCGCTTCGCTGCGGCAGCGAGCCGACCCTCCCCACAAGGAGGAGGGTGAGGCTGCGCCGCCGGCGCCAGACAGGATCGAGACGAAATTAGCCAATACCGCCATTCTACTGCCCCAGCCGTTCGAGCAGGATCGGCACGTGCACCTGGTCGGATTTGTAGTTGCCGGTCAGCATGTACATCATGATGTTGACGCCGGCGCGCAGCGCATAGATGCGCTGCATCGGATCCGATGGCACGGTCGGCAAAAGCGGGTCACCATTCTCGTCGACGGCCCAGGCGCCGGCAAAATCATTGGCGGTGATCAGGATCGGCGAGACGCCGTCGCCGACGCGTACCGGCCGATTCTCGGCATTGCTGGCCTCGAGCGAGGCTTCCACCCAGAGCGGGCTGCCGGAGAAGCGGCCGGGAAATTCGGGCAGGATGAAGAAGGATTTGGTCAGCACATGGTCGGCGGGCACCGGCTCCAGCGGCGGCACGTTGAGATTGCCGAGAATGTCGCGCAACCGTTCCGTCGCCGGGCTCGCCGAATCCGCACCGATGCCGTTGGCGAACTGGTCGCGCGTGTCGAACAGCACCGTGCCGCCCTGCTGCATATAGGCGTCGATGCGGGCGATCGCGGCTTGGCTCGGCATCGGCGCGGAGGGATCGATCGGCCAGTAGATCAGCGGATAGAAGGAAAGCTCGTCCTTCGAGATATCGACGCCCGCCGGCGCGCCCGGCTCGAGCGCGGTCTTCTCGATCAGGAAGCGGGTCAAGCCTTCGAGCCCTGCGCGGCTGATCGAATCGTCACCGGGCACACCGGTCAGCACATAGGCGATGCGGGTCTTGGCAATGTCCTCGATAGCGGCGGCATCGCCGGGCTTGGCGTCGTCAGCGCGGGCGAGGTCGGCATGGCCAAACAGCATGCCGAGGCCAAGCAGCAGCGCAGCCGTCGTTGCTGCGGCCGATCGGGCGCGGCGCGGTCGGCGCGACATCAGCCCGCCCATCCAGAACACCGCCAGCGTGTCGAGCAGCATAAGCACAAGTGCCGCTGTGACCAGCGATCCCTTGAGGTCGCGCGATTCATCGAAAGCGTACTGGATATTGGTCACCGGCACTGTGAATTGCGGGCGCACCAGCGGCGCGAAGGCGGTGGCCGGGTCGAGCAGATTGTGGGCGAAAACGCCGGTTTCCGAGCCATAGAGGCCGGGCGGGTTCTCGAACGTCACCGGCAGCGAGCCGGCGCCGGGGACCAGCGGTCGTGCGTCCGGCGTCGGCGGCACCAAAGTGCCGTCGGCGGCTATCATGCGATAAGGCGCCAGCGACGTAGCAGCGGCTTCGGCGTTGGCGACCGCCGCACCCTGGTTGCGCGACAGCTGCACGATGCGCCGCAGCATCTCGACGAAGCTGCCGGAGATCGGCAGCGTCGACCATGTCGCTTCCGGGGTGATGTGGAACAGAACCAGCGTGCCCTTGCCCTTCTTCAACCCGGTCACCAGCGGGGTGCCATCGGCAAGGGTTGCCCAGGTGCGCTCGACGATGTCCGGGGTCGGTTCGGCCAACACCTGCCGGCTCACCGTGACCTCGGCCGGCGGTGCGAGGTCGGCGAACGGGCCGTTCTTCGGGAATTCGGTCACCGCTTGCGGCGTTGTCCATGACAGCGCGCCGCCAAGCGAGCGCTCGCCGGTGCGCAGCCTGACCGGCAACAGATCATCGTCATTGCCGGCGGCGGCCAGCCGCGAACCGGCAAAGCGCACCAGCGTGCCGCCATTGTCGACCCAGTCGACCAGCCGCTGATGGACCTGCGGCGGAATGGTACCGATATCGGCCATGACGATCATCGCCGGTTTCTGGTCGAGAAGCTGCGGGATGGCGTCGGCGAGATCGACGCTCGACGGTTCGACCAGATCGGCGAAAGGCTGCAGCGCGCGCCTGATGTAATAGAGCGGCGACAGAAGCGGCTGCGCCTGGTCGGCCTCGGCCTGCGATAAAAGTCCGACGCGGCGGCGCTTGGAGCTTTCGTCGAGCACGCGCACCGCACCTGCCTGGCGTTCGCCGTCGAGCGCGATCGAGGCGAAGTCGTTGCGCAGTTCGAACGGCACCGCCATCGTGCCGGTGGCGGTGGTCTCACCCGGCGCGAAGGTCAGCGTCGCGTCGGCGATGCGGCGGCCCTTGTCGTCGAAGGCGCCGGCTGTGACTTGTGCCGGCGCCGGATCGCCGGGCGCGCGAATGGCGGTCAGGGCGAAGCCGTCGACCTCGTTCTCGGCGCCGGTGAGCCCAGTCAGCGCCAGCCGGTCGGAATTGGCCCAGACGACACGGGCGGCATTTTTCGACAGCAGTGTGTTGAAGGCGGCCTCGTCGCCCTTTGCCGCAAGGCCGTCGGCGAGAACGGCAACGCTGGCGCCGGGCAAGGCTTCCAGCACGCCGGCGACGCGGGCATAGACAGCGGGTCGGTCGGTCGGGATCGGCCTCGGCTTGGCGGCGCGCAGCCGGTCGAGGGCAGCCGCCGCATCGAAGGGGCCGATCTCGGCGTTCGGCTTTTCGGCCGTGAAGGCGATGACGACCGGTACGCCGTTCGAACCGGCATCGGCGATCAGCCGCTGGGCGGTGGCGACGCGCTTGCCCCAGTCGGCGGCACTCGCCCAGTCATTGTCGATGACGAGCGCCAGGGCGGCGCCCTCGGCCGGCAATTTTTCGCGCGGATTGAAAACGGGTTCGGCCAAAGCGGCGACGACAAGGGCTGCCATCAACAGCCGCAGCAGCGTCAGCCACCACGGGCTCTGCTGCGGCGTTTCCTCGCGCTTCAGCACGCGAGCGAGGATCTTCAGCGGCGGAAACATTTCGGACTGCGGCTTGGGTGGTGTGAGCCTGAGCAGCCACCAGATCACCGGCAGCGCCAGCAGGCCCCACAACACCATGGGAGCGCCAAAGGAGAGCGGCAGCCAGCTCATGCGCCGGCCCTTCCCACGAATGCGCCATCGGCGGTCATCGCCATGTGGATGCGCACCAGCGCCTCGGAAGCGAGGCGGTCGGTGTGGTTGACGGTATAGCTCCAGCCGAGGCGCTTGCACCAGCTGGCCAGCTCCTGGCGGCGGGCGGTGTAGAGCAGGCGATATTCGTCGCCGAGCATTTCGGCGCGGCCGGCGGTCAGCTTGTCGCCGGTCTCGGGATCGGTGAATTCGGTGCGGCCGGCATAGGGAAAGGTCTCCTCCGCCGGATCGGCAACCTCGATCAGATGCGCACGCACGCCATGCCGCGCCAGCACATCGAGCCATTCCATGGTCTCCTCGACCGGGTCGAGGAAATCGCTGACGACGACGATGTCGCAGAAGCGGCGGATGGCGGACAGGTCAGGCTTTGCCGGCGGGTCGGCGGCGTGCATCAATTGCGCCGCGATGCGCTCGGCGCCGTTGCGGGCGGTGAACGGATCGGTCAGGCCGGGCCAGGCGATGCGCTCGCCGCTGCGAGATAGCAATTCGGCCATGGCCAGTGCCAGCACCAGCGCGCGCGATTCCTTGGAAACGCTGGCGCCAGTCGATTTGTAGAGCATGGAGGGCGATGGGTCGGCCCAAAGCCACACCGTGTGGGCTGCTTCCCATTCGCGGTCGCGCACATAGGTGTGGTCGTCCCGGGCCGAACGGCGCCAGTCGATGCGCGAGGAATCGCCTTCGACATAGGGGCGGAACTGCCAGAAATTCTCGCCGATGCCGCGCTTGCGGCGGCCATGCCAGCCGGCAATTACCGTATTGACGATACGGCGTGCCTCGACCAGCAGGTCCGGCACCAGCGAAGCCCGCAACCGGCCCCTGGCGAGCGCGTCGCGCGTCGCTGCCGGTGCCTGGACTTCGCCGATACGCGCCATCAGATTCCTTTGGCCAGTTTCGCTACCACGTCGCGCACGGTCGTGCCCTCGGCGCGGGCGGCAAAGGTCAGCGCCATGCGGTGCTGCAGCACCGGTTCGGCCAGCGCGCGGATGTCGTCCACCGACGGCGCCAGCCGCCCGTCATAAAGCGCGCGCGCACGGGCGCACAGCGTCAGCGCCTGGCTGGCGCGCGGGCCGGGACCCCAGGCGACATGCTTGTCGGTCTCGGCATTGCCCTGGCCGGGACGCGCCGAACGCACCAGTTTGAGGATGGCGTCGACGACGCTTTCGGGCACCGGCATACGGCGGATCAGCGTCTGGATTTCCCTCAGCCGCGCCGGCTGCAGGACGTTTTGCGCCTTGGCGTCCTCGATGCCGGTGGTTTCGAGCAGAATGCGCCGCTCGGCCTCGATTTCGGGATAAAGGATGTCGACCTGCATCAGGAAGCGGTCGAGCTGCGCTTCGGGCAGGGGATAGGTGCCTTCCTGCTCCAGCGGGTTTTGCGTCGCCAGTACATGGAAGGGTGCGGGCAGGTCGTGGCGAATGCCGGCGATGGTGACGTGATATTCCTGCATCGCCTGCAGCAGCGCCGACTGGGTGCGCGGCGAGGCGCGGTTGATCTCGTCGGCCATCAGCAATTGCGCGAAGATCGGGCCGGAGATGAAGCGGAAGGAGCGCTTGCCGGCCTCGTCCTGTTCCATCACCTCTGAGCCGAGAATGTCCGACGGCATCAGGTCGGGTGTGAACTGGATGCGGCGCGAATCGAGGCCGAGCACGACACCGAGCGTTTCGACCAGCTTGGTCTTGGCAAGGCCGGGCACGCCGACCAGCAGCGCATGGCCGCCGGCAAGCAGCGCCACCAGCGTGCGCTCGACCACCACTTCCTGGCCGAAAATGACGCGGCCGACGCCGTCGCGCACCCTGGAAATATCGGCCAGCGCCGTCTCGGCCTGGGCGATCATGTCCTTTTCGCTGATTGGGCTTTCCTTGACCATTACGCTCATGCCGCATCGATCCTTGTGCTGGAAGTACCGGCTTGCACTGTAGTGCCTTAGAATGCCGCGATTCGGCTTCGCCTGGCGCCTACGAATGAATTTAAATCACAGACTTAGGCTGACAAGCGGAACAACAGTGACTATTTCGTGACCATGACGGAACGCTCCGAACATCGCGAACACAGCCTTGCTGCCGCAACCGAGGCGCGCGGTCTCGAAGCGTTGATCTCGCGTGCGGCTCGCGCCGGCAAGGGCGCGGCGCCGGTGGAGCGCTGGAATCCCGACTTTTGCGGCGATCTCGACATGGAGATCAAACAAGACGGAACGTGGTTCTATCTCGGCACGCCGATCGGCCGCATGCCGCTGGTGCAGCTGTTTTCCAGCGTGCTGCGCAAGGACGAGGATGGCAGGACCTATCTGGTGACGCCGGTCGAACGGGTCGGCATCCGCGTCGTGGACGCGCCTTTCATCGCGGTTGAAATGGATGTTTCCGGCGCCGGCGCCGAGCAGACCATCACTTTCCGCACCAATGTCGGCGATGTCGTCGAGGCCGGACCTGGCCATCCGCTGCGCTTCGTCGACGAGAACGAGACCGGCGGCCTGAAGCCCTATGTGCTGGTGCGCGGGAGGCTGGAAGCGCTGGTGGCGCGGCCGGTGATGTACGAACTGGTCGAGCATGGCGAGGAGATCGATATCGGCGGCAAGACGATGTTTGCCGTGCGCTCGAAAGGCGAAATCTATCCGATCATGCCGGCGGAAAAACTGAAGCGGCTGAGCGCATGATGGATCAGGTGAGGCCGCCGCCGTTTTCCACAGCGGATTTTCGCGCGCGGGTCGCGGCGCAAGCTGAAGCCCATGCCGGCGACGATTATGGCGATCATCGCTTCAACCCCGGCCATCCACGGTTGACGCAGCTCAAAGCGCTGCGCGACGCCGCAGTGCTGATCCCGGTCGTCGATCATGGACGCGATGCGACCGTGCTTTTGACCAAGCGGGCGGAAAAACTGCGCAGCCATTCGGGGCAGGTGGCTTTTCCCGGCGGCACCATTGATCCCACCGATGCGACCCCGGAAGCAGCGGCCTTGCGCGAAACCTTCGAGGAGATCGGGCTCGGCCAGGACCGCATCGAGATCATCGGCCGCATGCCCGATTATGTCGCCGGCAGCGGCTATCGCATCGCGCCGGTGCTGGCGATCGTCGAGCCCGGTTTTACGCTGTCGCTCAATTCCGACGAGGTCGACGCCGCCTTCGAAGTGCCGCTTTCGTTCCTGATGGATCCGGCCAACCACACCAGGGACAGCCGCATGTGGAACGACCTGGAATGGTTCTTCTACGATATGCCCTATGGCGGCCAGCGCATCTGGGGCGTCACCGCCGGCATCATCCGCACGCTCTATGAAAGGCTCTATGCTTGAGTGATCCGATATCGCTGGCGGGCAGAGCCGACTGGCTGGGTGAAAAGCATCTCCAGCGGCTGCTTGCCGTGCTGGCGCAGGGCGGCGAGGAAGCCCGCATCGCGGGCGGCGCGGTGCGCAATGCGCTGATTGGGCAGCCGGTCGCCGATATCGACGTTGCTACCACTTGCCTGCCCGAGGAAACCGTTCGCCGCGCCGAGGCGGCGGGCTTCAAGGCAGTGCCGACCGGCATCGAGCACGGCACGATCACGGTGATTGCCGGCGGCGCGCCCTATGAGGTCACCACGCTGCGCGCCGACATCGAGACCGATGGCCGCCGCGCCAAAGTGTCGTTCGGCCGCGACTGGAAGGCCGACGCCGAACGGCGCGATTTCACCATCAACGCGCTCTATGCGGAGGCTGACGGGACGGTGGTCGACCTGGTCGGCGGCGTCGGCGATATCGAGGCACGAAGGCTGCGCTTCATTGGCGATGCCGAGCAGCGGATCCGCGAAGACTATCTGCGCATCCTGCGTTTCTTCCGCTTTTTCGCCTGGTATGGCGAGGGTCGGCCCGATGCCGAGGGATTGAAGGCCTGCGCCCGGCTCAAGGACGGTCTCGCCCATCTCTCGGCCGAACGCATCTGGTCCGAGCTGAAGAAGTTGTTATCGGCCCCAGATCCGTCGCGCGCCTTGCTGTGGATGCGCCAGGCCGGCGTGCTCACCAGCGCCCTGCCGGAAAGCGAGAAATGGGGCATCGATGCCATTCATGGGCTGACCAAGACAGAAAAGGATCTGGGCTGGGCGCCGGACCCGCTGCTCAGGCTGGAGGCGATCGTGCCGCCCGATGCGGCGAGGATGAAGACACTGGCCGAGCGGCTGAAACTTTCGACCACTGAGGCGGAGCGCCTGCGCCACTGGGCGCTGACGGCTGCCGTCGAGCCCAAGACAAGCGAAGCGGAACTGGCCAAGAAACTCTATTCCGGCGAGCGCCAGGGTTTTCTCGATCGCCTGCGGCTGTCGCTGGCGTCGGCGCGAGCGCGGGCTCTCGAGGACAATGACGCGCTGGTTCAGGCCGGCGGGTTTTCGCGCCTGCTCGCTTTTGCGCTGAAATGGGAAAAACCGGTGTTCCCAGTCAAGGGCGGCGATCTGACGGCGCTTGGCGCGTCGCCGGGGCCAATACTCGGTGCGATCCTGAAAAACCTGGAAAAGGAATGGATCGGGTCCGGCTTTGCGCTCGATCGCGACGCGCTGCTGGAGCGCGCCGCGGAAGCCCTGAAGGCCAGATAGGACTGCTCAGGCCGCGTCGCGAACTTTCTCGATGCGCGAGCGGATCGCCTCGATCATCGTCTCGCGAATGACCGTTTCGCCATGTGTCTCGCGCATATGGTCGACGGCGCGGCGCATGACCTCGGCTTCCTCACCGGCACGGGTGTGCCACTCACAGCCGGGAACCAGCGAGCCGCAATGGAATTCCTTCATGGGGTTTTCTCCTTTTCCTCCTTGGAGCCTGTGCCTCTCATGGGCACACGAAGCTCCGCCATCTCTGTTCCGCGCCCTGTCACAGCAGTCGGTTTCGGGGGCACGCACGGGGGAGCTAGCATAACACGGTTCGACGGTTTTGGTTGCCGTGGGTGCGAAAAGGCGGAGCAGCGCTGCTCCGCCCCTCTTGTCAGGCTAAGCCAAGGCAAGACCGTTCGGTCTTGTCCCCATCACTTCACGATCTTGACGGACTCGGCAACCTTGTTCTTGCCGCTCATGTCCCAGGAAACGCGGACCTTTTCGCCGGCCTTCAAGCCTGGATCCTTGAAGGTCTGGGGCAGCGTGAAGGTGGATCCATCGTCCAGAACAAGGCTCATGGCCGTGCCATCATAGGTCTTGACCGTGCCCGTGGTGTGCTTGACCGCGGCAAAGGCAATCGAGCCGGAAGCGAGAAGTGCAGCGGCGGTTGCCGATACAATGAGCTTTCGCATGGTAAGTACTCCTGGAAAATGCGGGCATTCGTTTGGGAAAATGCTCCGCCTTGTTCAGGGCCGTCCGGTAGCGTCGTGTCGCGACACCCTTCATTGCTCTCAAGGGAACCGCCGGCGCTTCCCGGCCCGGAAACGACAAATAGTCGCTTTATTCCAACTGCCTATTAGACGAAAAAGATAGTCGCTGCGCCACATTCCACCCCAAGATTCGGCGAATGGGACGCCATTGTGGCTCACGTTGCGCTCACCGATAGTTTACGGCCACCTGACCTCCGGCGGCAGGCTGGACAGGATCGAGGCGACATTGCCCCCGGTCTTCAGGCCGAAAATGGTGCCGCGATCGTGAAGCAAGTTGAATTCTGCGTAACGGCCGCGGCGAATGAGCTGCTCGTCGCGGTCGTCGTCGGTCCAGTTCTCGTTGAAATGGGCGCGAACCAGGTGTCCGTAGACGACAAGGAAAGAACGCCCGACATCCTGGACGAAGTTCAAATCGGCATTCCAGCCGCCTTTCTCCTCCCCCGAATGCAGCCAGTCGAAAAAGATGCCGCCGACGCCGCGCGGCTCGTGGCGGTGCGGCAGATAGAAATACTCGTCGCACCAGGCCTTGAATTTGGGGTGGTCGGCGATCGCAGCGTTCTTCTCGCAGGCGAACTGCATGGCTCGATGGAAGGCGACCGTGTCGGGGTGATCTTCCGTGCGGTTGCGGTCGAGCACCGGCGTCAGATCGGCGCCGCCGCCAAACCAGTGGCGCGACGTCACGACCATGCGGGTGTTCATGTGCACGGCCGGCACGTTGGGGTTCCAGGGATGCGCGATCAACGAAATGCCTGATGCCCAGAAGCTCGGGTCTTCCTCGGCGCCGGGCATCTGCTTCCTGAATTCGGGCGAGAATTCGCCATAGACGGTCGAAGTATGGACGCCGACCTTCTCGAAGACGCGGCCGCGCATCATGGACATGGCGCCGCCGCCGCCCTTGCCATGGTCTCGTTCCCACGGCGTCTTTTCGAAGCGGCCGGGCGACCATTCGGCCAGCGGACCGGTCAAGTCCTGCTCGATCTGCTCGAAGGTGGTGCAGATGCGCTCCCGCAGCGTCTCGAACCAGAGCCTGGCCTTCATTTTCTTCTGTTCGATGTCGGCTGGCAGGCCTGCCGGTATTTCTGGTCGTTCCAAAATGCTGTCTCCGGTCGCAGCCGACAAAGGACCTAGTGGAGTGAATTTGAGATTTGCACACAGCGTGGCGCAGGGCACGGCGCAAATGTCAAATTCGAGAACTCCACCAGAAACATAAACTTGCTAGTGGTCCTTGTGATTCCAACGTTCGCAACGGCGACTGGGGATTAGGAAGGCGAATGTTGGAATCGGAGCACTAGCCTTTTCCGGGCGCGATCCCTAATCTCTTAGGGGCAAGGGTCAAGTGTCATCTGGTTCGGCCCAGGAGTTCTTTCATGCGCACGCCGGCAAGACCGCCGCTGCATGGCCTGAAGAAAAGGCTCGATCGTTCACGCGCCGAGCGCGAGCGCATGCCGCGTGACGGGTTTTTGCGGGAGACCTTTGTCTTGCCGCGCCCCGATGCGCGGCTCAAAGCCAAGGAATGGTTCGAACGCTTTCCCAAGCAGGCCTACTGGACCGAGATCGAAAGCTGGTTCGAACGGCCGGGCGACGTCATAGAATTCACGATACGGCGGCTGCCGGCGGCGGATTAGGATCCCACCAGCAGTCGCCTTGCGCCCGGCCCTTGCGCACTCAAGCGATCTTCCCTGTTTCGCAGCGGGCATTTGTCGATCGACATGCAGCCGCAGCCGATGCAGTCGGTCAGGCCGTCGCGCAGCTTCTTTAGCTGAGTGATCTTGCGATCGAGGTCGTCGCGCCAGCCGGTCGACAACAGGTTCCAGTCCTCGCGCGTCGGGGTGCGGCCTTCTGGGAGCGATTCAAGTGCGGCGCCGATCTCGGCCAGCGAAATGCCGACCTCCTGGGCGATCCGGATGATCGCCACCCGCCGCAGCACGTCGCGGCCATAGCGCCGCTGGTTGCCCGACGTGCGGTGGCTGCGGATCAGCCCGCGCGCCTCGTAGAAATGCAGCGCCGACACCGCCACGCCGCTGCGCATGGCCAACTGGCCGACCGTCAATTCCTTTACCGGAGCCATCTCGATTTTCCGCTTGACCTCAACTTAAGTTGAGCTTGTAGCCAGGAAATGTCGATAGGGTAATTGAGGAGAAGGCGATGTGCGCCTGGGTGAGAATGATGCAAGACGCAACGGCCGTTGGCGATGACGACAACGCGTTGAAGGGTCTAGCCGAGCTGCCGGATGGCTTCACCGGCGACCATGGCGACCGACAGCGCGACGTTGATGCTGCGCGTGCCCGGCTGCATCGGGATCGTCAGCCGCGCATCCGCCGCCTGATGGACAGGATCCGGCACCCCAGCGGATTCGCGGCCGAACAGCAGGATGTCGCCTTGGGCGAAGCTGAAGCCCGCATAGGGGGTCGCGGCTTTGGTGGTGAGCAGCACCAGCCGGCAGGCTTCGCCCTTGCGCCAATCCTCGAAGGCGTTCCAGTCGACATGGCGGGTCAGGGCAGCCATTTCGAGGTAGTCCATCCCGGCACGCTTGAGCGCTTTGTCGGAGAGCGGAAACCCGGCTGGTTCGATGATGTCGACGCCAAGGCCGAGGCAGGCGGCGAAGCGCAGGATAGTTCCGGTGTTGCCGGCGATGTCAGGCTGGTAGAGGGCGATGCGGAGACGGTGGTTCATTTCCGCGTCTTTCTAATAAGTGGCAGATCGGCCACAGCGGGTGGCTGGTTTTGGAAATTGCTGGACCTGCGGGTGGCCATTTTCTGCGAAGTCGATTATACCGCACGCATTGTCAACCCGAACCGATGGAGGGGTATTTCATGATGACCATGCACATCCAGCGCCCCTCCCGTGGGCTTACCTGCCTTCCGGCGGTTTCGGTACGACGATTTACCTGATTTCTTAGATCTGATCGCACCGATTCCCGCCGAACCCAATTTTCGGCTCTCGAAGGAATCCTGCGATGTTTTTCAACCGGTTAAAGGGGCCAAGCGCCCCAGCTGAGCATGTCGCGACCGAGGCCTATCCTCGTGTCCCGACGGATGCAATCCGTGCCTCCGGCCGAATGCCGGCGCACGACATTGCTTCGCCTTTTTATGTCTATTTTCACACGGAGGACGGACCGATGTTCGATCCCTATAAGATACCTGGTTCAAGAAGCCTGCACGAACGCAAGACGGCGACCTGGGCGTTGCTGGTCGGCGAGACCTATTCGTCGGCGGTTCACGCGCAGACGCGCCGGCGTCCGCATCGCGGCATGTTGCCGGATGTCGATTTCTCGCGTGCGGTTCCCGACCACAGCCGGCCGTCGCTGGTGCGCCGGATCATCCGGCTGATACGGCCGGGCGCGAAAAACCGGACTGGCGGCGGCGTGCCGTCAGTTCAGTCGAACGCTTCTGTCGGTGAAAAGCCCGCAAGTCCCTATATTGCGCGAAGCAGGACCGATGGCCCGGGTGATTCCGGGCCGTCAGTCCCCGCCGACGTACGGTCTGGGGACGCGGAGCGCCCCGGGGATTTTTCCCGCGCCGCATGAGCGGACAACAGTTTTGTGAGCATCACTATGTTTAGCTGGTTTGAAAGAAGGCTCGATCCGTTCCCCGCAGCGGAACCGGTCGAGCCGCCGAAGACGCTGGTTGCCTTCTGCGTGCATTATACGCGCGGCGCCTGGCCATACATCATCGTCGACGCGGTGCTGGTGACGGCGATTGCCATCGCGGAAGTGTGGATGTTCGGCTTCATGGGCCACATCGTCGACTGGCTGTCCGGGCAGAACCGCGAAACCTTCCTGCAGACCGAGAGCTGGAAGCTCGCCGGCATGGCCTTCGTCGTGCTGTTCGCGCTGCCGGGTACGGTATGGCTGCATTCTTTGCTCAACCAGCAGACGCTGATGGGCAACTACCCCATGCGCATCCGATGGCAGGTGCATCGTTATCTCTTGAAGCAGTCGATGAGCTTCTACCAGGACGAATTTGCCGGCCGCATCGCCACCAAGCTGATGCAGACGGCACTCGCCGTGCGCGAATGCGTCATCAAGGTGATCGAGGTGCTCAATTACGTCATCGTCTATTTCCTCGGCATGCTGTTCATCGTCGGCTCGGCCGACTTGCGGCTGGCGGCACCTCTCGGCGTCTGGCTGCTCGGCTATATCGGGTTGTTGCGCTATATCATCCCGAAGCTGGGCAAGGTCGGGGAGGCGCAGGCCAATGCGCGCTCGACTATGACCGGCCGCGTCGTCGACAGCTACACCAACATCCAGACGGTCAAGTTGTTTTCCCATGCACGGCGCGAAGCAACGTTCGCGAGAGAAGGCATGGCAGGCTTCCTTGACACGGTCTACCGGTCGATGCGGCTGGTGACGGTGCTTTACGGCATGCTCTATATCCTCAACGCGCTGCTCCTGTTTTCGGTAACGGCGACGGCGCTGTGGCTGTGGCTCGGCCAGGCGGTGACGATCGGCGCCGTCGCCGTGGTCATCGGCCTCGTGCTCCGTATGTGGGGCATGTCGCAGTGGATCATGTGGGAAATGTCGAGCCTGTTCGAAAACATCGGCACGGTGCAAGACGGCATCGCCTCGATCTCGCTGCCGCGCCTGGTCGAAGACCGGCCGGGGGCGAAGGACATTGCCGTCACCAAGGGCGAGATCCGCTTCGACGACATTCGTTTCCACTATGGCAAGCAGAAGGGCGTCATCGAGAACCTGTCGCTGACGGTGAAGCCCGGCGAGAAAGTCGGCATTGTCGGGCGCTCGGGTGCGGGCAAGTCGACGCTGGTCAATCTCCTGTTGCGGTTCTACGACCTCGAGAACGGCCGGATCCTGATCGACGGCCAGGAGATCGCTTCGGTGACGCAGGATTCGCTGCGCGCGCAGATCGGCATGGTGACGCAGGACACTTCGCTGCTGCATCGTTCGGTGCGCGACAACATTCTTTACGGGCGGCCCGATGCGACGGAGGAAATGCTTGTCGAGGCAGCCGGGCGGGCCGAGGCGCTGGAGTTTATCGGCAGGCTTTCGGATCACACCGGACGTAAAGGGCTCGACGCTCATGTCGGCGACCGCGGCGTCAAATTGTCCGGCGGCCAGCGGCAACGCATCGCCATTGCTCGCGTTATGTTGAAGGACGCACCGATACTTATCCTTGACGAAGCGACGTCGGCGCTGGATTCCGAAGCCGAGGCCGCCATCCAGGAGAATCTCTACAAGCTCATGCAAGGCAAGACCGTCATCGCCATTGCGCACCGGCTGTCGACCATCGCGGCGATGGACAGGCTCGTCGTCCTCGACAAGGGCCGTGTCATCGAGGAGGGGTCGCACGAGGAACTCGTCGCCAGCGGCGGGCTCTACGCGCAGCTCTGGCAGCGCCAGTCGGGCGGGTTCCTGCTCGATGACGGTCCGGTCGATGCCGCCAATGACGCTGTTGCCAACGACATCGGCGTGAAGGGTGAAGCCGCAGAGTGATGACGTCAGCATGATGACAGCCGTCTATCGCTGGTTCGAGGACTGGGTCTATCCGTTCAGGGAGCCGGCGGACCTTCGGCCACCGCCAAGCGTCGGCGGCTTCCTCTGGCACTATGTCGGCCAGGCGAAGTTCGCCTTCTTCGCCATGCTGGTCATCGGCGGCATCGCGCCGCTGATCGAGGCCGGGCTTTTCTACTTCGTCGGGCGGCTGGTCGATATTCTCGATCAGCTTCCCGGTGAACGCAGCTGGGACGCGCTGTGGACCGCCGCCGGGCCTGAGCTTGTTTTCATGATCGCAGTGGTGCTGGTCATCCGCACCGTCGTCGTCGGCCTGTCGGCGCTGGTCAACGAACAGACGATCACGCCGGGCTTCTACAATCTGGTGCGCTGGCAGGCGCACCGGCATGTGTCGCGGCAGTCCTACACCTTCTTCCAGAACGATTTCGCCGGCCGTATCGCGACAAAAGTCTGGCAGGCCGGGCAGGCGACCGGCGACCTGATGGAGAGCTTCATCGAGGTCATCTGGTTCATGCTCATCTATACGGTGACGACCTTGGCGCTGGTCGCCGGGCTGGATCTGCGCCTGGCCGTGCTGGTGGTGATCTGGATCCTCGCGTTCGCCTGGCTGGCCAAGCTCTATCTGCCCTCGATCCGCAGGCATGCCGAGGCCACGGCTGAAGCTGGCTCGATGATCAATGGGCGCATCATCGATTCCTATTCCAACGTGCAGACGCTGAAGCTATTCTCGGCCGACGGCGACGACCGCTACATCAAGAACGGCTTCGACATCTATCTCGATGCACTACGGCCCTTCACCCGCCGGCTGACCGGCGTGCGCATGGCGCTGACGACGCTGTCGGGCATCATGATCACCGCGATTGGCTGCTTTGCCGTCTATCTCTGGGTCGAAGGGTCGATCACCGTCGGCGCCGTCGCGTTCACGCTGTCGCTGGTCTTGCGGCTCAACATGCTGCTCGGGCGCGTGATGATGCAGCTCAACGGCATATTGCGAAATCTCGGCGTCCTGGAAAACTCCAAGGCGCTGATCTCGCAGCCGCTTGGCCTTGTCGATGCGCCGGATGCGAAAGAGCTTGTCGTCGCCGGCGGCCGCATCGAGGTGAAGAATGTCGAGTTCCACTACGGCAAGGGTTTTGGCGTGCTGAATGGCATCGACCTTGTGGTCAAGCCTGGCGAGAAGGTCGGGCTGGTCGGGCCGTCGGGCGCGGGCAAGACGACGCTCGCCAACCTCATCTTGCGCCTCTACGACCTCGAGAGCGGCAAAATCCTGATCGACGGGCAAGACGTCGCCGAGGTGACGCAGAACTCGCTGCGCGCCAATATCGGCGTGGTCAGCCAGGACACGGCGCTGTTCCACCGCTCGCTGCGCGACAACATCAAGCTCGGCATGCCGGACGCGACCGAGGCCGAGGTGATCGCGGCGGCGAAGAAGGCCGAGGCGCACGAGTTCATATTGGGCCTGCGCGACAACCGGGACCGTACCGGCTACGAGGCTTTTGTCGGCGAGCGCGGCGTGAAACTGTCGGGCGGCCAGCGCCAGCGCGTCGCGATCGCCCGCGTCTTCCTCAAGGATGCGCCGATCCTGATCCTCGACGAGGCGACCTCGGCGCTCGATTCCGACATCGAGGCGGCGATCCAGGAGAATCTGGCCAGGCTGATGGAGAACAAGACGGTCATCGCCATAGCGCACCGGCTGTCGACCATCGCCGCGCTCGACCGTCTTGTGGTGCTGGACGGAGGCCGCATCGTCGAACAGGGCACGCATGACGAGCTGGTGGCGCTCGACGGGCTCTATGCGCGGCTGTGGAAGCGGCAGTCCGGCGGCTTCCTCTACCACGAGGAAAGCGTGCTGGAAGAGACACGGCCGGCGGAGTAGGGCATGGCAGCGTCGCCTGATATCGGCTACGTCCTCAAGCGGCTACGGCCAACCGCGCCGGCCTTCGATGCGCTGAAGGAGGAGAGCCGGCTGGAAGGCTACTGGATGCTGGTGCGGCTGGCGGATGGCTGGGCGGGCGGCCGCAACAAGTTCCTGAAACGAGGCGAGGCGCTGTTTGGTGCATGGCATGGCCGAGAACTCGCTGGTGTGTGCGGGTTGAACATCGATCCTTATTTCGAAGGCAGGGACCACGGCCGGGTCAGGCACCTGTTCGTCAGCGCGCGTCATCGCCGCAGCGGCATTGGCCGCATGCTGGTCGAGACCGTCATTGACAGGGCACGTCAGCATTTTGCCGTGCTGAACACCCGCGCGCCACAAGAAGCCTTTGGGTTCTATGAACGGCTTGGCTTCCAGCCGGTGGTGGGCGAAGAATTCGTCACGCACCGCATGATGCTCTCTCAAGACAGAAAAGGAGGCTGAGATGTCACTGCGTCCGCCATCCCTAGGCGCCTCGGCTGCCGAAGCCGCGTTCGACGCCCTCGGCCATGAGATACTGGCTGAAAAGGCCGCAGCGCTCGGCCGTGCCGGCCAACGGGTCGAGGAAACGCTGGCCAAGCTCCGTCAGAACAACGACGACGAGGAGCAGCGACTGCGGCTGCTCAAGGAGGCTGCCGCAGCGGTGCACGCCTATTTCATCCAGCGTGAACTCTGCGGCCTGCGCCGGCATGAGTCGGTCATCCGCGAATACGATATCCCAAGGGCCGTGCTGGTCAGGCTCGGTGCAAGCTAGAGGTCATCAGCCGGCAACAATCATTCCAGCCATTCGGTGATGAAGCTGCCGTTTTCGTGGATGTCGGTCGTTTCGAGCGGGCCTGGGCCGAGATTGGTGAATTTGTGCGGCGTATCAGGCGGCACGATCAGGATCTGGCCGGCCGTGGCCTCGATCTGCTGGTCGCCGATCGTGAACAGGCCGGTGCCTTGCCGGATGATGAAGATTTCACAATAGGGATGCGTGTGCAGGCGCGGGCCGCCGCCAATCTCTTCCTGATAGTTGAAAATCAGGCAGGAGTTGGAGTCGTAGGCGCCGCATTGCAGTTCGCCCTGCCAGCGGCCGGGCGTCCTGGTCCAGGTCTCGCGGTCGATGATGTGTGCCATAGCCTCTAACCCTTCGTCGGTATCCAGGGGTTGAAAAGCTTCACGCCGGTGCCTTCAAAATCCTTGGTGTTGCGGGTCACGACTGTCAAGTTTTTGACGAGCGCGGTAGCGGCTATGAGGGCGTCGCGCTCCGGCTTTGGATCGGGAACGTGAAGGTTTGCGCAACGCACGACAACAGCCTTGTCTATGCTCAATATCCGGTCGTCAAACTGTGGAATGAGTGTCTGATCCAACCACTCACGGTACATGGTGGCCTGGCGAGTATCCTTCCTCGACAAGAGCAATGTTCCGATTTCGAGTTCCAGGATCGAAATGACCGACATGAAAAAGCTGGCGATGTCGTGGGTCTCTGACCAGGCCAAAACGTTGCGATCGGCCTTGTCCCGACGACGCAGATTCGAAACGACATTGGTGTCAAGAATGAACATCAGTCGAGTTCGGGAATCTTGAAAAACGGTCCTTCCAGGCGAGGTGGTTCCCAGTCGAAATCTGCTTCGGGGCGATCATCGGCAATCGCGTCCGCGAGGCTTCTCGGCTTCTTCTCTAAACGCTGATATTCCTCCATCGACATCAGCACATGGGAGGGCTTGCCGCGGTCGGTAATGATGACCGGCCCGTTCTTGGCTGCCCGTTTGGCATGCGCCGTGTCCTGGTTGAATTCACGGCTCGACATGATGGTTATCGTCTTCGTCGAGATATTCATATCAACACCTCCATCCGGAAGATGTAGACATATTGCTACATTCGGCCAAGCTCGTCAAATTTCTCTTCGTGCGGAACGCCCGCGACAATCTGCCCTTGTGGCCTCAGCCCGCTGGACAAAAACGGGCTTCACGCATAAACCGAAATCCAAATGCCGGAGGAATTCGCTAGCTTGTTCGCCATGCGCTGTCGGGCCGGCGCGATGGAGCGGGGACAAAGCTCGGCCGCCGGCTCGGAAGAGGCGAAAGGATCAGGCACCCGTGAGCGCAACCGACACCCAGGATCCCAACCGTCGTGATTTTCTCTACGTCGCCACCGGCATGGCCGCAGTGGTTGGCGCAGGCGCCGTTGCCTGGCCCTTCATCGACCAGATGCGCCCTGATGCCTCGACGCTGGCGCTGGCCTCGGTCGAGGTTGATGTCGCCTCGCTGACGCCTGGCATGTCGCTGATCGTCAAATGGCGCGGCAAGCCGGTCGTGGTGCGCAATCGCACCGAGCAGGAGATGAAGGACGGCGAAGCCGTGAACCTTGCCGATCTCAAGGATCCTATTGCCCGCAACGCCAATCTGCCCGCCGATGCGCCGGCGACCGATGCCAACCGCACCACGCCCGGCAAGGAAGCCTGGATGGTGATGGTGCAAGTCTGCACGCATCTGGGGTGCATTCCGCTTGGCCACGAAGGCGATTTCGGCGGCTGGTTCTGCCCGTGCCACGGTTCGGTGTACGATACCGCCGGCCGCATCCGCAAAGGCCCGGCGCCGGAAAACATGGCCGTGCCGGTATTCAAGTTCATTTCCGATACCAAAATCCTTATCGGTTGAGGCAGGGGATAATTCGATGAGCGAGGGACACTCGACCTATACGCCCAAGACCGGTATCGAACGCTGGTTCGACGCCCGCATGCCGCTGCCGCGCATGATCTATGACAGCTTCATCGCTTATCCGGTGCCGCGCAACCTCAACTATGCGTGGACCTTCGGCGGCATCCTCACGATCATGCTGGTGGCGCAGATCCTGACCGGTATCGTGCTCGCCATGCACTATACCGCCGACACCAATCTCGCCTTCAATTCGGTCGAGAAGATCATGCGCGACGTCAATTCCGGTTGGCTGTTGCGCTACATGCATTCCAACGGCGCCTCGTTCTTCTTCGTCGCCGTCTACATCCACATCTTCCGCGGGCTTTATTACGGCTCCTACAAGGCGCCGCGCGAGCTGCTGTGGATCCTCGGCTGCATCATCTATCTGCTGATGATGGCGACCGGCTTCATGGGCTATGTGCTGCCCTGGGGTCAGATGAGCTTCTGGGGCGCCACCGTCATCACCGGCTTCTTCAGCGCCATTCCGCTGGTCGGAAACTGGATCCAGGAACTGCTGCTCGGCGGTTTCGCCGTCGACAACCCGACGCTCAACCGCTTCTTTGCGCTGCACTATTTGCTGCCGTTCATGATCGCCGGCGTCGTCGTGCTGCACGTCTGGGCGCTGCATGTGGTCGGCCAGTCGAACCCGACCGGCATCGAGGTGAAATCGAAAACCGACACCGTTGCCTTTACGCCCTATGCGACCATCAAGGATGCATTCGGCATGATCGTGTTCCTGTTCTTCTTCGCCTATTTCGTCTTCTACCTGCCGAACTTTCTCGGCCATCCGGACAATTACACGATCGCCAACCCGCTGAAGACGCCGGCCCACATCGTGCCGGAATGGTACTTCCTGCCGTTCTACGCGATCCTGCGCGCGATCACCTTCAACATCGGGCCGATCAACTCCAAGCTCGGTGGCGTGCTGTGCATGTTCGGCGCCATCGTCATGCTGTTCCTGGTGCCGTGGCTCGACACCTCCAAGGTGCGCTCGGCGGTCTACCGGCCCTGGTACAAGCTTTTCTTCTGGCTGTTCGTCGCCGACGCTGTCCTGCTTGGCTGGCTTGGCTCGCAGCCGGCGGAAGGTGGCGGTCTGTTGACCCTCCTGATAGGTGAGGTCTCGGGCAACTACGTTGGCTACGCTCAAGCGGCGACACTGTTCTACTTCGCCTTCTTCCTCGTCATCCTGCCGGTGCTTGGCCTGATCGAGACGCCACGCAGACTGCCGAATTCGATCACCGAGGCGGTGCTGGAGAAGAACAAGGGTGCCGGAGGGGGACATCCGGCCGGTGCGACCGCGGCGCCGGAAACCAAAGGCTGAGTGAGAATCTAAGGGGATTTGGCATGAAAAAGATTCTCACCTCGCTCGCCCTGCTAGGCGTGTTTGCCGCTGGCATCGGAGCCGTCGGCAGTGTGGCGATCGCCGCTGAAGAGGCGCACAACGCGGCGGCACCGACGCATTTCCCGATCCACGAGCCGAAGGAGATGGACTGGACTTTTGCCGGTCCGTTCGGCACCTACGACAAGGCGCAGCTGCAGCGTGGCTTGAAGGTCTACAAGGAAGTCTGCTCGGCCTGCCACTCGATGAATTTGGTGGCGTTCCGCACGCTGGAGGACCTCGGCTATTCGGAAGCGCAGATCAAGTCGCTGTCGGCTGAGTACACCATCCATGATGGACCCAACGATGCCGGCGACATGTTCGACCGCCCGGGCAAGCCGTCCGACCATTTCCCGGCGCCGTTCGCCAATGAGGAGGCGGCTGCCGCTTCCAACGGCGGCGCTGCCCCACCGGATATGTCGCTGCTGGCCAAGGCGCGCGGCGTCGAGCGCGGCTTCCCGCGCTTCGTCTTCGACATCTTCACGCAATATGCGCAGGGCGGCCCGGACTACATCCATTCGCTGCTGACCGGCTACGACGAGACGCCACCTGCCGGCATGGTGATCCCCGAAGGCACCCACTACAATCCATACTTCATGTCCGGCGTGTCGCTGAAGATGCCCAAGCCGCTCTCCGACGGCCAGGTCACCTACGATGACGGTTCGCCGCAGACGATCGACCAGTATTCGCGCGACGTCTCGGCGTTCCTGATGTGGGCGGCCGAGCCGCATATGGAAGACCGCAAGAAGACCGGCTTCCGCGTTCTGGTGTTTCTGCTTCTGTTCGGCGCGCTGATGTATCTGACCAAGCGCAAGGTGTGGGAAGGCGTGGCGCACTAAGCCGCATCTTATTCCTCGGAAATGGAAAGGGCGTCTTCGGACGCCCTTTTTGCTTGCCAAACCGGGCATGGTTCGCATCTTGGCGCAGCAGCCGTCCAGTAAGAAGTCCGTTGGCACGGCGCCATGCGATTGGTATTGCACGCGCGCCCGGCGGATCGCCGGCTAAAGGGGCATTTGGGATCGATGATGCGGCTACGCGACTGTCACAACTTTTCCGATTTCCGGCGCATGGCCCAGCAGCGGTTGCCGGGGCCAATCTTCAACTACATCGATGGCGCGGCCGACGACGAGGTCACCTACCGCCGCAACACCGAGAGCTTCGAGCGCTGCGACCTCGTTCCCAACGTGCTGCGCGGGGTAAGCGAGATCGACATGTCGGTGACGGTGATGGGCCAGAAGCTGGCCATGCCCGTCTATTGCTCGCCGACCGCCTTGCAGCGGCTGTTCCATCATCAAGGCGAGCGCGCGGTGGCCAAGGCTTCGGCCAAATTCGGCACGATGTTCGGCGTGTCCTCGCTCGGCACTGTCAGTCTTGAGGAAGCGCGCAAGATCAGCAGCAGCCCGCAGGTCTACCAGTTCTATTTCCACCGGGATCGCGGCCTCAACCGGGCGATGATGCAGCGGGCGAAAGCGGTTGGAGTCGAAGTGATGATGCTGACCGTCGACAGCATCACCGGAGGCAACCGCGAGCGCGACAAGCGCACCGGCTTTGCCATCCCCTTCAAGCTCAACCTTGCCGGCATGCTGCAGTTCGCGCTGAAGCCGGGCTGGGCGATCAACTATTTCACCCATGAGGGGTTCAAGCTGCCGCAGCTCGACGAGCATGTCGACATGGGCGGCGGCACGATGTCGATCAGCCGCTACTTCACCGAGATGCTCGATCCGTCGATGACCTGGGACGATGTTGCCGAGATGGTCAGACTGTGGGGAGGTCCGTTCTGTCTCAAGGACGTCATGTCGGTGGAGGATGCCAAGCGCGCCGTCGAGATCGGCTGCAGCGGCATTGTGCTGTCCAACCACGGCGGCCGGCAGCTGGACGGCTCGCGGGCGGCGTTCGACCAACTGGCCGAGATCGTCGATGCCGTCGGCGACAGAATAGACATCATCATGGATGGCGGCGTGCAGCGCGGCACCCATGTGCTGAAGGCGCTGTCGCTCGGCGCCAAGGCTGTTGGCGTCGGCCGCTATTATCTGTTCCCCCTGGCGGCGGCCGGACAGCCGGGCGTCGAGCGGGCGCTGGAGCAGATGCGGATCGAGATCGAGCGCGGCATGAAGCTGATGGGCTGCAGTTCGATCGAACAATTGTCGCGCAACAACCTCCGTTTCAGGTAATCTCGACCCATGAAATCCTCGCTCGAAGACACGCTGCTCGCCGCGATCCGCACCATTCCGGACTACCCCAAGCCCGGCATCCTGTTTCGCGACATCACCACTTTGCTCGGCAATGCGCGCGCCTTCCGCCGGGCCATCGACGAGCTGGTGCATCCCTATGCCGGGCAGAAGATCGACAAGATCGCCGGCATTGAGGCACGCGGCTTCATCCTCGGCGGTGCGGTCGCGCACCAGCTTTCGGCCGGTTTCGTGCCGATCCGCAAGAAGGGCAAGCTGCCTTACGAGACGGTACGCGTCGCCTACAGCCTGGAATACGGGCTGGACGAGATGGAGATGCACAAGGACGGCGTTGCGCCGGGCGAGAAGGTGATCCTGGTTGACGACCTGATCGCGACCGGCGGCACGGCGGAGGCGGCGGTCAAGCTGCTGAGGCAGATCGGCGCCGATATTCTTGCCGCGTGCTTCGTCATCGACCTGCCGGATCTCGGCGGACGGGCGAAGCTCGAAGCGCTGGGCGTGCCGGTGCGGACGTTGATCGGGTTTGAGGGGCATTAGGGAGTAGGGAGTAGGGAGTAGGGACTAGGGAGTAGGGAGTAGGGAGGGAAGCTCCGCATTCCGTGCAAGGAGCAGCACCCACTGCTGCCTAATCCCTACTGCCTAAAACCTACCCCCTACCCAGCCTTCACCAGCACCGCGCTGTCGAACTCCAGCACCTTGTCGCCCGTAGAATCGAATCCTTCCGAGCGCAGCGCGAGCAGCCGCCAGCCGGGGCGGGTGGCGAGCGGGCGGTGGGACAGGGCCGTGCGCATGAAGGTGACGGTTTCTCCGGCATAGACCGGCTTTGGCCATTTCAGGTTCCTGAAGCCGGGGGAGGGGCCGAATTCTGGTACCGGGCCGGGTCCGGTCCATTGAGAAGCGTCCATAGGATTTTTGAGATTGAGCTTCATCCAGGTGGCCGCGGTGTGCCAGCCTGAGGCGCAGAGGCGGCCGAACACGCTTTTCTTTGAGGCCTCCTCGTCGACATGAAAGACCTGTGGATCGTATTTGCAGGCGAACGCCTTGATCGCCTCGGTTTCGAATGTGTGCGAACCGAGGTTGATGGTATCGCCGATGCGGAAGAACGCGTCGAGGCTCATGCGCCGGCCTCGCGGGTCAAGAACATGACAGTGTTCTCAAGTTCGAAGACGCTTTCACCGCGCTGGTTGAACAGTTCGCTGCGCAAGGTGACGAGGCCGAGCTGAGGCCTGGATTTCGACAGGCGCCTGGCAAGCACGCTGGTGCTGCCGGCCAGTGTGTCGCCGGCCAGCACCGGCTTCTTCCATTTGACCTGGTCGATGCCGGGCGCGCCTTGCGCGGTCGAGTCGAGCAGGAAGGCGTCGCACAGCATGCGCATGAAGATCGCGCAGGTGTGCCAGCCGGAGGCGGCCAAGCCGCCAAGGATGCTGGCCTTGCCGGCGGCTTCGTCGAGATGCATCGGCTGCGGGTCGAATTCGGTGGCGAATTCGATGATTTCGGCCGCACTCACCTGCTTGGCGCCGAGGTCGATCGATGCGCCCTCGGTGAAATCCTCGTAGGCCCAGCTTTTTGCGGTCATGATCCCAATCCGGTTGTACGATCACCGGGCATCCGGATGCCGTCCGGGCGGCGTTTGGTCAAGCGAATTCTATTGGGCCTACAACCAGCCGCGGCGGCGGAAATACCAGAACGGCAGGATCGCCGACAGGATCATCAGGCCGATGGCGAAGGGATAGCCGAGCTCCCATTTCAGCTCCGGGATGACGTCGAAATTCATGCCGTAGATCGAAGCCACCAGCGTCGGCGGCAGGAAGATGACGGCGGCGACCGAGAAGATCTTGATGATGGCGTTCTGCTCGATCGAGATCATGCCGAGCGTCGCGTCGAGCAGGAACGAGATCTTCTGCGACAGGAAGGTGGCATGGTCGGCGAGCGACAGCACGTCGCGCGATACTGTCTTGATGCGGGCGCGGACGTCCTTGCTCATCTTGATCTGGGTCGCGACGTGGGCAAGGAAGCCGGTGAGGCGCTGCAGCGAGATCAGGCTGTCGCGGATCGAGGAGGCAATGTCTTCCTTGCGGCCGATGGCCTTGAGCAGTTCCTGGAAGTCGCGATTGCGCTTGTTCACCTTGGTCGACCGCGCTTCGAAGATATCGCGCGAGATCGTCTCGATGTCACGGCCAGCGCGTTCGAGAATATCGGCTAGGCGATCGACGATCGCCTCCAGCAGGCCGATCAGGATGGTGTTGCCGGTGGTGCAGCCTGTCGCCACCTTCTCGGCGCGCAGGGGAAAGGTCTTGAACGCCTTCGGCTCATGATAGCGGATGGTGACCAGTCTCGGGCCGGCAAGCACAAAGGTAACCGGTGACATCAAGGGATCATCGATCTCGGTCTGCGCCGGCAAGGTGGCGGTCATGAAGTAGGCGCCGTCCTCGATGTAGAGGCGGCTCGAAATCTCGATCTCCTCCATCTCCTCGCGCGTCGGGATGGCGACGCCGAGCCAGGTCTCGATCGCTGTTTCTTCTTCCTTGGTCGGGTTGAGAAGGTCGGCCCAGACGACGTGATCGCCATTGGCCACGAGATCGTCGGCGGGGCGCAGGCGGTCATTGTCGACGACGAAGGCCTTGATCATCGCCGCTCTCCATTGGTTGAGCCCAAGAGGTTCCGTTCGATAGCGATGGGTCTTGCACGCGCGGCAGTTCCCACGGCCACGGCCAGTCGGATGCAGAGGGCCTTAGACCCGGTGCCAAAGGCAGTCAAGCGAAGCGGCAGGCTGGCTCCTCCACTTGACGCAGCTGTGATCGGCCGCCGTCAGCGCGCGAGCCGCGAGATGCCTCGGCGTCTCAGGTGTTGAACTTGAACAGCAGCACGTCGCCGTCCTGGACGACATATTCCTTGCCTTCGTCGCGCGCCTTGCCGGCCTCCTTGGCCGCCACTTCGCCGCCCAGCGTGACGTAGTCGTTATAGGCGATGGTCTGGGCGCGGATGAAGCCGCGCTCGAAGTCGGTGTGGATGACGCCGGCGGCCTGCGGGGCCTTGTCGCCCTTGTGGATGGTCCAGGCGCGCGTCTCTTTCGGCCCGGCGGTGAAATAGGTGATGAGATGCAACAGATCATAGCCGGCGCGGATGACCTTGTTGAGGCCGGGTTCGTCGAGACCGAGCGACGACAGGAACTCCATCTCTTCTTCGTCCGAGAGCTGGGCGACTTCGGCCTCGATCGCGGCCGAGATTACGACGGTGCCGGCGCCCTGCGCTGTCGCCATCTTTTCCACGGCCTTGGTGTGCTCGTTGCCGGTGGCGGCGTCGGCTTCGGCGACGTTGCAGACATAGAGCACGGGGTGCGAGGTCAACAGGTTCAGCCCCTGCAGGATGCGCAAATCCTCGGCTGAAATGCCCTTGAGCAGGATGCGGGTCGGCTTGCCGGCCTGCAGCAGCTCGAGCGCTGCCTCCATCATCGGCAGCACGGTGGTTGCTTCCTTGTCCTTGCTGCCGGCGCGCTTGCGGAACTGCACGATGCGGCGCTCGAGGCTGTCGAGGTCGGCGAGCATCAACTCGGTCTCGACTGTATCGGCGTCGGCGACAGGGTCGATCTTGCCCTCGACATGGGTGATGTCGTCATCCTCGAAGCAGCGCAGCACGTGGACGATGGCGTCGACCTCGCGGATGTTGGCGAGGAACTGGTTGCCCAGCCCTTCGCCCTTGGAGGCGCCGCGCACCAGGCCGGCAATGTCGACGAAGGAGATGCGGGTCGGGATGATCTCTTTCGACTTGGCGATCGCGGCGATCTTCTGCAGCCGCGGGTCAGGCACTGCCACCTCGCCGGTGTTCGGTTCGATGGTGCAGAACGGATAGTTGGCGGCCTGCGCCGCCGCCGTCCTGGTCAACGCGTTGAAAAGCGTCGACTTGCCGACGTTGGGCAAGCCAACGATACCGCATTTGAAACCCATGTTCGTCCGGTCCTATCGGGAAACTAGAAATTTGATGAGGGCTATGGGCGATAGGGGTAAGGAACGTCAAGCCCTGCGGTCCCGATCCTATCGAAGCTCAGTCCTTCTTGCCGAACAGCTTCTTCAACATCGCCGCCATCGGGCCGCTTTCCGGCAGCTTGGTTGGCGCCTGCTGCGGTCGGGCCTGGCGGATGTGGCTCTGGGCTTTCGGGCTCTGCGTGTTCGGCGCCTTGGGCGGCGGGCGGTCGTCGTCGCTGGTCGGCACGAGCTTGTCGCGAAGCGCCAGCGTGATGCGGTTCATGAAGGAACTGTCTTCGCCCTTGGCCAGCAGTCCGGCATCGTCGGCGATGGTGTCGAGCAGCACGTCCAGCCACCCGCGGTCGGCCTTGGCGAAGTCGCCTAGGACATGGCCGTGCACCATTTCCGGGACACCGGGGTGGCCGACGCCGATGCGCACGCGGCGAAAGTTCTTACCGACATGCTGGTCGAGCGAGCGGATGCCGTTGTGTCCGCCGGCGCCACCGCCGACCTTGACCCGCAATTTGCCGGCCGGCAGGTCGATCTCGTCGTAAAAGACGGTCAGCGCCTCGGGGCCGAGCTTGTAGAAGCGCAGGGCTTCGCCGACCGGCTGTCCCGACAGGTTCATGAAGGTCTGCGGCTTGATCAGAAGAATCTTTTCGCCGGCAATCGTGCCTTCGGCGATCAGGCCCTGGAACTTCTTCGACCAGGGCGAAAACGAATGGCGGCGGGCAATTGCGTCCGCCGCCATGAAGCCGACATTGTGCCGGTTATCAGCGTATTTCGCGCCCGGATTGCCGAGGCCTGCAAAGACAAGCATCGTGAACTCCGGGCCCGAAAATTACTTCTCTTCGGCAGCAGGAGCCGCCGCTTCGGGGGCTGCCGCTTCCGCCGTCTCTTCCGTCTCCGGCTTCATCGCCGAGGAGCCGGCAATGGTCGCGATGGTGAAATCGCGATCGGAGATCACCGGCTTGACGCCGGCCGGCAAGGTAACCGCCGAGATGTGGATCGAATCGCCAATGTCGGCGCCGGTGAGATCGACGGTGATGAATTCCGGGATCGCATTGGCCGGGCAGTGGAACTCGACTTCGTGACGCACGATGTTGAGCACGCCGCCGCGTTTGATGCCGGGCGACTTGTCTTCATTGATGAAGTGGACGGGCACGTCGACGTTGACCTCGGTGTCCTTGCCGATGCGCAGGAAGTCGACATGGACCGGGAAATCCTTGACCGGGTCGAGCTGGAAATCCTTGGGCAGAACCTGGATTTTCTTGCCGTCGACATCGATCGTGGCGATCGTGGTCAAAAACCCGCCGCCATGGATTTTGTAGAAGACGTCCTTGTAGTTCAGCGCAATCGCCAGGGGAGGCTGTCTGTCGCCGTAGATAACTGCAGGCACTTTACCGTTGCGGCGAACTGCACGGGCGGACCCCTTACCGACCTGTTCGCGCGCTTCGGCCTTGAGCTCGTAAGTATCGTGGCTCATGGCATTTCCTTTCGCGTTTTATGGAGCGTTTGCGGTGGCAGTGTGCCTGGACCGTAAACGTCGAAAGCCGCCAGGCCTGGATGTCCGAATGCCAGAAACCGCATACGCGGAGCTTTGTTCGGGATCACAAGGGAAGGCAGCCTTCCGCCGCGTTGCCTCCAAGGGTGTCTACGCGGGTGGCGGCTCTATAGCGGAAGGCGGGCAGGCGTGCAAGCCATGGCGGGCAAGGGCGGCCGATGCCTGCGTTGGGCGCGCCGCATTGCGCTCAGGCCGGCAGGTCGGTGGGCGGATTTGATCCGTTTCCCTTGGCGCCACCCAGCGTGGACAGAGCGCTCAGCAGTTTCGTCCGGTCCTTGCCGATCATGAGCACGCCGCTGTCGGGCGCCAGCAGCGCCGAGAACGGAAGCATGGCAGCGCCGATCGAGGAGGCCTCAGGGCCGAATTGCCCCGACACGATCTCCGGCGCCACGATGCCGATTGCGCTGGCCTGGTTGAACTGGGTCTGCACCCTTGCCAGCAGTTCGAGATGGATCGGCCTGGGCAGGATCGAGTCGAGAACGATGGCCTCGATGTCGATGATGGAGGTGATGGCGATGATCGCCTCGACCAGCGCGCTCGCACAATCGTCGATCCATTCGAACAGCGGCACGCGCGCTTCGGCTGGCAACGGATCGAGTTCCCGCACACGATTGATCACCACGCCGCGCGACCTCAGGTGATTGACCAGCACATAGATCGAGGCGCGATGCAGCAGGCTCTGGTAGCGCGCAGGCTTCGCCGCCACCGAATCGAGGCTTGAGGGCGAGACCGGCAAGGGTCCGAGGGCAGCGCTGTTGCCATGCGGCCCGGTATGGACCCTGCCGCCTTGCACCAGGCCGCCGCCGACAAAAGTGTCGATCGAGATGTGCATGAAATCGCGAAAGCGGGCGCCGGCGCCCTGGACAAGTTCGGCCAGCGCCGCCGACGTGGCGTCGTTTTCCACGAACACCGGCGTCTTCGCCGGAGTGGCAAAGCAAGTCGTCAGGTCGATCGCCTCCCAGCGGCTGCCGAGATCGTCGGGAAAGCCGAGTTCCTCGCTCCAGCCGCCGAGGAAATAGGGTGAGGCAATGCCGACGCCGACGATGCTGGCATCGCCAAGCCCATCCACCAGCTTTTCGAAGGTGGCCAGCGCCATGTTGCCGGCCTTCAGCACCAAATCAGGATCGGGGAAGCGGTATTCGTGCGACTCTCTTGCGCGGATTTCACCGGCGAAGTCGACCAGAACGGCTTCAAGCGCACGCCGGCCGATCTTGATGCCGACGCTGTAGATGCGCTCCGGCGTCAGCCGGTACAGCGTGGAGGGCGAACCGCGCTGCCCGAACCTTTTTCCCACTTGCTTTACGAATCCGGAAGATTCCAGGCCGTCGACGATGGCAGCGACGGCCGCCGGCGTCAGGCTTGCCGCGCGCGCCAGATCGGACTTGGAGGCTTCCTTGAGGCGACGGATGGCGTCGAGCACGAAACGCTCATTATAGTGCCGAACTTTGACAGAATTGCTGCCTTTTCCTGACAAAACCCGCACACTCCCCAAATGTCCCGTTCCCGGCGCGAAGCCCGCAAACCACCTGCGGCCGAGCGCACCCTGCGGTGCCTATGTAGGCGGCGACAGTGCGCGTCGGAACCATGGAAGTCAATTTTGCCGTTGCGCCTTTGCGCTATTTAATATAGCAAATTGAAAAAATAACTAGTCAAGGAGGAGACGTGCTGCACTCGGGCACACAAAGCGAAGCCGACGCTGCGGTGGTGCGGGCTGTTCCTGTTGCCCTGGTTCAGGCGACGAAGGCTTTCGGCGGCACGATTGCGCTCAAGGACGCCTCCTTCGAATTGCGCTCCGGCGAGGTGCTGGCGCTGCTTGGCGAAAACGGCGCCGGCAAGAGCACCTGCGTGAAGCTTCTGGCCGGTGTGCATTCTCCCACCAGCGGTCATGTCGAGGTTGACGGCAAATCAGCCGTCTTCCATTCGCCGCATGACGCGCAGGCGGCCGGCATTGCGGTCATGCACCAGCATCCTGGCCTGTTTCCCGATCTGTCGGTGGCGGAGAACATCTATCTCGGCCACATGCCGCGCGACCGCTTTGGCGGCATCGACAATGCCGCCATGCTGGCCGGCGCCCGCAAGGTGCTGGCTACCGTCGGGCTCGACGTGCCGGCGGCAACGCGGCTGGGAACACTGCGTACCTCTGAACAACAACTGGTCGAGATCGCCCGCGCGCTGTCGCTGGATGCCCGCGTGCTGATCATGGACGAGCCCACGGCGGCGCTGTCACAGCGCGAGGTCGAGCGGCTGTTTTCCGTCGTTGCCGATCTCAGGCTGCATGGCGTGGCGATGATGTTCGTCGGCCACCGCATGGATGAAATCTTCCGCATCGCCGACCGCATCGCCGTGCTGCGTGACGGGCGCCTGATCGGCGTCAAGCCGAAGGCCGAGCTTGGCCGCGCTGCCGCCATCAGCATGATGGTCGGGCGTGAAGTCACCGACCTCTATCCCGAACGGCGCCATGCCTCAGGCGCGCTGGTGCTGGAGGGGAAGGGACTTTCGCGCGCCGGCGGGTTTGCCGGTATCGACCTCAAGCTTCACGCCGGCGAGGTGCTGGGGCTTGGCGGCCTGGTCGGCAGCGGACGCACCGAGATTGCGCGCGTGCTGTTCGGTATCGACCGGCCCGACGCCGGCGAAATCCTGATCGACGGCAAGCCCGTGCAGTTCGCCTCGGCGCGCGACGCCATGGATGCGCGCATCGCCTATGTGTCGGAAGATCGCATGGGCCAGAGCCTGGTGATGGATTTCTCCATCCTCGACAATGCGGTGCTACCTGTTCTCGACAAGGCCGCACAACGCGGTCTCTACGGCACCGACCGCGCCATCGGTCTGGTGGCGGACTGGCTGAAGCGCATGAAGCTGCGCTTTTCCGGCTACGGGCAGCCGGTGAAAGAGTTATCCGGCGGCAACCAGCAGAAGGTGGTGCTGGCCAAATGGCTGCGCACCGAGCCGCGCGTGCTCATCCTCGACGAGCCGACGCAAGGCATCGATGTCGGTACCAAGGCGGAAGTGCATGCAATGATCGCTGACCTTGCCGCGCAAGGCATGGCGATCCTGCTGATCTCGTCAGAGATGCCCGAGCTGATCGGCATGTGCGACCGCATTATCGTGCTGCGCGAAGGCCGCCAGACTGCTGAGTTTTCGCGCGGGCAAGCCACGCAGGAAAAGGTACTGGAATCGGCGACCAGGACCGATGAACGTGCCGGCCAGGCAGCGCAGATAGAACGCGCCGCCGAGGAGGAAAAGGCAAAAGGACCGTTCGATTTTCTGAAGCGGCGGGAATTCGGCCTGCTTGCGGCGATGCTCGCCGTCGCCATTCCGGTCACCATCATCAACCCGCGCATGGTGAGCGCGGCGAACCTCACCGCTGTGTCGATGGACGCGGCCTTGCTGATTGTCGCCGCACTGGCGCAGATGCTGGTGCTGATCACCCGCAACATCGACCTGTCGATCGCAGCTGTGATCGGCCTCTCCGCCTATATGGCGGCCAGCATGGTTCAGGCCTATCCCGGATTGGACATCGGCATCGGCCTGATCACCGCCTGCGCCGTCGGCGGCTTTGCCGGACTGCTCAACGGCCTTGTCGTTACCAGGGGAAAGATCCCGGCCATCGTCGTTACGCTGGCTTCGATGTCGATCTTCCGCGGTTTCAACTCGATCTGGGCGGCGGGCGACCAGGTCAGCGCCGACGAAGTCACGCAAGCCTGGCTCGACATGACCGGGCTGAAGATCGCAGGCGTGCCGCTGATCGTCATCATCGCTATTGTCATCCTGTGCGCCGGCTATGTGCTGCTCTATCGCACCGCAACCGGGCGCGAGCTGTTTGCCACCGGTTCCAACCCGGACGGCGCAAGGCTGATCGGCATTCCGGTCGACCGGCGCATCCTGCTGGCCTTCGGCATGGCCGGCCTGCTAGGCGGCCTGTGCGGCGCCCTGTGGGCTTCGCGCTACGCCACCATCGATGCCCGCGTCGCGCTCGGCTTCGAACTCACGGTGATCGCCTCTGCGGTGGTCGGCGGCGTCGCCATCCGCGGCGGCTCGGGCACGCTGCTCGGCATCATCCTTGGCGCGCTCACGCTCTTGGTCATCAAGAACGGGCTGACGCTGGTGCGTGTCGACCCGCTCTGGCTGCAGGGCGTCTATGGCCTGGTGATCCTGGTTGCCATCGGCATCGACACCTTCATCGCGCGGCGTGCCGAACAGGCAAGACAGGCGAGGGCGAGATGAAAAAGTTTATCCGCTCGATCGACTTCTGGGATCTGCTGCTGGCGACCGCCTGCCTCGCTGTCTTCGTCTATGCGGCGGTCTTCGTGCCGAATTTCGTTTCCGGCTTTAACCTTTCTCAGCTGGCGGCGAGCGCCTCGGAAAAGGCGTTGCTGATCCTGCCGATGACGCTGCTCATCATCACCCGCGAGATCGACCTGTCGATCGCCTCGGTGCTGGCGCTGACATCCGTGGTGTTTGGCCTGCTCGTCCAGGGCGGCGTGCCGACGCTGGCGGCCATTCCGCTGACGCTGGTCTTCGGCGGCCTGCTCGGCGCTTTCAATGGCTATCTGGTTTCAGGGCTGGGGCTGCAGTCGCTGGTGGTGACGCTCGGCACCATGGCGCTCTATCGGGGCATTGGCTACATCCTGCTCGGCACCGGTTCGGTCAACATATTGCCGCCGGCGGTCGTCGATTTCGGCATCAGCAATCTGCCGGGCACACAAATCCCGTGGACCATCGTGCCGTTCCTGCTGCTGGCGCCGATCTTCGCGGTGGTGCTGCAGAAGACGCCGACCGGCAAGCGCATCTATGCGCTCGGCGGCAGCCCCGAAGTGGCGCGTTATTCCGGCATCGATACGCGCAAAATGGTGCTGAAGCTGTTCGTCGTTTCGGGCATGGTCGCAGCCATCGCCGGCATCGTCTACACCGCGCGCCTCTCCAACGCCCGCGCCAACAATGCGCTCGGCATGGAGCTCGATGTCATCACCATCGTGCTGCTCGGCGGCGTCAGCGTCTTCGGTGGTAAGGGGCGGCTCACGGGGGTCATGCTGGCGCTGCTGTTGATCGCCATCATCCGAAATGTGCTGGCGCTCAACCAGATCGGCGGCGACGCTCAAGGCATGATCATCGGCCTGCTTCTGATCGGCTCGCTGCTGGTCGGCAATTACTGGCGCTCCCTGGAGGAGCGGCTGTCAAGATCGCGCGTCCTGCGCGAAACCAAGGGGTGATCTCGGGCCCCTTTCTTCAAGCCCGAATTCTGACGGAGGAGACACAATGAAAGCGTTTAGAATAGCCCTGCTCGCATCCGCGGTTCTGCTTGCGCCGGCCTCGCTGGCCTACAGCCAGGAATGCGCCAAGGAACCGGTGACCGTCGGCTTCCTGCCCAAGCTCGACACCGATCCCTACTTCAAGGTGGCTTTCGGCGGCGCCGAAGAGGCGGCGAAGGAAATTGGCGGCACCGCCACCCAGGTCGCCCCGTCGCAGGCGACGGCCGAGGCACAGATCGAATTCATCAACAGCCTTGTGTCGCAGAAGGTCGGCGTCATCGCTATCGCCGGCAACGACGCCAATGCCGTTGCGCCTGCGCTGAAGCGCGCCGTTCAGCAAGGCGTCCGGGTGATCTCGTACGATTCCGACGTCGCGGCCGATGCGCGCGCGGTGTTCGTGAACCAGGTGAAGGGCGACAGTCTGGCCGAAATGATGCTGGAAAGCGCATTCAACCTCAGCGGCGGCGAAGGCGAGTTCGCCATCCTGTCGTCGACGCCGACGGCGACCAACCAGAACGCCTGGATCGACTTCATGAAGGCGAAGATGGCGGCAGAGCCGAAATACGCCAAGATGAAACTGGTGCAGGTCGCCTATGGCGAGGAGAGCGAGCAGGTCAACCAGCAGCAGGCCTTGGCGCTGGTGCAGGCGTTTCCGGATCTCAAGGTGATCATCGTGCCGGCAGGCATAGGCCTTCCGGCGGCCGCGCGCGCACTCGAGGAAGCCGGTATGATCGGCAAGGTCAAGCTGACCGGCCTTGCGCCGGCCACTTTGATTTCGAAATACATCAAGGATGGCGCTGCCCAGGATATCTGGTGGAATGTCACCGATCTCGGCTACCTGACCTATCAGGCGGCCCAGGCGCTGGCGCAGTGCAAGATCACCGGCAAGGAAGGTGAGAAGTTCACGGCAGGCAGGCTCGGCGAGTACACGATCGGCGCCAGCGGCGAACTGATCCTTGGCCCGGCCAAGATCGTGACGCCGGAAAACCTGGCCGAGTTTAAGTTCTAAGCCTCCCAAGGCCCGGCGGGCGCCGGTTCAAGCCGGCGCCCGCTCGTTCAATTGTCAGTCGAAAAGCGTGAGGGCGACGATGAAACTCTTGCTGGCAGGCGAGACCTTCGCGGCGACGACGTCGGTCGCTGCCGGCGGCGACGTTCTGACAAGTGCGACATGGGTGAATGGCGCGACGGCCTTCAATGCCGCCCTTGCCGCAGAGCGCATAGCGGTGACGCAGATCGGTGGCGATCGCTGCGCGGCCGAATTTCCGTATGACCTCGACGCGCTGGCCGAATACCAGGCGGTGGTGATCTCCGATGTCGGCGCGCTGACCTTGCTGGTCACGCCGGAGGCCCGCGCCGGGCGCATCGGCGTCAACCGCCTCGACGTCCTCAAGGCCTATGTCGAAGGCGGTGGCGGGCTGATGCTGGCCGGCGGCTATATGGGGTTCCAGGGCATGTTCGGCACGGCGCGTTTCCACGACACCCCGGTCGAGGACATCCTGCCCGTGCGCTGCCTGCCATTCTCGGACGGGCTGGAAGTGCCGCAAGGCCTGCAGCCGTCGATCCTTCAGGCGTCGCATCCGATCCTTGCCGGTGTCGCGGGCCCGTTGCCGCCGATCCTCGGCATGAACAAACTCGATTTCAGGCGCGATGGCTCGTCCCAGCTGCTGGCGACCTGCCATTATCGTGGCACGGACTGGCCGCTGCTTGCTGCTCGCAGCGTTGGCCACGGCCGCACCGTCGCCTGGGCGACGGATATCGGCCCGCACTGGCTGTCGCAGGACTTTCTCGGCTGGCCGCTCTACGGCAAGCTGATGGGCAACGTCGTGCGCTGGCTGGCCGGCAAGGATTAAGCCTGGCGTGTTTGTAGGGCAGCTAGTCCGGCTTGCTGCTCAACGCTTCGCGCAGCGCCTGGATCCGCCGATTCAAGGCATCGAGATCAGCCATCGTCATGCCCGAGCGTTCGATCAGGGTTTCGTTGAGGCAGTTGCACTGGACGAGCAGCGCGCGGCCGGCAGGCGTCAGGTCGACCTGCACTTGGCGCTCGTCCGTCTGGCTGCGCTGGCGGGTGACGAGACCGGCCTGTTCCATGCGCTTCACCAGCGGCGTGATGGTGCTCGATTCCAAAGCGAGCCTGTGCGCAATCGAGCCGACCGACATCCCGCCGGCTTCGGCAAGTGCGTTCAGCACGAGATATTGCGGATAGGTGATGCCCATCTCGTCCAGCATGGGCTTGTAGGTGCGATTGATTGCCATGCTGGTGGCGTAAAGCGTGAAGCAGAGCTGGTTGTCCAACGGGAGAGGCACGAGGCATTCCTTTGCCGACTGAGCACATCAATATGTACCACGAAAAATGATATCGCGATACATATTTTCTGTAGACAAGGATTTGGACCTGCGCTAGTCGTATGGTTATCGCGATATTGATTATCGCGGAAGCAATCAATGGAGAGCGAGATGACCAAGCCCGGCAGCAGCACGATCACCACCAAGGACGGCACCGAAATTTTCTACAAGGATTGGGGAACGGGACAACCCATCGTCTTCCATCACGGCTGGCCGCTGAGCAGCGACGACTGGGACGCCCAGATGCTGTTCTTCCTGTCCAAGGGCTATCGCGTCATTGCCCATGACCGGCGCGGCCATGGCCGCTCCACCCAGACCGATACCGGCAACGAGATGGACACCTACGCCGCTGATGTCGCGGAGCTTGCGGCGCATCTCGACCTCAAGGACGCGATCCATGTCGGCCATTCCACCGGTGGCGGCGAAGTGGCCCGCTATGTCGCGAAGTACGGTTCCGGTGGCCGTGTCGCCAAGGCCGCACTGCTCGGCGCGGTGCCGCCGATCATGCTGAAGACGGCGGCCAATCCGGGTGGCCTGCCGATCGAGGTGTTCGATGGTTTCCGCTCCGCCCAGGCAGCCAACCGCGCCCAGTTTTTCCACGATATTGCGGCCGGCCCGTTCTACGGCTTCAACCGCCCCGGCGCCCAGGTATCGCAGGCTGTCGTCGAGAATTGGTGGCGCCAGGGCATGATGGGCGGCACCAAGGCGCATTATGATTGCATCAAGGCGTTCTCGGAAACCGACTTCACCGACGATCTGAAGGCCATCGACGTGCCGGTGCTGGTCATGCATGGCGACGACGACCAGATCGTTCCGATCACCGACTCCGCGCTGCTGGCTGTCAAGCTCCTCAAAAAGGGCGAGCTCAAGGTCTACAAGGGTTTTCCGCACGGCATGGCGACCACCCACGCCGATGTGATCAACGCCGACCTGCTGGCGTTCTTCAAGGCGTAGAATCGTTCAGTTGAATAGACATCGTCCAGTTGGATAGGCAAGGCACCCGCCGCCGGGCGGGTGCATTTGCTTTCGTCGAAATGTCAGCGGGACAGTGCCTATTTATCGAGAAAACCAGTGATCAGTTTGACGGTGTCGTCGGGGTTTTCCTCCATGATCCAGTGTCCGGAAGCGGGCACGATGCCGCCCGTGACATCGGTCGCAACAAGCCGCAGGAGATCGGCCTGCGTAGTGCCAGCGGATTTTTCACCGCCGACAGCCAGTACCGGCATGGTCAGTTTGCCGCCGGCGGCAAGCATCGCCTGGTTGTCGATCGCGTCCTGGTCAAACGCCTTGAACTGCTCGAAGGCGTCATGCATCGCATGCGGGCGGGCATAGAGTTTGGCGTAGTGCCTGCGCGTCGCCTCGTCGATCTTCTTGGGGTCAGCCGACAACTCGTTATAGAAGCGGTCGAGATAGATGCGCTCGCGCCCCGCGACCAGCCGCTCCATATCAGGGCCGCGGAAGTTGAAGTGCCAAAGCAGCGGGCTTTGCTTGATCTTTTCCCAGTCGCCTATGCCGGGCAGCGGCGCGTCGATGATAACCCATTTGGTGATGCGCTTGGGATACTGAGCGGCGAGCGCATAGCCGACCATGTTGCCGATGTCGTGGGTGACGAGATCTGCCTTGTCGATCTTCAGGGCATCCAACACGCCGGCGATGTCGACGGCCTGGTTCTTCTTGGCGTAGCCCGCTTCCGGGTGGGCCGACAGACCCATGCCGCGCAGGTCCGGCACGATGACGGTGTGGTCCTTTGCGAGGGCGATGGCCGCGGCGCCCCACATGTCTCCGGTATCGGCAAAGCCGTGCAGCAGCACGACGGCGGGACCCTTGCCGCCAACGCGCACATAGAGTTTGGTGCCGTTGGTTTCGACGGACTGCGTCTTGAAACCCGGCGGAAAGGGAACGATGCGTGCCGTCGCCGGCAAGGTAACAAGAAGCACACCCAATACGGCCAATACGATCTTGCGCATGTCATCCCCCAGAGACGTCGAAGGCCCCAAGCCTTCGTTGATGACTATCTCTAGCAGGCTTTTCAACCAGCGCATGGTGAAAGAATCACAGAGGGCGCAGCAATGCCGCGCCCTGCGTCAAATCCGCAAAATCGACCGGTTTTATCTGGCCGCCGCTTGCGCCTTCCTGGCTTCCTTCATGTTGGGCAGGAACACCGTCAGCAGGCCGAGCAGCGGCAGATACGAGCAGATCTGGAAGACGAAATCGATGCCCTTCATGTCGGCGACGACGCCGAGCACGGCGGCTGCAATGCCGCCCATGCCGAAGGCGAAGCCGAAGAAGATCCCGGCGATGGTGCCGACACGTCCCGGCACCAACTCCTGCGCAAACACGACGATGTTGGAGAAGGCCGAGGACAGGATCAGGCCGATCAGCACCGTCAGCACCATCGTCCATTCGAAATTGGCGTAGGGCAGCGCCAGCGTGAACGGCAGCACGCCGACGATCGAGAACCAGATCATCGCCTTCTGGCCGTAGCGGTCGCCGAACGGTCCGCCGAGCAGGATGCCCAGCGCCGAGGCGCCGAGGAACAGGAACAGCATGACCTGGCTCATCTGCACCGACACGCCGAACTTATGGATGGAATAAAAGGTGTAGTAGCTGGAGAGCGAGGCGATGTAGGCGTTCTTGGTCAGCACCAGCAGCGTCAGCACCGCCAGCGCTCCCATCACCTTCTTGCGCGGGAAGGGGGAGACGAAGCTTGCCGCCTTGCGATTGCCCTGCGCGGCGCGCATCCGGCTGTACCAGCCGCCGACCCGCGACAAAACGATGATGCCGATCAGAGACCCGACGGCGAACCATGAAATGCTGGTCTGGCCGAAGGGCACAACGATGAAGGCAGCGAGCAGCGGCCCCATCGACTGGCCGAAATTGCCGCCGACCTGGAACAAAGATTGCGCCAGGCCAAAGCGGCCGCCGGAGGCAAAGCGGGCAATGCGCGAGGATTCCGGATGGAAGATCGCCGAGCCGATTCCGATCAGCGAGGCGCCGACCAGAAGCAGCGCATAGTGGCCGGCATAGGCCAGAACGATCAGGCCAATCAGCGAGGACGCCATGCCGTAGGGCAGCGAATAGGGCATTGGCCGCTTGTCGGTGATCATGCCGATGACCGGCTGCAGCAGCGACGCCGTGACCTGGAAGGTGAAGGTCAGAAGACCGATCTGCCAGAAATCGAGACCGTAATTCTCTTTCAGCAGCGGATAGATCGCCGGCAGCAGCGATTGCATGATGTCGTTGATGCCGTGGCAAAAGCTCACCGCCAGAATGACGGTGAAGGCGGTCGCCTGGGCTGAAGGGAGGCTGGCGCTTGGCTGCGGTGCAATGCTGGTGGCTGTCGTATCGGTCAAGGCAGGCTCCGAGGTCTTTTTGGCGGGTGTTTGCCCGCGGGCAGGCTTGGCGGCCGCTCCCGCGGACCGCCTTAAGGACGCTCGTCTGAAGCGCTTGGGCGACGCCCCTGCGGAGCGCCTTGGGGATGGCTGCCTTATAAGCCGCTTGCGAGGCGACTTCTTTCGTGGTTTGGTCCAATAGTTTCGCAAGCGGGCCATAGCCGATGCCACATGGCAGGGACATCTTCCGCGCCGGCAATGCCGATCTCGGCCGATTGCACGAAAGCCGCTGGCAGTGGCTGGAGGAGGTTTCCGGGCCGGCGGTGGCTTTGCCGACCGAATATCCCGACGGTTACCTCGTGCCGCAACACCGCCACAGCCGCAGCCAGCTGCTGCATGCGCTGGTCGGTGTCGTGCTGGTGACGACCAGGTACGGGCGCTGGATGGTGCCGCCCGACCACGCAATGTGGATACCGGCCGGCACCGAGCATTCTGTCGAAATGCTGGGCGATGTCTCGATGCGCTCGGTCTATGTCATGCCGGGCGCTATCCCCGGCCTGCCGGAAGGTTTGCGCGTCGTCGGCATCACCGAGCTGATGCACAGCCTGATCGTCGAATCGGAAAAGCTGCCGCAAGGCGGCGAACTGGAAGGCCGCGGCGGGCTGATCATGAACCTGTTGCTGCACGAGATCCCGACCTTGCCGGAACGGCCGCTCGGGCTGCCGTTCCCGTCCGACCCGAAGCTGGCGGCGCTCTGCCGACGCTTTGTCGCGGCACCTTCGCCGCACGCCACGATCGACGAGTGGGCGGATGCCGCAGGCATGAGCCGCCGTTCGTTCACCCGCGCCTTCCAGCGCCAGACCGGACTGTCCTTGTCGACTTGGCGCCAGCAGGCCTGCCTGTTTGCGGCCCTGCCCAGGCTCGCCGATGGCGAGCCGATCACCAGGGTGGCGCTCGACCTCGGTTATGACAGCGTGCCGGCATTCATAACCATGTTCAAGCGCATGCTCGGCGCCTCGCCGCGCGGCTATATGCGCGGCGCCCGCGACGAAGGCATGCGGCGGGCTCAGCCTCGACTTGAGGCCCCGGCGCCGTAGCGCCAGGAAAAAGCCCGCAGCACTTTGTCGTAGGCCCTAGTCCAGCTGAACGCCGCTGGCCTTGACGATCGGTTCCCATTTGGCGAGTTCGGCCTTCACATGCGCTCCAAGCTCTTCCGGGGTGGAGGCCACTATCGAGGCGCTGAACTGGGCCATGCGGGCGATCACATCAGGGTCTTTCAGGGCTTCAACTGCCGCCTTCTGAAGAACGGCGACGACCTCCGGCGGCGTGCCTGCGGGCGCGAACAGAGCGTTCCAGCTGTAGGTTTCATAGCCGGGAATGGTTTCGGCAATGGCCGGTATGTCGGGGAAGGAGGGAACGCGCTCCTTGGTGGTGACGCCAAGCGCTCTCAGCGTCCCGCTCTTGATATGGCCCGATGAAGAGGGGAGGTTGTCGAACATCATCGGCACCTGATTGCCGATAACGTCGTTCAAGGCCGGTCCGGCGCCCTTGTAGGGAATGTGCTGCATACTGACGCCGGCCATCGTCTTGAAAAGCTCGCCGGAGAGATGCAGCGGGGTGCCATTGCCTGATGAGGCGTAGGCATATTTGTCCGGGTCCTTCTTCAGCATCTCGATCAGTTCCTTGACGTCCTTGGCGGGGAATTCAGGGTTTACGACCAGGACGTTTGGCACCAGCACGAGCAACGATATCGGCGCAAAATCCTTCTCCGCGTCGTAGGGCTTTGTCTTCAGGATCAGCGGGTTGAGCGCGTGGGTTGCGACCGTGCCCATCAGGATCGTGTAGCCGTCCGGTTCGGCTCGGGCGACCTGGGCAGCGCCGATGCTGCCCCCGGCGCCGCCGACATTTTCGACGACAATCTGCTGGCCCAGCTTTTCGGACATCTTGTTGGCGACTAGGCGCGCGACCAGATCCGTCGAGCCACCGGCGGAAAAGGGGACAACCATGGTGATGGTCCGGTCCGGAAAATCGGCGGCCCAGGCCGCCGGTGCTGAAAGGGTGGCTGCGATGGAAACCGCGAGCCCGAGCAAAGTCCTACGCCGCATCTGCTACTCCTCCGTTGATTGGAGGGGCAGTATGGCCATGGTGAACTCCTCGCACAATGCAACCATGGACTGACTGCCCGCCTCAGGAGATCGGGCTTGACACCGATGCTTCGGTTGGCGTGCGCGAGAACGCCTCACCCCTCAGTTCAATCAGCCTTGGTCCAGCTGAAAACAAGCCATTTGTATCGTGACGTCTCTTCAGGCTCGGCCGTGTAGGTCATCTGCATGTCGCCGCCCTCGGCGTAGATGTCGAGCCTGGGCGCCGTGTCCAGTTCGAGCCACAGGGATTCGTTCTTGAACGACCATGTCCCGCACCAGACGCAAGGCCCCGATGCCGGGTCACCCGGTTGGTGAAAATCGTAGCGGCCGTCCGCCGTGATCTCCAGATAGTCGAAGGCGCCATAAAAGGCGGTCACAGTCTGCTGAAATTCGGTCGCAGCCGCTTCCTGGTCGGGCTTCGCCGGCTCTTTCAGATCACGCGGTGGCCGGATTGCGGACCCTGCGATGCTCCATTTGCCGATGAAATCCTTTTCGGTGGGAAGATATTCCGTTTGCGCCTGCGCGGTCGAAACCGGAGCGATTGTCGGCGCATAGGCCGCGCTCGCGATGCCGATTGCGAGAAGCATTCCTGCGATGCCTGCAGCCTTGATTCGATTGCGCATCAGTTGCGCTCCTTTCACGACGGTTTGGGGCAGATTCCAAAACGAGATTACCCCCGAGCTAGGCCCGTGGGCACGCTTTTGGGCAACATGGATTAATCGAACAGGCTCGACACGGACTCTTCGGTCGCTGTGCGCGAAATCGCCTCGCCCATCAGGTCGGCGATGGAGATGACGCGGATATTCGGGGCGTCGAGCACGCCTTGCGTCGGCTGGATGGAATCGGTGATCACCAGTTCCTGCAGCTTCGAGCCGCTGATCCGGGCGACCGCACCGCCCGACAGCACGCCGTGGGTGATATAGGCGGTGACGCTGGTAGCGCCGTTGGCGAGCAGCGCATCGGCGGCGTTGCACAGCGTGCCGCCGGAATCGACGATGTCGTCGATCAGCAGGCAATCCTTGCCGGCGACCGCGCCGATGATGTTCATCACTTCGGATTCACCGGGACGTTCGCGGCGCTTGTCGACGATGGCCAGTTGTGCGTCGAAGCGTTTGGCGAGCGCGCGGGCGCGCACCACGCCGCCAATATCGGGCGAGACGACGACGACATTGGCAAGCTGTTTGTATTTTGCCTTCACGTCGCGGGCCATCACCGGCACCGAGAACAGATTGTCGGTCGGAATGTCGAAAAAACCCTGGATCTGGCCGGCATGGAGGTCGAGCGTCAAAACGCGGTCGACGCCAGCGCGGGTGATCATGTTGGCGACCAGCTTGGCCGAGATCGGTGTGCGGCCCGAGGCCCGGCGATCCTGCCTGGCGTAACCGAAATAGGGGATGACCGCGGTGATGCGCTTGGCCGAGGAGCGCATGAAGGCATCGATCATGATGAGCAGTTCCATCAGATGATCGTTGGTCGGGAACGAGGTCGACTGCAGGATGAAGACATCCTCGCCGCGCACGTTTTCCTGGATTTCGACGAAGATTTCCTGATCGGCGAAGCGTCTGACGCTGGCCTTGCCCAGCGGGACATTGAGATAGCGGGCGACCGCTTCGGCCAGCACCCGGTTGGAATTGCCCGCGAAAAGCTTCATGCACCGTTCCTGGCGAAGGATGGGGAGGTCCTCTTAATCGGGCTTGTAGCGAGCCGTGCCGGTATTGCAAGCCTCGTTGACGGGAATCCGCCGGCTAATCTCAAAAACATCAACAGTGAACGGAAGCCGGTAACAGGCGGATCAGCCGGCGCTGCCGCCGAGCCAGGCCGCGAACTGGTCGATCGTCTGGTCGGCGATCGCCTGCATGGTAGCGGGTGCAACCGCGGGCCAGCCTTCGGCGGCATTGACCGAGGGCGCCTTCTGCTGGCCATTGATGCGGTGTAGCCGGTTGCCAGCGGGGTCATAGACGTCCCAGACATAGATAACGGTGGTATCCTTGCCTTCCGTCATGGTCGAGAAGTAGCCCTTCAGCACATGGGTGGCGGCCTGGTCGGCGCTGCCGGCAAGGGTGATGCCGCGCTGCTTGGCGCGTGTCTGCAGTTCGGCCGTCAGCGGCGTTGCCGCTTCCACGGAGGCGCCGACGATCGGCGCGATCTGCAGCCGGGTCTTCGACAAAGCGGCGGCGCTCTGCGCGGGGTTGGCGGGTGTCGTGGCGCCGACGGCCGGCGCTGGTGTGGCGGCGGGCGCGATGCCCGGGGCAGCCAAGGGCTGAGCCGGTTGGGCCGAGGCTGCCGGCGGCGTGATGGCGGACGGCTCAAGGACGTCCTTGGCATTGGTGCAAGCGGCCAGCACAAGCGCTGCGAGCAATGACACGGTCGTCACATGCGATCGTCTCATCTGCCCGAAAACTCCTTAGTCGCGAACGCCCCCGCGTGGACCAACCATTATGGATTCACTGTACGATCAAGTCGAGATCATGGCGTGAAAGCGGCTTCGGCTGGGATTCGGTGGTCAGGTAGGTGCGGCCAAGCGTCATCGCCGTCTCGGTTTCGGAGTCCATGATGATCATGTGCGCGAACAATGTCATGTTGGGCGCGATCGGCTCGGGATTGCCCTGGTAGAACATCGGCATATCCATCCAGGACGGGGTGAAGCGGGCGCCGACGGAATAGCCGCAGGCGTTCAACCGATGCTTGGTCAGGCTGTGCGCCTCCAGCGTGCGGGCATGCGCGTCGAAGACGTCGCCGAAGGTGTTGCCGGGCGTCATCGCCTTCTCGACCGCCAGAAGAGCCGCGCGGGCGGCGTCGAACAGCTCCTGATGGCGCTTCGACGCCTTGCCGGTCAGCACGGTGCGCATCATCGGCGCGTGATAGTGATGGAACACGCCGGCCCATTCGAGCGTCAGCTGATCGTTCTTGGTCAGCTTGCGGCGCCCGGCCTTGTAGCGGCAGAGCAGCGCGTCGATGCCCGAGCCGATGATGAATTCATTGGCCGGATAGTCGCCGCCGCCGGCAAACACCGCGCCCTGCATGGCGGCAAGGATCAGCGCTTCGTCGCCGCCCTGCTTGATCAGCGGCAGGGCCGCGTCGAGCGCGTCGTCGGAAAGGTTGGCGGCCTTTTCGGCCTTGGCGATTTCAGCCGGGCTCTTGAACAGGCGCAGACGGCCGACAATACCGGAGGCGTCGGCGATCTGGCCGAAGGTCTGCAGCTGCTCGTCGACGCGGCGGCCATTGAAGGCGGTCAGGCCATGGGTGTCGTATTCGACGCCGATGCGGGCGCCGAGGAGATTGAGGTCGTTGAGCAGGTTGCGCAGGTCGACCGCCGGGTTGGCGCCGTCGCGGTCGGTCCACAGCACGATGTTGTCGATGATCGATGTGTGGCGCGCCTGGCGCAAATCGGCCGAGCGGGTGAGCAGCACCATCGAGCCGTCAGCCTTCACAACCAGGCACTGGAAGAAACAGAAGCCGAACGTGTCGTAGCCGGTTAGCCAGTACATGCTCTCCTGGGCGAAAAGCAGTACAGCATCGAGCTTCTTTTCCGTCATCTCCATCATCAACCGGTCACGCCGGGCGTCAAATTCCGACCGTTCGAAATGCAGCGCCATTATCCGTTCTCCAAAACAATTGCCGAAACCTGCCGACCGTAGTCCGGTTCCTTGCGATGCGTCGCGCGCCGGTAGGAAAAGAAGAGATCCTCCTCGGCATAGGTGCAGCGGCCAAGCCCCTGCGCGGTCACGCCAGCCTTCTTCAGCCGGTCGACCGTATAGAGGTTGAGATCGAACATTGCATGCGCCGGATTGGCCGAAGGCGCGAAATAGCCGATGTTTTCGGCATCGGCTTCGACGAAACGGGAGACGAATTCCGGCCCGACCTCGTAATTGTCGGGGCCGATCGAAGGACCGAGAACCGCAATGATGCGCTCACGGCGGGCGCCGAGGCTTTCCATCGCGGCAATGGTGTTTTCAAGCACACCGGTGAAAGCGCCCTTCCAGCCGGCGTGTGCAGCGCCAATGATGCGCGCTTGAGCATCGGCGAACAGCACCGGGCCGCAATCGGCCGTCGAGGCGCCGATGGCGATGCCCGGCCGGTCGGTGACGATGGCGTCGGCCTTGGGCCGCGGGCCGGGAAAGGGTTCCCTGGCAATAACGACATCGGGCGAGTGGACCTGATGCGCGGTCAGGAGATGGCTGGCCGGCACACCCATCCAGGCAGCGACGCGGCGGCGGTTCTCGGCGACCAGCATCTGATCGTCATCCGACCCGGTGCCGATGTTAAGTCCCTGATAGATGCCGCCGGAGACGCCGCCGATACGGGTGAAATAGCCATGGCGGATACCTCGCGGCTTGGCCGCTTCCAGCAGCGGCGAGCGAACAGGATCCGGTTTGGTCTGATTCAGCATGGATGGGTTTGTTGTCCGCGCCGGCGTTTTCGTCAAGGCGAAGTTCGGCCGAGTGATTGCGACAGTGCTGCTGCGTCGACTTTGCATTGGCCAAAAGCAGGCATGCGACCATAGGCGGCGTCGCGGGACGGCTTGTAACGATCTCTGAGGGTCAGACTGGCTGATGCGGCAGGATTTTCAGGATTTTGAACAGCGTGCCCATGCCGTCGGGTCCGGCCAGGCGCTCGACGGCATCGGCAATGGTTTGTCGTGCCTCTTGGCTTGCCTGGCTGCCCAACTGGCCAGCTCGCTCAAGCAATCCCATGCCAAGCAGAAAGTCGCCCTGCGTCGCCAATTCCACATCGAGGCCATGCGCCCGCACGACGGCGGCCAGTGCAGCGAAGTCGACATGGGCGGTGAGATCGGCTTCGCCGGGATTGGCCAGCACATCTTCGGGGGCGTGCCTGCGCACGGCCTGCAATGTGTCGCCGAAACCGGGCTGGAGATGGCCGTAATCGGGGAACAGCCCGGCGCCGCCGTGGTCGGCTATGCGTTCGGCAATGGTCGCCATCAGTGCCGCGCGGGCCGGTGCTATTTCGAAAATAGAGCCTTGTGGCGCCTCGGTGGCGTCTTCCGGCAGCAGCGTCGCCTCGACCGAGCCAGCGCCGGCGAAGAAGCTCAACTCGTCTGAGACATCGAGGCCGATCACCCGTTCGCGCCAGCCGACGCCGGCGCGGATGAACTGGCGGATCGGCACGGCATCGAACAATTCGTTGCCGACGATCAGCAACGGCGCCTGCGGTAGCGTGGCGATGGTTTCGTGCCAGCCGAGCTCAACCGAACTTTCGGCAAGCGTCTGCTTCTGGATTTCGGTTAGCCGCGGGCTGGTCTCGACCAGAGCGAAGGACGCTCCGGCGGCGATAGCCGGATCGAGCCGCGTCAGGGTGCGAAGCATGTCCTTCATCAGCGTGCCGCGGCCAGGCCCGATCTCCGCGATGGTGACCGGCAGCGGTCGGCCGATCGCCAGCCAGGCCTGATAGAGCCAGACGGCGACGAGTTCGCCGAACATCTGGCTGATCTCGGGTGCGGTGACGAAGTCGCCGGCGGCGCCGAACGGCTCGCGCGTGGTGTAGTAGCCGTCGCTGGGATCGAAAAGGCAGAGCGCCATGTACTCGTTGACGGGGAGGGGCCCGAGCGCGCCGATCAGGTCGACGATGCGGGTCTTCAGCCGTGTCATGCCGGCTGTGGTTGCGGCGCCGGTTTGGCGGTGGCCATCGCCCAGATGCCGGCCAGCACCATCGGCAGCGACAGCACCATGCCCATGGTGAGCCAGCCGCCGAGGAGGTAGCCGAGCTGCTGGTCGGGCTCGCGGAAGAACTCGACGAAGATGCGTGACAGGCCGTAGCCGCAAATGAAGGCGCCGCCGACAAAGCGCGACGTCTTCAGCTTCAGCCGCGAATGGGTGAGGAAGCGCAGGACCAGGAACAGCACCGCGCCCTCGAGCAGCGCTTCGTAGAGCTGGCTCGGATGGCGAGGCTCCAGGCCCGCGACACAACCCGCCACGGTCTGCTGGAGACGCTCGTTGCAGAAGACGACGCCCCACGACACGTCGGTCACGCGACCCCAGAGTTCGGCATTGACGAAGTTCGCGATGCGGACGAGGCCGAGCCCGACCGGCACGCCGGCTGCCACCACGTCGAACAGCGTCCAGGTGCGGATGCCGCGCTTGAGGGAAAACAGCGTCATGGCGAGGATGACGCCAAGCAGGCCGCCATGGAACGACATGCCGCCCTGCCAGACGGCGAAGATGTCGAGCGGGTGGTCGATATAGCGCTTTAAATCGTAGAAAAGCACATAGCCGGTGCGTCCGCCGAGCACGACGCCGACGGCGGCCCAGACGATGAAATCGTCGAGGTCGATCGGCTTCATCGGCAAGACGCCATCAGGCCACAGCCTTGTGTTGGTGACGAGCCGCTTGGCGTACCACCAGGCGAACAGGATGCCGACGATATAGCCGATGCCGTACCAGTGCACAGCCAGCGGGCCGATCTGAACCAGGATCGGGTCGATGTTGGGGAAGGACAGCGACGCCATCGGCAGCGGGAAATAGTCGTTCAACAGGATCTCCTGGGAGGGCTCGCGTTAGGGCGCGGACCATGCGGCAGGGTTTTGGCTGGGTCAAGGCAAGGTGACGACAGCCTGATCGTCAGAGATAATGGGCTCAACCCTGCGGCTTGCCGGCGACCAATTGCCTGAGCGCATCGTTGATCCTGTCTTGCCAGCCGGGGCCATCTTCCTGGAAATGGTCGAGCACGGCGCGATCGATCCTGATCGAGACAAGCTCGCGAACGTTTGGTGCGGCGGAGGGTTCGCGAATGGGAGGCGCGGGTTTCTTGACCGGCTTGAAGGCCGCTTCAGCGGCTTCCATCGGATTGGTCGGTCGGCGCGGGGGCGTTGCCATTGGTTGATCCTGAATGAGAGTGACTCTTGCCTGAGCAAGTCGTGAGGAAAACTAGGCCGCTGGTCTGCGAAGACCAGTAACTTCACTTGGTTCTCTCTGCCATTGCCCTGTATTTGGCTTCAAGCCTGTCCAGCACCTCGTCGCCAGGCTTGACCCGGCCCGCATCGGCATCCGAAATGCCCTTTGCGAGTGCTGCATCGAGTGCTGCAAAGCGCTTCTCCAAGTCCGCACTGTCCGTCACGGCAACCGTCGTTCCAAGAATCCATTTGCGATAATAGCAATCTGTCGGCCGGACCGTGAGCCAAATCGCGTCCGACATGAAGCCGCACCAGCTTCAACGTTCTTGCATTCCGCAGGCAGTGCCACTACGTCAATTCGAGCAAGCGAGGATTTGCCATGTCAACCGGACCGAACCGCATTCTCGATGAATTCGCCAAGCTGATGACCGATGCTGCGGGTGCCGCACAAGGCGTGCGCCGCGAGGTGGAGACTGCCTTCAAGGGGCAGGCCGAGCGCATCCTCAACACCATGGATGTGGTGCAGCGCGAGGAGTTCGAGGCTGCCCGCGACATGGCTGCCAAGGCCCGCGAAGAAAACACCAGGCTGGCCGCCCGCATCGACGCGCTCGAGGCCAGGCTTGCCGAATTGACCGGACAGGCCGCACCTGCGGCTGCGGCAAAGCCCAAAGCAAAAAAATAAAATTTAAACTTTTCCACAAAGCACAATCCGAAAAAGTGCTTTGCCGTGAATCGTTTACCGGCAATGCATGAATCTTTGTGACAGCGCCTTTCCACATGCTGATGACGCAGTGCGAAAAATTAGGCTGTTCACGCGACTCCCGATCAATAGACTGAATTTGTTGCATGATTCGGAGCAGGGTCATGCGGCCGGGCGGTGGGGTCCGGTCCGGGGTCTTTGTGTCGTGAAGTCCTGGCCGTCCGAGTTCAAGACAAATTGTTCGTCGTGTGTGCCCCGCGGAGCGTGTGGCGCTCCCCTGAACACAGGAAGCATTCCATGGAACTTCTCGAACTCGAATTCTCCCGCGAAATCCATCCGGTGGATGTCATCGAGCAGGTCGCCCATAACAATGACTGGTCCTTCGAACGGGCCGGCGATGACGAAATCTCGATCTCGGTTGCCGGCAGCTGGACCGACTATCACGTCTCCTTCTCATGGATGGAGGATTTCGAGGCGCTGCATCTGGCCTGTGCTTTCGACATCAAGGTGCCGGAAGCCCGCGCGCTGGAAGTGATGCGGCTGTTGTCGCTGATCAACGAGCAGATGCTGTTTGGCCATTTCGATCTCTGGGAGCAGGAGGGCGCGATCATGTTTCGCCAGTCGCTGCTGCTTGCCGGCGGGGTCGAACCGTCGAGCCAGCAGGTCGAGGTGCTTTTGTCGTCGGCGCTTGAAGCCTGCGAATGCTATTTCCAGGCCTTCCAGTTCGTTGTCTGGTCGGGAACCTCGGCCAAGGATGCGCTGGCCGGTGTCCTGTTCGAGACCTATGGCAACGCTTGAGCTTCCATGAGTTCGAGCAGCGCGCGCAAGCCCGAGATCAGCTTTGCCGATTTTGATCGTGTCGACATCCGTGCCGGCACGATCGTCGAGGCCGAGCCTTTCCCCGAGGCGCGCAAACCCGCCTTCAAGCTGAAGATCGATTTCGGCCCTGAGATCGGCGTGAAGAAATCCTCGGCACAGATCACGAAATACTATGCGCCGGAAACGCTGGTGGGACGGCAGGTGTTTGCGGTGGTGAATTTCCCGCCGCGCCAGATCGGTCCGTTCATGTCCGAAGTGCTCACGCTCGGCTTCCCTGATGAGGAAGGCGCCGTGGTCCTTGGCGCCATCGAGCGCAAGGTGCCGGACGGCGGCAGGTTGTTTTAGGAAGATTGCGTCAGGCGGCCAGCTTGCGCCTTGTGCTCAGCGCCTCTTCGACCGTGTCCATGAACATTTCGGCGCAGGCTTTCCAACTGTAGCGCATGGCGCGTTCGCGCGCCTCGGCGCGGTCGACATTGAGCGCGGCGAGCGAGGCCTCGCGCAGATCGGTCGACACCGCGCCGCCGATGCCGTCGCCGACAATGTCGATCGGTCCGGTGACCGGATAGGCGGCCACCGGCGTGCCGCTGGCCAGCGCCTCGATGATGACGTTGCCGAACGTGTCGGTGCGGCTGGGGAAGACGAAAACATCAGCCGAGGCGTAGATCTCGGCCAGCTCATCGTTCGGGCGATGGCCGAGGAAATGCGCCTGCGGGTACTTCGCCCTGAGCCTGGCCAGTTCCGGTCCTTCGCCGACGATCACCTTGCTGCCGGGCAAGTCGAGATCGAGGAAGGCGCTCAGGTTCTTCTCGATGGCGACGCGGCCGACGCACAGGAATACCGGGGCAGGGAAGCCGAGGTCCTTCTTCTTGTCGGGGCGGAAGTGATCGGTGTCGACGCCCCGCGTCCACGGCCTGAGCTTGGTGAAGCCTCGCGACGCAAGGTCCTCCGCCAGCGACTGGGTGGCGACCAGCGTGCCTTGTCCGGAATTGTGGAAATCACGCAGCCAGCGATAGGCCCAGCTCTCCGGCACCGGCAGGCGGGCGCTGAGATATTCGGGAAAGCGGGTGTGATAGCTGGTGGTGAAGGGACGGCCGGCATTGCGGCAATAGCGCCGCGCCATGATGCCGAGCGGGCCTTCGGTGACGATATGGATATGGTCGGCCTTGCGAGCCTCGATCAGCCGCGCGACATGGCCGGGCGTGGTCAGCGCCAGCCTGATGTCGGGGTAGGTCGGCAACGGCAAGGTGCGAAAGATGTTCGGGGTCAGGAAGTCGACCGCAACGTCGAAGGTTTTCAGCGTTTCGGTGAGCCGCTCCAGCGTGTGGACGACGCCGTTGACTTGCGGCCGCCAGGCGTCGGTGACCATCAGGATGCGCATGGCGGTCCTTTGCTCGGGTCGACGGTTGCCTTGATGCGATAGCGGTACGGCCCGGCTGCCCTCGCTTCGCTCCACCGCACCCGGGCAGGCACGAGGTCGAAGTAAGGCGGCTGAGCCGAATCAACTGAGGTCGCGCGCTTCATGCGCGCTCTTGACCATGGTTTCATGACGCGCGGATGAAGGTGGTTTTTGGCCGAGCCCGACTTCCAGATCATGCTTTGGTCAGGCGGGCACTTTGATCACCGCCCGCAGGCCGCCGAGCGGGCTGTCTTCCAGCATGATGTCGCCGCCATGGCTGCGGGCAATATCGCGGGCGATAGAGAGACCAAGGCCGGTGCCGCTGGCGTCGAGGTTGCGCGCCTCGTCGAGCCGCACGAACGGTTTGAACACGTCCTCGCGCTTTTCCGGCGGGATGCCCGGACCGTCATCGTCGATGGTGACGACGAGTGAGCCGCGGCCGTGATCGGCGCTGATCTCCACCGTCTTGGCATAGCGCAAGGCATTGCCGGCGACATTGGACAACAGCCGGGCGAAAGCGTGCGGGCGCACATGCACGTCCGGATCACCGGCAAGCACGGTCGATAGCTTGCGCTTGTGCAGCGACGCCTCCTCGCCGAGCTTTTGGAAATAGGCCTCGAGATCGAAATGGCCGGCATCTTCCGACGCTTCGCCGCGGGCAAAAGCGATATAGCCTTCCAGCATCGACTGCATGTCGTCGATGTCCTGGTTGAGCGCGGCCTTGGTCTCGGGCTTGCCGCCGGCCAGCGCCAGCTGCAGCTTGAAGCGGGTGAGGATGGTTCTGAGATCGTGGCTGACGCCGGTCAGCATGGCGGTGCGCTGTTCCAGCTGGCGTTCGATGCGCTCGCGCATCTGGATGAAGGCAAAGCCGGCCCGGCGAACCTCCTCGGCGCCGCGTGGGCGGAAATCGCGCGGCATCGGCCGGCCCTTGCCGAAGCTTTCGGCGGCCTCGGCCAGAGACAGGATCGGCCGGATCTGGTTGCGAAGGAAGGGGATGGCAATCGTCAGCAGCACCAGTGACGTCCCGACCATCCAGATCAGGAAGATGTGGGTGTTGGAGGCATAGGCCTGGCTGCGGCGCACGAAGACGCGCAGCACCTTGCCCTCGAGCTGGATGCGGACCTCGACGATGTTGGAATTGCCGACCGTGTCGATCCAGAACGGGCGGTTGATCTGGCGGGTGATCTCGGTGGAAAGGACGTCGTCAAGGATCGAGAAGAAGGGCTTGGGTCCAGGCGCCGGCAACGGGTCGGGCGGCAAGAGGTCGACCTTCAACTGCATGCGGTCCTGGGCGATGCGGATGATGTTCGCGTAGTCGCCATCGTGCGGATAGGTCTCGATCATGTCGATGATCGCGGCGATGTCGCGCACGGTGGCCTGCGACAGGCGCTGCGTCACGGTTGCCCAGTGGCGTTCCATGAAGTCGAAGGCGACGACCGACTGCAGAAGGATCATCGGCGCGATGACGATGATCAGCGAGCGGGCATAAAGCCGCTTGGGCATATAGAACGCAACCAGCCGCCAGAACCGCTTCCAGGCACGCGGCATTGCTTTCAGCGCGCGTGATACGCGCGCGCCAAAGCCGCCCTGTTCCGGCCGTTCCAGTTGCGTGGTCGCCATTTGTCCTTTCGCTGGGTCAATGGCCGCTGGTCGATGCCGCTGGTCGATGGCCACACATCTATGGCCAAGGGCGGCCGTCAGCGGCATTCTATTCCACGCTGAGCCGATACCCAATACCGCGCACCGTCTGCAGCCAGACCGGATTGGACGGATCGCGCTCGATCTTGCGGCGCAGGCGGTTGATCTGGACGTCGATGGTGCGCTCGCCGACTTCCGAATCGTCGCCGACAAGCTCGTGACGCGGGATCGTTTCGCCGGCCCGCGCGGCAAAGATCGCCAAGATCTCCTGCTCGCGGTCGGTCAGCTTCAGCGCCTCGCCGCCCCGCTTCAGCTCGCGCCTGGCGATCTGGAAGGTGTAGGGGCCGAAGACCAGCTGCTCGACCTTGGGCGTCGTCGCCGGGCCGCCGCGGCGCAGAATGTTATTGATGCGCAGGATCAGTTCGCGCGGGTCGAAGGGCTTGGGCAGATAGTCGTCGGCGCCGGCCTCGAGCCCAGTGATGCGGCTGTCGGTTTCCGATAGCGCGGTGAGCATCAGGATCGGTACGTTCTTCTCCGCCCGCAGCGCCTTGGTGAGGTCGACGCCGGTCTCTCCGGGCATCATGACGTCGAGGACAAGGAGGTCGAAGTCGAGTCCTGCAAGCTTTCGCCTGGCCTCGCCGGCATTTCCGGCGACTGTGACGCGAAAACCATTTTCGGTCAGATACTGCTTGAGCAAATTGCGAATGCGGGTGTCGTCGTCGACCACAAGCAGATGCGGCGCGTCATCGTCCGGCGCCGTCGGCTGGTCCACCCTCTCAATGGTCTCCATGGCTTTTCCCTGACATGTTTGCAGGCACAATGTCGATCTGCGCCCTTAGTTCCGGATTGACCATGGCTTCCAGGAATCGTTCGATCAAGGGACGCTCGCTGGCTCCGGAATCTTCCAATGCAGCACGGATGCGGCGTGACTGTGGCCGCGCCAGGGCCAGCGCCAGGGCGCGCCCCTTGGCTGTCGGATAGAGCTCCCGCTGGCGGCGGTCGCGCGGACCCTGCAATTGCACGATATGGTCGGTGTCGATCAACTGCTTGAGCACCCGCGCCAGGCTCTGCTTGGTGATCTTGAGCACGTCGAGCAGTTCAGCGACCGTCAGTCCCGGCCGGCGGTTGACGAAATGCAGCACCCGGTGATGGGCGCGGCCAAAGCCGTAATCGGCCAGGATCTGGTCCGGATCGGAAGTGAAATCGCGATACGCAAAGAAGAACAGTTCGATGATGGCGAAGTCGATGCCGTCCTCGTCGGTGATCGGCGTCTTGATCGGTTTTCCGGCAGCTGGGCTTCGATCCGTCATCATTTCTCCGTCCATAGAGGGAAATTATGTCAGTACTATTGACGTAATTTCCCCGCAATGGTAATTTTTGACAAGCTTTTCGGCTGAATGCGAACGAAAAGGCAAGGGAGTGCGGTTTTTCCGGAACTTCCTGAGTTTGCCAGAGTTCGATTCTCCGCTTACGCTTCAAGGGCCGCCCGACGCGGCTGTCGCGCAACAAGAACAACACTAATGATGTGCGGGTCGCCGCCCGCGGGAGGTTTCCATGGCATCCGTTCCCTTCGACCAACTGGACGGCTTCATCTGGATCAACGGCGAGTTCGTCAAATGGGCCGATGCCAAGATCCACGTGCTGACCCACGGCCTGCACTATGCCAGCGCCGTCTTCGAGGGCGAGCGCGCCTATGGCGGCGCCATCTTCAAGCTCAACGAGCACACCGAGCGTCTGCATGAATCGGCGCGCCTGCTCGGCTTCAATATTCCCTATTCCGTGGCCGAGCTCAATGACGCCTCGACCACGCTTCTGAAGAAGCAGGGTTTCCAGGACGCCTATGTCAGGCCGATCGCCTGGCGCGGCAGCGAACAGATGGGGGTGTCGGCGCAGAACAGCCGCATCAACTGCGCCATCGCCATCTGGCAATGGCCGAGCTATTTCGACCCGGCGCAGAAGCTCAAGGGCATCCGTCTCGATCTGGCGGAATGGCGCCGGCCCGATCCGCGCACCGCGCCGTCGAAGTCGAAAGCCGCCGGCCTCTACATGATCTGCACCATGTCCAAGCATGCCGCCGAGGCCAAGGGCTATGCCGATGCCATGATGCTCGACTGGCGCGGCCAGGTCGCCGAAGCAACGGGCGCCAACATCTTCTTCGTCAAGGATGGCAAGATCCACACGCCGAAGCCCGATTGCTTCCTCGACGGCATCACCCGCCGCACCGTCATCGGCCTCGCCAAGGACCGCGGCCTTGAAGTCGTCGAGCGCGCCATCATGCCTGAGGAACTCGAAGGCTTCGAACAGTGCTTCCTCACCGGAACGGCAGCGGAAGTGACGCCGGTCTCCGAGATCGGTCCGTACCGATTCGAGGTCGGCGAGATCGCCAAGACTTTGATGAACGACTATTCTGCTGCGGTGCAACCTAAGCATGCGATAGCCGCAGAATAACGAAAGTCACAGCTTTTTTCGCAAGCAGGGGCGGTTTTGAGGCCGGCCCCTTTATTTCAGCATCTGTGCATTTGACTTTCGTACAATTCAGCGTCTCATGATGGTGTCGGCCCGGGAGGCTGGCAGCTATGGAGGGACTAGGTACATGGATACGAATACGCTCATTGCGCTCGTTGTACAGGTAATTGCAGGTGTTGTCGGTGGTCAGGCGGTCGGCGTTGCGCTGAAGAATGCGGCGATGGGCCAGTTGACCAAAATCCTCGGCGGCGCGGTTGGCGGCGTCGGCGGGGCGGCGATCCTCGGCAGCCTGCTCGGCGGCACGGCCGACCCGGCAGCGGCTGCAACGGCAGCGGGCGGATTGGGCGATACGCTGAACCTCAAAAACCTGCTCGGCGGCGCCGGCGGCGGCGCCATCCTGACCGGCATCATCGGTGCGGTCATGGGCGCGATGAAGAAGTAAGCCTCTAGATCATTCACCGTTTCACGGCGAATGATCTAGTTTGTTGTTTTACCCAATTCCGGACGGAAAACCGCTTTACACTTTTCCTGGAATTGCCCGAGACTCAGGCTTCGTCAAATGGGCGGCCGTTGGGCCGCCCATTTCTGTTTTGGGACGGACTGTTTGCCTTTCAGCAGTGGACGGCCTTCGCCCGCGCCTCTACATCACGCTGGAACAGCGAAAGGACAATCATGGGTCAGCTCAATGCCGGCATCGTGCCGGTCACGCCTTTCCAGCAGAACTGCACCATCCTGTTCGACATGGATGACAAGCATGGCGTCGTCGTCGATCCGGGCGGCGACATCGACAAGGTGCTGGCGGTGCTGAAGGACAATGCGATCACCGCCGCTGCGATCTGGATCACCCATGGCCACATCGATCACGCCGGCGGCGCCATGGAGCTGAAGGAAGCACTCGGCATCGAGATCATCGGCCCGCACGAAGCCGACAAGCTATTGCTCGACAATCTCGAGAACCAGGGCCAGCGCTACGGCATTGCCGGGGCGCGCAACTGCGTGCCCGACCGGTTTCTCGCAGAGGGCGAGACGGTTTCGTTCGGCTCACATATGTTCGAGGTGCTGCACTGCCCCGGCCATGCGCCCGGCCATGTCGTATACTACAATCGCGCGGCGAAGTTCGCTCATGTCGGCGACGTGCTGTTTCGCGGCTCGGTCGGGCGCACCGACCTGCCGGGCGGCGACCATGCGGCGCTGATCGCCTCGATTAAGAACAAGCTTTTGCCGCTCGGTGACGAGATCGGCTTCATCTGCGGCCACGGCCCGGGTGGCCGCTTTGGCGAGGAGAGGCGGACCAATCCCTTCCTGACTTAGCGATGTCTTTCTGCCAAAAAAAAGCGCTGGCCTTGCGGTCAGCGCTTTTTGTGGGACAGGGAAGCTCAATTCGCGACGCAGAAATGCTGCTCACCGTCATTGCCGGTGAACGTGCCGCTGCGGGCATTGAAGCTCCGGTAGCGGTCCGAGCAGTATTCGTACCAGTCGCGGGTCCACGGCTCGGCATAGCGGTCGGCATAGACGACCCGCGGTTCGGCATAGTAACGGCGCACCGGCGCCGGCCGCACTTCGCGGTAGTCGTAATCGTCATCATAGCTGCTGTAGCGCGGCTGCGGGTTGCTCAGCGCACCGGCGATCAGAGCGCCGGCCGCAAGGCCGACGACACCGGCCGCAAGCGCGTCGCCATTATGATGACGACCATGGCCATGATGCCAGCGGTTCCAGTCCTTGGCATTGGCGGCAGGCAAGGTGGCGAGGGTGGTCGCGGCGAGAGCGGCGCCCAGGATGGCGGTCTTGAAAATGCGATTCATTTTGGTCTCCTTCGTGCCGGCCCGGATAGTTTTCGGGGATGCGGTCCAGCCTAGGGGACGATTAATAGAAGACCGTGGCTGAACGGGGGCTGAACGGAATTGGCTGATACGATCCAGTTCTTGCGGCAAAACCAAGCGCGTACGCAAGGCGCTCCGCCTCGTCAATCTCCGTCCGGACTGTCTTGAGCCGGCTTAGCCGACCGACAGGTTGACGGCCTTCGGACCCTTGCCGCGCTTGTCCGGCTCGGTGTCGAATGTCACTTTCTGTCCATCCTCCAGACCGGAAAGACCCGAAGCCTGCACGGCCGAAATATGAACGAAGACATCCTTCTGCCCGTCGTCGGGTGTAATGAAGCCGAAGCCTTTGGCATGATTGAAGAATTTGACGGTGCCGGTCTGCGGCATGGGAAGCTCCCTTTGATCCCATAAAGTCCAGTTTCGGGCCGGCAAATGCCCGAAGGGAAATTTGTCCTTTATTTTAGCGCTATCGGCAAGAGAAAGTTTTGGCCAGGGCGGCAACGCTGAAGGCTGGTCAAATAGATTGTTGCACCGAAGGCAATTCGCGCCAGACGATTGCTCCGGCGATCAGCCACGCCATGGACCGGTAGAGCGTCCTTTGCCTGCGGCGACGGCGGACATGAAAAAGGCGCGACCAGAAACGTCGCGCCTTCGAAACTCTGGACGGCTGACAAAGCCGGTTCAAACACGCTTGAGGTGCTTTTTCGAGCGCCCTGACGGGCGCGCGGGCACCGCCGGTTCAGGCCGCGCGGAGGTTGACCGCCTTCGGACCCTTGCCCATGCGGTCGGGTTCAACGTCGAAGGTGACCTTCTGGCCGTCGACGAGGGTACGCAGGCCCGAGGCCTCGATCGCGGAAATGTGGACGAACACATCCTTGGCGCCGCCGTCGGGCGTGATGAAGCCGAAGCCTTTGGTCGCGTTGAAGAATTTAACGGTGCCGGTCTGGGCCATTGGGGAAACTCCTTCACCCGTGTCAGTCTTATGGTTTGCCCGCCGCCTGGCATCGTGGGCAAGTCCCGGTGGTTGCTTCGGCAGTCCTGCATTTGCGCATGGTAAAACCCCCCGCCGAAAACGGGGCCGTCAGAGATTCACAGTATCGGGGAAAGGTCGTCCAAAACGTTCCGCTCTCCGGGTCGCAAATGCCCGAACACAAAATTTATCGCACGGAAACGTGATCGTTGCAAGATAGCGCCGCGGGCCGCGTCCATCGACGCATCCCAACGAAGGCGCTTCGATAAACCTGGGTTCTTAAGAGTTCATCAGCCAGAGCCCGGCCACGCATGGTCCAGCGGTCTGGTCCAGGGCCAAACCAATGCGCGGGCCGGGCATCGCATGGCTCCCGCGCCGCAAACGGGGGTTGCATTTGGCAAGGCAATGGCGAGGATCGACAGGCGCGTTTTGCGCCGGGGACGGGGGTCTCGAGGGAGGCATATTCATGAGATTTCTTGCGACGATCTTCTCGCGCCAGGGTTTTACTATTCTCTTCCTGTCGGGTCTTCTTGCGGCCTGCACCGTCGTCGTCGATGACGGGCCGGGACCACGTCCGCGCCCGCCACGGCCGGAACCGGAATTCTGCACCAGGCAATACGAGCCGGTCTGCGCGCGGCGCGGCGGTGACCGCCAGACCTTCGCCAATGCCTGCCTTGCCGAACGGGAAGGCTACCGCATCGTTCGCGACGGCCCTTGCCGCGACGGCGGCGGTGGTGGCGGTGGTGGCGAAGAGCCGACATTCTGCACGCGCGAATACGCCCCGGTCTGCGCCCGCCGCCATGGCGAGCTGCGCACCTTTCCCAACGCCTGCGAGGCCCGTGCCGCCGACTACCGCGTCGTCGAGGACGGCCCCTGCTGATTTTTCCTTCTCCCCTGTCGGGTGAGTCCGCCGGAGGCGAATTCACCGTCCCACTGACACGATAAAAAAGGCGGCGAATGCCGGGACCCTGCGAAGCAGCGGGGACCGGGCGGGTGGACCGGACCACCCTTGGTCCTTCGCAGGCTCAGGGCGTTCGAAACTCGAAAAGCCAACAATTGGCTTTTCGTCTGCTGCGCGGACCGCTTCTCACCTCCAAGGGAAGAAGGCAAGGTCGCGGATCGGAGTGGTTGCCTACGCCGAATACGCCCCGTCGGCCGGGCCGGCATAAAGCTCTGCGCCGTCCTCGTCGCAAATGCGCAGACGGTCGGGGATCTGCGGCATGGCGAGGCTGTGGAACAGCGCGGTGGCGCCCTGCAGGGCGGCGCGCAGGTTCGGCGCGTCCAGCGATACCTTGTCGAGCGTGGCTTCGTCGACGTCGCGCGAGCGGCTCGACGAAGAACGTCAAGCAAGCCTCCGTTGCAGAGTTTTGCGCGAGATCGTCAGTCCGAGATCGTCAGTCCATTGCCGGCAGGTGCGCCAGGCGCGCCCTGCCTGGTCAGCCCTTCGACTTCGGCTTCAGGCTGCTCTCGGCTTGCTTGACCGAGGAACCGAACGGGGAGGCGGCCTTGGCCACCACCTTGTCTTTCCTGGGCTTGCGCGTTTCGCGATTGCTGCGCTGCTGACCCTTGGCCATCTGTCTGCTCCTTCGTACGTGCTGGGTGGGTGCGGTGTCAGACGGCCGGGCTGTCGGGGACAGCCGGGGCGTCCGCCACTTCGAGGTTGTCTTCCGTGGTGACCCGCTCATAGGTCTCCTGCTCGCTGCGGATGCGATATTGCGGCGAGCCATCCTTGACCGGCAATCTGCTCTTGATCTGAAACAGCTCGGCGGTCTTCTGGGCGAGCCCGCTGCGGCTCTTCATGCGCACGGTCTGGCCGACGGCGAAGAGGTGCGAGGGCGTGTCGGTGCGCGGACGCGCATTCTGCTGGAAGCGGATCATGCTGCGTTCTCCTGGTCGCGCCTCAGCGCTGTTTCGAGTTCGAGGTAGTCGATGGCGACAAGCTGGCTGGTGGCCGGGTTCTTCACCGCCCTTGCCGGCAAATGGATGAAGGTGGCGACGCGACGCCAGGCAAGCCGCGACATGCCCTCGATCAGCTCTTCGTCGTGATCGATGTCATAGTCGCCGGCCGGCAGTTGCCCTTCCAGCCCGCTAAGCACGAAGGGTGCCGCGAAATGGGCGATGGAACGGGTGGTGCGATCCGGCATTGGCTTGGCTCTGGTTCGTCGATGCTTTCCGGCATCAACCGGGAACTCAACCATCGGCGATTGGAATGAGTTTGGCGGGTCGAGTATCTCCGACGCCGCTATATGCCAAGCTTGACCCAAAAAACGATCTCAGATCAATAATCCGAAATTGTTGGCTATTCAAGCTGATTTCCGCCACGGCTCGACCGGTATAAAAAATTTCTCGTATAAACCCCTAATAAATCTGCTATCGTGGAACAATATCAGCCAATTTCTTATTTAGAGCGCATCGGAATAATTATTCCGGTGCCCCTAAGATTATTTTTTACGAAAGGCAAAAATATATGAGATTCATGAAAACGCCGGATCGTCCGACCGCAACAATCGAGCCAATCGTCCTCTTCCCCAAGGCAATGTCAGTGCGCCTGACGATAAGAAGCGACGAAGCGGCACGGCGCAAGATTGCCGACACCGACGGCACGCAACGGCGGGAGCGCCGGCTCGCCGAGAGCAACCGGCTGATTTGAACGCTACATTTTCCTGGAATTCCTCTAGAGTTTCGAAGAGGTCCGCGCCCTTGGCGAGCCCACTCTTCCCTTGAACCTGCAGCGCCGATGGCCTAGATCGCGGCAAGCGGACAAAACACGGCAGGTTTCCCATCAACAGAGATCAGAGAAGAGCGGCGGGTGCTGGAGCTGGCGGACAGCCGCCGCTGGGCCTCGACCAATATGTGCAGCAGGCGCTGCAGCTGCATCAGGCCGGGCGCCGGCAGGAGGCCGAGACGCTGTACCGGCAGGTGCTGGCGCGCAAGGCCAATCACCCGGCAGCGGCGCATTTCCTGGGCCTGTTGCTGCACCAGACCGGGCGCAGCCCCGAAGGGCTGGAGCTGATCGAGCAGTCTGTGCGTCTGCAGCCGAAGAATCCCGATTTCCTCAACAATCTCGGCACGGTGATGCGCGATCTCGGCCGCGTTGCCGCGTCCGCCGATTTCTTCCGCGGCGCGGTCGATCTCAAGCCCGACCAGCTCGCGGCACGCGACAATCTGGGTTCGGCGTTGAAACAGCTCGGCCAGTTCGAGGCTGCGGAGGACATCTATCGCGGCACAATCGGGCGCAATCCCTTCCATGTCCGCGCCCGCATCGGGCTTGCCGAAACGTTGCAGGAAGCCGGTCGTCTGGATGAGGCGCTGGCGACCTTTCGCGAGGCGCTGACGATCCGGCCCCGGGATGCCGACCTGTTGCATGGGCTCGGCGTCGGGCTGATGGAAAAAGGCAAGCTCGATGAAGCGGCAGACCTGTTTCGGCAGGCGTTGGCGATCACGCCAGGCATGGCAAAGGCCTGGCTGATGCTGACGCAGGTCAAGCGCCAGAAGGAGCGCGACGCCGAACTCGCCGGCATGGAGGCCCAGCATGCCAAGGCGCCGGCCGACAGCCTGGCGCGCATGCAGCTGTCCTTCGGTCTCGGCAAGGCCAATGACGATTTGAAGGACTACAACAGGGCCTTCGACTATTTCGCTGAAGGCAATGCGATCCGCCGCAAGGGCATCGATTATGATCCGGTCAGGACGCGGGCCGAATTCGAGGCGATGAAGACGGTGTTCAACGCCGGCTTTTTCGAAAAGCACAAGCCAAGTGCAATCTCCGACGACACCCCGATTTTCGTCGTCGGCATGCCGCGCTCCGGCACCACGCTGGTCGAACAGATCATCGCCAGCCATCCACAAGTCTATGGCGCGGGCGAGCTCAGCATGTTGAAAACCGCGGTCGGCAAGCAATTTCCGCTGACCATGCCGGGAGGTTTCCCCTGGGGACTGGTCGATGTATCCGACGCGGAGTTTGCGGAGGCGGGCCAAGCCTATCTCGACATGCTGCATGAGCGCTATCCCAACTTCAGGCATGTCACCGACAAGATGCCCGGCAACTTCCTGCTCATCGGCTTCATCCATATGATGCTGCCGAAAGCCAAGATCATCCATTGCGCGCGCGATGCGGCGGCGACCTGCCTTTCGATCTACAAGGTGCATTTCCGCGGCGACAACCACCGCTACGGCTATGATCTGGGCGAGCTCGCCGATTTCCACAATATCTACACCGACATCATGGCGCATTGGCACGATGTTCTGCCGGGCGTCGTGCATAACGTGCGTTACGAGGATTTCGTGGCCGACCAAGAGGGACAGACGCGGGCGCTGATCGGGCATCTCGGCCTGTCCTGGGACGACAAGGCGCTGTCGTTCCACGAGACCGACCGCCCGGTGCGCACGGCCTCGGCCGCGCAGGTGCGCCAGCCGATGTATCGGGGCTCGGTCGATCTCTGGAAGCGCTATGGCGACAGGTTGAAGCCGCTGCTGGACAAGCTGGCCTGAGCAGCGGCTAAAGCTCGATGAAGGGCTGGAAGCCGCCGAAGATCATGCGCTTCATATCGAAGGGCATAGGCCCCAAATCGGGCGTCAAACGCGGATCGGCCATAACCTTGGCCATTACCGCGTCGCGGCTTTGCCTGGATGAATAGACGGCCCAGGCGAAGACGACGATCTCGTCGTCTTTTGCCTGAACGGCACGCGGAAACGAGGTCAACTCACCATAGGGCACATCGTCGGCGATACATTCGACATAGGCGAGCGCTCCGTGTTCCTTCCATATCGGGCCTGCGAGGTTGGCCAGCTTCTTGTAATCATCGATATTTGCCTTCGGCACGGCGAGCACGAAACCATCGACATAGGACATCAGGTTCTCCTTGGAGTATCTCACAAAGCTCCTTACCGGCGTCAGCCGGTGAGGAGCTTTGTCAGCGGTGGTCAGTCTTTCTTCGCCGGCGCGTTCATCGCCCATTCGACCCCGAAGGGATCGCGCATGTTGCCCCACTGGTCGCCCCAGAACATCAGCTGCAGCGGCACTGCGACTTCGCAGCCGGCATCGACCGCGCGCTTCCACCAGCCATCGATCTCGTCGGCGCCGAGATGGAGCTGCATGGTATAGCCCTGCGGCTTGACGGCAGGCATGCCGTTTTCGGGGTAGAAATCGGAAATCATCAGCGTCGAGCCGTTGATGTGGAGATGGATGTGCATGGTGCGGCCCTGCTCATCGGGCGGATAGAAGAACACCTGCTCGGCGCCGAAGGCCTTCTTGTAGAATTCGGCGGCCTTGAAGGCGCCGTCCAGCTGCAGATAGGGGGTCAATCCACCGAGAACTTTCGCGGCCGGCTGAATGGGGGTCTGGTCGGTCATGTCTTGTTCCTCTTTGGGTTTGGTCTGGGCGCTTGGTCTGGCCTTTGCGAACCTCAGGACGAACGAGGCGGCGGCAATCCTACATGTCTGATGCGATTTTTTGGGCCGATGCGATTTTTGGGTGAAATGAACTTGCGTCGGCGGCGCACAATCAGAGCGCAATCCTCGCTGTCAGCAGGCTAGAAAGGGGACCGCTTCTTCAACCCGCTGAGACGACAATGATCCTCTATTACCAGACCCATTCGCCCTTTGCGCGCAAGGCGCTCGTCTTCGCCCATGAGGTCGGGCTTGCCGACCGGCTCGAGGTCATTCATCACGAGACCAGCCCGACCTTGCGCAATGCCCGTGTCTACGCCGAAAACCCGCTCGGCGAGGTGCCGGTGCTGCTGCGGCCGGATGCGTCGCCGCTCTTCGATTCCGATGTCATCTGCGCCTATCTCGATACGCTGCATGACGGCCGCAAATTGCTGCCGCAGGACGGCGAAGCGCGCTGGCAGGCGTTGCGGCTGCAGGCGGTCGCCCAAGGCCTGGCGCAGACGGGCATAGGCCTGCGCTGGGAGACGGAAAGGCGGCCCGAACAGTTGCGCTATGCGGCGCTTGCCGAAGGCTACCGGGAAAAAATCGAGGCCAGCTATGACTGGATCGAAAGCGCGCTGGACGACGAGACATCGCTCCATATCGGCCATATAGCGCTTGCCACCACGCTGTCGTGGATGGCGTTCCGCCAGCTGCCGTCCTTTCGCGCGCGGGCGCGGCTGACGCGCTGGTTCGAGGCGTTCGAAAAGCGCCGATCGATGCAGGCGACGCCGCTGTCTGGCGATACGCATGACTGAGCAACGGTCGCCCCGCGGCGGCCTGCATCGATCTTTCCCGACCCATGGTCAGGGCGCCCTGCAGATCCGCGGGCCGTTTTGCGCGTCGATGAGGATTTCCGGCCAGCCGATATCCTTGCGCAGTTCGATCGGCAGGGCCAGAAGCTCGCGCTCGCTGCGATAGCGGGCGCGGTTCTGTGCGTAACGGGCGGCGACGCGGCCTATGGATGACAGGATGGACATGATGCGTTCTCCTCAGATGAAGCCGGCATCATCGTGTCGGCATCCCAAGGACGCAGCAGGTTCAGGCGATCCGACAGAGCGCTGAAAATATTCTGGGAGATGTGAAACCATGGGCCGCAACACAGTGCGGCCCATGGTGGTAGTTCCTCAGCCCGCCGTTTCAGCCACTGAGCGGAAGAAATCCTCGGGGTCTTCGACTTCGGTCAGCTTCCGCTTGTCGATCAGCCAGAAGCGGTTGCCGATGGCGCGGATGAAGGAACGGTCGTGCGAGGCGAGCACACAGCTCGCCTGGTGCTTGAGCAGTTCCTCCTCCAGCGCTTCCTGGCCGTCGATGTCGAGATGGTTGGTCGGCTCGTCGAGCAGGTAGAAGTTGGGGTTGGCGAGTCTCAGCGCCAGCATCATCAGCCGCGCCTTCTGGCCGCCGGACAGCACGCCGATCTTCTTCTCCTGCATCTCAATGACAACGCCGGCGCCGGCAAGCAGCGAACGGGCGCGCTGCTCGCCGACATCGTAGCGGCGCGAGACCATGGCCAGCGGCGTGTCGTCGCCACTGATGCCGGCCAGCGCCTGGTCGCTGTAACCGAGCGCCGTCGACGGCGTCACTTTGACGTTCGGCACCGTGTCAGGCTCGGAGATGGCATTGCGGATCAGGTTGACGAAACGCGACTTGCCGACGCCGTTGCGGCCGAGCAGCACGATGCGATCGCCCTGGCAGATGTGGCGCTTGCCGGTCTTGAACAGCAGCATGCCGTCCGGCGTTTCCACCGTGGCGTCGTCCAGCGTAATCAGCACCTTGGCATGGGTGCCGCGGTTGGCCAGCCGGATCGCGCCGGCTGATTTCTCGCGATGCGCCGATACCGCGGCGTCTTCCAGCTTCTCCGCCCGTTCCCTGAGTTGCTTGGTCTTCACCGTCAAAAGGTCGCTGCCGGAATTGATGCCGATGTTGTTGAGCTCGGCGGCCTGCTTGCGCAGTTGCTGCGCCACCTTCATGTCGCGCTCGAACCGGCGCGCCGTCGAAGCGTCCAGGTCGTCGAGCGCTTGCCTCGCCCTGGAATAGGGCAGTGCAAACACCGGCGAGTCCTCCGGGCGCAAGAACAGCGTGCGGTTGGTGACGGCGTCGAGAAAGGCGCGGTCGTGACTGGCGATGACCACCGGCACCTCGCGAGGCAGGGCGTTCAGCCAGCTTTCCAGCTGGCTGATCTTGGCGAGGTCGAGATGGTTGGTGGGCTCGTCGAGCAAAAGCACATCGGGGTCGGTGACCCAGACGCGGGCAATCAGCGCCAGCCGCTGCCATCCGCCGCTCAGCGCCTGCATCGGCCGTTCGCGCATCGGCTCGGGCACGTCGAGCGAATCCAGCGCCACGTCGACCCGCCACATCTCGCTGTCGGCCTGCCCCGCCGGCAAGGCGTCGGCCACCACCTGGTGGAAGCTGCGGCCGAGAAGGGCAGGAGGAACGGATTGTTCGACATGGCCGACGCGCAGGCCGCGCGTGCGGGAAATGTCGCCGGAGGTCGGCTCCATTGCGCCGGTCAGGCACTTCAGCAAGGTTGACTTGCCACGGCCATTGGCGGCAACGATGCCGAGCCGGTCGCCGGTGCCGATGGTGAGGTCGAGGTTGGAAAACAGCGGCGCACTCATGGTGACGCCGAGGGATTTGAGGCTGATCAGGGCCATTGTGATTTCTCTGGTCTTGCCGCTGTCCGGCTCAATGCACTTTGACGGTGCGCGTGCCGGCCATCAGGCTCAGCTTTGCGCACCACGAAGGGCAGACCAAAAAAATCGAAGCGGGAAAAAACCCGTGATGTCCCTGGTCAGCCCTGCAAGCGAACTCGCAGGGCAGAAATCGGGCCACGCTGACGATGGTGATCGATAGACACGCAGCCCTCCTTTCAAGACAAAACTTTGAGTGTGTGGAGCGATTACACCAAAGGCGGGGGTGGAGGCAAGTGGGCGACGGATGCGGCGGTGGTGGAGCGCTCTTCCCTTCTCCCACAAGGGGAGAAGGGAAGAGGTCTATTTCCCCGGCCGTCCCGTCTTGCCCGGCCGGCGCTTTTCGCGGCGGGCGTCGCCTGGGTCTTCGTAGGAGCCGATGCCGGCGCGCTGGCGAATCATTGGCTTGGCGTCGCGATCCTTCGCGCCTGTCCCGCCGGACATCTCCCCCAGCTGGGGGGAGATTGGCTGGGGCTTGGCCGGCATTTTTCCTTCGACCGGCTTTTCGGTCCGCCGAACCGTCATCTCGTCCAGTGAGTTCTTCTTGAACAGGGGCCTAGTCGCGTCGCCCGGAATGCCGAAGTCGGAGCCGTGCGCTTCCTGCGCCGACTGTTTCTTGAACAGCGAGCGCGACACCGCGCCTGACGGCGTCGGCATGTCGGTACCAGGCCCCATATCGTCGATCGACGGCTTGGCAAATAGCGGCTTCTTCACCGGCACGGCGCCCTCGGCACCCATTTCGTCGAGCGCCGGCTTGCGGAAGAGGTTGGACCGGGCAGCCCTGGCCGCCTCTTCAGCCGCGCGTGCGTCGTCGAACTTGCGGAAACGCTCCTGTTCCTCAGCCGTACGGTGCTTGGCCACGCCCTTGTTGTGCTTGCCCTTCTCGCGGCCGGAGACCGGGCTTTCCATGTCGGCGTATTTGGCCAGCGGGTCTTCCGAGATGGACAGTTCCATCTCGCGCAGCCGCTTGATCTCGTCACGGATGCGGGCGGCCTTCTCGAAGTCGAGATTGGCGGCGGCGTCGCGCATCTGCTTTTCCATGGCGTCGAGATGAGCCTTGAGATTGTTGCCCATCATCGCACCGGCGCCGTCGGTGAACTGCGAGATATCGGCGCGGACATGGTCCTTCTCGTAGACCGAGTCCAGAATGTCGGAGATGCGCGACTTCACCGATTCCGGGGTGATGCCGTTGGCCGCGTTCCATTCCATCTGCTTTTCGCGGCGGCGGTTGGTCTCGGCCATCGCCCGCTCCATCGAGCCGGTGACCTGGTCGGCATAGAGGATGACCTTGCCGTCGACGTTGCGGGCGGCGCGACCGATGGTCTGGATCAGCGACGTCTCGGAGCGCAGGAAGCCCTCCTTGTCGGCGTCGAGGATGGCGACGAAACCGCATTCAGGAATGTCGAGGCCTTCGCGCAGCAGGTTGATGCCGACCAGCACGTCGAAAGCGCCGAGGCGGAGATCGCGTAGAATCTCGATGCGCTCCAGCGTGTCGATGTCGGAGTGCATGTAGCGAACGCGCACGCCTTGCTCATGCAAATATTCGGTCAGGTCTTCGGCCATGCGCTTGGTCAAAACGGTGACCAGCGTGCGGTAGCCGGCGGCCGTGGTGTCGCGGATTTCGCCGACGACATCGTCGACCTGGCTTTTCGCCGGGCGGACTTCGACCGGCGGATCGATCAGGCCGGTCGGGCGGATGACCTGCTCGGCGAACACGCCGCCGGCCTGTTCCATCTCCCAGGCGCCGGGTGTCGCAGAAACCGCGACGGAGAGCGGACGCATGGCGTCCCATTCCTCGAAGCGCAACGGGCGATTATCCATGCAGGAGGGCAGGCGAAAACCATACTCCGCCAGTGTCGCCTTGCGCCGAAAGTCGCCACGATACATGCCGCCGATCTGCGGCACGGTGACGTGGCTTTCGTCGATGAAGACCAGCGCGTTGTCGGGGATATATTCGAACAAAGTCGGCGGCGGATCGCCCGGCTGGCGTCCCGTGAGATAGCGCGAATAGTTCTCGATGCCGGCGCAGGAGCCGGTGGCTTCCAGCATCTCAAGATCGAAGCGGCAGCGCTGTTCGAGCCGCTGTGCCTCCAGCAGGCGGCCGGCGCGCTCGAGCTCGACCAGCCGGTGCTTGAGCTCCTCCTTGATCGACTTGATCGCCTGGTTGAGCGTTGGACGCGGCGTCACATAGTGCGAGTTGGCGTAGATCTTGACGCTCTTCAGCTCGCCGGTCTTCTGGCCGGTGAGCGGATCGAATTCGGTGATCGCCTCGATCTCGTCGCCGAACATCGAGATGCGCCACGCCCGGTCTTCAAGGTGAGCCGGGAAGATTTCGATCGTGTCGCCGCGCAGGCGGAACGAGCCGCGGACGAAATTGATGTCCTGGCGTTTGTATTGCTGGGCGACGAGATCCGCGAGCAGAGCCCGCTGGTCGAGCCGGTCGCCGATCTGCATCTGGAAGGTCATCGCCGTGTAGGTCTCGACCGAGCCGATACCGTAGATGCAGGACACCGAGGCGACGATGATGACGTCGTCGCGCTCGAGCAGCGAACGCGTGGCCGAATGGCGCATCCGGTCGATCTGCTCGTTGATCGAGGATTCCTTCTCGATGAAGGTGTCGGTGCGCGGAACGTAGGCTTCCGGCTGGTAGTAGTCGTAGTAGGAGACGAAATACTCGACCGCATTGTCGGGGAAGAATTTCTTGAACTCGGAATAGAGCTGCGCGGCCAGCGTTTTGTTGGGCGCCAGGATCAAAGCAGGGCGCTGCGTCTGCTCGATCACCTTGGCCATGGTGAAGGTTTTGCCGGAGCCGGTGACGCCGAGCAGCACCTGAGTGCGATCATTGTTGTCGACGCCCTCGACAAGATCCTTGATGGCGGTCGGCTGGTCGCCGGCCGGCTCGAAATCCGACACCATCTTGATGGCGATGCCGCCTTCGGATTTTTCCGGGCGGGCAGGGCGGTGCGGCGTCCACAGCACGCCGTCCTTGTCCAGCGGGTTGCCGGATTCGATCAGCGCCGACAGCGCCGCGACCGTCGCGGTGACGCTGCCCGAGGCCATCGTCTCGGCGTCTTCCAGCGAGATGTCGAGACCGGCGACCGGGTTGAGGCCGGCGGCGGTGCGCTCGCGGGCCGTGGCCGCGCCGCCCATCGAGGTGCCGCGCGAACTGCGGCCGGGGGAGGTTGAGCGTTCCGGAATCTTCTTCGCCACCTTCGGCGGCTTGGCGCCGCCGGAACTACGCCCTTCCTTCTCGGCCTCCTGCTCTATCTGCTCTGCCCAGTCGGCAATCGAGCCGCTCAGCGGCGTGCCGGTGAAGTCGGCCTGCGGCGCCTCGGCGAAGCCGCCTCTGTGCAGAGGCTCCGAGGCATCGAGGAAATCGGTCAGCGGGCTGCGCCGCTTCGGCGGCGAAGCGCCGTTGTCACCCGCCGGAGACGGTGTCTTTTTGTCAGGGAGTTTGGCCATGCCCCAAATATGGGCAGAGTCCGCCAAAATGGAAAGAGTGCAGTGGCGAAGGGCGCTAAGCGGCTCGAAGCTCCTGACACAAGGGTGTCAGGAGCTGTGTTACGCGAAGCCAGGCCGCCTGCTCAATTGAACCACAGCGCGAAGGTCAAAAACCCACCGCCACCGAACTGGCGCTGGATCTGGTCGAACTCGCCGCTGGTTACGATCTCACCGCTCTCGAGGTAGGGCGCGATGGCCGGGCCGGTAATCGACAGCACTAGGTCGAAAGGCTTCGGTTCTTCGAAGAAACGCTTCATGTTGATGCCCTGGCCGGTGCTGACCGTGATGCGGAAATGCGGCAGCAGCTTGCGGCCTTCCAAAAGGTCTTCGGCCATGGTCAGAGTGGCGAGCCAGGCCTCGACCTGCTCCTCGCCGACTTCGAGCCCGGTGAGCGGGTTCTCGCCCTTCTGCTGCGGTCCCGGCAGCCATTCGCGGTCATTGTCGGTCTCGGCGCGGATCGCCTTCCAGTCCTGGCGCGACAGCCGGATCATTTCGAGCAGATGGCGGCGCGCCGCTTGACGTCGCTCGGGCTCGACCACCGGCCAGTTGACGAGGTGAACCATGGAGATGAAATCCGCGATGCGCCATTCCGATGAGAAGATGCTGCTGCCCATGTCCCCGGCGGGAGGCACCAGAACGTCCTGCAGCGGCAGTTTGGCGCGCGGGAACAGCATGTGGAACGAGCCGTCGAACATGGTCCTGAAATCATGCGCCAGCCAGAAATCGGCCTGCGCCATCAGGAATTCGGCATAGCCCTGCAGCCAGAAACCGTCGGCCCGGTCGAAGCGGAATGTGAGCGAGGGAGCGGCGCCGTCCGACGAGATACCGCCGCGCGACAGCGAGGCCATGATCGCGGCCATGCTTTCATCCGGCGCGATGGCACCGTCTTCGTTGAGATCGATGCCGGCATGGGTGAGGTCGACGACCATGCCGATATCGGCATCGGCGGGTACCGAGCCCAGAGTGGCCGCGGATGTCTCCAGCCGGTCGCGGAAGGCGACCAGAATGGCGCGGAACTGCTCATAGGTCAGCGGTTCGGGATTGGGATTGTCCGGAATCGGCAGCCGCATCAGCGGCAGCATGAATGATTGCGGGCTTTCGAACCCGTGGCGGTGCAGACCGCCGGCGAGGATTTCCAGCGCGGTGAAGAATTCGCCGGCCCCGGCGGCATAGGCTGACGCCGGATCGCCCTGGGCTGCAGCCTCGAGCGTGGTAAGCGCGGCGTTGCGCTCGGTCACCGTTTTGGCCTCGAACAAAGCGGTTGCCGCTTTGGGCGCGGCGGCGCGGGCCGAAGATAAAGGCAGCAACAGGAGGAGGGCGGACGCCAGCAGGCCTGCAAAACGTGTCATCTCATCCCTCCACTATGCGATGCGCAGACATTACACGCATTTGGCGCCGTGTCTCCCGGCGGCAGTGTTTCAAGGACTGACGGTCGACACTTCCCGGGCAGACCGTCTACACAAGCTAACCGATTGGGCAAACGATTGGGCGTCGCGTGTCGAACTATCCGCTTTCCTACAAACTGTCATGGCTGCCGCGCTTCCTGAAACCGTCTCTCGGCGGCGATGTCAGGGATCTCGCACCGAGGGCGGCGACGACGATCATCGATCCGCCGCCGGGGCGGAAGGTGCGGCTGGCCTTTGTCGGCGATATTTCGGCGGTGGCCAACCGTAGTGCGCCGGAGTGCGATCCGGAAATCGCAAAGCTCTTGGGCTCAGCCGATCTGGTGATCGGCAATTGCGAAAGTCCGGTCGTCGAGCGGCCGAGCGTGGCGTTTGGCACGCGGCTTGGCACTCACCATGCGATGAGCGAGCGGTTTCTTGCCGCGGCGCTTGCTGCCGTAGGCATCGCGCGTGAAAAGCTCGTGCTGTCGCTGGCCAACAACCATGTGCTCGACCAGGGCGTCGCCGGTTTCGACGAGACCGTTGCGGCGTTGAAGCGGCTTGGAATCCGCACCATCGGCACCGCGAAAAAAGGATCGGTCGAGCAGGTCAAGGCCGGGCCGCTGTCGATCGGCTTTGCCGCCTTCACACTGTGGCGCAATGGTGACGCCGGGCCATTCACCGAGCTTGTCTCGATGCAAGGCGATCCGGCGGCATGGCCGAGAGGCGCGGCCGACAAGAACATCGATCTTACCTGTGCGGTGCCGCACTGGGACTGGGAGTTCCGGCATTTTCCGCAGCCGCAAACGCAAACGCTGGCGAGGTTGCTGGCCGGTCACGGCGTGGGGCTGATTGCCGGGCACCACGCCCATGTCGTGCAGCCGGTGCAATGGGTCGGCAAGACGCTCGTGGCTTACGGGCTTGGCGACTTCCTCGGCACGGCGCTGGCGCGACAGCCCTGGCCCGGCCGCATCGGCGGCATTTTCGTCGTCGATGTCAGCGCCGATCTCGGCAAGCGCGGCGCGATCGCCGGCTACCGGATGCATCCCTTCATGCGGCTGCGCTCAGGCGGGCATGAGCGGTTGGTTCCGGTCGAGGCGCTGACTGGCCGGATGAAGGGCAAGGTCGAAGCCAGGCTGAAGGCGATCTTTGGCGACTGACGACTTTCCCGCTATTATAGGCATAAACGGACTTTGCGAGGGGGCGATGGAAGCAGCTGAGTTCATGCCTGATGAAGCGGTGGTCGCCGGCATCAGGAAGAATATCGAGATCTATGAGGCTGGACGGGCTTCGGCCTACCGCCAGGTGCGCTGGCGGGTGCCGGTGTTTCTGGGGCTGCTGCTGGTTTTTGTCGTGCTGGTGGCCTGGCTGTTCAACAAGGTCGCTGACTTGAACGAGCAATGGTTCTCGACGCCGCATGTGTTCCTCTATGCCGGCGGTTTCTTCGCGGCGCTGCTGCTGTACTTCCTGGCGATCAGGCCGGCGACGAGGGTGCAGCAATCGTTCCGTGACACGCTGCTGCCGATCATCTTCGGCTTCATCAGGGATGTGCGCTATCAGCACAGCGTGACGCCGAATTCCTTCGACCGGCTGCCGCGCGCCGTGGTCGGGGCCTTCAACCGGCAGAGTTTCGACGACATCGTGTCAGGCCGCTACGAGGATTTTCCGTTCGAGCTCTACGAGGCGGAGTTGCGCCAAGGTTCGGGCAAAGGCTCGTCGACGGTCTTCAAGGGCGTCATCGTTGCGTTCGAGACGATCGCGCCGTTCCCCGGCATATTGGTCGCGACGCGCCGCAGCAACGCGGTGGTCGGTTTCTTCCGCGGCATCTTCGCCGGCAAGATGCAGGAACTGTCCAGCGGCGATCCGCTGCTCGACGGCGACTACGAATTTCGCACCGACAATGTCGCCGCCGCGCAGCCGCTGGTGAGCGGCCGGCTGGCGCAGGCGCTGAAATGGCTGCACGAGACATGGCGCGATGATCCGGCGCGGGTGGCGCTTAATGGCAGCGATGGTTTCCTGCTCTTGCCGCAGCCGAAGAATTTCTTCGAACTGCCCGCCATTTCCGTGCCGCTCGATTACACCAAGCACATCGCGCCGATGATCGCCGATATGGGCGCGATCCTGGCGACCGCGGCGCTGGTGCGCAAGATCGGCGCGACGGATGGCGAGGCCTAAAGCGCCGCGCGTCGAAACGAATTCATGCGACGCGCTTCAGGTCTTGTTTTCATGCATATCGTTGCGCCAAAACGGCGGTCCTGTTTGGGCGCATGCATTAGCCAGGCTGCCGCTCGTCAGCAGTCGAAGCCGTAGTTCTGGCGATAATATTCGACGTCTTCTTGCGCCATCGTCTTGAACATCACGCAGACGGTGAAGCTGCCGACCTGGCGACCGTTTCTGGTGTAGCCCCAGTCGGAAATATCGTCCCGGTTAAATTCGAGTTCCTGGCCGGCCACGACATTGTGCACCGCTTGCGGCTCATTGGCCAATGTTCCTGCAAAGCCGGTCGCGGTCTTGTGGAAGGGGATGATCCAGAAATGCTCCGAGGCGTCTCCGTCCCTGACCTCGACCTTCAATTTGTAGCTGGTTGTCCCGGCTGGCGGCGCATCCGACAAGGACAGGAATTCATCGAGGCTGGCGCGCGCCTGCGCAATGGCCGCCGCCATGTCCGGATCGTCCTTGGCGACGCCTACAACCTTGTCGCCGCCCTGGCCGGAATCCTGCGCACCGGCCGGAATCGGCGCCAACGCCAGCACCAGGGACAGCATGGTTCGAACTGCATGCTTCATGAAATGGCGCTCCTGCGTGTCGATGCTGACACCATCATGCATCTATCTGGAGTTTTCAACGGCAGTGCGACAGCGTGGTACGGTCCGACCGGCAGGCCGCTCACAACCCGCTCGGCACCAGCCCTGCCAGCCAGTTCGCGGACCGCTTGGCCATGCCGACCGTTGCCGACGCGACGCGGCCGAGATCTGTCGTCACCACGGCGTAGCCGTTCCTGGTGCGGTAGAGCACGCCTGTTCCGCCATCGACCACTTGCTCGTAGGCGACGGGCCGTGCCGCTGCTGTCTCCATGGCCGTCGTCGGGGAGCCGACGGAAACGCTCGGCCGATGGCTCAGTTCCGGCGGCAACGGGGTTTGGACATTCCGGCTGGCCGGCTTCAGTTCCGGGCGGGATGCGGCCGCCGCCAGTTGCGAAGAAGACGCCGACCCCTTGCTGCGGCATATGCCGGAGACCAGCGGATAGTCGAAGTTCTTTTGGTGCAGCATCTGGCTTTTCATCGCCGCTTCGCAGTCGGCGATGGTCGCCCACTTCGCCGGCGTCTCGCCGATATATTCGCAAAGCTTGGCGTCGCAGTCGCAGCCGACAATGGTCATGGCGACAAGGGCGGTCTTGAGCACGGTCTTGTCCTTCGGATTGCCCCCCGGCAGCCAGTCCTTCCATCGCGCGCGAACAAGGCGGGATTTTGGCCGCGATCACGCGATGAGCCGGGGGATGCGTTTTTCGGGTACGGCTCACTATAGGTGGATTTCGAGACACCCGGTAGCAGATATGGCGGGGGCGTGATGCATTTGCAGGAAGAAGCCTGAATAAATCTTGTCGGCTATGGCCGCGACAACTGTTTCTTGGCCCGGTTTTCTACTACGATACTCACGGGGCGATACAACAATATAGGAGGGGTTTGTCATGGGAAGAATTGTCCGGTCCGCCGAGCCTGTGCCGAAAAGGGATTCAACGCTCGAGGGCATTCCAGGCGATGCTCCGCTCGGCGTCGACGATGACAAGCAAGAAGATCAAGGATCGAAAGGCGGCGACGGCTATCTCGACCGGGTTGCGAAGTACGTGCCTGCCGAAGTCGTGGCATTTTTCATCTTCGTCAACTCCATCCTGGTCAATGCCACTGAGCAGCCGGTTGCCAAGGCGTTGACCGATGCGGTGGCGGAAGAGACCAAAGGCAATCCGGGGGACATTCCGGGTAAGGTGCAGGCAGCCATCTATAAGATTGAAATGGCCGGTATCAGCGTCTGGACCATTTCATGGATCATGTTGATCGTCGCGCTGGCGATGACGCCGGTGTATCTGAAATCGGTCAGCGATTCAGCCGACAATGCGGAGGCTCCGGGAGCCAACATCGTCATGTCGATGCTCGCCTTCCCATTCTGGGCCTATGCCGTCAACGCGCTGGCCCTCAGGCCATGGCATGACGGTGCGCTGGCCAGCATCATGCTCGCCACCTTCACGCTCATCAGCGGCGCCATACGGCCGGAATATATAAACGCTGGCCTCAATTTGATCCCGGGCATCGGCCCGAAGAAGTAGCTTGGCCCGCCGGGCAGGCCGCGGTGCAGGGCGCGGCTTCAGTTGTAGACGCGCTCCAGCCTCGCGCCTGCTTCGAACAGCGCCGGCAGCACGATGTGCAGCTTGCGCACGGCGACGATCAGCCCGGTGCGACGGGTGGCCGGATCGATCGGAACGGTTGGCTGAACAGCGCCCGGGCGCCTTCGGGCGGAGCGAAGTCTGCCGCCGAAAGCACGGTGAGCATGATCGCGTCATTGCCACCGATCTCGACGAAGGACACGCCTCTGTCGATCAGGCGCGGGATCATGTCGGTGAATTGCTGATCGCGCCTGGTGATGAAGATGGTTCCGTCAGCGCCGAAATCTCGTTCCAGCAAAGTATCGGCTTCTTACGCGTCGCTTCGCCGACCGGACCTTGGCCCAAAAGACAGTCGGCGCCGGGATTTCTCCCAGCGCCTCCCTGTCAGATCAGGACACGGTCGCGGCAGCAACTTCCGCAAAGTCGTCGCGCCATGCCGGCCTTGATTTTGACGGTACTGCCAGTCACCGCCCGAGGGCAGTGCCCGTTCCAGACCACGCCGTTCTCCACCCTTGCGAGCTTCGTTCGGCGCGCCATCGAAGGTTTTCGCCGTCCTTCATGGCAGCATCGGTCCGCCGTTGGCGTTCGCACGCTTTCCGCGGCCCCGTAGGTCTCGGCATCCGTCCCTCGAACAAGCAAGCCTGCTCTCGCTTCGGGCCGTACGGGCCTCAGGAAATCCGCCTTTTCGCTTTGCCTTTCGGCGCGACGATCGGTAGCCGCCTGAGATGGGTTAAACTTACGCCGGGTAAGGGTTTTGGGGAATGGGCGTGAGCCTGTGGATAACGGGATTATCGGGGACGGTTTGCCACAAAGCTCGGAATTTCGACTCCAGCTGCATTAGACAGCCCGCCCGCTTTTTGGCGCCTGATCGGCTGTGCCCCTTGCTCCGCCGGCTGGCGCGGGCTTCAATGCAGGCAAAGCATCGAGCCTATCGGCTCGGTGCGGGGAGGGTGCGTATTGAAAGTCGGGGTGGTGCTCAATCCGATTGCCGGCGGCGGCCGGCTGAAACGGCATTGGCCGGAGGTGGCTGCTTCGCTGAAAAAGCATTTCGGCGAATTCGAGCTGCGCGAGACGCAGGCCGAAGGCGACGCCGAACGGCTGGCGCTCGACCTCGCGGCAAGCGGCTTCGAGCTGGTGATCGCGGCCGGCGGCGACGGCACCGCCAGCGAAGTGGCCGACGGATTGCTGCAGGCTTTCGATGAGAGCGGCCGGACAACCGAACTTGGCTTGCTGCCTTGCGGCACCGGCATCGATTTCGCGCGCGGGCTCGGGCTGCCGAAAGAGGTGGATGCGGTGCTGAAGCGGATCGCCGAAGCCAAGGCGCGCAAGGTCGATGCCGGGCGCATCTGCTACATCGACGACCATGGCGCGCTGGCCAGCCGGCACTTCATCAATATCGCCAGCCTCGGCCTATCCGGCGCCACGGACCGTGCGGTCAATGCCGACAAGCGCAAGGGCAGGATGTCGGCCAAGGCGCTGTTTTTCTGGCGCACCGTGGTCGAGTTCATCCGCTACCGCTTCCAGGACGTCAGGATCACCGTCGACGATGGCACCCCGGTCGAGGCGCGCATGGCGCTGGTGGCGGTCGCCAACGGAAAGTTCTTCGGCGGCGGCATGATGATCGCCCCGGACGCCGAACTCGCCGACGGCCAGTTCGACATCGTCATCCTGCGCGCGGCCGGCAAGCTGAAGCTGATCTGGGATATTCGGCTGCTCTATGGCGGCCGGCACCGCAACCATCCGGCCATCACCATATTGCGTGGCCGGAAAGTGGTGGTCGAACCTATCGGCGATGTCGAGAAGAACGGCGCGCTGGTCGACATAGATGGCGAGTCGCCGGGGCGTATACCCGCGACGTTTGAGATCCTGCCCGGAGCGCTGACGCTGAGATATTGAATCAAGGCGTTGAGGGATTGATTCAGGTGGTTTGAGCGGCGATTCCGGCGAACCGGCCAAGGGCCTGAAATCGCAGGACATATTTACCCGGCTTAGCTTTCCAGCTTGGCTGGGAAACCGGGCGCGCGCAGATCCATGTCGACGGCATCCTCGAGCAGTTTGACGATCTGGGTCGACCAGGCGCCGCCGCCATATTCCTGTTTGCCCATCAGGAAAATCTCACTCACAAGCGGCGCCAGTTGGAGTGGCAGTCTGAACTCCCTGCCCATCGCAAGCGCAAAGCCGAGGTCCTTCAGTGCCAGGTCCATGGTGAAGCCAATGTCGTAGGAGCCGTTGAGGATGAGCTGGCTTTCGGTCTCATGGACGAAGCTGTTGCCGGAGGAGGCGACGATGGCGTGGTAGGATTGCGCGAGGTCGAGGCCGCCTTGCTTGGCCAACATCAGCGCCTCGCCGGCGGCGACGAGATGGATGAAGGCCAGCATGTTGGTGATCACCTTGATCACCGCCGCCGAGCCGACCGGACCCATCAGGAACGACTTTGCGCACATCGCTTCGATGGCCGGACGATGGCGCTCGTAAAGCGCAGCATCGCCGCCGACAAGCGCGGTGATCTTTCCGACCGCGGCCAGATGCACGCCGCCGGTGACCGGGCACTCAAGCGTTTCGACGCCCTTGGCCGAGGCGAGGGCGGCGAGGCGCAGAATCTCGTCGCGGCCATTCGTCGACATCTCGATCCATGTGCCGCCCTTGGGCAATCCTTCCAGCAGTCCACCGGGACCAGCCAGCACCGCTTCACTGACCTTGGGCGAGGGCAGGCATGTGATGGCGTTGCCGGCTAGCGCTGCCGCTTCAGCCGGGCTGGTCGCGGCCGTGGCGCCGAGCGCCACGAGGCGCTCGACGGCGGCGGGGTCGCGGTCGAAGACGATGACGACAAAACCGTTGCGCAACAGGCTGGCGGCAAGGTTGGCGCCGAGATGGCCAAGGCCGATGAAGGCGTAGCGTTCGCTCACGGCATCAGCGGCGTTTGCATCATCTGCAAATGCAGGTCCTTGCCGGTGTAGGGATGCGCGTCGCAGACCGCTTCGTCCAGCTCGACGCCGAGGCCCGGCTCCTTCGATGGAATGACATTGCCGTCCTGCCATTCGATCTTCTTCTTGAGCAGTGTCGCGTGGAAGCCGTCCCACTGCTTCAGCGATTCCAGGATGAGGAAATTGGGCAGCGTCACCGCCAGCTGGATGTTGGCGGCGCCAACGATCGGCCCACAATAGCAGTGCGGCGCGATCTGGATGTGGTAGGCCTCGGCCATGGCGGCGATCTTCTTGGTTTCGAGAATGCCGCCGGAACGGCCAAGGTCCGGTTGCAGGATGGTGGCGGCGCGGTTCTCGATGATTCGGGCGAATTCGAACTTGGTCGTTAGCCGCTCGCCGGTGGCGATCGGGATCGACGTGCCTCGCGCCACCTGAGCCATCACTTCGGGCATGTCGGGCGGCACCGGCTCTTCGAACCACAAGGGATCGTAGGGCTCGATGGCACGTGCCATGCGCAGCGCACCCGACGCGGTGAACTGGCCATGCGTGCCGAACAGAATATCGGCGCGGGTGCCGACCGCTTCGCGGATCGCCTTGACCATGCGGGTGGAGACATCGATGTCGATCAGGCGCGGCTGGTGGCCGTCGAAGGCGGTGTAGGGGCCTGCCGGGTCGAGCTTGACGGCGTTGAACCCCTGCTCGACATATTCGAGCGCGCAGGCGGCCGCCAATTCGGGGTCATTGTAGACGTTCCGGCCGTCCGGCGCGTCCTCCGAATGGACGCTGCCGGTGTGCGGATAGAGATAGGTGTAGGAGCGCAGCGTCTCGTGCACCTGGCCGCCGAGCAGTTTGTAGACCGGCTTGTCGGCTTCCTTGCCGACAATGTCCCAGCAGGCCATTTCCAGCGCCGAGAAACAGCCCATGCCGGTAACGTCGGGGCGCTGGGTAAATCCTGAGGAATAGGCGCGGCGGAAGAAGGTCTCGATGTCATGCGGATCGTGGCCGATCAGGTAACGCTCGGCCATGTCCTCGACCAGCTTGGCCGTTATGTGAGCCGAGAAGGTGGCGTTGTAGGCCTCCCCATAACCGACCACGCCGCCATCGGTGGTCAGCTTGACGAATATGAAATACTTGCCGCCGATGCCCGGCGGCGGGTTGCCGACTACCCAGGTCTTGACGTCGGTGATCTTCATTCTTGGTCCTCCAGAACCAGTTCGGCGCCCTTCCATCCGGTCATGACCGAGGCGGCGTTGGTGTTGCCGGTGATGTTGGCGGGAAAGATCGAGGCGTCTATGACGCGCAGACCTTCGAGCCCGTGCACTTTCAGGCGCGGGTCGACGACGGCGGCCCCGGCGTCCGGCCCCATGCGGCAGGTCGAGACCGGGTGATAGACGGTGCCCGAGCGCTTCCTGAAATCCTGGATCAGGTCGGCATCCGATTGGATCGATGGGCCCGGCAAAACCTCCTCAGTGATGATCTCGGCCATGGCGGGCATCGAGGCTATCTTGCGCACGAATTTCACCGCCGCCAGCATCTCGTCGACATCGGCGTTGGTGGAATAGGCGTTGGCGACGATCCTGGGATAGTCCAGCGGATTGCTGGAACGGATCATGATCTCGCCGCGGCTGGACGGGCGGCAGTTGGAGAGGCCGATGGAAAAGCCCGGCCACGGATCTGGCGTCAGGATCGGCCGCTCGCCGCTCTTCGGAATGACGGTCGAGAAAGCCTGGAAATAAAGCTGCATGTTGGGGCGCGAAAACGCCGGGTCGGTTCGGAAGAAGCCGCCGCCATGGTTCATCGACAGCGACAGCGGGCCGGAGCGGGTGAGGATGTACTGCATGCCGACCAGCAGCTTGCCCCACCAGGGCCGCAGGATTTGGTTGAGCGTCGGCACGTTTCCCTTGAAGGTATAGTTGATGCCGACATGGTCCTGCAGATGCGCGCCGACATTTTCGTTGGCGTGGACGACCGGGATGCCAAGCCCCTTGAGCAGTGACGAGGGGCCGACGCCGGACAGTTGCAAGAGCTGCGGCGAGTTGATCGAGCCGGCGGACAGGATGACTTCGCGGCCGGCCCGCGCCGTCTTGGTCTCGCCGTTCTGCAGATATTCGATGCCGACGGCTCGCTTGCCCTCGAACAGGATCCTGCTCGCCAGCGCATTCGTCTCGACGCGGACGTTTTTGCGCTTCATCGCGGGGCGCAGGAAGGCGCGCACGGCCGACATGCGGCGGCCGTTTTTGGTGGAGATCTGGTAGGTGCCGACGCCTTCCTGGGCGGCACCGTTGAAGTCGGGGTTGAGCGGCAGCCCGGCTTGCTGGCCGGCGGCGAGGTAGCGCCTGGTCAGCGGATGGACGGCGTTCGTGGTGTCGGTGATATGCAGCGGCCCGCCGGTGCCGCGCCATCTATCGGCGCCGGCCTCATTGTCCTCAAGCGCCTTGAAGCCCGGCAACAGATCGTCATAACCCCAACCGGGATTGCCGGCATCGCGCCAGTCATCAAAATCCTCGCGCGCGCCTCGGATCCAGACCATGGCGTTGATCGAGCTTGAGCCGCCAAGCAGCTTGCCGCGCGGCCAATGGTCGACATTGCCGGCAAGGCCGGGGTCCGGCTCGGGCTTGTAGTTCCAGTTGACCGCGGGGTCGAAGAAAGTCTTGCCGTAGCCAAGCGGCATCTGGACATAGAAGCGGCGGTCGCTGCCGCCGGCTTCCAGCACCAGCACGGAGTAACGGCCGGAAGCCGACAGCCTTTCGGCGAGAACCGAGCCGGCTGAGCCGGAGCCGACGATGATGAAGTCATAGGTCTGCATGATTGGTGTTGGCGGCTCCGCAAAACTGGCTGCAGCCTATCCGCGGCAGGCTTCCGAAGTCGCGGTGCCTTCCGGCATGCGTTGTGAAAAATGCGACCGTGAGACGCCTGGCCGGAAAAGCTGCCATGGAACCGACATTGCGCCGGGAGCCTCGCCCGTCGCGTTGACCTCTTGGGTCCATGACGCTAGGGGATCGAGGGCAATCGTTTCAGGGGATCCGGCAGATGGTGCATTACGCGGACGGACGGCCGATCGGCGATCTGACCTTGCGTACGCTCGCCATGCCGGCCGATGCAAATGCGGCCGGCGACATCTTTGGCGGTTGGGTGATGGCGCAGATGGATCTTGCCTGCGGCATCCGTGCGGCCGAGCGGGCCAAGGGTCGCGTGGTGACGGCGGCTGTCAAGGAAATGTCCTTCGCCAAGGCGATGAAGATCGGCGACACGCTGTGCATCTACACCCATGTCGAGCGCGTCGGCCGCACCTCCATGACGCTCAAGGTCGAGGCCTGGGCGCAACGCTACCTCTCCGACCTGATGGAGAAGGTCACCCACGCCGATTTCGTCATGGTGGCGCTGGATAGCGACGGCAAGCCGAAGCCGATTCCAACCGAAAGTTGACATCGTCGATTCTGCCAAGCTTGCGCTTATGTAACATCCCCCGCGCGGGCGATGCGCTGCGCGACATCCAATGTTGCCTTCACATCCGCTTCTGCGGGCGGCGGAGGGAAGACAATGCGTCAACACATGCTGAACGGCTGGCTCGTGGCGGCCCTCGTCGCGGTGATCTGCCTGCTTGGCACGACCGCTTATACCGAGATCAGGAAAGAGCTTTCAAGCGTTGCCTGCACGCACGACCGGACCGTTGGCAACGAGCGGACTGCCCAGCGGTCTGCAAGGGTAGAGACGTGCGGCGCAGTGTGTTGCAGCAACCCTGCGTCAAAGGCCTGAGGGCCCGTCAGCGGAAGACCTCGTCAGCCTCAAAATGATGATGCGCCGGCGAACGAAACGCTGCAGCTATGTCGCGATGGCGTGACCAACGATGCAAGGGCGGATCCAGTTAAACCCGGGTACGCGTCGTCGACGGCAAAATCCGTAAACTATTGCTGGGCAACGGTTTTCAGGCGTGCACGCCATCGAATCTTTCACGCGCCGCCTGGACCCGCGAGGTGTTTTTCCGCGCCCATTCGCCGAGCGCGCCGACCGGCACCAGCAGCTCATGGCCGAGCTCCGTCAGCTCATAGTCGACGCGTGGCGGGATGGTCGGGAACACGGTTCGGGTGACGAAGCCGTCGCGCTCAAGACCGCGCAAGGTGGTGGTCAGCATCTTCTGCGAAATGCCGCCGACAGCGGCGCGCAACTCATTGAAACGCAGCGGTCCGCCGCCCAGCTTGCCGACGACCAGAACGGTCCATTTGTCGCCGACGCGCTGCAGGATTTCCGAGACGGCGCGGCAGTCTTCGGTGTTGTGCGGGTGCCTCAGTAACATAACGGTGCCTCCTTGCGCTGCCATTTGTCAGTATCTCATATAGCGCCGGTATCCAAACGATACCAGCTTTTGCATATATGGAGAGCCCCATGTCCAAGCCCAAAATTGCCATCGTCGTCGGTTCGACACGCGCCGCGCGTTTCGCCGATGTGCCCGCCCAGTGGATCGCCAAGATCGCGAAATCTCATGCCGACATCGACGTCGAGACCGTCGACCTGCGCGACTGGCCGCTGCCCTTTTTCGACGAGGTCGCCTCGTCCGCCTGGGCGCCGTCGCAGAACGAAGTTGCCCAGCGCTGGCAAAAGAAGGTCGCCGAATTCGACGGCTTCATCTTCACCGCCGCCGAATACAATCATGGCCCGACGGCCGTGCTGAAGAACGCCATCGATTACGCCGCCAATGAATGGAACAAGAAGCCGGCCGGTTTCGTCGGCTATGGCAGCGTCGGCGGCTCGCGCGCTGTCGAACATTTGCGTCTTGCCGCGGTCGAATTGCAGATGGCGCCGGTCAAATCCGCCGTTCACATTGCCTGGAGCGATTTCCTGGCGGTGCGCCAGGGCGAGAAGAAGCTCGAGGAGATCGAGCATCTGAACCAGGCTGCCACGGCGCTGGTCAACGACGTTGCCTGGTGGGCCCGCGTGCTCAAGGCAGCGCGTCAGGCCGACGCGATTGCCGGCGAAGCCCAGGCGGCCTGAGCCTTATCCTCCCAAGGATCGATGATTTTTCCAAAGGGCGGCGTTTGCGCCGCCCTTTTTCATTCACGTGAAGAGGCGCTCTCGGCTCCCTTGGCCGGATGGTGGAGTCGGACCGGCAAGGTCGCGCTGATGCCTTGACGATCCCGCGCGAAGGATCGCCGCCTGTCACAGCCAACCGCCGGAAAACCCGGCTCGGCGCAGTCCTGTGGTGATGGCCGGCACGCGGCGCATCAATCGCCACAGGAAGTCGGACCGGTAGTTCTCGATCATCAGGGCGATCGGCCCCTGGTTGATGCCGACATGGTCCGGCGATACCCAACCGCAGGCGCGGCCGTCGTCGGCAGCGATCGTCGGGTTGAAGCTCGCGGTGAAGCCGTAAGGGTTGCCGTCGCGCAGGTCCATCTCGTGGAAATGGCGCAGCGCCGGCAGCACGATTTCCGGCGCAAAAGGCAAGGAGGCGATTGCCGCCCATGGCGACAGCGTGCCGTCATCGGGGCCAAACGGTGCGCCGCGGGCGAGATAACCGAAGAAGCGGCGTCCATCGGCTCGCCGCGCGATCGGACCTGGGCCGTCGCTGGCGGTGACGCCCCAGCAATTCTCGCCATAGCCCGCGAACCCCCTCGGATTGCGGATTGCGTAATCGCGCTGCAGATACGTCGCCTGGCGGCTGTTTTCGAAATAGTCCCGGTCGTGATCGCGCATGAAGGCATCGCGGATGTCGCGAAAATCGATCCAGATATGCGAGAACTGGTGGATGAAAAGCGGGCCGGCATAGACCATCTCGCGGCCGTAGATGGTCTTCCATTTGTAAGTGGACAGCCAGGCCGCGTAGCTCTCGGGAGTTAGCGAGTGGGTCGGCGAACCGAGACCCAGGACGTACAGGATCAGCGCCTCGTCAAATCCTTCCCAGCGGTAGCGGAGAAAGCCTTTTCCAGGCCGCCAGCCATGGGTGACGGTGGCGCCGCCGTTCTGCGCCCAGCGCCAGTCGGCACGGCGGTAGAGCGCATCGGCAAGCTGGCGGATTTCCAGTTCGAGCTCATCGTCCTCGTCGAAATAAGCGCCGGCGGCCAGAACACCGGCAAGCAAAAGGGCGGTATCGATCGTGGACAGTTCGCAATTCCAGACGCGGCGGCCGGTCTTCATGTCGAGGAAATGATAGTAGAAACCCCTGTAGCCGGTGGCATCGGGCTCCGGCCCGTGCGGGGCGTTCCAGAAGAAGCGAAGCGTGGCGAGCGTCCGCTCGATTGCGGCATCGCGCGTCATGAAACCGCGCTCGACACCGACGGGATAGGACGACAAAGCGAGCCCGACGGCGGCTATGCTGGCAGGCGACGCCTGCGTGTTGCGGTCGGCGACCAGGCCGTTGGCAGGGTTGGCCTCGTTGAGAAAATACTCGAAGGACAGGCGCTGGATATCTTGGAGAAGCTCGTCGTTTAGCGCGTGTTCGTTCGATGCATCCATGACAATCGATATAGAGGCTTTGGTTGCTTTTGCCATTCTTCCAGCGGATCAATCATGGGTGAGGGCAGGCTGGGGCCGATAGCGAAAGGCGCTGCCGACGCACCGAATTCAAATCGAGGGGCTGCGAAGATCGGTTGGACCGCCATATGCATGGCCCTGCCATCTGGCCTGGCCGTCCTCCCCTGATATATCCGGCTGCGATCCATCACATGAGCATGCCCCGTGAAGTCACCCAGCCTGTCAGGCGTCGTTTCCCCCATGACCCCGGTGCTGGTCTGTGCACTTGCGATCTTCCTTCTGTCCGCCATGGATGCGGCGATGAAAATCCTGGTGATCGCCGTCGGTGTCTACAACACGGTGCTGTGGCGAAGCATGCTTGCGAGCGTGGTCGCGGGCACGGCCTGGGCGGCGGGGCCGCGTTCCCTTCCCACGCCTTCCGTGCTGCGGCTACACGCGCTGCGCGCCGTGATCGTGGGCATCGTTCTGCTTTCGTTCTTCTGGGGCCTTGCCAGATTGCCGCTAGCGGATGGGATCGGGCTTAGTTTCGTCGCGCCGCTGTTCGCTCTCCTGCTGGCGGCGCTGCTTTTGGGCGAACGCATACAGCGCCAGGCGATCTGGGCGTCGCTGGCGGGCATCGCCGGCGTCGTCATCATCATGGCCGGACAGTTCGGGCAAGGGAACTATACCGGGGATGCCCTGCTTGGCACGGTGGCGGTGCTCGCATCGACGGTGTTCTACGCCTACAATCTGATCCTCTCGCGGCGGCAGGCGCTGGTAGCCAAACCAGTCGAGATCATGCTGTTCCAGAACCTGTGCGTTGCCGCCGTCCTTCTCCCCGCCGCTCCCTGGCTCGCGGTTGCCCTGCCGGGCAATCTCTGGCTTCCGCTGGCCGGGGTGACGGCGCTGTCGCTCTCCGGCCAGTTCCTGATGAGCTGGTCCTACGCGCGGGCCGAAGCGCAATATTTGATCCCGACGGAGTATTCTGCCTTCATCTGGGCGATCGTGTTTGGCTGGCTGTTCTTCGACGAGGCGGCGACCTGGACCACGCTGGCTGGAGCGGCCCTGATCGTGGCCAGTTGCCTGATCGCCTCGCGCTCCAATCCGAAGCTTGCCGAACCGATCGAAGCCGCAGTCTGAGGGCGCTATTCGCTTTGACGGCAGAGTGTCAACGCACCACTTCGCGATGGCCGCTGGGCAGCCGGGTGGCGATCAGCTTGTCGATGCGGCGGCCGTCGAGGTCGACGACCTCGAAACGCCAGCCTTGCGCGTCGACGCATTCGCCGGTCGCTGGCAGATGGTGCATGTGCGACAGCACATAACCGGCGACGGTCTCGTAATCGCGGTTTTCCGGCAGGTCGATACCGAGAACGTCAGCCATCTCGTCGGCTTGCATGTATCCCGCGAGCAGCCATGAGCCGTCCTCGCGCCTGACGGCGTTTTCCTCGTCGCCGGCGTCGGTATCGGCCCGGAAGACGCCGGTGATGGCCTCGAGGATGTCGGCAGGTGTGACGATCCCTTCGAAATGGCCGTATTCGTCATGCACCAGCGCCATCGGCACGTCGGATTCCTTCAGCTTCTGCAGCACATCCAGCGCGTCGGCCTGGTCGTAGACGATGGGGGCGGCGCGCACATGCTTGCGCGGATCGAGTGCGCGGCCGGCGAGCAGGGCGGCCAGCACGTCGCGCGTCTGAACAACGCCAACCATGACGTCGACGCCGCCATCGCCGGCCGGCAGGCGCGAATGCTGGGTCTCCATCAAGAGCTTGCGGATGGCACCCTCATCGGACTGCAAATTGATCCAGTCGACCTCGGTGCGCGGCGTCATCACGGCGCGCACGGCGCGATCGCCGAGCCGCATGACGCCGGCGATCATGCGCCGCTCGTCGGATTCGATGGTGCCGTGGTGCTCGGCCTCGGCGACCAGCATCTTGATCTCTTCGTCGGTGACCTTCTCCTCGCTCTCGCCGCGCTGGCCAAGCAGCCACAATATGGCGCGGCCGGAAATGTCGAGCAGGAACACCAGCGGCGCCGAGACGGTGGCTAGGATGGTCATCGCAGGCGCCGCGCGGGCGGCAACACGCTCGGGATCGCGCAGCGCGATCTGCTTGGGCACCAGCTCGCCGACGATCAGGGAGAAATAGGTGATGATGGCGACGACGATCCCGACGCCGAGCGGGTCGGCGATGTTTTCGCGCATGCCGGTCGTGGCCAGGTACACCGAAAGCCTGTCGCCCAGCGTGGCGCCGGAGAAGGCGCCCGACAGCACGCCGACCAGAGTGATGCCGATCTGCACCGACGACAGGAATTTGCCGGGATTGGAGCCGAGCGTCAGCGCACGCCCGGCGCCATTGACGCCGCGGTCGATCATCGCCTTGAGCCGCGCCGGGCGCGACGACACGATGGCGAGCTCGGACATCGACAGAAGGCCGTTCACACAGATGAGGACGACCACGGTGGCGATTTCGACGTATAGCATCAGGGCTCAATAGCATTGCGGCGGGCCGCAGGAAAATAGTCCGCGATGATTTTTGGGAAATGACGGTGGTTCAGGGGAATTGCCTGAGCACCCCGGCAACAGCCTTGCCGTCGGTGAAATAGGGATCGCCGCCGCCGTTGCGTCCGGTCCTGGTGGCGCCGATGCCCGGGATGTCGCTCGCCGAGGTCACCATGCCGGCCGCCGACAGGTCGTGGATCACGAGATCGCGCTCGGCGTCGATGTCAGGGGCGATATGGTGGGTGATGGCGCCGGTATCGTGGCTGAGACCAACGCCGCGGTCGAAACTGGCCGAGCCCATCCAGAGCGTTCGGCCGTCGTCGCCGGTCGCATCGCTGCGCCAGAAGCGGACATGATGGCGCCGGTCGGCGCTCCCGCCGACCGGCTTTTCGAAGGCGAGATCCTGGGCCCGGCCTTCGAACAGCAGCCGGCTGACCGGGGCGTCAGGATAGGGATGGTCGAACAGCACGCTCTCACCGATTTCGATCGCGGTCTTTAGCGTCACGCCATCGGCCGTATCCCATCCGGTCATGGCGAAGGCATGGACCATCTCTTTTTCGGTACCGACAAGGCCGATATTGATCGGGTCGCCCGGAATGCCTTGCGGCGTGTGTGTCACCATCTCGAAAGTCTGCGTGCGAAAGCCGCGGTCGCGAACCGTCCAGAATTCCGGCGCAGCGACATAGGCGAGGGCCAGCCAGACCGCCAGAAGAGCGGCGAGCCAGGTCAATGCGCGTCGTTGCAGGCTTCGTCGGCTCATGAAAGCGGCTCGATCCGTGCGGTATCTGTGCCTGACGGACCCTGGAAATCAATGGCCAGCGGCGAGCAGCCGTTCTATCGTCGGCCATCGTTTTTGCGTGGGGTGAGCAGGAATGGATAAGAAGCCGGTGGGTCGCAGCTCGATGGCATTGACTGCGGACCTTGTCGCAAGGGTCGAGCGTGTCGAACCGGATGCGGGTCCCGAGCCCGGAACAACCGAGCATACGGACGCGGAGTTCGATAGTCTTGTCGAGCAACTTCTGTCGGAGCATCGGCCTGAAGCGCTATGGGTCTTTGCCTACGGGTCGCTGATCTGGAACCCCGAATTTGCCCATGTCGAGCAGCGCCCGGCCACGGCGCCAGGATGGCACCGCTCGTTCTGCCTGACGCTGACCCGTTGGCGCGGAACCCGTGATTTGCCGGCGCTGATGCTGGCGCTCGATCGAGGCGGCAGCTGCAACGGCATCGTCTATCGGCTGCCCGCGGAAGACCATTTCGGGCAACTTGGCCAGTTGATGCGCCGCGAGATCGATGCCAACCCGCCGACTAACGTGCCATGCTGGATCAAGGTCAAGACCAAGGATGGGCCGTTGCGGGCCTTGGCTTTCGTCGCCGCGCCAGACGGCAGGGCCTATGCGGGCCGGCTGCCATTGGAGCAGGTTGCCGACACGCTGGCGCGGGCTGCCGGGCATTGGGGCTCGTCGGCTCAATACCTGTTCCGAACAGTCAGCAAGTTGGAAGAGAGCGGTATCCGCGACAGGAACCTTTGGCGCATCCAGGATCTGGTGGCCGAGCAAATCATCGCTTCCACCGGAAACGCCAATCCCGACTGATTTCTGAACGGTGAACGCCTTAGCGGCAGGCGCGGTAGCCGCTTTTGCGGTTCTTGATGTCGAAATGGAAATGGTTGCGGTGATCGTAATTGTAGCCGGGACCGAGCACGGTGGTGAAATACTGGCAGCCGTCGGCGCGCACATTGTTGAGGAAGCCGCGGGTGCGGAAGGCAAACAGGCCGGGCTTGCGCACATCGATGTCGTCGCCGTTGTTGAGCTCGATGCTCATGACGTCGAGGGCGTTGCCCTTGCCGTGCTCGGACAGGACACCTTCGCCGGCGATGTTGCGGCAGGAATAGCTCGAGCCCTGGTGGATGGTCTTGACGCCCGAGAAATAGCGCCAGCGGGCGGAAGGAACCAGTTCGTTGCTGGTCCAGGCGGCGAAACTTGCGGCCATGTCGCAGGTCAATGTCGCGGCGGGCTTCATCTGGATGCCGCCGATGGCGGAGACCTTGACCGGCCAGTCTATGCCGCACTGTCCCTCACGGATCGGCTGGACATCGGTGTAGACGACGCGAAGGCGCTTCAGCTCGCCACGGCAATCGGTTTCGCTGGCCGGCATCTGCTGCGGCTCCGACTCCGACATCGGCTCGTCCATGCGCGGATAGGCGGCAGTCATGTAGGGATTGGACGGGACGAGCTTCTGCATGCCTTCATATTGCGGCACGGCCGCGGTCTGCGAGCCGACATCGACGGCCGGCTGCAGCGACAGCACGCTGCCCGTGTTGCAAGCCGAAACGGCGGCCAGCGCAAGACCGGCGGCCAGTATCGCTGCGCTTTTTGCCTTCGCGGCCCGAAATATTGCGGCCATGGGCGGAATCCTGTCCTTGATCGGTGGGATTTTAACGATCAAGGGTAAAGGAAAACTCAGCGTCCGCGTTCATGCCTGCGGCCGAAATGCGGCAGCCAGACCATCACCGGCATGACGATCACTGGAGGGCCATTACTGGCAGAAAGTGCCACCATTCCGGCGCGGTTCGAGATCCAGATGGAAATGCAGGGAATGGTCCGGGTCCGCGCCCGGCCCAAGCACGGTCTTGAACGGTCCGCAGGCGGCCTTGCGCACCGCATTGAGGAATTTGCCGTCCTTCTCGGGCGGCGTTGGACCGACTTCGACCTTTCTGCCATCCGACAACGTGAAGCTGGCAATATCGAGCGCATTGCCGAAGGCATGTTCCGACAGATGGCGCGTGCCGTTGCGCGGCCGGCAGACAAAGGCCGATGCCTGGTTGATCGATTTCAGGTCGGCTCCGAACTCGGCTTTCGCCGCCGGCTGTATGATTTCGGCGGCAAAGCGGGCTGCCGCCTCGGCCATCGGGCAGTTGAGTTCGGTCGCGGGGCCGATGGCGATGGATTTTCCGAGCGACTTCAGCACCAGGGGATAGGGGATCGAGCAGCCGATGTCGGGATTGCTTTCCGCCTTATGCTCCTCGAATTCGACACCAAGGGCCGTCAGCCGCTCGCGACAGGCGACTTCCGCCGCCGGCATTTTTGCATCGGGCACATCGGCCGAGCGCGGATCAGGCAGCATCTTCTTGTCGCCGGCATCGGGTTTTTCAGGTGGTTGCGGAGCAACGGCCGGCGGCTGAGCTTCAGGTTCCGAAGTGTCTGGCTTTTGTGTCGGAATCGGCACCGCGGCCGGCGGCTCGGGCTCGCTTTGCCTATCGGTCGACGGCTTCGGGGCTGACGGTCCGGGCCGCGCCTGCTTTTTAAAACCGGACTTTTCTTCGTTGAATCGATCGTCATTGGACCGGTTGGGCGCGCCAAGGGGGTTCGGACCTTCGGCCTTTTGCTTTTCGATCGGTGCCGCGCCGGTCTTCGGCGCCTCTGAAGGACGCGCCTCGGGCAGCGGGACAACGCGCGAGGGCTGCACCGGAACATCGGCGGGCGAGGGCTCTTTATCCGGGGTCTTTTGTTCCACCTGCTTTGGCGTGATGTGCCGCTGTGGCCTGGGCTTCTGGCGGTGTTTGCTGCGCGGCTTAGGATGCGAGTCGACCCGCGGTGAAAACAACTGCTCCAACCGCTGTGACAGCGGCGTGTAATGCTTCTTGCGCTGTTTGGCGTCGGCTTGCGTCAGCAGCAGAGCCGTGACGACCATGACCAGTGCAACCCTGCATGTTCGGGAAAGTACAAGCGACCCCATCCTCCTCAACGGCGCGAGCGCCCGGAGGTTGCCTGCGGCCCATCACGAACGGTAACCACGCCGTTACGCGCCAATCGCTTCCAGCCCTTCTTCCAGCCAGTCGGCCAAAAGCGGCATGCCGAGCAGGTATTTCGCCGTGCGCTTGTTGGCGCGGTCGCGCGCGGCGGCAACCGCATCGGACCATTCCGCAGCGTCATAGTCGCCGCGGCCGACCCAGGCCAGCGCGATCAACTCGGCCGCTTCGTCGACGTTGAGGTCGTTGATCAGCTCGCGCAGCTCTTCCTCGGTGAGGTCTTCCGCGCTTTCCTCCGCCAGACCGTCATGGTGGTGATTGGCATGTGATTCACCATCGAGCTCGACCTCATGCTCGGCACCGTCGGCATAGTCTTCGTTGACGGCAGCACTCAGTCCCTTTGCCTTGAGAATGAACAGGCGCACGGTGTCCGGGCCGATCGATAGCTCCCATTCCCGTTCATGGCGCTGTTGCACTCTCGCGCACCCCGCTGATCATTTCCCGAATGATAGCGGATTTGCAGCGCGCGTCACGTCATGTTCTGATCCCTGACCCCCGCCTTTGACCGAATTCAGGTCAGGCACGGCCGCACAAATAGTTCCGGCGGCTGCGGGTTTCCGGGATGAAAAGTCTGCATCCCGGCGTTAGCTTTTCATTATCGTCATTTTCCCTCAAGATCGTCATTATCCCTCAAGGAGGCTTCGATGCATAAAAGAGTGTTGATCCAGGCGGCTGCGGCGCTTGTCGCGCTGCAGTTCTTTGCGGTTGCGGTGTTTGCGGCCGGCGGCGGTGGCGGTGGTACCGAGACCACCACCCAGTGCAAGAAGGGGCAGGTCTGGGACAAGAAAAAGCAGAAATGCGTCGCGCCGAAGTACGGCATGCTGGACGACGATAACATCTATGATGCTGGTCACGACCTGGCCATGGCCGGGCGTTATGACGAGGCGATCGCCGTGCTCAGCCTTGCCGCCAACAAGCAGGATCCGCGCATCCTCAACTATCTCGGCTATTCGCATCGCCATTCCGGCCGTGTCACCGTCGGCCTCGGCTATTACGAGGAAGCGCTGCGCATCAACCCGGATTACACGCTGGTGCGCGAATATCTCGGCGAGGCCCATCTGCAGATCGGCGATCTGGCCGGCGCCCAGGAGCAGCTGGCCGAGATCGAGAAGCGGACGGGCAAAGATTCGCGCGAATACGGCATGCTGGCCGAACAGATCTACCATTTCATGAGAAGCTGACCCCACCCCAACGGCTTCTCTGGGCCGGCTGCGAGCAATCGCAGCCGGTTTTTGTTGTCGCAACTGCAACACGCTGCACATGCCGTGACGGCAATTGCGCAAGTCGGCTCATGATTTTTCAAAAAGCCTGCTTTTTCAGCGTGAAAAACGCGCGAGGATCGCTATATTGGGGAAAATTGCGGTGAAACGGTTCCGTTAGCCCGAGGCTGCCGGACCCGTTTTCTTTTTATACCCATCGACAAGGCTTTCCCCGAAATGCGGGGGTGGCGGCAGGAAAGGTCAGGCATCATGAACAAGGTCCCGATGACAGGCGAGGGGTTCGCGTCATTGAAGGAAGAACTGCGCTGGCGCCAGCAGCAAGAGCGGCCGCGTATCATCGAGGCGATCTCCGAAGCGCGCTCGCATGGCGACCTGTCCGAAAATGCCGAATATCATGCCGCCAAAGAGGCGCAGAGCCTCAATGAGGGCCGTGTCAACGAACTCGAAGACTATATTGCTCGGGCCGAGGTGATCGACGTCACCAAGCTTAGCGGCGACAAGGTCAAGTTCGGCGCCACGGTGGTGCTGGTCGACGAGGACACCGAGGAAAAGAAGACCTACCAGATCGTCGGCGACCAGGAAGCGGACGTGAAATCGGGCCGTATTTCGATCTCCTCGCCGATTGCCCGTGCGCTGATCGGCAAGGAAGTCGGCGACGCCATCGAGGTCAACGCCCCTGGCGGCGCCAGGGGTTACGAGATCGTCCAGGTGCAGTTCATCTAGCACCTCAGATCCTTCTGAAAGGCTCTAGGCAGGTGCTCGTGATTTGAGCGCCAGCTGCTTCTCAGCTTCCGCCACCACCTTCGCCGGCGTTAGGCGCTCCCCCGATGCGGCCAGCAGCGTTGAGGCATATTGCCCGCGCGGGCCGGTCAAACCCGGCTCGGTCGCCAGGAACACCGCGACCGTCGGCAGGCCGAAGGCGCTGGCGAGGTGGGTCAGACCGGTGTCGGCACCGATAACCAGCGTCGAGCGGCCAAGGATCGCGGCAATGTCTGCCAGCGGCGATCTCGGCACCACGATCGTTGACGGCACGGCTTTCGCGATCGCCTTGGCCACCGCCTTCTCACGCTCGTTCGACCAGGTGGTAACCGGCGTCATTCCGGTACCAACCAGCAGGCGAGCGGTTTCGATCCAGTCTTCGGCGGGCCATTTCTTGTCTTCGCGGCTGGTGCCGTGCAGCAGGAAGGCCGTCTTGCCGTCGATGCCGGCCAGGCGGCCCGGAGGCGGCACAATCCCGGATGCCAGCGCCGAAAGATCGGGCTCGTAGCCGAGCGCCAGCCCGAACAGCTGGCGCGTGCGTTCGATGGCGTGCAGGTTGCGCGGCACGGCGTATCTGCGCTGGTAAAACAACGTTGCCGAGGGCTCCCGCGCGCTTGCGCGTTCGAAACCTGCGATTGGTGCCGCTGCCTGTTTCGCCACCAGGGCCGATTTCAGCAGCCCCTGCGCATCGAGGACGAGGTCGTACTCGCCTGCTTGCAGAGCGCGGCGCAAGCTTGTCGCCTCCCGCCATGTGCCGGCGTTGAACAGATGCTTGCGCCAGCGCCGGATGGCGACGGTATGGATCTTTGCTATCGCCGGATGCAGCGCGACGATGCCGGCAAAGGCTTCTTCGACGCACCAGTCGAAGGCGATATCGGGGCGCTTGCGGCGTGCATCTTCGACGGCGGGGAAGGTGTGGATGACGTCGCCCATCGAGGAGGTCTTGACGATCAACACCTTCATGCGGCGGCCGGGAGTTCCAGCAACCTGTCCGCCGCCGCTGCCACTCGGGCAACGTCCAGCGTCTTCAGGCAGTTGAGGTGGCCGAGCGGACAGACCTTCCGGTGGCAGGGCGAACAGGACAGATGCAACCAGATCAGTTCGCGCTGTTCAGCCAACGGCGGCGTGTTTTCCGGCGAGGTCGAACCGTAGACGGCAACGACCGGCGTGCCGACGGCGGCCGCGACATGCATCAGCCCGCTGTCGTTGGACACCGCCAGCCTGGCCGCGGCGATCAGGTCGATGGCGTCCTCCAGCCGTGTCTTTCCTGCCAGATCGACGACACCGGGCGCGAGTGCTGCGATCTCGGCGGTGACGTCGCGATCGTTCTTCGAGCCGAACAACGCGACCTTGAATCCTTTCGCCATCATCTCTCCGGCGAGGCCGGCATAGCTTTCGCTAGGCCAGCGTTTGGCCGGACCGAATTCGGCGCCGGGCATCATGGCGACGAATTTTCCCGGCTGCACTGCGAAGCGAGCGAGCAGATCTTTCTGATTGCCGGCGTCGACGGTGAGCCGCGGCGGCCGGAAATGTCCGCCTTGGGCGAGGCCAAAATAGGCCTGCGCGGTGCGCCGTTTGACGGCATCGGGCAGCGGCACGATGTCGGTCAGCAGGCCGTAGCGCATTTCCCGGAGATTGCCGAAGCGGCGGGGGATGCGGGCAAAGAACGGGATCAGCGCCGATTTCCAGCTGCCCGGCAGGACGTAGGCCATGTCGTAGCGGCCGCGCAGCAGGCGGCCGAAGCGGCGGCGAATGGTGAATTCGAGCGCGCCCGGTTGCAGCGGGAAATCGATCTGCTGGCGAATCTCGGGCATGCGCTTGACCAGCGGGGCCGCCCAGGCCGGGGCCAGCACGTCGATGGCGGCGTTGGGATGGACGTCCTTCAGCGCTGAAAACAGGCACTGCGCCATGACCATATCGCCCACCCAGCGTGGGCCGATCACGAGGATCGTTGGGCTTTCAGCCATTCGACATAGTCTCTGACGCCGGTTTCCACGCTGCGGAATTGCCCATTATAGCCGGCTGCGCGCAAGCGGGACATATCAGCTTGGGTAAAACTCTGGTAGCTGCCCTTGAGGTGATCGGGGAATTCGATGAACTCGATCTCGCCCTGGCCCAGCGTATCGATCACGGTCTCGGCAATGGCGCGGAACGGCTGGGCGCGGCCGGTGCCGCAGTTGAAGATGCCGCTCGAGCCGCGCTTCCACAGCCACAGATTGACGTCGGCGACATCGCCGACGTGAATGAAGTCGCGGCTTTGTTCGCCGGGGCCGAAGCCGTCATGGGCGCCGAACAGCTTTGGGTTTTCGCCGCGCCCGACCTGATTGAACAGATGGAAGGCGACCGAGGCCATGGCGCCCTTGTGCGCCTCGCGCGGGCCATAGACGTTGAAGTAGCGCAGGCCCGCGACCTGCGAATGATCGGTGTCGAACACGGTGCGCCTGACATAGTCGTCGAATAGTTTCTTCGAATAGGCGTAGACGTTGAGCGGCCGCTCAAGTGCGGGATCCTCGCGAAACTCCGAACCGCCGCCGTAGACGGAAGCCGAGGAGGCATAGAGGAACGGTATGCGCAGCGAAAGACAGCCATGCAGCAAGCGCTTTGAGAAGGCGTAGTTCACGTCCATCATGAACTTGCCGTTCCATTCCGTGGTGGTCGAGCAGGCGCCCTGGTGGAAGACGGCCTCGACGCGGCCTAGGTCGCCGGCTTCCAAGGTGGCCAAGAATTCGTCCTTGTCGAGATAGTCGGCTATCTGCAAATCGGCCAGGTTGGCGATCTTGTGGCCGTCGGTGAGGTCGTCGACGACGAGGATGTCATCATGGCCTTCGGCATTGAGTGCGGCGACGATGTTGGAGCCGATCATGCCGGCCCCGCCCGTGACGATGATCATGAAGGCCTCTGGTTGCTTGCGATTCCGGTCCTTATAAGGGAGGCCAAGCGTACTGTCGATGAAGCACCACGACGCCACAGTGAGACCGCGAAGCGGCCCGCTTTATTCGAGGCCCGCAAGCTAGGGGACAAAAAATGCCGTCGACCGAACTGCTCATTGCGTTTTTCGCCACCACGGCGATCTTTGCCTATATTCCAGGACCGGCGATGCTCTATGCCGCCGCGCAGACCATGGCGCGCGGGCGCTGGTCGGGGCTGACGGCGGCACTTGGCATCCATCTTGGCGGTTATTTCCATGTCTTTGCGGCTGCCGCCGGGCTGTCGGTGCTCTTCCATGCGGTGCCGCCGCTCTACATGGCGGTCAAGCTCATCGGCGCGCTCTATCTGATCTGGCTTGGCGTGTCCTTGTTCCGCAAGCGCGGGGACGGTGACACGGCGCTGCCGGCGATCGAGCGCAAATCGGCGCGCCGGGCATTTTTCGAGAGCATCACCGTCGAAGTGCTCAATCCGAAGACGGCGATCTTCTTCATGGCGTTCCTGCCACAGTTCATCGATGCCTCGGCGGGTTTCCCGGTGTGGCTGCAATTCGTCGTGCTGGGCACCATCGTCAATTTAATGTTCTCTTCGGCAGATATTGTCTGCGTGTTGCTGGCAGGCATGGTGATCGCCCGGCTGAAGCGCTCCAGCCGTGCGCAGCGCATCATGCAGAGGGCGGGCGGGGCGGTGCTGGTCGGACTGGGCGTCCACGTCGCGTTGCAGAAGAGCTGACGGCCGCCCTGACGTTGCGCTGCGCGGATTTGCGGTATATCGGCTTCGCCATGAACGATCCGGCCCGTAAATTGACAATTTTCAGCGTGATTGAGGTCGGCCTTTCCCTCGCATTGCCAGTGACATGATCAAGCACAATCCGCCTTCGCCCGAACCTTTGCACCGCGCCATTGCCCGCTTTGGCGACGTTGCCGTGCTGGTGGTCGGCGACTTCATCCTCGACCGTTTCGTCAACGGCGTCATCGAGCGCATCTCGCCGGAAGCGCCGATCCCGGTGCTGCACGGGCGCGGCGAGACCTCGACGATGGGCGGCGCAGGCAACGTTGTCGCCAACATCGTCTCGCTGGGTGCCAGCGCTATTCCCATATCGGTGATCGGCACCGATGTGGCCGGCGACAATCTGGTGCGCATGCTGCGCGAACTCGGCGCCGATACGGCTGATATGGCGCAGGAGCGCGGTCGCATGACGTCGTCGAAGAGCCGCTTCAGCGCGCTCAATCAGCAGGTGCTGCGCTTCGATGAGGAAGAGATCAAGCCGCTCGACGACAAGGAACGGGCGGACCTGGTCCGGCATTTTCGCGCCGCACTCACGCGCGCCGACATCGTCATTCTGTCCGACTATGGCAAGGGCATCTTGCTCGACGGCGTCGCCGCCGACCTGATCGCCATCTGCCGCGAGGCGGGAAAACCGGTGCTGGTCGATCCCAAGGGCCGCGACTATGCGCGCTATGCCGGCGCGACCGCCATCACGCCCAACCGCAAGGAGCTTGGCGAAGCTGTCGGTCGCCCGGTTTTCGCCGACGACGAGATCGTCGCGGCGGCACGCCAGCTGATTTCGGCACATGGCTTCGACTTCGTCGTCGCCACCCGCAGCGAAAAGGGCATGAGCGTCGTCGGCGCGGATGAGGCGCGCCACATCGCCACCCAGGCGCGCGAAGTGTTCGACGTTTCGGGCGCCGGCGATACGGTAATCGCGAGCTTCGCGCTGGCTCTGGCCGCGGGCGCCGATCGCGTCATGGCCGCCTCCATCGCCAATGCCGCCGGCGGTGTGGTGGTGGGCAAACGCGGCACCGCGCGGCTGACCGTGGAGGAACTCACCGGCGCGCTGTTCCGCTCGCACGGCCCCACCGCCCATAAGGACGCCATCCTCGATGCCGCATCGGCCGCGCGCATGGTGGCGGCGTGGAAGGACGAGGGCCTGAGCGTCGGCTTCACCAATGGCTGCTTCGATATATTGCATGCCGGCCATGTCAGTCTTCTCCACGCGGCGCGCAGCCAGTGCGACCGGCTGGTGCTCGGCCTCAACAGCGATGCCTCGGTGCGTCGGCTGAAAGGCGCAGGGCGCCCGGTCAACGATCAGCATGATCGTGCCTGCGTGCTCGCCGCCCTGGCCTCGGTCGATGCGGTCGTGGTGTTCGAAGAGGATACGCCGCTGGCGCTGATCGAGGCGCTTCTGCCCGACATTCTGGTCAAGGGCGCCGACTACACGGTCGAAACCGTTGTCGGCGCCGATGTGGTGCAGAAGGCGGGCGGGCGCGTCGTCCTGGTCGACCTTGTCGCCGGCAAGAGCACCACCGGCACGATCGGCAAATTGCGCGCCGGCGGCGGTACCAACTGAGGGATTTCATGTCCGGACTGAATGACTATCTGGTCCGCTCGGCGGCCGCGATCACCGCGACAGTCGAGCGTGACCTGACCGCCGAGATGGAACGTGCTGTGAGTGCGGTCGTCGCCGCGCTTTCCTCGGGCAAGGCGCTGCTGGTCTGCGGCAATGGCGGCTCGGCCAGCGACGCCATCCACATTGCCACCGAACTGGTCGGCCGCTTCCTTAAGGAGCGCAAGGCCTACAATGTGATTGCGCTGCCGGCCAACGCGGGCATGCTGACCGCCTGGGGCAATGACTATGGCTTCGACACCGTGTTTTCGCGCCAGGTCGAGGCGCATGGCGCGCCCGGCGGCGTGCTGCTTGCCATCTCGACCAGCGGCAATTCGCCGAGCATTCTGGCTGCCGCCGAACAGGCTCGGATGATGGGCATGACGGTGGTCAGCCTCACCGGCGACAGCGGTGGCAAACTCAAGCCGCTCACCGACATACTGCTCAACGTGCCCTCGACCTCGACGCCGATCATCCAGCAGGGACATCTCTGCCTCTACCACTATCTCTGCGAGGTGGTGGAAGACCGTCTGTCGAATGGCTGACACCGGGGCCTACGGTCCATACCCGCTGGCTGAGCCCGGCCTGTGGGTTGAGCGGGTGGGTTCGCGGGTGTTTCCAGCCAACGCGCCGGCGCTGTTCCTCGACCGCGACGGCACCATCAATGTCGACACCGGCTATCCCGACGATCCAGCCAAAATGGCGCTGCGCGACGGCATCGTGCCGGTCATCGCGGCGGCCAACCGGGGCAACATCCCGGTGGTCATCGTCACCAACCAGTCCGGCATCGCGCGCGGCTATTTCGGCTGGAAGGAATTTGCCGCGGTCAACGGCCGGGTTCTCAAGCTGCTTGCCGCCGGCGATGCCTTCGTCGACATGGTTCTGGCCTGCGCCTACCACGAGGCGGGCAGCGGGCCACTGGCGGTCGCCGACCATCCAATGCGCAAGCCCAATCCGGGCATGCTGCTACAGGCCCGGCAGCGTCTCGGCCTCGATCTCAAGCGCTCGCTGATAGTCGGCGACAAGGCCGCGGATATGCAGGCCGGACAACGTGCCGGCCTGCCGCGCGGCTGGCTGGTGGATGGCGAGGGAAGTAATGAGCCGGGCTTCGAGGTTCTGCCGCTGCGCAACCCCGATGATCTGGAACGGCTTTTGAGAGCTGTCGAGTCGCTCGGATCGAGACTGATTTAGCTTTCCGGATCTGTTGCGACGCAATCTCAATGGGTTAGCTTGAGCGTTTCACCGTTTCGCAGAAACGGCGAGCCGATCCATTTCTTTGCTTTGACGCTATTCCCCAGGAAAGCACCATGCTCTTTTGCGGAAAAACTGCAGAGATCAGACATCATTCAAGCAAGAAATTTGCAGATGTCATTCCATCGAAGAACGAGGGGAATTCATTGAAGAAAGCAATCTCTGTTGCCGTTGTCTTGTTGATATTGGCTGTGCTTTCAGCCGTGGGGTATGTCTGGCAAAAACACGGCGTGTATGGGCTCAATGCACTTCTTCGCCGCGGCGGAAGCTACTGGATCGCCGTTGCACCCGACGATGCGCGTCTCTCGCCTGCCATGCAGCTTGCGTTGAAATCGGAAATTCCTGATGTGACCGCTGGAGCCAGCTCATGGAATGAAACCGAGCCTGGATTCCAGGTCAGAGAAATCCCCGTCATGGCGGGCGACCGTGAAATTGACCGGCTCTATCTCAACCGTTTCGATCCAGCCAAATTCCGTTTCGTTGCCCGTAACGAGCCCAGTGGTGCCAAGGACATCGACCAGTGGGAAGCGGCACTCAATCCACAAGGCGCAGGCGGCACCGTTCTGATCGTCAATGGCAGTTATTTCGGACTGAAGGGCGAAGCCGACACGCCCTTTGTCAGCATGGGTGCGAGGCTCGGGCCGGATGAATACGATGCGAAGGCCGGCGCCTGGTTCGTGAATGCCTCCGGCACGCATGTGGTCGATCTCAATTCACGTGACTGGCGCGCAGTCACGGAGAATGCCGAAAACGCTATGGTTTCCTATCCATTGCTTGTCGGTGAGGACGGCCGCAACAATGTACGCGCCAAGAGCAACTGGTTGGCCAACCGCACCTTTATCGCGGAAGATCGTCAGGGCTGGATCATCGTCGGTTCGACCAAGGACGCTTTCTTCTCGCTGGACCGGCTAGCAAACTTCCTGTTGCAGACCGACCTCGATCTCAAGACGGCGCTAAACCTCGATGGCGGGCCTGTTGCCTGCCTCAGCGTCCGCTCCGGGAACTACCGGTTGAAACACTATGCCAAGTGGGAAGCCCAGGTCGCGGATGGCGACGTCTCACTGCTTCAAGCACCGCTAGATGTGCCCTGGGGATTGCCTGTTGTTCTCACGGTGGAGCCGCAGGTAGCAGATCCTGCCCTTGGCAGGGTGGGTCAAAGTACTCCCTATTCCGTAGCTGAAACCGGATGGCATATTCAACCTTGGCCGCTCATGTTCACGCAATCTGACCCGGAATACCCTACGATTTCGGCGCCAGAATTCGCTTTCTGGCTCATATTCGTCGTCAACATGATTGTGATCGGCGCGGCGTTCTCGCGTCAAAAAACATTTTCCGTCTCAAATGGTTGCCGCATGTCATCACATTCGTCTGGCTTGCTTGCTCACCTATTTTGCTAGCCTTTTTAGCTTTGCCGGAGATGTCCCCTGGTGAGAGCCCCGGCCCTGGGGACGGCTTCATTCTTTTGCCAGTTGTCGGAGAGGTAGCAGTGTGTCTGTTGGGGTATGTCTTGGTCGGCGTCGCACATGCTTTTTCGAAGTTAATCTCGCTTATCAGGCGCTGAACGCCACCAGCCCTTCGTCCTTGACGCGGCGGATGGTCAGCGCGGTGCGCACCGTGTCGACATTCGGCGCCGAAGCCAGTTCTTCGATGACGAAGGTCTGGAAGGTGCCGAGATCACTCGCCACGCAATGCAGCAGGAAGTCGGATTCGCCCGAGACCATCCAGGCGTCGCGCACGATCGGCCAGCCGCGAGTGCGCTCGGCGAAAGCTTTGAGCTCCGCGTCGGCTTGGTGATGCAGGCCGATCAGGCAGAAGGCGACGACATCCATGCCGAGCGCCGGCGCGTTGAGCAAGGCGCGATAGCCTCTGATGATGCCGGTTTCCTCCAGCCGCCGGACACGGCGCAGGCAGGGCGGGGCGGAAATGCCGACACGGCTCGACAGTTCGACATTGGTCATGCGCCCGTCGGCCTGAAGCTCGCGCAGAATCTTCCAGTCGATGGCATCGAGGTCGGCTTTCAGGGGCATGGCGGTCTCGGCTTAGCGCAAGAATCTTTCGCGCTCTCGTCCTTAAACGACTTTTGTGTCGATGCCAGCCCTTTGGTCGGGCGATTTCGCAACCGTAACGAAAGCGGCCATTGCGCGAATAAGCCTGTAGGCCGAAGCTTTCCGGGGACGACGGCCTGATCGTCTTGCTGGTGTGGTTGGCAACCCTTACATTACCAGCAACATTTCACGTCGTTTTCCAAGGCACACTCGATTGTCTGCCCCGCAGAGGCTTTAGATGACCACCAAGCACGCGCCTGTCCTTATCATCGGTTCCGGCCCGGCCGGCTATACGGCGGCGGTCTACGCCGCGCGCGCCATGCTGAAGCCGATGCTCGTCGCCGGCCTGCAGCAGGGCGGCCAGCTGATGATCACCACCGATGTCGAAAACTATCCGGGCTTCGCCGATCCGATCCAGGGCCCGTGGCTGATGGAGCAGATGCTGAAGCAGGCCGAGCATGTCGGCACTGACATCGTCAACGACATCATCACCGAGGTCGACCTCAATGTGCGGCCGTTCCGCGCCACGGGCGATTCCGGCACCACCTACACGGCCGATGCGCTGATCATCGCCACCGGTGCGCAGGCGAAGTGGCTGGGCATCCCCACCGAACAAACCTTCATGGGCTTCGGCGTGTCGGCCTGCGCCACCTGCGATGGTTTTTTCTATCGCGGCAAGGATGTCGCTGTCATCGGCGGCGGCAATTCGGCGGTGGAGGAGGCGCTCTATCTCTCCAATCTGGCGAAGAGCGTGACCGTCATCCACCGGCGCAACGATTTCCGCGCCGAGCGCATCCTGCGTGAGCGGCTGTTGAAAAAGGACAATGTCCGAGTCATCTGGGACACGATCGTCGACGAGATCACCGGCCGGCCCGGCAAGACGCCGCTGCCGCCTTCGGTCGAAGGGCTGAAGCTCAGAAATGCGATGACCGGCGAGGTCAGCCATCTCCAGGTGGACGGCGTGTTCGTGGCGATCGGCCATGCGCCGGCGGTGGAATTGTTTGTCGGCAAGCTGAAGCAGAAGCCGAACGGCTATCTGTGGACGGCGCCGAATTCGACCCGCACCGATGTGCCCGGCGTGTTCGCCGCCGGTGACGTGACCGACGATATCTACCGTCAGGCGGTGACCGCCGCCGGGCTCGGCTGCATGGCCGCGCTCGAGGCGGAAAAATACCTGGCCGGCATCGAGGTGCACCGCGAAGCGGCGGAATAAAATCTATCAAGACGGCGTCGCAAGCCGTTCAAAAGCCTGATTTTTCATTCAGACGCCAAAAACAGAACGAGGGGAACTCAATGGCGTTGGACTGGGACAAGCTTCGCGTGTTTCACGCAGCGGCGGAGGCTGGGTCGTTTACCCATGCCGCCGAGACTTTGCACCTGTCGCAATCGGCGATTTCACGCCAGGTCAGCGCGCTCGAACATGATGTCGGGGTGCCGCTGTTCAATCGCCATGCCCGCGGCCTGGTGCTGACCGAGCAGGGCGAAATGCTGTTCCGCACGGCGCATGACGTGCTGATGAAGCTGGAGACCATCAAGTCGAAGCTGACCGAGGCCAAGGACCGTCCCTCAGGCGTGCTGAGGGTAACGACCACGGTCGGGCTCGGCGCCGGCTGGCTGACCGAGCGGGTGCAGGAATTCATCGAGCTCTATCCGGAAATCAGCCTGCAGCTGATCCTGGCCAATGAGGAACTCGACCTCACCATGCGCCAGGCCGACTGCGCGATACGGCTGCGCCAGCCGCAGCAGCCCGACCTTATCCAGCGCCGCCTGTTCACCGTGCATTTCCACCTCTATGCCTCGCCGTCCTATGTCGGCAAGCACGGCAAGCCGACCTCGGTCGCCGATCTGAAGAACCATCGCATCGTCACTTTCGGTGTGCCGGTGCCGTCGCATCTGTCGGAGCTGAACTGGCTGGAAACGATCGGCGATTTCGACGGTGGGCAAAGGGTGCCGACGCTGCAGATCAACGACATCTTGTCGATCAAGCGCGCCGTGCAGGGCGGCGCCGGCATCGCCATGCTGCCCGACTACGTGATCTCCAAGGAATCGGATTTGGTGCAGCTTTTGCCGGAGACCGAGGTGCCGTCCTTCGACACCTATTTCGCCTATCCCGATGCAATGAAGAACCAGGCCAAGCTGCACGTCTTCCGCGACTTCATCATCGCCAAAGCGCGCAGCTGGTCATTTTAAACATGCCCTTGGGAGGTGCTGGTCACCCCCGCCAAGGCGTCAGCCGTGGCAGCCAGCCGGGAACATTGCGGCGGTAGGTCTCGTATTCGCCACCGTAGCGGCGGGCGAGAGTCGGCTCCTCATAGAACCTGACGAAAGAGCCCATGACGATCGCGCCGATGGCGGCATAGGCAGCGACGCTCCAGCTTGAAAACAGCAACGCCTGGCCGAGGATGATCGACAGCACGGCGACGTACATCGGGTTGCGGACATGGCGGTAGACGCCGCCGATCACCAGTCTCTCGGTGGGTGCTACAGGCGCCGGCGTGCCCATGCCTTCGAGCGCGAAGCGGGCAAAGGAATGGACGAGCAGGGCGATGGCCGCGACGATTAGGATGGAGCCAGCCGGCACGAAGCCGGGCACCGTCGACAGCGGCAGACGGTAGCGGTCCGTCAGCAGCCAGGGCACCAGCCCGGCCACGACACAAGGTGCGGCGATGAAGAAGACCGCGCTGCCGGCGATCGCCTGGGGTGTCCGCATGTCAGGTCTCCCTTCTTCCGGCCGACCCTTCCCATCCCGCTGCCGCAAAAATAAACGCCTGCTGCCCGATTCAACGTCATTCGGCTTTTTGCCCGCGAGCGCGAGAATCAGCCCGACTTGCGGTTCTGCGAAGGCAACCGCACGGTCGCGCCATTCATTTGGCAACTTTTCGTGGTCCTATGGCCCCTAGACATGGGTTAGACCACAGCCTGTACCTTTTTGCATGCGTGTGTTGCAAAATAGATGCTTGTTTCTTGGGCATGAACAGCACATATATAGATCATCTCCTGGGCGCGTTCTCCTCCCATTAGCGCCCTCGAGTGTTCCCCTCTGGAGGTTAGCCTTAACAGGCACTTCCAATCAAACTCAGCCGGATCTTCATTGATCCGGCTTTTTTGTTTCCGGGCCTGCCGTAGCCAGCGAAAAATCGAGCAAAATCGCCGCGTAACAGTGACATGTAACCTCAGGTAACATGCCGCAGGCGCGATTCATCGTTTAAGCAGATCATAGGACGCGGTGTGGTTCGACCGGGAGATGGGGGCATCACTCGGAAGATCCGGGCTCAGGCGGCTACCGCGTCCGAACCTATTCGTCTGTCAGTGCCGCATGGCGCGGCGGATACGTGCGGCGGACCTGCCGTTTTCCTCCCAAGAAGACGGTCCGCAATAAGAGCGGCGTCCGGGTCATCCGGGCGCCGTTTTTTGTGCGGATCATCCTTCGGCCTGTCAGGCAGCCTTGCCGTTGGCGTTCATCGCCTCGTCGGCCAACCGACCGGTCAGCTCGGCCATGTGATCGAAGGCGCAACGATAGCTGGCGACGCCGGAGGTCGCCGAGCGCAGTTCGATGATCAGGTCGCCGATCTCGGCCTGCGGCATGGTCGCCTCCACGACATCCCATCCCGGCCAGTCAGGCCGCGCGTCGTAGCCAAGGATCTGGCCGCGCCGTTGCGGGATCAGCGCGATGATCTTCGAAGTGGCTTCGGACGGCGTGACGATCTCGACCTTCATGACCGGCTCGAGCAGCACCGGCGAGCAGGCCGCCATGCCTTCCTTCATGGCCAGCTTGGCCGCCATCTGGAAAGCCATGTCGGAGGAATCGACGGCGTGGTAGGAGCCGTCGGAGAGGTTGACGGCGACATCGACGACAGGGAAGCCGAGCGGGCCGGATTTCAGATAATCGCGCACGCCGGTTTCGACCGACTGGATGTAGGTCTTGGGCACGACGCCGCCGGTGATGGTGTCCGAGAACTGAAAGCCGGAGCCGCGCGGCAGCGGCTTGATCTCGATCACCACATCGCCGAACTGGCCATGGCCGCCGGACTGCTTCTTGTGGCGGCCGCGCTGCTGCACCGTCTTTCGGATCGTCTCGCGATAGGGGACGGCAGGCGCATGGCCTTCGACCGGAATCTGATTCTTGCCTTCCAGCCGCTCGCGCACGACCCGCAGATGCATCTCGCCATGGCCGGACAGCACGGTCTCGGCCGAGTCCTGGTTGTGGCGCAAGGTGAGCGAGGGATCTTCCTCGGCCAGGCGCTGGATGGCCGCCGACATTTTGACCTCGTCCTTGCGCTCCTTCGGCCGTAGCGCAAAGGCAAAGACCGGCTGCGGCGGCGTAAGCGTGACCAGCGGCTTGATACCGCCCTTCGTGGAACTCAACGTCTGGCCGGTCTTGACCTCGTCCAGCTTGCCCAACGCCACCGTGTCGCCGGCCTTGGCAGCGGTGAGCTTGGACTGGTCCTTGCCGAGCATCTTGTAGATGCCGGAGACCTTCGCCGTCTCGCCATTCGACAAATAGAGTTCGGCTGCATCGGCGATCTGGCCGGAGAGTACGCGCGACACGGACAGCTTGCCGCCATGCGCGGTGTGGATGGTCTTCATCACCTGGACCACGGTGTGATTGCCGTCGGGGACGCCGAGCCGTTTGCGCGTCGCCTCGACATCCGGTGCGTCATGGCGGATCGCCTTCAAAAGGCGCAGCACGCCGTTGCCTTTTTCGGCGGTGCCGATAAGCACCGGCGTTATGGCGCCGGCGCGCAGGTCGGCGGACAGATCGTCGAAGACCGCGTCTTTCGGCGGCTCGATCTCCTCCAGCAACTGCTCCATCAACTGGTCGTCATGGTCGGCAAGCGTCTCCAGCATGGAGAAGCGAGCCTCCAGTTCGCGCGCCTTGTCGTCAGTTGGAATTTCGGCAACCTGGCTTTCGGCATATTCGCGGTAGATGTAGGCGCGCTCTAGCGCCAGGTCGATGGAACCGATCACCACATTGTCCTTGCGCAGCGGAATCTGGCGCAGCAACAGCGGCGCCGCGCTCGTCGGCTGCAGCATCTTCAGCGTATCGCGTACGCCGGCGATTGCCTTGTCGACCTTGTTGAGGAACAGGATGCGCGGCACGCCGAGATCGTCGAGCTTGCGCATGATGAGCTGCAAGGCTGGGATCTTCTTCTCGTCGGCCTCGGCGACGACCACCGCGAGATCGCAGGCTGCCAGCACCGGCTCGGCCTCGAAGGAGAATTCGATCGATCCGGGACAGTCGACGAAGGTGATCTGCTCGCCCATGAATTCGGTGGTGGCAAAGGTCGCCTCGACGCTCATGGCGTGCGCCCGCGCCTCGGGCGAATGATCGGAAACGGTGCTTCCCGATGAAACGGGATTTTGGCGGGGGATGGCGCCCGTACGGGCGAGGATGGCTTCGAGAAGTGTCGTCTTACCGCTTGCAAAGGGACCGACTATGGCAATGCATTTCGGTCCCGTGCGTCGTCCTCCGGCGCGAGTACCCATGGCTGACCTCCACTCAGGCTTGGCCCTTGGAGTGCGATCAGCAAAAGTGGAAACGGTTTTGCGCCGATCGCACCCTGTCGTGAGCGGCGGCCGGCCTGTTCGACCGTCGCGGGGCGGGGTTGTTTCTCTTAGCCACCTGCCCAAGCCCATCGTCCCACGGGTTAGCCGGCAGGGCAAGGAAAATAGGAATCCGGTGCGCCGTCAGGCGGCCGAGGCAAGACCCCGGGATCAGAACCGTCCGGCGATTTCAGCTTGCCTGGGTGCGGCGCGTGGGCGTGGCGGCTGCACTCTGCTTCACCACCATCTCGGCGTAGCGCGACAGCAACGGGTTGAACAGGTCTGGGCGTTCCCAGAACGGTGCATGGCCGGCGCCTGATATGACATGGCATTGTTCCCACAGCAAGCCATAGGCCACCGTCTCGAAGTAACTCAGCCGCACCAGCGGATCATGCTCTCCATTGATCACCGCAACCGGGAACGGGGCGTGCTCGACCACCTGTTTCTGGTCGGCGCCCTTGCCGGCAAACATGCTGCGCGCCACGCCGGCGCGAAGCCTGCCGTCGGTGCGCCTTATGGCTTCGCGGAAAGACGGACTGGCGGTATCGCCGAAGCAAAGCGCCTCGAAGCGCTCGATGTCGCGTTCGGAGTAGACCTTCTTGGAGGCCAGCAGCATGTCCCAGTTGGCGTGAAAGCCGCGCAGCATGCCAAGCGGCCCCCGCGACACCGGCGGCGCTCCGGTCAGCACCAGGCCGCTGACCGCATGGTGAAAGCTGGCCAGTTCGACCGCCACATGGCCGCCGAGCGACCAGCCGAAGATGATGGCGTGGCCGATGCCCAAAGCGTCGAGAAGCCGGGCTGTGGTCTGGGCAAGGCCGGTAATCGTATAGGCGGTCGCCGGGTCGCGGGCATCGGAGGACTCGCCGTGGCCGGGAAGGTCGAAGGCGATCAGCCGATGGCCGTCGGCAAGCGGGCTATCGAACTGACGGGCAAACACGGCGCGCGAACTGCCCGACCCATGGATCATGACGATGGGCATGCCGGACCCAGACGACTGGCTGAGGCGCAAGTCGGCCTGCGGCGTGCGGATGGTGCGGTGAGTGATGCTCATGCTGGATTAGACCTTGAGATTTGCCTGACCGCCAACATCGCATCGCTGGCTCTATATGTTCTTTAAACATGTGGTTAAGAAAGGATTTCTAAAGAGATAGCCGGCACGATCGCTGGCTCCATGGCAATCACGCGCGGAATCCCGACAATGGAACCAGTCCTTGATCTTCTTGTCTCGATCTGCAGCATCGCGACGCTTGGCCAATATGTCTGGTCGATGCGGGCGCATTTCCAATCGCAGGCGATGTCTCCAGGCGCCATGGTGATTTCGGCGGCGGTCATCGCCACGGCGCTGTTCCTTCTCGCCATCCTTTGGATCCAATCGCAGCCGGGTTCGGCAAAGCTCACCGGACTTGCCGTCGAACTGGCGAGCTCTGCCCTGTTCTGGTGGGCGATTGTCACGTCGCGCAAGGCGCGATTGCGCTTCGCCTTCGCACCCGACGATCCACACAGCCTGCTGACCGACGGCCCCTACGGCCATGTCCGCCACCCCTTCTATACGTCCTACATCGTCTTCTGGATCGGGTGGGGGATCGCGACCTGGTCGATCTGGGCGGTGGTGCCGATCGCCGGAATCGCTATCCTCTATGTGTTTGCGGCGCTGGACGAAGAGAAGAAATTTTCGCGCACGCCGCTGGCCGGAGCCTACGCGGACTATCGCGTACGTGCCGGCCTGTTCTGGCCCCGGCTGGGGTGGTAGCCGGCACCGGGGCAGGGTAGGTTCTGCCAAACTTAGGGATCACCAGAGATGAAGATCATTGCCTGCGGCAGCGTGCCGACCATCATCGCGCCGGACCAGTATTTCACCGGCCGCGTGCTGCAGACGCCCATCATCGAGAAGGAAGCGCCGGCCCGGCTCAGAGCCACGCTGGTCAGCTTCGAGCCCGGTGCGCGTACCCACTGGCACACGCATCCGCTCGGCCAGACGCTTTATGTCACTGCGGGGGCCGGCCTTGCGCAGACATGGGGCGGGCCGATCCAGCAGATCAAGGCGGGCGACGTGATCTCGTTCGAGCCCGGCGAGAAGCACTGGCACGGCGCGGGTCCAAAGACGACAATGACCCACGTCGCCATGCAGGAAGCGCTGGACGGCGTCCATGCCGATTGGATGGAAGCGGTCACCAGCGAGCAGTGTGGCGGCTGAGGTCTGCTCCTGACAAAAAACCCGGCTCGAAGCCGGGTTTCACGTCTCGGTGCCGCCAGTTCAGGTCAGCGATGCCGTGAACCGCTGGATGCGGGCGCAGGCTTCCTCCAGCAGCGTCTCCGACGTGGCGTAGGAGATGCGGAAGTTGGGGCCGAGGCCGAAGGCCGAGCCGAACACCACTGCGACACCCTCGCCTTCGAGCAATTCGGAGCAGAAAGTCTCGTCGGTGTCGATTATCTTGCCGGCTTTGGTCTTCTTGCCAATCAGCTGGGCGCAGGACGGGTAGACATAGAAGGCGCCTTCCGGCGACGGGCAGGTTATGCCGCGCGCCTGGTTGAGCATCGACACGACGAGGTCGCGACGGCCCTGAAAGATCGCCTTGTTCCTGGCGACGAAATCCTGCGGGCCGTTGAGCGCCTCGACCGAGGCCCATTGCGCGATGGTGCAGGCGCCCGAGGTCTGCTGGCCCTGGATCATGTCCATCGCCTTGATCAGCTGGACGGGACCCGCGGCATAGCCGATGCGCCAGCCGGTCATGGCGTAGGCTTTCGAGACGCCGTTCATGGTCAGCGTGCGCTCGTAGAGTTTCGGCTCGACCTCGGCGATCGTCCTGAAGACGAAGTCGCCATAGGTCAGGTGTTCGTACATGTCGTCGGTCAGTGTCCAGACATGCGGATGCTTCAAGAGCACGTCGGCCAGCGCGCGCAGCTCGGCTTCCGTGTATGCGGCGCCGGACGGGTTCGACGGCGAGTTCATCAGCAGCCATTTTGTCTTCGGCGTGATCGCCTTTTCCAGCGCGGCGGGAGTGAGCTTGAAACCATTGTCGATCGAGGTGTCGGCGAACACCGAGGTGCCGCCGCAGATCGCCACCATTTCGGGATAGCTCACCCAATAGGGGCGGGGGATGATGACCTCATCGCCTGGGTTCAGCGTCGCCATGAAGGCGTTGAACAGGATCTGCTTGCCGCCGGTGCCGACAATGGTCTGCTCGGGCTTGTAGTCGAGATTGTTCTCGCGCTTGAATTTTTTCGCGATCGCCTCGCGCAGCGGCGCGATGCCCGAAACCGGCGGGTATTTGGTCTCGCCGCGGCGGATCGCCTCGATCGCCGCATTCTTGATGTTGTCGGGCGTGTCGAAATCCGGTTCGCCGGCGCCGAGGCCGATAATGTCGCGGCCGGCATTTTTCAGCTCGCGGGCTTTCTGCGTCACCGCGATGGTGGCGGAAGGCTTTACGCGGGCAAGGGCGTCGGCAAGAAAGGCCATGACCAGATATCTCCAGAGGGGTCGGCGCAACCGCAAACAGCTGCGGCGCTTCTCATGTCGCATCGACCCGGCAAGTGCAAGCATTGTCGGATGAGCCAGGGCTCAAGGACCTGTGAAGATGCCTTTTTGGAGCGCGTGCATGACGGTTTCACTCTGCGTTGCGGGCTCTGCAATCGACGCCTATCCCCAGCAAGACTAAATTCATCAACGGCCGCTAAAACCTTTGACGGCAGGATCGCCAGCCATTTCGCCTGTCTCGCGGAGCGAGGGACCCTTGTCGCGCAGCACCGGGCTTGCCCACATCATCCGTCACGATGACGGCACCGTTTCAGGTGTCTGGGGTCCCTACACGCTGCAGAGCGCCTTTCAGCCGATCTTCGCCTTCAAGGAGAGCAAGCTCTCGATCGCAGCGTTCGAGGGGCTGATCCGGCCGTTTCGTGACGGCGAGCCGCAATCGCCAATGAACTTCTTCCGCACCTGTCCGGCCGGCGACCGCCTGCACATCGAGGCGCTGACGCGCACGCTGCATTTGCTCAACGCCGGCGCCTGCCTGCCGCAAGAAGCTTCGATCTTCGTCAATTTCGATCCGTCGGTGTTTACCGAGCGCTCCATCGCCGATAACGCGCTGCGCGACATGCGGCTGGTGCTGCACGAAGCCGGGATCGATCCGCGCCGCATCGTGTGCGAGGTGACCGAGCAGAAGTCGGCGTCGCAGGAAACGCTCTACAGCTTTGTCGAGGCGCTGCGGGCCAATGGCTTTCGCATTGCCGTCGACGATTACGGCGCCGATGAATCCGACATCAACCGCATCAAGGAGCTCAAGCCCGACATCGTCAAATTCGATGCGCACTGGATCACGCAGCTCATGGAATCCGGCGCCGGCTTTGCCCTGCTGACTGCCATGGTGACGAACTTCGAACTACAGGGCATCCGCACCGTGTTCGAAGGCATCGAGGAAGGCTGGCAGCTTGAATTGGCCGAGAAATCCGGCGCATCGATGGTGCAGGGCTTCGTGCTGGCGAAGCCGGAACTGGCGCCGACCAGCTTTCGCGCTTTCGGCAAGGATGGGCAGCCGTCTGTCGCGGCGGCCGAGCCTGGCAAGACGCCTGCCGGCCCGACTGCAGCGCCTCCGGCGCGGCCGGGCAGGGTGTTCGGGCGCAGGACCGGGCCATGACCGGGCAGCGCGAGAGGCGTCGCGATATCGGCGAAGCGATCTTTGCCGACGAGGTCGGCATCGAATACGGCGTCTACGGCACGTTCCGGCTGAAGAGCGCCTACCAGCCGATCTTTGCGCCACGCGGCGGCGCGTTGGCCGCGGTTGCAGTCGAGGCGCTGATCGAACCGCAGCGCGCTTCCATGCCGGTTGCACCCGCCATGTTCTTCGACAGTGTTGCGCCGGGCGACCGCCTGTTTGTCGAGACGATGTGCCGGATGCTGCATCTGAAAAACTTCCGCAACATCGGCGTCGACGGGCTCGGCCTGTTCTTCAATTACAACCCGATGATCAACGATCATCTCGGGCGGGCGCTGGCCGAGATCCGGCTGATGACGCGGCATCTCGGCGATCTCGACCTGCATGCCGCCATGCTGGTCTGCGAGATCACCGAACAGGCGGCCGACGATAATGTGCTGGCCCCGCTGGTGCGCGAGATGCGGCGCCACGGCATCCGCATCGCCATCGACGATTTCGGCACCGGCCACTCGACCGCGGAGCGGATGAGCCTGCTTCAACCGGATATTGTGAAGATCGACGGCGGCTGGTTCGCCGAATTCTGCCGCCACGCTGCCGCCGAGCGCTTCTTCCGGCCGCTCGTCTCGTCGCTGCACGATCGCGGCGCCAAGGTGCTGGTGGAAGGCATCGAGCAATCCGTGCATCTGCGCGTCGCGCTGGATGGCGGCGTCGACCTGCTACAGGGGTTCCATCTCGGCCGCCCGGCGCTGGCCGGCACGATCTTCAACCGGGAGCCGCTGTCGATCGAGGCGCTGCTTGGCGCCGACAACAAGGTGGTGCCGCTGCATCTGCGGCGCTGATTTTGTCCTCACGCTTGCCGCCGCTTCGCGGCTCGTTCCGGACGGGACGCCAACGGGCGCGATGCCCGGTTGGGCTTGCGGCCTTCGGCCGTAGCGCGCATTCAAAGAGGGCGAACTCGGCCCGCGTGAAGTTCAGCCAAAGCCTGCTCGGCAAACTTATCCAGCCGGCCAGCCTTGGCGTCCGCCTCGATCTGCATATCCCACACCTCTGCCTGATACGCTGCGAACCATTTGGCAAAGGCCTTTAGTTCTGTGGTGTTCAGGGCTGCGATGGATCTTTCAATCTGTTCGAGCTTGGTCATGGGGCGAAACTAATAGCATGGCCATCGTCCAATTCCAGACAAACAAAAAGGCGGGATAAATCCCGCCTTCCCATTTTCGGTAGCCTGATCGGAGCTTTAAGTCCGTGCCGGCAGCTATCTGCTGATCCAGCTTGTCGGGTCTTTCCGCTCCAGCGCGCTTCTCGCGCGACCGTCAGTACATCCGTGACTTGCCGCGCGCCCCGAACTCTCGTCCGGCGCGCGCTATCGCAAAATCAGGCTGCCTTGCTCAGAGAACCAGCGGACGACTTGCCTGTGCGGCGGTCCTGCTCGATCTCGAAGTTGATTTTCTGGCCTTCGACCAGGGTCGACAGTCCAGCGCGCTCGACAGCGGAGATGTGAACGAAAACGTCCGCACCGCCCGAATCAGGCTGAATGAAGCCGAAGCCCTTGGTGGCATTGAACCACTTGACCGTACCAGTTGCCATATGAATAGTCCTCGCATTTGCTTTGGTTTGACCGAACCGAGGTTCAGCCGGTTTGTATCGAGATTTTGGAGATAGACGTCAGCAAACGCGAAGATCGCGAGGCCCGGATCGATCGGCCGAAATATCAATGGAGCTGATATAGGCGGGTTTCGCACCAAAAACAAGATGGCTCGAAAAATGGCGTTGCGGTGGCGCCGCCCAAAGGCCGCCCCAATCGCATGAAAGCGTCGAGCAATCGGGAAGACCGGGACGCCCGACGGCGTTAGTCCGGTTTTGGGAGACTGTCATGAAAACGGTTGTGAAAACCATTCTGCTTGCCGCCTGCCTGACGCTGGCGGCCGCCGAGGCGCAGGCAATTTCGCGCTACGACCCCACTCGTATGAGCTGCGACACGGTGCAAGGCACGATCGCCCGCCAGGGCGCGGTCATCCTGCGCTATCAGTCCAGGCGCGTGCCGGGGCTGCCGCTCTTCGACCGCTATGTGCAGAGCCAGCAATTCTGCAATGTCGGCGAGGTCAGGAAGCGCGCCTATGTACCGAGCGCCGATACCGAATCCTGCCCGGTCTATCTCTGCAAGCGGATCGAGAACGACCATTTTCACCGCCGCTTCCTGCGCCGTCATTAGGGCATATTGATATTCGGGTGAGGCCGGCCTGCGAACGATGGTCTTCTGCGCTTCCGGCGCCCACGTACATTAAGTACGCTCCGCTCCGGTTCTCGAAGACCATAGTTCTCGGTGCGGCCTGACCTGAATCTCAACATACCCAGCCGGCATACCATTCAAGCTCTTAGAACCCGAACGAGACCTGCGCCGCCGGCGGCGGGCCGACGCGCACGCCTTCCATGGCCAGCATCTTTTCCTTGGTGGCCGAGCCGCCGGGCGCCGAGAAGCCGCCGATCTTGCCGCCCGCGGCTAGAATCCGATGGCAGGGGATGACCAGCGGCACCGGGTTGGCGCCCAGCGCTGCCCCGGTTTCGCGCGGCAGGCCGGCTTGGCCAGCGCGCTTGGCCAGTTCGCCATAGGTGGTGGTTTCGCCATAATGCAGTTTCCGCGCCGCCTCGTAGATGGCGAGACGGAAGTCGTCGACGCCGTCGAGATCGACCGGCACGCCGGAGAAATCGACGTCCTCGCCTGACGCATACGCCTTGATCGAGGCGATCAGCTCGACCACCCATTGCGGCTGCCCAATGTTCGCAGTGGTATTGGCGGCAACACCGGCATGCCGCATCAGCCGGCGCTCCACCGCTTCGCGGCTCCTTTCGGGCAGGCAGAGCCGGATCAGGCCCTTTTCGCTCCAGGCGATGCCCATGAAGCCGATCACTGTTTCTAACACTGCGTGGCCGGCTGTGATCGAAGATGCCGTTTCCATGATGCGCTCCTTTCCGCAAAGCGGCGAAAACCGGGATGCCAACCGGTACATATGCAGAACAATATGGCATCTGATCCCGGCTCTCGCCACCCGAAAACCACCAGATGGTCCCGATTGCCCACCAGGAATCGCTGGTGTAAGGACTTCTTAACAACCGACAAATCGGACCCGCGCGGCTTGCCAGCAAAATTCAACCTTTTCGCGATCTCTGTGATCGTCGGCGCAGCTGCCCTCAGCGGCTGCCAATCGACCTCGCAGATGAAGGCCACGCCTGCGCTGACCGAAACCGCGACCGCTGCCGGCAGCGATGCCGGCTTTACCGTGCCGCTGCCCGATACGGTTTCGGTGCTGCCGCAATCCTCGGGCATAACACCCGTCCAGGCGGCCGAAGCGGCGCCGGCCACGCCAGCGCTCGATGCCGCTGCGCAGCCGGTTGCCGCGACCGCGGCCTTTGCCGGCGCGACGCCCACGGCCCCGGCCGTGCCTGCGGTGATGGCCGCCAATGCTTGGCAGGCGCCTGCGCCCGCCAACGCCGGACAGCCGGTCGCGGCGCAATATACGACCGCCAGCCTTGTCATGCCGGCGACCGCCAAGGGCGGCCAGAACGCCATGCCCGGCGTGCAGCAGGTAGCCTATGTCGTGCCGCAGAACCCGGCTTCCTTGGGCCTGTTCCCCGCCGCGCCGCTCGGTCTCCCGGAAGAAGAGCATGCGACCGGCATGCGCGGCGACGTCGACCGGCTGATCCAGAAATACGCCGCTCTCTACGAGGTGCCGGTCGATCTGGTGCGCCACGTCGTCAACCGCGAAAGCACCTACAATCCGAAGGCTTACAATAACGGCCATTGGGGCCTGATGCAGATCAAGCACGCGACGGCGCGCGGCATGGGCTATGACGGGCCGGCCAAGGGCTTGTTCGACGCCGAAACCAATCTGAAATACGCGGTCAAATATCTGCGTGGCGCCTGGCTGGTGGCGGGTGGCAACGCCAAGAAGGCCGATTGGCTCTACCAGACCGGCTATTATTTCGACGCCAAGCGCAAAGGCCTGCTCGAGGCCACCGGCCTCGGTGTCGACCGCAAGCGCCGCCGGCTGCAGCCCGACGCCTGAGCGCGATGCCTGAACCGCGCCCGCCGGCTCCAAACGACATCCGGCTGCGCAAGATCCTCGACGAGACGCTCGTTGCGCCGCACTGGCCGGACGGCTTTGCCATGCGCTGCTTCGAACATGGTGACGCGCAGCCCCTGCACGCGCTTTTGACCGAGGTGTTCGACGACGGCACCGACGGCCCGTTCGACGAATGGTGGCCGCGCATATCCAGCGATGCCGAATTCGACCCGGCGCTGTGTTTCCTGGTCATCGACGCCAAGGGACGGCTGGCGGCGGCAGCGCTGTGCTGGACGAGGGCCTTCGTCAAGGACCTCGCGGTCCATCCCGGAGCGCGCGGCAAAGGAATTGGCGAAGCGCTGATGTGGCAGGCCTTCAACGCCTTTCGCGATCGAGGCGCGGCCCATGTCGACCTCAAGACCAACACGGTCGAGAACGCCGCCGCGCTCCGGCTCTACGAGCGGCTGGGAATGATGCCTGTCGCCTGGGAAGGGTAAGGGCTTTTTTCTTGCCGCAATTCCCTGGGGAAAACGCTACGCGCTTTTCCCGGGAAAACCGGTTCCCACCTTTCCTGGAATTGCTCGAGCGCTGTTGAAATCCTTCGGATTGTGAACTGCTTCACATTGGCCGCTGCAACCGGATGCTAACTCACCATCCATGCCTTTCGACCGATGGCGGATCGACGACTGGCAGATGTGGAGGGGCTGCACCGGCATGTGTTCAGCCACTCCTTGGCGGGTCCCAGGCGGGGGTTTGGGGCCCGCCAGTCGTTTTACGGCAGCCCTCAGATATCGGGCGCATTGCCGATCTTCTTTTTGAGCTCAAGCGCCCAGGCGCGGCCCTCGTCGCCGCCCCACAACAGCCAGGCGATATGGCCGGCCGAAGGATTGTCTTCATTGCCGTAATTCTTGCCGCGCTTGTCGACCTCGTGGCGGGCGAAGTAGCTGACCATGCGGCGGATGGTGGATGGCGCCAGCTTTTCGCGGTTCTTGAGTTCCGTCGCCCGCGCGACGCCGATCTCGGTGCCGCCACGGCCGAACTGCTTGCGCAGCCTCAACCCCTTGGCGGCATTGTCGGCCACCACTTGCGGGCAGCGCAGATCGATCTCTTCATCCTCTTGCATGTGTCTCCCCAGCTCCGGAAGCCTAGCCTGCGGACCCAATGCGGGAAAAGCAACCGGTTCCCAATGCCGCGCCGTCCATCAGGACCAGGATCCGCGCGCCATCGGCGCGTGCGAGATCCTGTGGAACCTTATGGATGTCACGCCTGAGGGTCGGCCGAACTGGACCGAACAGCTGCAATATGGCGAGGCGTGCTGTCCTGAGGTTTGTCCGCCAGGGGCTCGGGACGGCTCTTCGGCAGATGGTCGCTGACGAATAGTTCTCCGGACGCAACCCTGCCGCCAATGCCGCGTTTGATTAGCCGAGGGGGAAATTTTCAAATCGGAGAACTCAGATGAAAACGCTTCTCACCATTGCCGCCGTCGCCTTGTTCGCCGGTGCCCCTGCCGCCTTTGCGGCCAACTCGACTGCGGTCGCGCCTGCCATGGCCGCCAGCAAGGTCGATACCCCAACCTTCGTCAAGACGGTGCCTAGCTCCAACGAATTCGAAATCCAGTCGAGCAAGCTCGCCGAGGAAAAATCCAAGGCGGCTGACGTCAAGAAATTCGCCAAGCAGATGGTCAAGGACCACACCAAAGCCGGCAAGGAGTTCAAGGCGGCGCTGAGCCAGGGCCAGACCACCGGTTCGACCAAAGCCGCGGGACCGGCCCTGCAGCCGAAGGAGCAGGCAATGCTCGACGAGTTGAAGAGCGCAAGCGGCAAGGATTTTGACGCCAAGTACATCCAGATGCAGACGGACGCGCACAAGGAGGCAGTTGCCCTTTTCAGCAGCTATGCCAACTCGGGCGACGACCCGGCGCTGAAGGAATTCGCCAAGAAGACGCTGCCGACGCTGCAGATGCACGAGAAGCACGTGAAGGAACTCGCGGCGGCGCATCAGGGTTGAGGGCTGGTGACTGGCCAGCAATAGCATTCTACGGCGCCCCCCTCTGTCCTGCCGGACATCTCCCCCACGAGTGGGGAGATCAGCAGCGTCGGCGCCGTGCTTTTCTTGCGACGGTGAAAATTGGCGAAGGCTGAGGCGAGCCAATCTCCCTCCTTGCGGGGGATATGTCCGGCAGGACAGAGGGGGGCGCCGTAGAGTGCGACGGCCGATGCCAGCCGTTGGCAAGGCATTGCGGCAAAGTGGCTCTGTGGCTGCGCCGGCAGTGACATACACTGCCGCCACCAATTCAATGGAGCTCCCATGCCCAAGATCGACCTGTCCACCGTGCCTGTCCGCAAGGGCTCCGGCTACCCCGCACCCTTCGACGCCCCTTGCGCCGAGCGCACACGCCACCGCCTCGGCGATGCCGGCGGCCTGACCGATTTCGGAGTCAACTTGATGACCCTGCCATCAGGCGGCTGGTCGAGCCAGCGCCACTGGCACAGCCATGAGGATGAGTTCGTCTATGTGCTGGAAGGCGAACTGGTGCTGGTCGAGGATGGCGGCGAGACGCTGCTCAAGGCCGGCGATAGTACTGCCTTCGCCAAGAACAGCGGCAACGGCCACCACATGATCAACCGCTCGTCCACAACGGCGCGCTATCTCGAGGTCGGCTCGCGCAATCCGGATGATCTCATCACTTGCTCCGACATCGACATGATGAGCCCGAGTTCGGATGGCAGGTTCCTGCACAAGGACGGCATGCCCTATCCGGGGCAGGGGTGAGGGCTGGACCATGCTTCGGCGCTGGTGTTCGCTGGGTGGGGGGATAAGTTCCTCACGATTAAAGGTGGCGCCGGCCCCCTCATCCGACCGCTTCGCGGCCACCTTCTCCCCGCTGGGGAGAAGAGGGAAGCGCTGGCGCTGACCGGCTCCTCTCCCCTCGGGGAGAGGTCAGCCGAGCGAAGCGGAGGCTGGGTGAGGGGGCCTTGGCGCCAGCTTGGCAAACAAGGGGAAGATCACCATGAAAAAAGAAGTCATCGAAGTGCCCGTCATGTCGGCCAAGGTGCGGGCGCTCGGGCTGCCCTGCTCGACAGCGGTCCGGGCCAACGGCTTCGTGTTCATATCGGCGACGCCGCCGGTGGACATGGTGACCGGCGAGATGGTGCGCGGCGACATCGAAACGCAGACCGAGGCGTCGCTGAAGGCGCTGAAACACTGCCTGGAAGCGGCGGGAACCTCGCTCGACAATGTGGTGATGGTGCGCATCTACGCCGTCAATTCCGGCTTCTACAACGCCATCAACCGGGTCTACGCCAAGTACTTCAGCGTCAATCCGCCGGCGCGCAGCTTCGTGCCTGTGGCGTCGTGGCCGATGGAGTTTGATATCGAGATCGAGTGCGTGGCGGTGGGGTGAGGGGGCCAAAGCCTTCTTAAATCTAAAAGACTCCAAAAACACAAGGCTATCTCAACCGCGCTGCGGGCCGGGAGGCAGCAGAAAGCGAAAGAGCTTGCAACCCGTTCTATTCACATAGATATAAGTTGGTTGGGCATGTAGATTGGGGAGTGGGAGCATAAAATGGTCGACTTCAGATCAACTAAAACATGGTCATCGTCTTTAGAAATCAAATCACAAGATAAATTTGGCGAGGAAAGGGGAATTTTGCGAAGCTCCTTTCTCGCCGCGCGCACCAAGGCGTCGTTACTAGTTCAGGAAATAGCTAGAGATTTGCCAGAATATACTTCCCACGATATAACGCATCTTGATGCTCTTTGGGAGTACTGCGATCTTATTATTGGCGATAGCCTAGATCTCAATCCAGCTGAGGCGTATGTCTTAGGGTTGAGCTTTCTTACCCATGACGCTGGTATGTCGCTAGCTGCCTACCCGAATGGCCTCGATGATCTTAAGAAGACAACTATTTGGAAGGACTTGAGTGCTCTATATAGAAGTGATATAAATTGGTCTGGCCTTCGTGACGAAGCCGATTTAGATAAAATGGCCACTGCTGAGTCTCTAAGGCTTATGCACGCCGAGAAGTCGGTAGATGTTGCCAACCAGTTTTGGGTAGATAGGAATGGCAAGCAGATATACATAATTGATGACGAAAGGCTTCGTAATTCATTTGGTGAGGTGATAGGTGCTGTCGCCAAAAGTCACTGGGAAAGTATAGAGAAAATACATGTCGACTTAAATAGAATAATTGGGTCTCCTCCGTTCCTTCCTCCAGAATGGACGTGCGATCTTCTCAAGTTGTCGTGCATATTGAGAGCGTGCGATGTTGCTCATTTAGACTCCCGCCGCGCTCCATATTTTACCCAGCTATTTCGCAACCTACCACCAACCAGCCGAGACCATTGGATTTTTCAGGAAATGTTAGGTCGACCTATCGCTGTTGGCGACCGCCTTTCCTACGCCAGCACTAGAAGGTTCAGCGAGACGGAATCTGCGGCCTGGTGGCTCTGCTATGACACGTTGAGATATGTAGATGCCGAGTTGCGATCTACAGATGCACTTTTGGCGGATACACGGACTGACTGTCGCTTGGCAGTACGCGGCGTGTCGAACGTTGAAACTCCTGCGCTTATGGAAAAGAACGTGGGGACAAGGGACTGGGTTCCGGTTGATGCTCAAATCAGAATTTCAAACGTGTCCAAAATTGTTTCTATACTGGGTGGTCGGGGCCTTTACGGCGATAATCCGCTAGTTGCGTTACGTGAGCTGATACAAAATAGCTGCGACGCAGTTAGGGCCCGTCGGCTTATTGAGGGTCGGGGAAACGATTGGGGAAAGATAAGGGTCCGCAAGAGAGTAAGTGACAATGGAACCTATATTGATATCTCCGACGATGGGATTGGCATGTCTTTGGAAGCTATCAATTCTAAGTTATTAGATTTTGGCTCAAGCTATTGGGAGTCTTCGCTTTCCTATCTCGAATTGCCGGGCTTGTACGCGAAGGGATATAAGAGCACAGGGCGCTTCGGCATAGGGTTCTTTTCCGTCTTCATGCTCGGAGATCAGGTCTCAGTTTGGACAAGGCGGCCTTCTGCCCCTTTGGAGAAAACAATTGAGCTGGTGTTTAATTCCGGAATTTCTACTCGACCGTTTATTCGATACGCGAACGAGTCGAAAAGACTTGTGGATCCAGGCACTATTGTCAGCGTGAAGATTTTCGATAAGCCTGAGAAGCTTTTTCCTAGAGGTCGAGAGGTCGGGTATTTCTCAAAAAGCATAGAGAGAATAGCGTGCAGTTGTGACGTAAATATAGAGATAGTTGATGATGGTGATGGTGGATATCAATTGAGCATTCCAGCTAACTCCTGGAAAGAGCTTGATCCACCTGGCTTGGTTAGAAGAACGTTTGACGCTGATCGCTCAAATAACGAGAGATTTGGCTCGATAAAGCAAATTCAAAAGGAGTTGATGAAAGACGCGAGACGTGCTCGCCCCGTTATCGCGAAGTCTGGGGAAATCCTTGGCTTCGGCTTTTTGAACCCAAGGCCGGATTACTATATTGGCCCGGAGCTCGATGGAATAATTACGGTGGGCGGATTGAAGGCCGATCAAATAAATGGACTGTCAGGAATTTTCTTGGGTACGACTAACGCAATCTCACGAGACATAGCGTGCTTACGAGGTTCTAGAGAAGACTATAGCGATTGGATTAGTGATCAAGTCAACCTTATTCGTAAGGAGAATATCGACTTTGGAATATCAGTCGGGCTTGCCGAAACTTTGTTGCATCTTGGGATTAAGGATGAATCCCTTCCTATAATGGAAAGGGCAGGCCCAGCAGCATCGATTAACGATTTAAGGAATTTTCTTCGGGTAGAGGGGGAAGTCAAGTTTATTCATGATGCATCTCTGAGCCTGATGCGAAGAAGTTATGCAGCTGTTTCGTCCAAGAAACTTGGAAGCATAGTACTAGATGATAATGTCTTTTCTGTTAGAATGGGAACTCGGCCGATATTTCCGATGAGGCGGGGGCATTTTAGAGAAGAGGTGATTTGGAGCGGCGACGGAGTCCGTTCCGATTTTGGTATTTTTGGTTGGGTCGTTAGTGTTGTCGAAGAAGAGTGGAATGTGTCAATAGCCATAGATGAATATAGAGAAGCTAAGGCTAGGCTAGGCTCCTTAGATGGCAACCAGCTTGATGACAGATTATATGTGTTTAACAGGAATTCTTTGAGCTCCAGGGGAGCTAAGAGAAAGAGGTCGATGCGTCAGAAGTGATTCTGGATGCGGTGGCGATTACCCGATCAACTCCCTTCTCCCAGTTGAACGGGAGAAGGGAGCTAATCGCCTACGCAAAATACTCCTGCAGCGGCCTGACTTCCAGGCTCCCCGCCTTCAACGCCGCAATCGCCTCCGCCACCGCCGCGGCGCCCGACAGCGTCGTATAATACGGCACCTTCTGCATCAGCGTGGCGCGGCGCAGCGACTTGGAGTCCGACACCGCCTTCTGGCCGTCCGTCGTGTTGAAGACGATCTGGACCTGGCGGTTGCGGATGGCGTCTTCGATGTGGGGGCGGCCCTCCAGCACCTTGTTGATCTTCTGGGCGTCGACGCCGTTTTCGGCGAGGAAGCGGGCCGTGCCGGATGTCGCGAGCACCTTGAAGCCCTGGCCGGCGAGGCGCTTGACCGCCGGCAGGATGCCGGCCTTGTCCTCGTCGCGCACCGAGACGAACAGCGTGCCGGAGCGGGGGAGATCAACGCCGGCGCCGAGCTGGCTCTTGGCGAAGGCGAGCGCGAAGTCGCGGTCGAGGCCCATGACCTCGCCGGTCGAGCGCATTTCCGGGCCGAGCAATATGTCGACGCCGGGGAAGCGGGCGAAGGGGAAGACGGCTTCCTTGACCGCGATGTGGCCGGGGTTCCTGGGGTCGGGCATGGCGCCGTAATGGGCGAAGGCGTCTTCCAGTTTTTCGCCGGCCATGATGCGGGCGGCGATCTTGGCGATCGGACGGCCGATGGTCTTGGCAACGAAGGGCACGGTGCGTGACGCCCGCGGGTTGACCTCCAGCACATAGACCGTGCCGTCCTTGATCGCATACTGCACGTTCATCAGGCCGCCGACATTGAGCGCGCGGGCAAGCGCCGCCGTCTGGCGCTCCAGCTCGTCGACCAGCTCGGAAGGCAGCGAGTGAACAGGGAGCGAGCAGGCACTGTCGCCGGAGTGGATGCCGGCCTCTTCGATGTGTTCGAGAATGCCTGAGACAAAGGTCGACGTGCCGTCGCAGAGGCAATCGACATCGACCTCGATGGCGCCGGAGAGATAGGTGTCGAACAGAAGCGGGTTCTTGCCCAGCAGCGTGTTGATCTGGCCGGTCTTGTCGTTGGGGTATTTCTGCTTGATGTCCTCCGGCACCAGGCCGGGCACGGTGTCGAGCAGGTAACTCTGCAGCATGCCTTCATCATGGATGATCTGCATGGCGCGACCACCCAGCACATAGGAGGGGCGCACCACAAGCGGGAAGCCGAGCTCGCCGGCGACCAGGCGCGCCTGCTCGACCGAATAGGCGATGCCGTTCTTCGGCTGGCTGAGGTTGAGCTTGTGCAAGAGCTTCTGGAAACGGTCGCGGTCTTCGGCGAGATCGATCATGTCGGGGGAGGTGCCGAGGATCGGGATGCCGGCCTTCTCCAGCGCATCGGCCAGCTTCAGCGGCGTCTGGCCGCCGAACTGGACGATGACGCCGACGAGTTCGCCCGAGGCCTGTTCGGCGCGCAGGATCTCCAGCACGTCCTCGGCGGTCAGCGGCTCGAAATAGAGCCGGTCGGAGGTGTCGTAGTCGGTCGAAACCGTCTCCGGGTTGCAGTTGATCATGATCGCTTCATAGCCGGCGTCGCGCAGCGCGAAGGCGGCATGGCAGCAACAATAGTCGAACTCGATGCCCTGGCCGATGCGGTTCGGACCGCCGCCGAGGATGACGACTTTTTTTCGCGATGACACCTGCGCCTCGTTGGCGAGCGCGCCGGCGAACGGGACTTCATAGGTCGAGTACATGTAGGCGGTGGGCGAGGCGAACTCGGCAGCGCAGGTGTCGATGCGCTTATAAACCGGATGAACGTCGAGCTTTTCACGAATCTTCGCAATCACTTCGGCGTCGGTCTTCGTCAGCGAGGCGAGGCGAGCATCGGAGAAGCCCATCGCCTTCAGCATGCGCAGATTGACGGCGTCATTGGGGATGCCGTGCTCGCGGATGCGGGCTTCCATGGCGACGATGCCGGCGATCTGTTCGAGGAACCACGGGTCGATCTTGCACATTGCGTGCACGTCTTCCAGCGAGGTGCCCATGCGGATCGCCTGCGCCACCATGCGCAACCGGTCGGGCGTCGGCGTGCCGAGCGCGGCACGGATGGCGTTGCGGTCGTCGGCGTGGTTGGCAGCCACGGCACCGTGGCCGAGGCCGGGGATCTCGATCTCGTCTAGGCCGGTGAGGCCGGTTTCCAGTCCACGCAAAGCCTTCTGCAGGGACTCCTGGAAGGTGCGGCCGATGGCCATGACTTCGCCGACAGACTTCATGGCGGTGGTCAGCACCGGCTCGGCGCCGGGAAATTTCTCGAAGGCAAAGCGCGGGATTTTTGTGACGACGTAATCGATGCTTGGCTCGAAGGAGGCGGGCGTGGCGCCGCCGGTGATGTCGTTCTCCAGCTCGTCCAGCGTGTAGCCGACGGCGAGCTTGGCCGCGATCTTGGCGATGGGGAAGCCGGTCGCCTTCGAAGCCAAGGCGGAACTGCGCGAGACGCGCGGGTTCATCTCGATCACCACCAACCGGCCGTCGGCCGGGTTGACGGCGAACTGCACGTTGGAGCCGCCGGTCTCGACGCCGATCTCGCGCAGCACCGCGAGCGAGGCGTTGCGCATCATCTGGTATTCCTTGTCGGTCAAGGTCAGCGCGGGGGCGACGGTGATCGAGTCACCGGTGTGTACGCCCATCGGGTCGATGTTCTCGATCGAGCAGACGATGATGCAATTGTCCGCCTTGTCGCGGACGACCTCCATCTCATACTCCTTCCAGCCGAGCACGCTTTCCTCGATCAGCACTTCGGTGGTCGGCGAGGCGTCGAGGCCGGACTGGACGATGTCGTAGAATTCGGCGCGGTTGTAGGCGATGCCGCCGCCGGTGCCGCCCATGGTGAAGGACGGGCGGATGATGGCGGGCAGGCCGACATGGTCGAGCGCCTGGGCGGCAATCGCCATGCCATGGCTGATGTAGCGCTGCTTGCGGTCGCCTTCGCCGAGGTTCCAGCGGGTTTCCAGCGCGTCGAGCGCGGCATCGAGGTCGGCAGGCGCCTCGGCCTTGACGGCGGCGCGCTCGGCCTCATGGGTCTTGCGGTCGGCGTTCTTGACGTCGGTGGCATTGGCCAGCATCGACTTCGGCGTTTCCAGGCCGATCTTCTTCATCGCCTCGCGAAACAGCGCCCGGTCCTCAGCCTTGTCGATCGCCGTGGCGTCGGCGCCGATCATCTCGACATTGTAGCGCTCGAGCACGCCCATGCGGCGCAGCGACAGAGCGGTGTTTAGCGCGGTCTGGCCGCCCATGGTCGGCAGCAGCGCGTCGGGCCGCTCCTTGGCGATGATCTTGGCGACGACTTCAGGCGTGATCGGCTCGATATAGGTGGCGTCGGCCAGCTCCGGGTCGGTCATGATGGTGGCCGGGTTGGAATTGACCAGAATGACGCGAAAGCCCTCCTCCTTCAGCGCCTTGCAGGCCTGTGTGCCGGAATAGTCGAACTCGCAGGCCTGGCCGATGACGATGGGGCCGGCCCCGATGATCAGGATCGACTTGATGTCGGTGCGTCTTGGCATCGTTGTGAGTTCCGTTCGGCGAGCGGCTTGCACGAAAAACCGGGACGGGAAGACCCGGCCGGTTGTGCTTGCGATTCTGGTATCAGGCTAGGAGGGCCTTATAGGGAAGAGTTTTGGGAGATGTAACCCCGAAAATGAGGCTATGCAGTAGGGATCAGGCAGTAGGGATCAGGCAGCAGGGATTAGGCAGGAGCGAGGTTAAGCCGTCTATTGCCTATCCCTACTGCTTAACACCTAATCCCCCAGCGCGAGCTGATCCGTAATCTCAAACCGCTCGGCAGCGCCGATCCGGATCATGTTGAGGCTGCCTTCCCTTGTGAAGCGGAACTCGCTGGGCGAATCCGAGTTGGCCGGCATGCCGGCAGAGAAGGAGATGACGCGCGTGCCGCCATCGGGCCAGGTCACGGTGATATCGGCCTTGTCAGTGCCCTTGTGGACGATGTTGACGGCGCAGCGGGTCATCGGCTGGCCGACATAGCGCGCGCAGGGGATATCCGTGGTAGCGCCGAGGGCGGGCGGGGGTTCCAGCCGTGCAACGGTTTGCGTAGCGGTCGCAGCTTTGGCCTGGTCTGGCCGTGGCGTCGGGGATGGTACCCCCGGCGCGGACGCCGTATCCGGCGCTGCTCCCGCAGACGCGGCGGCGGCGAGTTCCGGCGTCCCTGTGGCCTCCGTTGCCGGAGCCTCTGTGGCGGGGATTTCGTCCATCGGCGGGCTTTCATTCGCTGCGAAGGCAAGGCCGTAAGCATCCTGCATGGCGGTCCTGCCGATCTCGGCGGCGGACTTCGGCGCGCCTGGATTCGTGCCGCCAAGGCGCTCCGTCAGGTCGAGTGGAGCCGGCGCGGGTGCAGCCGGGGTGGGTGGAGCCTGAGTGGGTGCAGCCGGAGCGGCAGAGGCGGGAGGTGCAGTCGTCCGGGGCGTTGCGGCCACGTCGGCCGGCTGCGTCGGCATGTCGGGCGCGACCGCCGGCTCGCCGGCTTCAGCGCTGGCGGTCACCTGGGGCGGCGCGGCGTCAACTTCGACCACGGTCGGATTGTCGGGGATAAGATAGCGCGCGGGCGCCCAGCCTTTGACCAGTGGATTGTCGATCTCCTCGACCTTGCACCAGCGGTGGCCGTCCACTTCGTTGCAGCCGAAATTCCTGACGCTCGAGCCGATCGGCAGGCGCGCCTGAGTTCTGCCCACAGGCGACGGCGTGGCGCGGATGTTGAGGAGATCGCCTGGGCCGAGTTCGGTCACGATGGAAACGATGTCGGCAGGCGCGTCCTCGGCATTCGCCGGCATGCTCACCAGCAACAGGCCCACCACCAACGGACCCGCCAACAACCGGGCTGCCCGCAGGAGCGGAGCGCCAGTCAGTCGATGCAAAATGGTTCGGATTGTGCGCCTCATCATTTGGCCGTGCGCCGATTACCCTTGCGGCAGCAGTCCTGCCGTATGCCAAGGCGGTTTTATAAGGGACGATACGCGGCCATGTAAGTCTGAAAATGCGTCCGATGTTTGGTGCCGCGAGGCGGAAGCAGGGCGCAGCCGGGCGGTCAAGCGGAGCCTTGCCAAGAGGGTTTGGGCATGAAGCCGGTCCTCAGCGCATGCGCCCATTCCGGTCGGCCCGCCTGTGCGGCCTGTCTCGCCGCCGCTTCGTGGTCGTAGTCGACGGCGATGGTCTCGAAACGGTCTGGACCATCGCCATCCAAGGTGAGGATGCCGTAGCGCGCATGCGGGCTGCCTTGCTCCGAAACATGCGCCGGGGGCGTGTCATCTTCATAGGCGGGGGCGCCGACGCTGCCGGGATTGAAGAGCAAGGGGCCGCCGGGGATACGGACCAGTTCCGCGCGGTGGCTGTGGCCGCACAGCACGATGCGGCAGGCCGGGTCCAGCGCCTGCAACCGCCGCTGAATAGCGGCAAGCGGCGCGCGCACCAGTTGGCCATCGACGATCGCGTCGAGCAGGTATTTCTCGTCATGGTCGGGCCGCGCATGGAAAGCGACCACGCCGGGAACAATCTCCAGCGTGAAGGGCAGGGCGAGCAGGGCTTCGCGCTGCGCTGATGTCAGCCGTTCCTGCGCATAGCGGTCTGAAGCCCACATCATATCGTCGGCCGGATCGACCGCGACGTGGCGGTCATGGTTGCCGCGCACCGTCGGCAGGTCGAGCGCTTCGAGCCGCTCGAATGTCTCGCGCGGCCAGAGCGGGCCGGAGACACAGTCGCCAAGGTTGACGGTGAGATCGGCGCCGCCGCGCCGCGCTAGATCGGCGAGCACGGCATCCAGCGCCAGCACATTGCCATGGATGTCGGCGAGAACGGCAATGCGCATGCGGCGGGCTCCTTGGTGCAGCCCGTTGAGGCTTGCGGCCCGTCTTCGTTATCAAGCCCCTGCCTTCATTATCAAGCCCTTGAGATCGTTCGAGACAGCCGGGAGCCCCGCCTATCGCGGAAGCACTCCATCTGCTAGCGTCCACGCCGCTCCAGAGTTCATCCGGGGGAGGACAGGCGATGACCCGCGACCAGATGGTTGCCCACCTTCGCGCCGCCAATGACGTCGCGCGCGAGACTGCCGCGCACGGGCACCATCCTTTCGGCTGCGTGCTCGTCGGCCCCGACGATCGCATCCTGATGCGGCAAGGCAACATCAACACCGTGCGCCACGCCGAAACCGAGCTCTCCCGGCGTGCCGCCGACACCTATCCGCCGGATTTCCTCTGGTCTTGCACGCTGGTCACAACCGGCGAGCCCTGTGCGATGTGCACGGGAACGCTGTACTGGGCGAATATCGGCCGGCTGGTCTACGGCTTCGAGGAAACCAAGCTTCTCGCGCTGACCGGCAATCACGCAGAGAACCCGACGATGAACCTCTCGTCGCGCACAGTCCTCGGCTCCGGGCAGAAGCCGGTCGAGGTCCACGGCCCTTTCCCCGAGATGGACGAGGAACTCCTCGCCCCGCATATCGGTTTTTGGCAGCGCTAGGAGCGGCCTGACTTCGGCACCAGCTACGCCGGAATTTCGATGTCGTGGCCGCCGACGATGGGTAGAGCCGGGTCATCTCCGGCCGCCGCAATCACGCTGTCGAGCAGGCCGGGGAAGCGGGCGTCGAGGTCGGCGCGGCGCAGCGTGATCATCCGGTTGGTGCCGGCCACTTCGGCGCGGGTGACGCCGGCCTCGCGCAGTTTGGCCAGGTGATAGCTGAGATTGGTCTTGGAGCCGAGGTCGAGGAACCGGCTGCAGTTCAGCGGCACGCCTTCCTTGCTGGCGAGATAGCGCACGATGGCGAGCCGGGTCGGGTCGCCAAGGACGCCGAGCACAACCGGCAGGCTGATCTGGTCTGTATTGGGGTGCGGCAAAGTCATGGCCCGAAACTAAGCACAGTCGGTGGAGATTTCAACGCGTCGATCTTTCGCGGGCATGCACAGTCCGTTTCGCGATTGGCCCAATGGCTGTCCTGACACAGGGCTGTCAGCAGGCTTCAGCTATTTTCACCTGGCTTCATTGACATCATGTCCTGTTATGTTCAATTGTTCAATAAGGTTTGAACTAAGGACACGCCCTATGGACAAGCGCCTCTTTTGGCTTGCGCTCGGATCGTTCACGATCTCGACCGAAGGCTTCGTCATCTCCAGCCTGCTGCCTGACATCGCCACCGACGCCCGCATTTCCATTCCGCTCGCCGGCACGCTGATCACCGCCTTCGCGCTGGCTTACGCCATCGGCACGCCGATCCTGGCAACGCTGACCGGCGAATGGGACCGGCGCCGCGTCATCTTGTGGACGCTGGCGTTCTTCGTCATCGGCAATGTGGTGGCGGCGCTGAGCTCGTCCTTCGAACTGCTGCTCATTGCCCGCATCATCATGGCGCTGTCGTCAGGCTTGTTTGCCGCGACCGCTCAAGGCACGGCGGTGGCGCTGGTCGATGACCACCACCGGGCGCGGGCCATTGCCGTCGTCGTCGGCGGAACCACGGTGGCGGTTGCGCTCGGTGCACCGCTCGGCGCGCTGGTTGCCACGATAGCCGGCTGGCGCGGGACCTTCTTTGCCATTGCCGGGCTCGGCGCGCTGGTCGGCGCCATCCTGTGGTACCGGCTGCCGCGCGGCATTGTCGGTACCAAGCTGCCGCTCAGGCGGCGGCTGGCTGCGGCGCTGCGCCCCGGCGTCATGCCGATCCTGCTGACCACCGCTCTTGCCCTGATCGGCGCCTTCTCGGTGTTTTCCTATATCGCGCCGCTGGCCATCCAGAGCGGCGGCCTCAGCCCGATTGCGCTGCCCGGCATGCTGCTCGCCTTCGGTGTCGGCGCCGTCATCGGCAACATAGCCGGCGGCCAGGCGGCCGACCGTTTTGGTGCGACGCGCACCGTCGGCTGGTCTCTGGCGCTGAGCGCCGTCATGCTGGTGATGCTCTCGGTCATCCCGACCTTCCTGCCGCAGCATCTCGCCGGGCCGGCATTGATGGCCATGATGGTGCCGTGGGGCATGGTCGGCTGGGCATTTCCGCCGGCGCAGGCCAGCCGCATCATCAAGCTGGCGCCCGACGCCGCCCCGATCGTGCTGTCGCTCAACGCTTCGGCCCTCTATCTCGGCGTGGCGCTGGGTGCTGTGGTCGGCGGCGCCGTGCTGCGCTACGGCGTGCCGGCCGATCTCGGCCTGGTCGCCGCCATCTTCCCGCTGATCGGGCTTGGCGTGGTGCTGGCCGGCCGCTGGGCGGCCCGGCCGGTCGCCATGCCGGCCGAATAGATCTTTGCAAAGGACCGGCGGCCGCTCTTTCAGCTTGAAGGGGCGGCCGCCGGCACGTCGTACTCCAGCGCCGCGACTTCATCCAGCATAGCGCGCAGATCTGCCGCTCGCTGCTGGCCGACCAGCGCCTCGAAGCGCTGCTGGGCAATGGTCCACAATTTCGTCGTCTCCTCGAGCTTGGCCTGGCCTTGCGGCGTCAGCCGCACCCGCTTGACGCGGCGGTCGTCCTTGTCGGCGAAGGTGTCGACATAGCCGTCGCGGATCAGCGGCTTCAGCGTATGGCCGAGCGCCGACAGGTCCATGACCATCGCTTCGGCTATCGTGCCCATCGCCGGCTCGTTGCTGACATGGATCTGGTAGAGCAGGCCGTACTGTGTGCCCTTCAGACCCGAAGGCGAGATTACATCGTCATAAAAGCGGCCGAGCTTGCGCGCGGCGCGCCGCAGCGTGGCGTTGTTGCAAAGGCTGAATCCCGGCAGCGCGGTCTTGCTCATCACGACTCCTTGCCGGCAAAACCGCTGCCGGCCTGTCGCAGAAATAGTTTCTGCCGCCTCCGTTGACAAGATGGTGGTATATGCCTACTTCCCGGAAAGTGGTATATGCCACTAATTGGAGATCAGGGCGGGACAAGGGTTCATCGACCTGTCTCGCCGGGCAGAAAAAAGGAACAGGACAATGAGTGGACAGGACAACAAGGGTACCGCAGTCGTCACCGGCGCATCGGCCGGCATCGGCGCGGTCTATGCCGACCGGCTGGCCGGGCAAGGCTACGATCTGGTGCTGGTAGCGCGGCGCGCCGACCGGCTGGAGGAACTGGCTGAAAAGCTGCGATATGCTTACAAGCGCAAGGTCAGCGTGATATCAGCCGATCTTGCCGACGACAATGATGTGCGCCGCGTCGAGCAGGCGATCGCAGCCGACGACAGCGTCACGCTGCTGGTCAACAATGCCGGCATTGGTGGCCAGGCCGTGGTGGCAACGGCCGACGCCGACGAGGCCGAGCGCATGATCAAGGTCAACGTCATCGCCTTGACCCGCCTGACCCGCGCCGTTCTGCCGGGGCTTCTTGCGCGCAACCGCGGCGCCATCGTCAACATCGCCTCTGTGCTCGCCTATGATACCTCGTTCGGCGGCATCTACAGCGGCACCAAGGCCTATGTCGTCAACTTCACCGAGGCCCTGCACCGCGAAGTCGCCGGCACCAATGTGAAGGTCCAGGCGGTGCTGCCGGGCGCGACCCGCACCGATTTCTGGGAGCTCGCCGGTGGCGATATCGACAATCTGCCGAAGGAGATCATCATGTCCGCCGACGATATGGTCGATGCCGCGCTTGTGGGCCTATCCAGGGGCGAAGCCGTCACCGTGCCGGCACTTGCCGATGCGACCAAGCTCGACGCCTTCCTCGGCGCAAGGCAAGTCTTCTACGGCAGCCTGCACGCCGACAAGCCTGCTGCCCGCTACGCGGTCTGAGGAGAGAGCTGGTTCGCTTCGCGAACCAGGACCCCCACCCCGCTCACTTCGTTCGCGGCCCTCCCCACAAGGGGGAGGGTAAAGTGCGCGCTCCCCTACCTCCCCTTTGTGGGGAGGTCGGACCGCAGGTCCGGGTGGGGGTACTGGCGCCGACCTCTGCGTTTACGCTCCCCGCCACATTAGGTATGATCGATGCAGCCAGCACCAGCGCCAGCACGATGTTGAGCGCGCGCCATTGCCATTCGGTCTCGAGCAGCCGTGCCAGCACCATGCCCGCCACGCACCAGATCGACAGCGAGACGGCTGCAGTGAGGCCGAAGGTCGAGCCGAGCAGCAGCGCGAGTTGTCCCGGCCCGTCGGCAAGGGCCGCGAACGAGGCCGCCGCCCCCAGTCCCATCGCCCAGCCCTTCGGGTTCATCCATTGAATGCCGGCGCCGCCGAAGAAGCTGTTGGGTTTTGCCATCGCCACATCGAGATTGGGCGGCCCGGCGCGGCCGATCTTGATTGCCAGCCAGATGAGATAGAGCGAGCCGATGATTTTCATCGCCAGTTGCAGCGAAGGCATGGCCAGCAGCAGACCGGCGAGCCCGGCGGCGGCAGCAGCGGTCACGGTGGCGAGACCGGCGGCGCTGCCGACCAATAGGGGAACGGAACGGCGAAAACCGAACTGTGCACCTGAGGCAGTCGACAGGGTGGTGGCGATGCCGGGCGTGACGGTGGCCACGAAGGCAAACAGGATGAGCGGAAAGATGGGCTGCAACATGAGGCGTCCTCCATCGAAGGCCCTACGGTAGACTTCTGCATACTTCAGTAAATGCAATGTTTGCGATGGTTGGCATTAGCAGATATAATGCCAACCATGATCCGCAACCTCGACACAGCGCTGATCCGCACCTTCGTCACTGTAGCCGACAAGGCCAGCATGACGGCGGCGGCGAACGCGCTGCATCTGACGCAAGGCGCCGTAAGCCAGCAGATCAAGCGGCTGGAAGAAGCGCTCGGCTGCAGCCTGTTCGAGCGCGACCGGCGTGGCTTGCGGCTGACGCGGCCCGGCGAGCGGCTGTTCGGCAAGGGCAAACGGTTGCTTGGCCTCAATGACGAGATCTGGGCCGAGATGGCGGGCACCGAGGTCGCCGGCCAGGTGCGGCTCGGTGTTCCCTATGACCTTGTCGGCACTTTGCTGGCGCCGGTGCTGAAGGCCTATGCCGAGACCTATCCGCAGGTCGAGATTTCACTGCTCTGTGCGGCTTCGCCGGACCTTGCCGCGGCCCTCGCGGCCGGCACCATCGACCTTGCCGTCATCGAGGAACGGGTCGGCCCGTCGGCCGGTGAGTGCCTGGCCATTGACCGGCTGGTCTGGGTGGGGGCCAAGGGCGGCGTCGCCCGCGCCAAGCGGCCGCTGCCGGTGTCGATCGTCGCCGACACCTGCGCCTTCCGCCCGGTGGTGCTGTCGGCGCTGAACGAGCACGGGCTGGAATGGCGCACCGTGTTCGAGAACGGCAACATCGACGCGACGACCGCGACAGTGCGCTCCGACCTTGCCGTCACCGCCTGGCTGGCCTCCACCGTGCCTGCCGATCTTGACATCCTGGCTTTTGATGCCGGGCTGCCGCCGCTGCCGAATTTTTCCATCAATCTGCATTTGCCGAAGTACGGCACGGCGCCGGCAGCGCAGGAGTTCGCGCGGTATATCCGGGGTGGGTTGGCACGGCGGGCTGTGGCGGCTTGACAGAACTTGCATTTCCTCTCCCCCGTCGATCGGGGGAGAGGAAAGGTGCCAAGCCTGTCCCTGTTACTTCCAGTTCTTACGCCGCTCGAGCTCGGCCTCTGACGGCTTCTGCGTAGCGAACGACCCGACCTTGACCTCACCCCCGCGTTCGTAGGTCGCCATGATGACGCCTGTGGTAGTGGCCTGCGACTTGACCAGCTTGAAAGCGGCGGGCATCGCACCACCATCGAACAGCCGCTTGCCCTTGCCCAGCAGCAGCGGGAAGATCATCAACCGGATCTCGTCGATCAGCCCGTTGGCGAGCAAAGTCTGGATCAGCTCGCTCGAACCCTGGATGAGCAGGTCAGGCCCATCTTCCTTCTTGAGGCGGCGCAACGCCGCGACGATATCTTCTCCAAGCCATTGCGTATTTTCCCAGGTGAGCGAATCCGGCCGATGCGTCGCCACATATTTAGTCGCAGGGTTGAAGGCATCTCCGATGGCATCTTTCTGGTACGGCCAGTAAGCGGCGAAGATGTCGTAGGTTCTGCGGCCGAGCAGCAGGGCGAAGGGCTTAGAGAACAATTCCTCCATGGCCACGCCCGCCACCTCGTCGAAGTAGTGGAACGTCCAGCCGCCGAACTCGAAGCCGCCAACCGGGTCTTCTTCCGGGCCGCCCGGCGCCTGCATGACGCCGTCGAGGCTGACGAAGGTAGCGGCGATGATCTTTCGCATTGGATTTTCCTTTTCCAGGATCCGCGCCGTCAGGGCCGGATTTCGATCTAAGGACGGACAGGCCGGCGGCCGCCCGACAGGCGTTGGCAAAAAAACGCTGCGGCCGACAAGAGTACCTACCGCCGTCGCCCGCCGCCAAGCGCCTGCGACGAAAACCAGACATCGCCGATGATGGCGGTGGCGGTCCGGTCCGGCGCCCTGTCTGATGTCAGCCAGATCGAACGGCTGCGCGCGGCCTTCTGGAGGTCGGGGATTTTGGCCGCCGAACCGGCGACCGAGGCGCCGACGCAGGGGATGAACCACGAGCGCATGAAGGGGTCGCAGGCAAAACCTTGTTTGGTGCGGGTCACCATTACGGCCAGGCCGACGCCCTGGGACGGGCGCCAGGGAAAGATCATGCGGCCGCCCGCTTTCAGCGCCCGCAGCCAGGCAGCCGGCGGTGCGACGACACCGGCATTGACATAGATGATGTCGGACGGCGGCAGATCGCCGGTGACGGCATCGCCGTGGATGACGCTTACATTGCCGTAGGTCTCGAGATTCTTTGTCGCTCTGGCAGCAAGATCGGCCTCCAGTTCGAAGGCGGTCACCGGGCCGGGCGCAACCAGCCGGGCCAGCAAGGCGGTGTAGTAGCCGGTGCCGGCGCCGATATGGGTGACGGCCTCGTCCGGTCTGGGGGCGATCCTGCCTATCCACATGGCGTGCAGGGAGGGTTCGCCATTGTTGATGCCCTTGTCGGCATCGAGCGCCACCAGCACGTCCTGATAGATGTGAACAGGATCGGCGCTCGGCGTCATGATCTTGCCGTTGCCGGTGGTGAGCGCCCTGCCGGCGACTACCGCCCAGGGTCCGGCCCCGAGAAAGGCCTCGCGCGGAACGGTGGCGAACGCCTCTTCGAGGCGCGGATCGGCCGAGCCGGCATTGGCCGCCATCAGCTGCGCGTAAAATTTCCTGGCGTCTTCGACACTTGTCATGATGGCGAGCAAGATAGCGCAAGCCGCCGGTTTGTCGCGGTCGGGAATGAGAATCAGCCGACGCCGAAGACGGTGTCGTAGAGCAGCTTGAAGTTGAGCACCAGGATGACCGCCGCGACGACCCAGGCGAGGACCGCCACGCCGCGGGGAATGGCAAGGTTGCCCATCTTCTTCTTGTCGGAGACGAACTGCACCAGCGGGATGACCGCGAAGGGCAGCTGCATCGACAGCACCACCTGGCTGAAGACCAGCAACTGGCCGGTGCCCTTTTCACCATAGAGCGCGGTCACGACCACCACCGGGACGATGGCGATGCCGCGCGTCAGCAGGCGGCGCGCCCATTGCGGAATGCGCAGGCGCAAAAAGCCTTCCATGACGATCTGGCCGGCAAGCGTTGCCGTAACCGTCGAGTTGAGGCCGGAGGCCAGCAGCGCCACCGCAAACAGGATCGAGGCGATGCCGAGGCCAAGCAGCGGTGACAAGAGCTCGAAGGCCTGGCCGATCTCGGCGACATCCTGATGGCCGGTGCCATGGAAGGCCACCGCCGAGACGATCAGGATCGAGGCGTTGACGAACAGCGCCAGGACGAGCGCGATGGTCGAGTCCGTCGTCGCCCATTTAATGGCGTCGCGCTTGCCTTTTTCGGTCCGTTCATAGGCGCGTGTCTGTACGATCGAGGAGTGCAGGTAGAGATTGTGCGGCATCACCGTGGCGCCGATGATGCCGATGGCGATGTAGAGCATCGCCGGATTGGTGACGATCTCCGTCGACGGCACGAACATCGAATGCAGGATCGAGCCGACCGGAGGGGCAGCGGCAAAGATCTGGATGGCGAAACAGCCGAAGATGATGATCAGAAGCGCGATGACGAAGGCTTCGAGATAGCGGAAACCCTTGTTCATCAAGAGCAGCACGATGAAGGCGTCGAGCGCCGTCAGCAACGCGCCGCCGATCAGCGGAATGCCGAACAGAAGCTGCAGCGCGATCGCCGTGCCGATCACCTCGGCGAGGTCGCAGGCGATGATGGCGAGTTCGCAGGCGATCCACAGCACGAAACTGACGGGACGCGGATAATAGGCGCGGCAGGCCTGGGCGAGGTCGCGGCCGGTGGCGATGCCAAGCCGGGCGGCAAGCGCCTGCAGCAGGATCGCCATCAGGTTGGACAGCATGATGATGAACAATAGCGTGTAGCCGAACTGGGCGCCGCCGGCGAGGTCGGTGGCCCAGTTGCCCGGATCCATATAGCCGACCGAGACCATGTAGCCCGGTCCCATGAAGGCGAACAGGCGGCGGAACCAGACGCCGGACTGCGGCACCGCAATCGTGGAGTTCACCTCGCGCAGGCTGGGAGGATTGTCCTCCGGCCTGTCAAATCGCCAGGATGATCCCAAGGTTGCGTCGGCTTCGGACATGGAGGGCTTTCCATTGCATGGATTGATGTCTCTCATCCTATCTACGCCAGGGCTCAACATTATGCAATAGGCTATATTTCATTGTATATGCTTCTCATGAGGCAGCCAAGGGCCCAGAAAGGGGGTGATCGCAAACGCCGGTTGCGCCTGCTATGGATGCAAATAAACGGCTGCAACAGTTAAGCCCGTGCTATGAATGGCAAAGGGCGATTGATTTGTCGAAAGCCAATTCTTGCCAAAGGTATGAGGGAACACGTATTGGCACTGAAGCGTAAACCGGTTCGACGCGAAGAGCCGCTTCCGGATGCCGATGTCCATTCCGAAGGCTTCAGGCAGCAGCGCCAAGCGCGCCGCAGCGCGCTGGTCGAGGACTATGTCGAGCTGATCGCCGACCTGATCGAGGACGGCAACGAGGCGCGCCAGGTGGATATCGCGGCGCGGCTCGGCGTCGCCCAGCCGACCGTGGCCAAGATGCTGACCAGGCTGTGCGCCGATGGGCTGGTCTCCAGAAAACCGTATCGCGGCGTTTTCCTGACCGATGCCGGCCGCAAGGTTGCGGAAGAAAGCCGCATTCGCCACCAGACGGTCGAAGCGTTTTTGCGTTCGCTCGGTGTCAGCGCCGAGACGGCGCGCATCGATGCCGAGGGCATCGAGCATCATGTCAGCGCCGAGACGCTGGAAGCCTTTCGCAAGGCGATGATCGCGCCGCGCTGAGGGGTGCCGGGGCCGCACCACTGGAACCTCCGCACGTCAGGCTCGTTGCTCCTGACGTTGCGCGTGATTGTTGCGCGCCAAGGAGGAAAACATGGGCGTCGAACAGGCACCGACCGCGAAGGGCAAGCAGGCGGCCGAGGGTTTGAGGCAGGCAGCGGCAAAGGACGAACGCAAGACCGAGGTCGAAACCGGTCGGCCGCTGAAGAAGGGCGCCGCGCGTTTCGAGGAACGCTCCAAAAGCTCGGATGGCAGGAGCGCCGGCACCAAGCAGAAGAGCTGAGTTCTGTTCGCAAGCGGCAACCTGCCGCTCATTCCTCGGTGTCCTGCACCCAACTGCGCGGATGGCCGTCGACGCGGAACTGGAATATGAAATAGGGCGGAATGCAGGAGCCCTTGCCAGGCTTGGCTGCGGCCAGATCGTCGTAGCCGGCGGTGCAGATATAGTCCTCGCGGCAGGGATGCGCCTTGTCGCAGGCGCGCAGGCCGGCGGTCTTGGTGAATTCCTTGGTGCAGAATTTGTGGTCCTTGCCCGACGCGATGCAGTCGTTGAAACCGGTCTTGGCGAGGCGGCCGCAAGTCGCCTCGTCGGGAAGCTTGTCGCAGCTTGCCTTGCGCAGCATGCCCCCGGGAAAGCCACCGGTCTTCTGCTCGGGGTTGTCGTAGCGTTGGCGCGCCGCGCCATAGCCGGCGAGCTTGATTACCGGCTTCTTGTCGCGCGCCGGATCGATGGCGCAGGCTTTTGCGGTGGCCGGCGACAGGCGGCAATATTTGTCGCTGCCCCAGCTCGATATCTTAATCTCGCCGAACTCGACGGGGTCGCCGACTGCGGTGGCCGCCTCGCTGACGCAGGTGCCGAAGCCCGGATGGATGTCGCTTTCATGGACGCCGGCGCAGCGCAGGCTTTCGCCGCAGCTCCAGTCCTTGAAGCTGGCATCCTTGCCGCTGTAGCAGATCGAGCCCCAGCCATTGTAGAGATCGGTGCCTTTCAGCGCTTCGGCGAGTTTGGCGTCCGGACGGGCGGCGAAGCCGCGTGAGAAATCCGGATGGCCGCCGGCGGCGAAGTCCTCGACGATGGCGCGGCGGCGAGGCAGGTCGGCGAAGAACACCGCCGAGCCGGGGACGAAGACGGCGTTGCGGCGCGGCTCGCTGGCCGGATCGGCGCCGGTGTAATGGAAGCCGGCAATGCCGTGCGTCTGGTGGCAGCCGGTGCAGGTCATTTCGTTGAGACGCAGATTGAAGCCGGCCACCGATTTCACGCTGCGCAGCTCGTTGCCCTTGGCGACATAGTCCTGCAGTGCCTTGTCGATGTCGGCATCGTCGAGCAGCCCATAGGCGATGTTGTTTTGCGATCTGGCCATGCCGCCGGGTGCGACCGAGACGGCGCTGGTCGCCAGGAATTTGTCGTCGATGACCAGCCGGCCGCGGTCGAGATCGTAGATGTTGCGGTCGGTGAGCAGCCATTTGGCGAAGGCCGGCCGGTCGGCCAGAACCACTTTCCGGTCGATCTGGTTCTCCATCTTCGATTCCTGGAAGGTGGACGTCGTTGGGTCCCATTTGAAAATCTTGAGGAGATATTCGGCGTGGCCACCGAAGTCGCGGCGGCTCGAGGCCGACAGCCGGAGAACCTGCATGTTCAGCTCAAGCCGCATGATCTGCGACGAATTCAGCATGGCGTTGGAGAGCGGCCCTTCGTCGGAGCGCAGCCAGGCTGCCAGTTGCTCGGGCGCAAGGTTCTTCTGGCCGGCGGCGAGCCAGCGCTTGGCGATTTCGGCACAGGAAACGGCGGTGGCGCTTGGACGGTCTCTCGAAGCGCGGGGGCGAGCCTCGCCGGGCCTGGCGTTGAAGACCAGACTCATGGTCAGCGGCAGCCGCGACGAGATGCGTTGCGCTGTCTTTCCCTTCGTGGGCTTCTCCGCCACCGAATAGTGGAAGCGGTAGATCAGCCTGATCTCGCCGCATTCGGTGTGGCCGAGATAGCCGCGGTCCATGCGGTTGACGACGCCGGTCAGGTCGAGCGTCGAGCCGTCATCGTCGATGTATTTCGGGTTGAATTTCTGGCTGGTGTCCTTCGACTTGACCATGGCCGCGACGTAAGGATCGGGGCTATTGGCAGGCTCGTCGGCGATCTCCTGCTTGACGGCGTTGCGCACAGGGGTCAGCGCGCGCACCGAAAACAGGCCCCGATTGTCGACCTCGCGCGTGAGACCCAGCGCCGGGCCGAGCAGGCGGCTGATCGAGAGGCCGCCACGCTCAAGCGCCTGCAATGTCTCGGGATCGGTCACGGCGACGCTGGAATCGAGCGTCACGGCGCGCGCCGGCAACGGGCCGAGGCATAGCACCACGGCCAGCAGCAGAAATCGACCGATCGTCCGCAAGTCCCCGACACCCCCGTTCGAACCGGATGCTACAGCGCGCATGCCGCCTCGACCAGAGTGCGAACGCGATGCCGCCGCCACGAAAAATACTGTGACTTGGCGCAACCATTGCGATAATTGTCTGTTGGGTCGGACTGGGCCACGACAATCGGCCAGGCCAGCCGAAAATTTGCATACGGGGAGTTGCCATGCTCTGGAAGGGCCGCCGTCAGAGTGACAATGTCGAGGACGAGCGCAGCGACAGTGGCGGCGGTGGTGGTTTCGGCGGCGGCAGCCCTGGCCAGTTCCGCATCCCGATCGGCGGCCGCACCGGCGGCGGCGGCAGCATCCTGCTGGTTGTCCTCGTGGTGCTGGCCGGATGGTATTTCGGCTTCGACCCGTCGCAGATCCTGGGCAGCGGCGACGGCGGCGGCGTGCTGCCGGGTGGCGGTGGCCAGATTACCGACAACAGCGGCGGCCAGGACGACGGCGCCGGCACGCCTGCTTCCGACGAGATGAAGCAGTTCGTGGCGACCGTGCTGGCCGAGACCGAAGAGACCTGGACCGGCATCTTCCAGTCGCAGGGCCTGAAATACGAGGACCCGAAGCTTGTGCTGTTCAGCGGCCAGATCCGCTCGGCCTGCGGCTCCGCCTCGACGGCAGCCGGACCGTTCTATTGTCCCGGCGACCACAAGGTCTACCTCGACACCACCTTCTTCCAGCAGCTCGACCAGCAGTTCGGCGCCTCGGGGGATTTCGCCCAAGCCTATGTGATCGCTCATGAAGTCGGTCACCATGTGCAGAACCTCACCGGCATCCTGCCCAAGTTCAACCAGATGCGGCAGTCGATGGGTGAGGCGGAAGCCAACCAGATGTCGGTGCGCATCGAGCTGCAGGCCGACTGCTTCGCCGGCGTTTGGGCGCATTTCACCGCGCAGAAGGGCATTCTGGAACAGGGCGACATCGAAGAGGCGCTCAACGCCGCCAAGCAGATCGGCGACGATACGCTGCAGAAGAAGATGCAGGGCTATGTCGTGCCGGAAAGCTTCAACCACGGGACGTCGCAGCAGCGGCAGACCTGGCTTGCGCGCGGCTACAAGAGCGGCAAGCTGTCGGACTGCAACACGCTGACCGGTCCGGTTTGAGGCGCTCGCAAGTTCCAGCCGACTCGGTCCAAAGCGCATCCGTCGGCGGGCCGATTCACCACCGGCAACAGATGTCAGGAGGAGAACGCCTGAGGCGTTCTCCTATTGTTCCAAAGTGGCGCCTCGCCTATAACGGGCGCCCGCCCAAGGGCGGTCTCAGGGAGCAGACGCCATTATGATCGACCCCAAAACCGCCAGGCGGGGCCTTGCGCTCGTCTTCACCACGCTGCTGCTCGACATTATCGGCTTCGGCATGATCATGCCGGTGTTGCCGGCCTTTCTCAGGGAGCTTTCCGGCGTCGGCATCAGCGAAGCGGCGATCGAAGGCGGCTGGCTGTTCTTCGTCTATGCGGCGATGCAGTTCTTCTTCGCGCCAATCATGGGTGGATTGAGCGACCGCTTCGGGCGGCGGCCGATCCTGCTTGCCTCGGTGCTTACATTCTCGATCGACAATCTGATCTGCGCCATCGCCTGGTCCTATCCGATGCTGTTCATCGGCCGCGTGCTGGCCGGCATTTCGGGCGCCAGCTATTCGACGACGTCGGCCTTCATTGCCGACATCTCGAACGATGACAACCGGGCGAAGAATTTCGGTCTGCTCGGCATCGCCTTCGGCGTCGGCTTCGTCATTGGGCCGGTGCTGGGCGGGCTGCTCGGCACGTTCGGGCCGCGAGTGCCGTTTTACTTTGCCGCCGGGCTTGCCTTCGTGAACTTCCTCATCGCCATGTTCTTCCTGCCTGAAACGCTCGATGAAAAGCACCGCCGCCGCTTCGAGTGGAAACGCGCCAACCCGGTCGGCACGCTGCTGCAGATGCGCCAATATCAGGGCATCGGCTGGATCGGGCTCGCCTTCTTCCTGATGACGCTCGGCCACATGATGTATCCGGCGGTGTGGTCGTTCGTGTCCAATTATCGTTATGGCTGGAGCGAGCAGCAGATCGGCTTCTCGCTCGGCGCCTTCGGCCTGTGTGGGGCGATCGTCATGGCGACGGTGCTGCCGCGCGTGATCCCCAAACTTGGCGAGTGGAAGACGGCGGTGATCGGCCTGACATTTACGGCGGCCAGCGCCTTCGGCTACGCCTTCGCCTCGCAAGGCTGGATGATCTATGCGGTGATCGTCGTCGGCTGCCTGGAAGCACTGGCCGATCCGCCGCTGAGAAGCCTCGCCGCCGCCAAGGTGCCGCCATCGGCGCAAGGCGAATTGCAGGGCGCGATGACGTCGATCTTCTCGATCACCTCGATCATCACGCCGCTGCTCTACACCGCGATCTTTTCCTGGTTCACCGGACCGAATGCGCCCGTAGTGTTCGGCGGCGCCCCCTATCTGGTTGGCGCGTGCTTCCTGACGCTTGCCGTCATTGTCTTTGTGACGAAAGTTGCGAGGCCGACGGCGGTGAGAAGCGTTGCCACCGGCGCTGCGGAAGATGGAGCCCAGATATGAGCCATGACAGCCGCATAGAGCTGACCAAGGACGGTTTGTCGCTGTCGCGGCTGGTGTTCGGCGCCTGGCGCCTGCTCGACAGCGCCGCGCGCCCGGACGCCGACCAGATCGCGCGGCTGATCGGCACTGCGGTCGATCTCGGCCTTACCAGCTTCGACCATGCCGATATTTACGGGCATTACCAGGTGGAAGCTGCCTTTGGCGCCGGCTTGTCGCGCTGGAAGGGCAAGCGCGACAGCATCGAGCTGATCTCGAAATGCGACATCATTCTGGCATCGGCCAACCGGCCTCAGAACCGGCTGAAGCATTACGACACCAGTGCGGCCCACATTGCCGCCTCGGTCGACCGTTCGCTCGCCAATCTCGGCACCGACTATCTCGACCTGTTGCTGCTGCACCGGCCGGATCCGCTGATGGATGCCGACGAGACGGCGGCGGCCCTTGCCGGGCTGGTCAAGTCGGGCAAGGTGAGAGCGGTCGGGGTCTCCAATTACACGCCGTCGCAGTTCGACCTTCTGGCTTCGCGGCTGCCGTTTGCCTTGGCCACCAACCAGATCGAGATGTCGGTGCTGAAAACCAATGCGCTGGTGGATGGCAGCCTCGATCACGCGCAACGCCTCGGCTATGCGCCGATGATCTGGTCGCCGCTCGGCGGCGGCTTGCTGTTCACCGGCAAGGAAGGGCGCGAGGCGCGGGTCAGGGCGGCAATCGCGGCGGTGGCTGCCGAGATCGGCGCCGGCGATCTCGCCGCCGTCGCCATCGCCTGGCTGCTGCGTCATCCGGCGCGGCTGGCGCCGGTGCTCGGCACGATGAAGCCCGAGCGGCTGGCCGTCATGGTCAAGGCGCTGGAGATCGACCTCGGCCGCCAGCAATGGTTCGCCATACTGGAGGCCAGCGAAGGTCGGCCGGTGGCGTAAGGTCACCCAGGCGCGAACTTCGAACCCGCCATAGGTGTGTGCTTCGTCCCTTAATGCGGCGCGCAAGCGAAGCGATGAGGAGGGCTTGGGCTCACGGGATTGCCGTCGGCGCTCTCGAAGCCTTCGTCGCTTCGAGCCGTCACAAACAGACCGGTGACCGGTTTATTCCATTGACCAAGACAAGGGCAATCGCGCCGCGTTTGTAACTCCGGCTATTCGGAGCATCACGATCTGGGCAACGGCTAGACGAAGACCTGTAAAATCAAACCCGTTCGGCCAGCAGTTCCTCGCCGCGCTTTTCGCGGATCAGGTTGACGAAGCGGCGGAACAGATAGTGCGAGTCCTGCGGGCCGGGCGAGGCCTCGGGGTGGTGCTGGACCGAGAACACCGGACGTCCGGTCAGCGCGATGCCGCAGTTCGAGCCATCGAACAGCGAGACATGGGTTTCCTCGACGCCCTCGGGCAAGGAGTCGGCATCGACGGCAAAGCCGTGGTTCATCGAGACGATCTCGACCTTGCCGGTGGTATGATCCTTGACCGGGTGGTTGGCGCCGTGATGGCCCTGGTGCATCTTGGCGGTCTTGCCGCCGAGCGCCAGGGCCAGCATCTGGTGGCCGAGGCAGATGCCGAACACCGGAATATCGGTCTTGAGCAGGTCCTGGATGACCGGCACCGCGTAGTCGCCGGTGGCTTCCGGGTCGCCGGGGCCGTTGGAGAGGAAGATGCCGTCGGGCTGCATGGCCAGGATTTCTTCCGAACCGGTACCGGCCGGAACCACGGTGACCTTGGCGCCGAGGCCGGAAAGCAGGCGAAGGATGTTACGCTTGACGCCGTAGTCGATGGCGACGACGTGCATCGACGGCTCGGCCTGTTCGCCAAAGCCTTCGTTCCACACCCAGGGCGTTCCACGCCAGACCGAGGACTGGCCGGAGGTGACTTCCTTGGCGAGGTCAAGCCCGATCAGGCCCGACCAGGCGGCGGCCCGCCGCTTCAAATCGTCGAGGTCGAAGATGCCGTCGGGCGCGTGCGCAATGACGGCATTGGGCATGCCCTTTTCGCGGATCAGCGCGGTCAGCGCCCGGGTGTCGATGCCCGACAGCGCGACGATGCCGCGCTTCTTCAGCCACTGGTCCAGCCCGGTGCCGGCGCGGTAGTTGGACGGGTTGGTGACATCGGCCTTGAACACCGCGCCGACGGCGCCGGCACGGGCGACCGGGTTCAAGTCCTCGATGTCCTCGTCATTGGTGCCGATGTTGCCGATATGCGGGAAGGTGAAGGTGACGATCTGGCCGGCATAGGACGGGTCGGTGAGAATTTCCTGGTAGCCGGTGAGCGCGGTGTTGAAGCAGACTTCGGCAACGGCGGAACCGGTGGCGCCGAGGCCGCGACCCTCGATGACGGTGCCGTCGGCCAGCACCAGAAGGGCGGTCGGCTTTTCGGTTGCCCAAGGCGGGGTCAGTCCGGGGGTCATCTCGGCCATGGCGACGCTCCTGTCACGCTGCGCGCTTCGATGGCGGGCCATCTGCGCAGCAAACGGCGCGGCCGATCTCTCGAGCCTGCGCGCATCAATTCTTTGTCTTGTGCAAGGCCGAGTACATAGGGGAAGGCGCCAGAGCGGTCAATGATGCCCGTGCCAAAAACGGCGAGCATTTGTTTCGTCGAACAATATCAGAGGCTTGGCGTGTTTGCTTTACGAGTTCGCCACCGTTATTGTCCGCACCGTTCGAAGGAGAAAGCATCATGCGCGCAAAAATCGCCGAATCCCTGAAGAGCGCGATGAAGGCGCAGGACAAGCACCGGCTGCCGACACTGCGGCTCATCCAGGCCGCCATTCACGACCGCGACATAGCCAATCGCGGCTCGGCCAAGGACCCCGCCAGCGACGAGGAGATCCTGCAGATCCTGGCCAAAATGGTGAAGCAGCGCGAGGAATCGGCCAAGGCGTTCGAGGACGGCAAGCGCCCGGAACTGGCGGCGCAGGAGCGTGGCGAGATGGAGATCATCCGCGGCTTCCTGCCGACGCAGTTGGACGAGGCGGCGGTGACTGCAGCGGCGCGCGAAGCGATCACTGCTACCGGTGCGACCAGCCAGAAGGACATGGGCAAGGTGATCGCTGTGCTGAAGCAGAAATATGCCGGCCAGATGGATTTCGGCAAGGCTAGCGGCATCGTCAAAGGCCTGCTGCAGTAGGAGCCGACACCACTTCAATGGCGAAGGAGAGCAGGGGCATTACCTCTGGGCAAGAAACGGTCCGCACCGGCTTAAGCGAGCAAGCCTTGACCTGCCGGAGAGACCCACCATGATCGAAATCGTCAAACCCACGCTCGAACATCTGCCCTCCTACAAGGCGGCGCTCGAGCGTGGCTGGTCGCCGGACAATGTCCGGCTGATGGAAGCGACGCGCGAGCAACTTGCGGCGATCGACGAGGATCCCGCGGCGTTCCTTGCCAGCCTCGACGATCCCGAGGCCAAAGGAGGCCCGATTACCTTGCCGGACGGCACGACCGTGCCGCGGCTGCCGGGCTTCCGGCGCTGGATCTGGGACGGCGAGGCCGCCGGCTCGATCGGCTTTCGCTGGCAGCCGGGTACGGCCGCGCTGCCGTCGCATGTGCTCGGCCATATCGGCTATGCCGTGGTGCCGTGGAAGCGCGGACGAGGCTATGCGACCGAGGCGCTGCGGCTGATGCTGGACGAGGCGAGGGCTGTTGGTTTGCCATATGTCGAGATCACCACCGACCTCGACAATCCGGCCTCGCAGAAGGTGGTGCTGGCCAATGGCGGCCGTGTGGTCGGTCCGTTCATCAAGGACGCCGCGTATGGCGGCGCCGAGAGTTTGTTGTTCCGGATCGATTTGTAGTCCGACGCTATTCGGCCGCTGCCGGCAGCGGCGGCGCTGCCCGGCTGCGCCCCTCCCAGATGTAGGAGGCAAGTGCCACCACCACCGCCACCAGCATGGCGGCAGCGCCCACAACCGGCAGGCTGCGATAGCCGTAGCCGGCATTGAGCATGGCAGCGCCCAGCGACGCGGCGAGCGCGATGCCGACATTGAAGCCGGAGGGGATGAGCGAGGAGGCGAGGTTGGAGGCGTCCGCCGTCCAGGCCAGGATGCGGGTCTGGATCGGCGTGCCTATGGCGAAGTTGAGGCCACCCCAGATAACGATGGCGATGACCATCGGCACGGGGTAGGGGCTGACGGCATAGATCACGCCCAACATCACCGCCTGCAGCGCAAGCATGGTGATCAGCGACGGCATCAGCTTCCAATCGGAAAGCTTGCCGCCGAGAAACACACCGACGGTGGCGCCGACGCCGTTGAGCAGCAGCACCCAGGGGATCAGGCTCTCGTCGAGATGGGTCACCTCAAGCAGTGTCGGGGTGATGTAGGTGAACAGGCCGAACTGGCCGATCATCAACGTCAGCATCAGGATCAGCGAGGTCCAGACTTGCTGGCGCGCCAGCACGCGAAACTCGCTGCCAAGACTGGCGGATGGCCTTGATGCGCCTGTCGTGCGCGGCAAAAGCGCAGCCATGGCGGCGAACGCCACCACGCCCAGCGCGCACATCACCCAGAAGGTGGCGCGCCAGCCCCAGAGATTGCCGATTGCGGTGCCGGCCGGCACGCCGATGACATTGGATACGGTGAGGCCGGAGAGGATCACAGCCACGGCCATGCCGCGCTTGTCCTCGGGCACGAGGCCGACAGCCACCACCATGGCGACGCCGAAATAGGCGCCGTGTGCGACGGCGACCGCAATGCGCAAGAGCAGCATCGAGGTAAAATCGGGCGCCGCCGCGCAAGCGGCCTGGCCGATGGTGAAGGCGACGGTCAGGCAAAGCAGTAGCGTCTTGCGGGAAATGCCCTTGGTGGCGAGCGCCAGCAATGGCCCACCAACGGCGATGCCGCCGGCATAGCCGGAGACGAGATAGCCGGAAGTCGGGATCGAAACGCCAAGGCCGTCGGCCACTTGCGGCAATACACCGGCGATGACGAATTCGGTGGTGCCGAAAGCAAAGGCGGCAATGAACAGGGCAATGAGCGGGAGCATGGCGGAAGCGATCCTCGGATAAGGTCGCCTCAAACCATGGATGGGGTTCGTGGGCAATGCAGAAATTATCGACGCCGCTTTAGGTTTTCTTGATCAGCTTGCCTTCAACCGCGACCCACCGAGCAACCCGCGCTCTTCCAGCACCGGGTAGGCCATCGACGCCAGCAGCGAGTTGATCTGCTTCAGGTCGCGGATGGTGTCGAGGTGGATGGAACTTGTTTCGACGCTCTTGGCGGTGCCGTCGCGCAGGCGCACGAAATGGCTGGCGCTGGTTTCCTTTTCGCGGTCGCGCAGCCGGTCCTTTTCCAGCACCAGCTGGCGGGCGGTCTCAGGGTCGCGCGACACCAGCACGTTGAAAGCAAGCCTGGCATTGGCCAGCACCGAGGTGTGAAAGGCGAGCAGCTCGCTCCAGCCCTCGGGCGTGAACTCCAGCCCGCGCTCGAACTTCTTCTTCACATGCACCAGCATGTTGCGCACGATGATGTCGCCGACCTGCTCGAGCTTGACGCAGGCGCCTATCAGCTCCTGGCAGCGCAGCGCCTCGTCCTCTGTGAGCGAGTTCCTGGTCAATTTGGCCAGATAGAGCTTGATCGCCGCGTGCTTCCTGTCGACGCGGTCGTCAAGGGCGGCCAGCGCCTTGATCTTGTCGCCGTCGGCGCTTTCATACAGCTCGATGATGCGCTTGAGCATGATCTCGACCGTCTCGCAGACGCGCACCACCTCGCGGGTGGCGTTGGCCAGCGCCTGGCTCGGAACGTCGAGCGCGCCGTCGTTGAGGGCGGAGAGTTCGACCACATCGAGCTCTGTAGCAGGCGCCGGCTTGGTGCCCATTGCGACGATCTTCTCAGAGGCACGATAGATCAGGCTGGCAAGCGGCAGGCCGGCGAGCAGGATCAGCACATTGAACAGGATGTGGGCGTTGACGATCTGGTCGGGCACGGTGGCGCCGAGGAAGGCGACCGGTGGCTTCAGCGTCATGAACAGGATCAGCATCACCAGCGAGCCCATGCCGCGCATCAACAGATTGCCGATCGGCACGACGCGCACGCCAGGTTCGGCACTTCGGGTGAGCAGCGGCGCGATGATCGACGAGCCGAGATTGACGCCGAGCACCAGCACGATGCCGAGTTCGGGCGGGATGAAGCCGCGGCCGGCCAGCGTGACCATCAAAAGCACGGCGGCGATCGAGGAGTGGAACAGCCAGGTGACGAGCGCGGCGAGCAGATAGGCGGTGACGTAGTCGCTGGAGAAATATTCGATGATGAGCGGCATCAGCGTGCTCTGGCGCAGCGGCTCCGAGGCCTGGCCGATCATCTCCAGCGACAGTACCAGAAGGCCGATGCCGACCAGGATGCGGCCGAACTGGCGCCAGTCGCGCCGCTCGGTGGCCATGAACATGACCGTGCCGGCGACGAGGCAGATCGGCACCAGCAGAGTCAGATCGAAGGTCAAGAGCTTGACCACCAGCGCCGAGCCGATCTCGGCGCCGCGCACAGCCAATTGGCCCGACATGCCCGAGACGATGCCGGCGCCGGCGAAGGAGCCGACGAGAAGCGTGACGGCGGTCGAGCTCTGCAGCGCGATGGACAGGCCGCAGCCGGCCAAAACCGCCATGATCGGATTGCGCATGGTGGAGCGCAGCCGGTGACGCAGCACGTCGCCATAGGCGCGCTCGACGCCTGTCTTGACCATGCGGGTGGCAAACAACATCAGCGCCACCGCGCCCGCCAGATGCAGCAGGACGACGGAGCCGCTCATTTCGAAACCCGCACGCAGACAGGGACCGCGACGCGGAGGGCGCGCAGTGCAGGGAGGAAAACGGGGCTGCGAATCATGGTCATGACAGTCTTGAACAATATCCCGGAATATTTTAGCCGGGTAATAAAATCTTGTCGATTTCAAGAGCCGTCGCGGCGCGACAGGGCGTGTCGGAAAATGGACGGATGCGCAAATGGTTGCATGGCGGATCCCTGGTGATGGCAGCGGATCGTCCCGGTTTGCCGGACTCCCGGCAATCGCCTTTGCGATGATGTTCAAATATCCAGGATAAGCACCGGATTTCATTACGTAAATGTAATGCTAGTGTTCAGTTTCGGTTCATCCTTCGGGCGCTATTCCCTAGGCATCGACAACCAAGGAGCCCCGCTATGAAACGTATTGTTCTTTCCGCCCTCGCTTTCTCGATGCTGGCCGCCACTTCGCTTACCGGCCAGGCCGCACCGGTGAACGCACCGGTCGCACCGCAGTCGAATTACACGCAGGTCGACTGGCAGAGGCCCGGCAAGCATGTCGATGTCAGGAAGCGCGTCGTGAAGAAGACGGTGGTCGTCAAGCGCAGCCATTGGCGCAATGGCCGGAAATATTCCAGCTGGAAGCGGCACCAGCCGATCCGCGATTATGGCCGCTATGGCCTGCATCGCCCCGGCCGCGGCCAGGAATGGATCCGCGTCGGCAACGACTATGTGCTGGTCAGCGTCCTGTCCGGCATCATCTTCGGCGCCATTGCCGCGCATTAAGCCCGGCCTCGCCGGCGCAATGCAGAGACTTGAAAGGAGGCGGCCCGAAACGGCCGCCTTTCTTTTGGCTGTAGAAACCGGGCTTTTTGGCTGTGGAAACCGGGTATGGTCCGCAATAAGGGTCGTCGGATTCCGCGCGCATGATTATATGAGGGACAAACGAGTTCCCCAATGCGCTTTCCGCCCGCCTTTCTCGATGAGATACGCGACCGTGTGCCGATTTCATCGGTCATCGGCCAGCGCGTCGCATGGGACAGGAAGAAGACCAACGCCTCGCGCGGCGACTATTGGGCCTGTTGTCCGTTCCATGGCGAAAAGAGCCCCTCCTTCCACTGCGAGGACAAGAAGGGCCGCTATCACTGTTTCGGCTGTTCGGTGTCGGGCGATCATTTCAAGTTCCTGACCGAGCTCGACGGATTAAGCTTTCCCGAAGCGGTCGAGAAGATCGCCGACATGGCCGGCGTGCCGATGCCGGTGCGCGACGAGCGGGAAGAACAGCGTGAGAAGGAACGCGCCAGTCTGACCGACGTCATGGAGATGGCGACTGCCTTCTTCCAGGAGCGGCTGCAAGGACCGGAGGGTGCAAAAGCCCGCGCCTATCTCAGGGATCGCGGGCTGACGCCGGCGACGCAGCAATCGTTCCGGCTGGGCTTTGCGCCCGACAGCCGCAATGCGCTGAAGGAACATCTTGCCGCCAAGGGTGTGCCCAAGGCCGACATCGAGGCCTGCGGGCTGGTGCGTCATGGCGACGACATCCCGGTCTCCTATGACTGGTTCCGCGATCGCATCATGTTCCCGATCCCGGATTCGCGCGGCAAGATCATCGCCTTCGGCGGCCGGGCACTGGCGCCCGATGCGCTGGCCAAATACATGAATTCCCCCGACACCGAGCTCTTTCACAAGGGCAATGTGCTCTACAATTTCGCCCGCGCCCGCAAAGCGCTGGCAAAAGGCGGCACGGTGATTGCCGTCGAAGGCTATATGGACGTGATCGCGCTGGCGCAGGCCGGCTTCGAGAACGCCGTGGCGCCGCTCGGCACCGCGCTCACCGAAAACCAGCTCGAACTTCTGTGGCGCATGGCGCCTGAGCCGATGCTGTGCTTCGACGGCGACCAGGCCGGGCTGAAGGCGGCGTGGCGCGCCGCGGATCTCGCGCTGCCGTCGGTGCAGGCCGGGCGGTCGGTGCGCTTTGCGCTGTTGCCGGAGGGCAAGGATCCCGACGATCTGGTCAAGGCAGAAGGGCCGGACGCGTTTCGTGCCGTGCTGGCGGAAGCGCGGCCTCTCGCTGATTTGTTGTGGATGCGTGAGACATCCGGTGGCGTCTTCGACACGCCGGAGCGGCGGGCGGGGCTGACAAAGACGCTGCGCGAACTGACCAGCCGCATCCGCGATGAGAGCCAGCGCTACCACTACCAGCAGTGGATGCGCGAGCGGGAGCTGACCTTCTTCAGCGCCCAGCGCGAAGTGCGGCAAGGTCGCCAGGACTGGAAACCGGGGCAGGGCAAAACGCCCGCACCCGGCGGACAGTTCGCCAAAGGCAGCGGGGCAGGCGCGCGCGCCGCGATCACCGAAAGCCTCGGCCGCTCCGCCATGGTCAAACGCGGTGGCGAGATGATGTCGGTGCGCGAGGCGACGATCATCGTAGCCCTCGTCAACCATCCGGCGCTGATCGACGAGAACTTCGCCCATGTCGAGTTCCTCGATCTCGCCAACACCGATCTGCAGCGGCTGCACGCCGCCATCCTCGATGCGATGGCGCACGACATGGCCAATGACCGTAGCGCGGTGATCGCCACCATCGAACGTGCCGGCTGCAGCGATATCTGGGGGCGCGCCGTGGCGCTCATCCAACGGGCCAGGCAATGGCCCGCGCTGGAAACCGCAGCGCTTGACGATGCCCGCGACGCCTTCAACCAGGCGCTGCACTTGCAGCGCAGCGCGCGCACCTTACATAAGGAACTGAAACAGGCGGAAGCAGCGCTCGCCAGCGATCCCACTGACGAAAACTACCGGCACCTCATCGAGATTCAGGCGCAATTCCGTGATGTACAAGCAACGGAAGCGCTGATCGAAGGGTTCGGTGTATCCTCGGGCAGGGGTGGGCGCGTCTAGGTCGAAACCTGCGCAAGAATGAATGTTGTACGTGCTGCGCGTCGAATCGACGCCTCTAAGTCGGGTAATTGATTCGCTTTTTTGATGCGAATCATGCGAGAGGCGCTTGACCTTCTGGCAGAATGACGGAATCAGGACGATTCGAAACCTTAACCCGCGCCGGCGTCGATGGAAATGCACTGACGCGAGGTGCTGATCACTGGACAGGCTGACAGCCTGCCACAGATATCAGGGTTAATCTGGACTTAATGCATATCGCCCAAAAGTGAAAACCGGTTTTGGGGGCACGATATGAACAAACAAAAGAGTTGATTCGGTTACCGGCCCGGTTATGCGCCACCAGCGCATGTAGTTTGACCGGTGCGGCAGCTACGCGGCTTCGATGCTCGGCCGCTAGGAGAAGATAAAGACTATGGCGACAAAGGAAAAGGAAGAGGTCGAGACCGAACGTGAAGGCGCCACCGATGGGCCTCTGCTCGACCTTTCCGATGATGCTGTCAAGAAGATGATCAAGGCCGCCAAGAAGCGCGGCTATGTGACTCTCGACGAACTGAACGCGGTGCTGCCGTCGGAAGAGACCGATCCGGATCGCATCGAAGACATCAATGCGATGCTGTCCGACATGGGCATCAACGTGGTCGAGGACGACGATCAGAGCGAGGAGCCCGAGGCCGCCGACAGCAATGCCGACGCCGAGGAAGACGCCAACGAGCTGGCCGAGCAGACCGGCACCGCCGTCGCCGCCACGACCACCAAGAAAGAGCCGACCGACCGCACCGATGACCCGGTGCGCATGTATCTGCGCGAGATGGGCTCGGTCGAGCTCCTGTCGCGCGAGGGCGAAATCGCGATCGCCAAGCGCATCGAGGCCGGCCGCGAGACGATGATTGCGGGCCTCTGCGAAAGCCCGCTGACCTTCCAGGCCATCATCATCTGGCGTGACGAGCTCAACGAATCCAAGATCCTGCTGCGCGAGATCATCGACCTCGAAGCCACCTATGCCGGCCCCGAAGCCAAGCAGGCGCCGGTGGTCGAGCGCATCGAGGAGGCGCCCAAGGCCGAGGACAAGCCGAGGCGTGGACGCGACGAGGAAGACGACATCACCAATGTCGGCGCCGACACGCGCGGCCTGGTCGATGACGACGAGGAAGACGAGGACGAGGCGAGCCTGTCGCTGGCGGCGATGGAAGCGGAATTGCGCCCGCAGGTGATGGAGACGCTCGACGTCATCGCCGACACCTACAAGAAGCTGCGCAAGCTGCAGGACCAGCAGGTCGAAAACCGTCTGGCCGCGACGGGCACGCTGTCGCCCAGCCAGGACCGCCGCCTGAAGGAGCTGAAGGACCAGCTGATCAAGGCGGTGAAGTCGCTGTCGCTCAACACGGCGCGCATCGAGGCGCTGGTCGAGCAGCTTTACGACATCAACAAGCGCCTGGTGCAGAACGAAGGCAAGCTGCTGCGCCTGGCCGAAAGCTATGGCGTGCGCCGCGAGGAATTCCTCAAGGAATATCAGGGATCCGAGCTCGACCCGAACTGGACGCGCTCGATCGGCAACCTGACCTCGCGCGGTTGGAAGGAATTCACCAAGAACGAGAAGGACGCGATCAAGGATCTGCGTTCGGAAATCCAGAACCTCGCCACCGAGACGGCGATCTCGATCCTGGAATTCCGCAAGATCGTCAACCAGGTGCAGAAGGGCGAGCGCGAAGCCGCGATCGCCAAGAAGGAAATGGTCGAGGCCAATCTGCGCCTCGTCATCTCCATCGCCAAGAAATACACCAATCGCGGCCTGCAGTTCCTTGACCTGATCCAGGAAGGCAATATCGGCCTGATGAAGGCGGTCGACAAATTCGAATACCGCCGCGGCTACAAGTTCTCGACCTACGCGACATGGTGGATCCGGCAGGCGATCACGCGTTCGATCGCGGACCAGGCGCGCACCATCCGCATTCCGGTGCACATGATCGAGACGATCAACAAGATCGTGCGCACGTCGCGCCAGATGCTGCACGAGATCGGCCGCGAGCCGACGCCGGAGGAACTGGCAGAAAAGCTCGCAATGCCGCTCGAAAAAGTGCGCAAGGTCTTGAAGATCGCCAAGGAGCCGATCTCGCTCGAAACCCCTGTGGGTGACGAAGAGGATTCGCATCTGGGCGATTTCATCGAGGACAAGATGGCGATCCTGCCGATCGATGCGGCGATCCAAGCCAATCTGCGCGAGACCACCACGCGCGTTCTGGCCTCGCTGACGCCGCGCGAGGAGCGGGTGCTGCGCATGCGCTTCGGCATCGGCATGAACACCGACCACACGCTGGAAGAAGTCGGCCAGCAGTTTTCGGTCACCCGCGAACGTATCCGCCAGATCGAAGCCAAGGCGCTGCGCAAGCTCAAGCACCCGAGCCGGAGCCGCAAGCTGAGGAGCTTCCTCGACAGCTGATACCGGCAACAGACCAGCATTCGAAAAGGGCGCCGACGGCGCCCTTTTTGTTGCCGGGTGAAGGCTCTTGTCGCCCATCTCCGTCGGGAGGATACTTGCCTGGTCGGATGCATGTTCTGGGCGAAAAACCGGATGTCCGCCCCGGCTGATGTCCTCAGCCGTGCTCCGTGGCGCCGGAGGGAGGTGTGTGATGACAACCTACATCCTGCTGATGAACTGGACGGAACAGGGCGCCAGAAATATCCGAGAGTCGCCGAAGCGGCTCGATGCCGCCAAGAAGCAACTGGCCGACATGGGCGGCTCGTTCAAGGCGTTTTACCTGACTATGGGCGAATATGACATGGTGGCGATTATCGAGGCGCCCGACGACGCTGTGCTTGCTCGTTTCGCCCTGATGCTGGCAACGGGCGGCAGCGTCAAGACGCGAACGCTCAAGGCTTTCCCGGAATTTGCCTATCGCGAGATCGTCGCCTCGCTTGGATAGCGCTGGGCGCGGGTCCGTGCGGCTCGGCGTCATATTGCGGGGCCGTGCCGTCAGGGCGATAGTCGCGCCATGTCCAAGCCTGCGCTGACCGTCTGGTACAACACACGCTGCCCCGTCTGCGATGGCGGCATCACCAGGCAGAAACGGCGGCTGATCGAGGCGATCAAGGCCGGGCGGATCGAATTCCGCGACATCAACCTCGAACCGGCGGCGCTCTCTGGCTACGGCGCCTCGCTGGAGGACATACGCCGCCGGCTGCATGCCACCGATGCCGAAGGCAGGCTGCTGGTCGGCGCCGATGTCGCGGTTGCCGTCTGGCGGGCGACGCCGGGCGAGGGCTGGCTGGCGACGCTCTTCGGCAATCCGGTCGCGCTGCCGCTGACACGCTTGGCCTATGATCGTTTCGCCGATCTTCTCTATGCCTGGAACCGGCGCAAGGCTCGCTGATAGGGAGGCAAGGCCCGAAGACTCTGCGGGCCTTACCGTCATGGGCGTTACCGGGACGCCGGCTCGCAAAGCCAGCCGACAATGCGGCGCACCGCCGGCAGCACCATGAGCAACGTTGGGAACGCTACCAGCCAGGACAGGCCCCAGGCAGTGAGCCAGACAGCCGGCAAATCAGGTTGCAGTCCAAGGCTTTTCAGCGTCGATATGAGCGAGACGATGAAGGTCATCAGCAGCGACAGCACGAGCGGACTGACGATCGCGGCATAGCGCGCCGGCAGCTTGCCGCGCTTACGGGTCGTGGTCATTTTTGGATTTTCCTGAAACATCCGGTCCGTCGCATTTGGCATCCATTGCGCCGGGTTTCCGGCGGAACTGCCCGGAAAGACCGGGGTGGATGCGTTGCTTGACGTCAGACGCTTACGGAGAGGTTTTGGCCCTCACGCGCTTTCTAGCTGCCGGCGGCGGCGAAATCAACCTTCTGGCGCCGCCTTTAGATACATCGTAAGATATATCTTGACTCGTCGGCGGGGTAAGCCTAATTAAGATGTATCGTAAGATATAACTCAAGGAGCAATTCATGCATAGACATCATTCCTTTGGCGAGCGCGCCGAGCGCGCATTCCTGCACATGGCAGGCAAATTTGGTGGAAGAGGGGGCGGCGGCTTTGGTCCGTTCGGCCACGGCGGACGTGGCGGTGGACGCGGCGGCCCGGGCGACATGTTTCGTGCCGGGCGCATGCTGGCCGACGGCGATCTCAAGCTGATCACGCTGTCGCTGCTGGCCCAGGCGCCGCGCCACGGCTACGACATCATCAAGGCGCTGGAAGAGCGCACCAGCGGCATCTACAGCCCGAGCCCGGGCGTCGTCTATCCGACGCTGACCTTCTTGGAAGAGGCCGGCTATGCGGCTTCAGCCGCCGACGGCAACAAGAAGGTGTTTTCGATCACCGAGGCGGGCCAGGCGCATCTCGCCGAGAACCGCGAGATGATCGACGGCGTGCTCGAGCATCTCGAGCGCTTCGGCCGCAAGATGGCCAAGGCGCGGGACTGGTTCGGCTGGAACGACGACGGCGAGGAAGGCGGACGGCGTGGTGGACGGGGTCGCTCAGAAGCCCGCGACGAGTTCCGCGCCGTGCGCCACCGGCTGCGTGCCGCGCTCGGCGATCTCGTCGACGCGCCGGCTGAAAAGCAGGCCGAGGCGATTGCAGTCCTGGAAGCCGCCGCTGAAGCCCTGGAAGCGCTATCGCTAGGTTGACCTTGGCGGGAACCCTTGCCCGTTCTACTTAGGAACGGTACTGAAAATCATCCTGCACCGCGAGACGTGGTGCAGGGTGATTGCCGTTGGAGGAAGCCACATGTCTTTTCTGAAACGTCTTTTCGGTGGTGGCGGCGGTGAGGCGGGCGAGTCCAAGAGCGCAGCACCGGCAAAGCAGGTTGAGCACAATGGATTTTTGATCAGCGCCACGCCCTACAAGGCGGAGGGCGGCCAGTACCAAACTTGCGGCGTGGTTTCGAAGGAAGTCGACGGCGTGATGAAGGAACACAAATTCATCCGCGCCGATCGCTTTGCCGGACTGGACGACGCCGTCGACATCTCGATCAAGAAGGGCATGCAGTTGGTCGACGAGCAAGGCGAGAGGATGTTTGGGTAAGGGCCTGCGGTGGCCAACATTTGCACCGGTTGTTTATCTTTTCCCCCGATTTCCGCTCGATAATTTTTCGGCCTATGGCTCCGGCATCCCACTCATCTTTTTGAAACATTCGTCAAACGACAGATTACGACAGAGGTCGCGAAGAACGCCTGCGGGCACTTGTTGTGTGGCATCGGGCCGTGAGAATGTTTTCGCGGGCTCATTTGAGCCAGAAAGCGCAGCAGCAAGTTTAACAAGCACAAAGATGATCATAACCCATACCCACCCGGAAATAGGTGATTGACGCGCCGAACCGGTGGCTTGGCTCGATGGTGCGATTGTTTCGGGCTCAGGGTCCTGTTGCGGCGCGGACGCCATACGATATTGGGGTGCCGTCTCAGGATCGATTAGCGCGTGCAACCAGTCAAGCTGTTGACGCTCCCAATAGTTTGGTCCGCGATTGCGTGTCCAGCCAAAGCGTTCGTCAAGCAAGTCAAGCAAGCGCTGCATCATCCAGGGCTTGGCCGACGGACGCTGCCGCTCGCCGAAGCCTGATTGTTCGCAAACATAGGTCCGCATGCGGGTTTCAAACTCTTGAATGTCATCAATCGTCTGTAGGAGCTCGCCATCCAGAATTGCCAGCCAGCTGTCTATTCTCTGCCATTTTCTTGGTTCGGTGATAAGCGACTCGACAGCTTTCATGGCGCGAAGGGCAGGCGCTTCGATGGCAATTGAAGCCGTGCGGGCTGGAGCCGCTTCTTTCCGTGCATCTGGTTCGATATTTTCGATAAGGAGCGTCTCGATATCATCTTCCATGGCCCGCAAAGCGCGTGCTTCGAGGATAGCGGGAAGCGGACTCTCGTTGGACAGTGGCACGTTCTTCAACGCGGGCGTGTCGGTGTCTTCGGCAATTTGTGTCTCGTCAGGGGAAGTAATTTTCTTGAAATACTCCCGCCGGTTGACCTGATCGCGCGCCTGCTCGAATGCGTGACGCAATGCAATGAAGCTGTCGCGATTCTCATCGACGTTGATTAGTTTGAGCTTTGTAGCGTAGGCGCGCTTGATCTCGCGTTCGGTGACGTCTTCCCGGTCGGATATTCCGAGCATGGAAAACACGTCAATAAACATCGTACTTCTCTAACGCTTCGAGTTTTCCCGTGATTTGGGATCGCACTGCGGCGATTTCCTTGGGATGTTGCCGGGCAAGGATTGCCTCGAATTCCCCAAGCCATGCCGACAACATCTTGCGTTGCGGCCCCAAGGCGTTTTCAAAAGCTTTCGTGATGCGCGCGACGAGCGCCGCGTTAACCGCTTCTTCGCGTGGATGGATTTTGATCCGTTCAAGTTCTGCCAGGCGTTGCAGAATGTCTTTTTGCGAAAGAGCGCCCGGATTGCCTTCTATGACAAGTCGATGAGCCTTGCCATTGGTGACGACCGTTGCGATGACTTCAAGCACTCCGGACGTATCGTAGGTAAAGCGAACATCGACCGCTTCATTTGCGTTGCGGTTGACGGGAACAGGAACGCTCAATGTACCTATCTTCACATTGTCGCGTACCAGCGGCGCCTCGCCCTGAAAGACATTGAGTTCCACTTTCTGCTGACCAGGAACTACAGTATTGAAACGCTCAACCCGGCTCGCTGGAATAACCGTGTTGCGCTCGATGATTGGAGCAAAATATCCGGGCAGGGTTTGGCTATTCGGTCCGACTTGATGATTTGTCTCGATACCCAAGGTGAAGGGTGAAACATCGGTCATGACGATGTCGTCGAGCGCCTGATGCCGGGAAGCAAGCCCGGCCTGTACCGCCGCGCCCAAGGCCACGACATGATCAGGGTCGAGATCATGTTCCGGAAAACGCTTGAAAAGCTTGGTTATTGTAGACTTGATGATTGGCATTCTCGTTGCACCGCCAACGAGAATGATCCGGTCGACCTGGTCGTTGCTTAGGTTTGCGTCGCGCATCGCGCGCTGTAAAGGGGCCTTCATCCGGTTGACTAACTGCGTCGTTGCCTCCTCAAAACGATCTGCAGAGACGGAAAGATGCTTCTGTTCGCTGTCCAGGACATATCGGATATCGGCGTCTTTGCTGGTTGAAAGCTTGTGCTTTGCTTCGTCAGCCAGCGCACGCAGCCGTGACAGATCTCCCTTTCCCAAATCTTCACGGCCAAGATCCTTGCCCAACAACGCCACAAGGATATCCGTGAAGTCTTCTCCGCCCAGAAATGCGTCCCCGGCCGACGCTCGCACCTCCATGACGCCAGAAAACATCTCCAGAATTGAAACGTCGAATGTGCCGCCGCCAAGATCCACGACAAGAAAGGTGCTTTCATCGTCCTTGCGATGCAGGCCATAAGCCAAGGCAGCCGCGGTCGGTTCATTGATCAGCCGGCTTACCTTAAGACCCGCGAGTTGTGCGGCAGCGATCGTTGCCTTGCGTTGCACATCGTTGAAGTAGGCCGGCACGGAAATAACCGCATCGTCAATAGGGTGCTGGAAATGCGCCTCGGCGTCCGCTTTCAAGGAGCGCAGAATGAACGCGGACAACTCTTCCGGTCGAAATGCCTTGCGGCCGAGACGAACCATGTGATCCGTGCCCATATAACGCTTGAATCGTGCCGTGCTTATATCGGGATTGGACACGAGCCTGTCCTTGGCTGTCTGGCCGACCAGCAAGTCACCATTGTCGCTAAGCCCCACGGCAGAAGGCGTCAGAAAAGCGCCGATGAGCTACCAACGAATTGGTCGTGCCAAGGTCAATGCCGAGAATTGGGAACTCAGACAAACAAGTCTCCATGAGCGGTTTCGAGGTGGCTTGTCATTAAGACGTATGTGACTTGCGCATACTGTATTTGGCATAAAACTCAAAATGGAACTTATCTGAATGATAAAACCCGTGTGAAGAAAATTCACCCGACAACGCGTACACGGTTACGTGGCGATCTCGCGGCGCGTTTCACTACATGCGCTACTCCGTTCCGGTCGACATTCGTGCAACAACAAAAGAGGCAGGCGCCGGATGAACTGACCCCATAAAGTTGGACGGTTCATTGAGTTGGTAGGTTTAAGGGCTGGTTCCTGTATTGCACAGGGGCCAACCCTTTCAGTTTCAGTTTGATGCGGCGGTGGTTGTAATAGTCGATGTAGTCCGTGATGGCGTCCTCCAGGCTTTGAACGGTGTCGAAGGTTCCGGGATGTAAGAGCTCGGATTTGAGGATGGCAAAGAAGCTCTCCATTGGAGCGTTGTCGAGGCAATTGCCTTTGCGTGACATGCTCTGTTGGAGGCCTCTGGCTTCCAGCCTGCGTTGGAATGCCGACATCTGATACTGCCGTCCCTGATCGGAATGCAGGATCGGCCTTTCGTTCTCACCAAGCCGGGCGAGGGCTTTGGTCAGCATATTGTCCACCATTTTGAAGCGTGGCCGCCGCGCCGTCTCGAACGCGACGATCTCGCCATTGTAGAGATCCATGACCGGGGACAGATAGAGCTTGTCGCCGGCCAGGCTGAACTCCGTCACGTCGGTCACCCATTTGCGGTTGGCGCGGTCGGCGCCGAACTTGCGCTGCAACAGATCGGGAGCGGTCCGCCCAGCCTCGCCCCTGTAGGAGCGATACTTCTTCGGCCTGACCAGCGACTTCAATCCCATCCCGGCCATCAGGCTCTGGACGGTCTTGTGGTTGACGCGCCGGCCCAACCGGTGCAGTTGCGCAGTCACCCGGCGATAGCCGTAGCGACCCTTGTGGCTGTCGAAGATGGCCTTGATCGCCGCCTTCAGCGCCGTATGGCGGTCCGAGCGCTTCGCTGCTTTCTGTCTGTAATAGAACGTGCTGCGCGCAAGCTTCGCCAGCTCGAGCAGCCCGCTCAAGCGAATGCAACGGCCTTAACGCCTGGACGGCTTGCGCTTTTTGGGCGCGTGTCCCTGCGTTAAGGCCTCCAGTTTTTTTAGGTAGTCGTTCTCCATCCGCAGATGCTTCAGCTCAGCCAGCAGTTCTTCGCGGCTTTTGGCCTCGTCACTGGCTGCAACAGGCACTGCGGGGGACGGCGGCTTTGACATGGGTCGTCCTCTGGGACGTGGGCCGAGCGCCTCTATCCCGCCCGCATGATAGCGCTTCTCCCAGCCCGTCAGGCAACTGGCATTGCGGATATTGAACAATGCAGCCGTCTGCCGATACGACAGACCTTCCTCCCACATTCGCTCAAGCACCGACAGCCTGAACGCCGTGTCATAACGATCGTACTTACCAGATAGCCCGGCATCGCCATGCGCCTGGTACAACGCAACCCACTTGCGAACAGTGGCCGCATCAACGCCATGCATCGACGCCGCACTCGCGTAGCTCTCATCCCCGCCTAAATAGCTATCGACAACCGAGCGCTTGCAACTCTCGCCGTGTCTGGACATGCAAAACCCCGAAGGTTGTGTCCAACTTTCGGGGGTCAGTTCACGGAGCGCCTGCCTTTTTTAATGCAGGTGGGAAGGGCCTGCGCTTACGCCGCTGCAGCAACCTGCTGGCTCGCAGCCACCACGGCATCGACCTTGGCCGTCGCATTGGCGAGCGCGGCGGTCACGGCGTCGGGACCCATGCCGACGCCTTCGATCCGGATGACGTCGACGTCGGTCATGCCGAGAAAGCCGAGCACGCCGCGCAGATAGGGGATGGCGTGATCGAACTGCACGGCCGCACCTTCGGAATAGATGCCGCCCGAGGCGAGTACGATATAGACCTTCTTGCCGGTGACGAGGCCCTTGGGACCACTCTCGCCATAAGAGAAGCTCTTGCCGGAGCGGGAGATGTGATCGACCCAGGACTTCAGGGTCGAGGAGATGTTGAAGTTGATGAAGCCGGTGGCCAGGATCACGGTGTCGGCTGCGAACAGTTCGTCAAGCACGATGTCGGAGACGCCGACGACTTCGGCCTGGCGCGGCGTGCGGGCTTCAACGGGGGTGTAGATGCCGGTCGCATAATCGGTGTCGATATGCGGCAGCGGGTTGGCCACGAGGTCGCGTACGACGAGCGTATTCGACGGGTCGGCGGCGACGAGCTTTTCAGCGAATTCGGTAGCGATACGGGTCGAGTGCGAGGCAGCGCCGCGCGGGCTCGAGGTTACAAGCAGGATAGACATAGCGGTTCTCTCCAGTGGGAATTGATTTCTCCCGCCTGATATGGGCCTACCGACCCATTTAAAAAACCGGTATATTATCTATATGATCCATCCATAAAGTAGGTATGCCGTGCAACCCAATCCGACGCTCGACCAATTGCAGATCCTGGTTGCGGTCGCCGACACCGGCAGCTTCTCAGCCGCCGGCCGCAAGCTTAACCGCGCGCAGTCCGTCATCAGCTACGGCATCGCCAATCTTGAAGCGCAGCTTGGCCTGAAACTGTTCGAGCGCGAGGGCACGCGCGAGCCGCAGCTGACCGAAATCGGCCGGGCGATGCTGGAGGACGCCCGGCGCATGGTCGGCGTTCTGCAGCGCATCCGTTCGCGTGCCGACGGTCACCATCAGGGGCTGGAGGCTGAAGTTGCGCTGTCGGTTGACGCGGCGCTGCCCTCGCCAGTGCTGGTGCGCGTGCTGAAGGCGTTCGAGGCGCAGTTCCCGACCGTGATGATGCGACTGCATATCGGCACGCTCGGTCTGATCCCCGACCATGTCGTCAGCGGACAGTCGGATCTTGGCATCGGTGGCTTGCTGGGCGAGGTCGACGTGCATCTCGTGCGCATCGGCTTCATGTCGATCGTGCTGGCTGCCGCCCCCACCCACCCTCTGGCACTGCTGCCGAAACCGGTGGCGCTCGAGGATGCGCGAGAGCACACCCAGCTGGTTGTCAGCGACCAGTCGGAACGCACCAAGGGACGCGACTTCGGCGTCTTTGCCTATCGTACATGGCGGCTGACAGACGTGCGTATCAAGCATACGTTGATGCGCGAGGGGCTGGGCTGGGGCGGGTTGCCGCGCTGGCTGATCGCGGACGATTTGGCCAGCGGCAGGCTGGTCGAACTCGACCTTGAACCTTTTAGCGAGGTGCGCTCATCGCTCTATGCCATGCACCGCGCCGACCGCAGCCCGAAACCGGCGGCGGCCTGGCTGATCGACCAGTTCAAACGCCAGCTCGGCTGCTTCAACGAGTTCGACCCGGACGACCTGCCTGAGGATGAGCCGGAGACAGCCCATCGATCAGAGCCATGAGCACGGCGCGATAGTCTTCGGCCGAGGCGCCGGCCTCGACGGCAAGTGCTGCGCGGTCGAAGGCAGCGGCGAGCAAAGCGGTCAGCGCATCGGCCGGCAGTCTGGTCATCGACTGTTCGCGCATCGCCGCAACCAGGCCTTCGCGCAGCGACCGGTTGCCGTGGCGATTGTCGATCGCATCCATGGCGACGCGGCCAAGCACGGCCGGTCCGTCGAGCAGCAAAAGCCGCGTGCGGCCGGGCGCGCGCATGGCGGCGAGATAGGCGTCCGAGCCGGCAATCAGCGCATTGCGGGCAAACAAAGAAGGCGGCGAGGCGCGCTCGATCTCTTGCGCCACCGCCGCCGCCTCCTGCTCGACCACAGCGGCAAACAGCGCCTGCTTGTCGGCAAAGTGGTGATAGAGCGCGCCGCGGGTGACGCCGGCGGCCGCAACGATCTCCGGCGTGCCGGTCTCGGCATAGGACTTTTCGATGAACAGTTTGCGCGCCGCAGCGATCAGGTCGGCGCGCGTCGCTTCGGTGCGGTCGCGGTTGGAGCGGCGCGGGGTTTCTCGTTGCATACATGCAGCCTGTATGTTATTTCGAATACATGCAAACTGTATGTTGGCTGACGGGAGAAAGAAAGATGAAGACGACGAGCTATTTATCCGGTGCTGATGACGGGCGACGTAGCCGGCACAAAAGCCTTCTATATCAATCACTTCCGCTTCAAGCCGCTGTTTGCGAGCGACTGGTATGTGCATCTGCAGTCTGCCGAGGATCGCCGGGTCAATCTCGGTATCGTCCAGGGCGACCACGAGACGATCCCCGAGGGGGGGCGCGGCCGCACATCGGGGCTGCTGATCAATTTCGAGGTGAGGGATCCTGATGCTGTCTATGAACGGATCGTTGCGGCCGGCCTACCGATCCTGTGCCCGCTGCGCGACGAACCCTTCGGCCAGCGCCATTTCATCACCAGGGATCCCAATGGCGTGCTGATCGACGTCATCAAGCCGATCCCGCTCAGCCCGGAATTTCAGGCGCAATTCGCGGCGGGCGCGGCGGGCGCCTGAACAATGGCAGCAAATGTCGGCAGCGGCTCCGGCCGCTGTGGCCGGACCCGCACCGTGCGGTCTATGTTGGTGATGTTGAAGCTGGGCCTGCCGCATGCGTGACATCTGCCTTGTTCGTGCGCCATCCAATCTCGGCCTTCGGCCCTTGGAGCCGGGCCATGTGCCCGGCACCTGGCGTGCGCCGCAGGCGCTGAGCGAAGCTGGTTTGATCGAGTCGCTGGCGCCGGGGCGGGTGGTCGATCTCGACAGACCCGCCTACAGTACCGAACCGCAACCGGGCACTAGGCTGCGTAATGGTCCGGCGATCCGCTGCTTCAACCTCGATCTTGCCGAGATCGTCACCGGTGCGCTTGGGCAAGGCGAGTTCCCGCTGATCATCGGCGGCGACTGCTCGATCCTGCTTGGCGCACTGGTCGCCGCGCGGCGCTCGGGCGCGGTCGCCCTGGTCCATGTCGATGGCCACAGCGATTTCCGCCATCCCGGCAACTACGATGTCAATGCCTCACTCGGCTCGGTTGCCGGCATGGATCTGGCACTTGCCACCGGACGCGGCGAGGCTTTGCTGGCGCAATGGCCAGGTGTTGTCGGTCCGCTCGTCGCCGACGAGGCGGTGGTTCAGATCGGCGAACGCGAGAGCCGCGATGCCGATTTTGCCTGGCCCGACATCAATGCGACCGCCGTGACGCGCATCGACGTCTTTGCCGCGCAGGAACTCGGCGCGGCTGGAGTGTTGCAAAAGACAAGAGCGACGCTGGCGCGCGCCGGCTGTCCCTACTGGCTGCATCTCGATGTCGATGTGCTCGACCAGACGGTGATGCCGGCGGTGGATTCGCCCGGCAGCCCCGGCATCGACCCCGATGAACTCGTTGCCATTCTGTCGGCGCTGACAGCGGACCAGCGCTGCACCGGCTTGGACATGACGATCTACGATCCCGACCTCGACCCGACCGGTGACCTTGCGCGACTGCTGGTGTCGCTGCTCGGGCGGGTGCTCAACCCTCGATAAGGGCTCAACTCGCCCTTGCTACCGGCGTCACCGTCACCTGGCTGACGCCGGTGCGGCGCACCACGGTGCACAGCGTCTCGCGGCCGATGCGTTCGGCGTCGAGCATGCGCACGAGGTCGTCGACGCCGGTGACCGGGCGACCGTCTATTGACGCGATGATGTCGCCTTCCCTGAGGCCGGCCTTCGCCGCGGGTCCGTCTTTCTCGACGCTGCGCAGCCGTACCGCCGTACTGGTGGTCACTTGCGACAGAAGGGCGGCGCGGCGCGGCAGGTTGGTGGTGTCGGCGGAGATGCCGATGAAGGCACGGCGCACGCGGCCGAAGCGGATGATCTCCGAAATGACGAAATTGGCGGTGTTGGAAGCGACCGCGAAGGCGATGCCTTGCGCGCCGTGGATCATGGCGGTGTTGACGCCGATGACCTCGCCTGCCGACGACACCAGCGGTCCGCCGGAATTGCCGGGATTGAGCGCGGCATCGGTCTGGATGACATCGTCGATCAGCCGCCCGGTCGAGGCGCGCATCGAACGGCCAAGTGCGGAGACCACGCCTGACGTTACGGTCCATTCGAAGCCGAGCGGATTGCCGATGGCAATGGCGATCTGGCCGCGCCGCAGCCGCTTGGAATCGCCGAGCGGCGCGACTTCGGTGAAGCTGCCGTCGGCGCGCACCAGCGCGATGTCGGTGTCAGGGTCGCGGCCTAGCACGCGGCCTTCGCTGGAGGCGCCGTCGGGCATAGAGACGCGCACCGTTTTGGCATCGCCAACGACATGGAAATTGGTAACGACCAGCCCGTCCGGCGCGATGACGAAGCCGGAGCCATGGCCACCTTGGCCACCGACGCGCTCGATGCGGCAGACGGCTGGGCCGATGCGGTCGACGGCGTCGGCGACTGTCGTCGAATAGGCGTCGAGCAGTGTGTCGTCGGTTTCGAATTTGTGGGCGGCGAGGGCCATTGGCGGGGCTCCGTGTTTTCAGGCGCGATGATGACTATATGTGCGGAGCGGCTCGAACTGCCGCGACCTGACCAGATGGCCAGTCACACCAGTAACTAGCCGTCAGACGAGTACCTCCGGGCGCACTGCCGAGCGATATCTGGGGCATGAGAAAACCCAGGAGATCATCATGAGTGACTTCAACCTTAATGCATTTTCCGAGGCCATCGCCGATCTCGCCGCCAAGGCTGCGCCGGCAACGGCAAGTTTCACCACCCATCACCATCGCACCGCCAGCGCCTTCCACTGGCGTGACGGCTATTTCGTCACCGCCGAGGAAGCTGTCGAGGCCGGTGAGGAGATCGAATTGACATTGGCTTCGGGCGAAGCGGTGAAGGCCGAACTGGTCGGTCGCGATCCGTCGACCGGCGTAGCGCTTCTGAAGCCGGCCGGCGCGGTCGCGGCGCCTGCGCTCGCCAAGGCTGACGCGGTACGGCCCGGCAATCTTGCCATCGCCATCGGCAGCAGTCAGGGTTCGGCGCTGGCCGTCTCGGGTTCGGTCGGCGAGGTCGGCCCCGCCTGGCGCTCGATGCGCGGCGGCACCATCGATCGGCGCATCAATCTCGCCGTCAATGCCGGCGGCCGTTTCGAGGGCGGGCCGGTGCTTGACGCCAAGGGCGCGCTGATCGGCATGCTGCTGTTCGGGCCGCGTGGTCGTGCGCTGGTCATGCCTTATGAGACGGTCGAGCGGGCCGTGGCGACGCTGCGTGAAAAGGGCCATGTCGCGCGCGGCTATCTCGGCGCCGGCCTGCACCCGATCCGTGACGGCGCGGCGCGCGGCGCCATGGTCATGAGCCTCGACGACAATGGTCCGGCCAAGGCCGCCGGCCTTGCGCTGGGCGACATCATCGTGGCGTGGAATGGCGAGGCCGTGCACGGCCCGCGCGAACTGATCCGAAAGCTCGGGCCGGATAGCGCGGGTGCCGCGGTGACGCTCGGCGTGGTGCGCGGCGGCGAGCAGCGCGATGTCGCGCTGACCGTCGGTGAAAAGCCGCTGAGCTGAGAGGGCCGATGGAAAGCGAGACGCTGACAAGGCCGGAGGCGAGTGGATCGGAGGCGGGTGGGCCGGAGGTGGCGGGCGGCGGACGCCAGCTCGTGGTGCTGATCGCGCTGCACGATGCCGCGCGTGCCGAGCGCCTGTCGGCTTCGCTTGCGATGGCGGACGATCTGCTTCCGGTCGTGGCCGGCAGCGGGATTGTCGACGTCGCTGTCGTCGATGACGCTGTTGCGAACAGTGCGGCCTGGCTCGATCGGGCCGATGGTGGCAACAGCGCAATCCCACGGGTGCTGCTATCCGCGAGCGCTGGCCGGCCGGAAAACCGGGTGCTTGCCGTGCTGCCTTTGGCGTCGGATGCGAATCTGATCGCGGCTGCCGTCAGACTGGCGGCGGCCGGCTACCGGGTGTCAAGGGATGGGCGTTCGACGCCGGATCGTCATGGCGGTTTCGATCACATAGCGAGCGGAACTGAAACCGATAGCGGGCTGTTTGGCGAGGAATCTTTTGACGACGGCGCCGCCCTCCGACCAGCGCTGTCACCGCGCGAGACGGAAGTGCTGGCGCTGCTCGCCGAAGGCGCGCCCAACAAGGTGATCGCGCGGCGGCTGAACATCTCCGTGCATACGGCAAAGTTCCACGTCGCCGCGATCCTGATCAAGCTGGGTGCTGCGAACCGCACGGATGCCATCGCGATCGCGATGCGGCAGGGCCTGGTGCTGGTCTAACCCCCTTTTCCGTTTGAGCCTACGTTGCGTAACCCGTTGCAGGCTGCCGAGGCCTTGCGCAGTGCATTGCCGCCGCGCAATGGTTCGCGTCAGTGATGTAGCAAGGGAGGTGCCAAGACATGTCGCTCAAGGGAAAGACGCTGTTCATCTCCGGCGGGTCGCGCGGCATCGGTCTTTCGATCGCGCTGCGCGCTGCGCGCGACGGCGCCAATGTGACGATCGCGGCCAAGACCGCCGAGCCGCACCCGAAGCTGCCGGGCACGATCTACTCGGCAGCTGAGGAGATCGAGCAGGCCGGCGGCAAGGCGCTGCCTGTTTTGTGCGACATCCGCGAGGAGGCGCAGGTGGCCGAGGCGGTTGCCAAGACCGTCGAAAAGTTCGGCGGCATCGATATTTGCGTCAACAATGCCAGCGCCATCCAGCTCGCCAGCACGCTGGAGACCGACATGAAGCGCTACGATCTGATGCACCAGATCAACACGCGCGGCACTTTCCTGGTGTCGAAAATGTGCATTCCGCACCTGAAGTTGGCTGAGAATCCTCACATTCTGAATCTGGCACCGCCGCTCGATATGAAGGCCAAATGGTTCAAGAACCACGTCGCCTACACCATGGCCAAGTTCGGCATGTCGATGTGCACGCTGGGGATGAGCGCCGAGTTTGCCAAGGACGGCATCGCGGTCAATTCGCTGTGGCCGATCTCGACCATCGACACGGCGGCGGTGCGCAATCTGCTCGGTGGCGCGACGGTCGCGGCGATGAGCCGCTTGCCCGACATCATGGCCGATGCCGCACACGCCATCTTCCTGCGGCCATCGCGCGAGACATCAGGCAATTTCTACATCGATGAAGAGGTGCTGCGGGCCGAGGGCGTGACCGATTTCGCGGCCTACGCGCCAGGCGCGACCGGGCCGCTGGCCGGAGACTTTTTCGTGCCGGACGCGGTATTTGCCAATTCGCCGACGAACGTCAAAAGCATCTACTGACGGAAATCACGGGCCGACGGCGCTGCTTCCTCATCCACCTGCCGGCGTTGTTCGAAAAACCAAGCAATTGGCTTTTCGCCCGCTGTGCGGACCAGCCTCACCTCCCCATGAACGGGGAGAAAGGGGCTCATCACTCCTCGCCCTTCTTGCCTTTGCTCAGTCCCATCAGCCGGTCGATATAGGCCAGCATCAGCGCCGAAACGACGAAGGCGAGGTGGATGATGGTCAGCCACATCAGCTGGTCGATCGTATAGGAAGACGAATTCAGGAACACCTGCAACAGGTGGATCGAGGAAATAGCGACGATGGTCGAGGCGACCTTGACCTTCAGCGAACTGACATCGATCGTACCCAGCCAGTGCACACCGCCATCCTGGTCGTCGAAGCGGCTGACGAAATTCTCGTAGCCGGAGATGATCACCATCACCACCAGCGAGGCGACAAGTGCGGCGTCGATGAGGCCGAGCATCTTCAGGATGGTGTCGGTGTCGTCGAGTGTGAAGGCGACCATGACGAACTCGTAGAGTTTTTTGCCGAAGGACAGCGCATAGACGGCGAGCGCCAGGGCCAGCCCGATGTAGAAAACCACCAGCAGCCAGCGTGAGGCGAGGATGATCGATTCGATGGTGAGTTCGAGACGTTTCATGCAGCGGTTCCGGTCAGCTTTCTGAGGTCGACTGGGGTATTTCGGTCAGCTTGCCGCGGTTTGCAAGGCAAATTGCGGCGCAAAAAACCCCGCCGGGAGGGCCGGCGGGGTTCAATGCATCCCGCTGGAGTCGGGACGGGGCAGGGAACGCCCAGCCTCGAATCTGGGGAGGGCGGCCGCTCTATTCAATGAGCCGGTTCTAATACCAATACAATTCTTGTTGAACCGGGATTGCTGTCCGCAGCTCGACCCATCCCGGTCTGCCGGGATGGGTCCTTGTTGTTGATCTGATTCCAGAAAGCTGCTCAAGCCATTGGAAAGCAGATCAATTGTTACTCGCCACCGGTGCCACCAGCGAGGTGATGCGACGGATGCCGACGCGGCGGTTCTCGCGGTTGGGCGCCGTGGTGTTGACCTTGAGGTATTCCTCGCCATAGCCCTGAGTGGTCAGGTTTTCCGGCGGGATGCCGAAGGCATTGGTCAGCGCTTCGGCGACAGACTCAGCGCGCCGGTCGGACAGAGCAAGGTTTGCCTCCGGCGTGCCAACCGCATCGGTGTGGCCTTCGATCAGGAAGGTTTCGGCCGGGTTCTTCTTCAACAGTTTCTCCATGGCCGTGGCGACGCCTTCCAGTTTCTGCACTTCGGTGTCGGATATCGAGGCCGAGCCGAACTCGAAGTTCAATGTGTCGAGGTCGACGCGACGGGCAATGTCTCGCACGCGCGCCGAACGCTTCACTTCGTCGATGGAATAGAGGCGCTGGACCTTCTCCACCGGCGGTTGTTCGAGGAACTCGTAATAATCGTCCGGGCTTTCGACATCTTCCGAATCGAGGATGTACTCGCGGCGCGGGATGGTGAGCCGCATCGGCGGCAGGTCGTCACCGGGATCGCGCCAGTCATTGTCGTCGTCATAGCTGCGCTCGTCGACATAGCTCAGCACATATTCGTGCCCATCCGGCGTGATGCGCGATCGCCTGATGACGTCGCCATTGCGGTTGCGGATGGTGACGATCTGGATGCCATTGTCGCGCTCGACGATTTCCCGAGAGCGATCGCCCGACAGTTCCTCATAGTAAACATTCCTGGCGCCGCGGTGCATGCGCGGAGCGTCATTGCTTTCCACGATCGTCTGGTTGTTGAACTGCAGGATGACGCGGTCGCCGAGTTCCTTGACGACGTCGACGCCTTTCGGACGCCGGCGGTCGCGGACGTTCTCATCGGGTGCACGCTCGACGCGTTTGCCTTTTTCCTCCGTCACCGGGGCGATCTTTTCTGGCTGAATTGCCTGCTGAGCTGACTTGTCGTCGGTGGGCGGCGGTCCCTGGTCGACCGGAGCCGGCTTCGGGGCTTGCGCCTCGGTGCCGCCCTGCGCGGGCTGCTCGCCCGTCTGGCCGCCAGCATTCTGGCCGTTCCCATTCTGGCCGTTCCCATTTTGGCCGTTCCCATTTTGGCTGTTGCCGCCCTGGTCCTTGCGGTGCTTGCGCCTGGCATCCTTCTGGCTGTCCAGGATGGGTGCTTCGTCGGGGTTGGCCGTGGCTTCGCCTTGCGCCGGCGTCTCACCTTGCGCTGGCTGCTCGGCATTGGCCGGTTGCTCCGCAGGCTGTGGTTCACCGGTCGCAGGCTGCTGTTCGCCCGTCACCGGCTGTTCGCCGACAGTTTTTTTGCCGTGCTTTTTCGCCTGATCCTTCGGCTGTTCACCTTCGGCGGGAGCCGCTTGCTGATCGGCCGGGGGCTGAATCGGCTCGGCCTGCGGCGCGGGCTCTCCGGCAGGCGCAACTTTGACGTCTGGCGCTTTGTCGGCAGGCGCGGCCTCAATCTGCTGATCCTGCTTGCGCTTTTTCTTGCCCGACTTGTTGTCGTTTGCCGGCGCCACCTGTTCGGTGGGCGCTGCCTGCTCGGCAGGCTGCTGGGCCGGCTGTTCAGCGGGCGCCGCTTCGATCTGCTGTTGGTCGCGCTTCTTCTTGCGTGGCTTTAGCGGCTGTTCTTCATTTGCCGGAGCTACCTGTTCGGCCGGTTGTTCAGCCGGTGCTGCCTCGATCTGCTGCTGGTCACGCTTCTTCTTGCGTGGCTTGAGCGGCTGCTCATCGGTCGCCGGCGCTGCCTGGGCGCCGCCCTCATCCGCAGGCGCCGCCTCGATCTGCTGCTGTTGATTGCGCTTCTTTTTGCGCGGCTGCTGTTCCTCGGCGGCAGGTGCGGCCTGTTCGGCCGGGGCCTGCTCGGTCTGCTGCTGATCCCGCTTCTTCCTGCGCGGCTGTTGTTCCTCGGCGGCAGGGGCGGGTTGCTCTGCAGCCGGTGCAGGCTGCTCGGCGGCCGGCGCTGCCTGTTCGGCCTGCTGGCGTTTCTTTTTGCGCGGCAGTTCCTGGTCGGTCTGCTGACCATCTGCAGCAGGGTCGTCCTGGACCAGGATCAGTGGCGCGGCCGTGTGCTGCAAGGGGCCGAAAACGGCGTTGCCCTGCAACGGGGATGCGCCCAACGGCGCGGATGCCATAAGCAGGCCAAGTGCCGTACCTGCCAGTACCCGTGGTTGGCGTTTCATCTTAAATTCTCCTTGTGGGGTCCCATCCCTGCCCAAACTGTCCTTGACCGGATTGGTTCCGGTTTGCGGGCATTACCCGCACCCAAGGACGATTGACCGGCGTTTTGAAGGCAACTTCATGTTTTTCCTATGGTGCGGCCGGAATTTGAAGTCACACAACAGCTTGACCTTGCCGCATGCGGAGGCCACATCTCGACCCATAATGGAAACGCCGTTCTGGAAGACCAAGACGCTGGAAGCGATGACGCCCACCGAGTGGGAATCGCTGTGCGACGGCTGCGGAAAATGCTGCCTGTCTAAACTCGAGGACGAGGATACCGGCGAGATCTACTGGACATCAGTCGGCTGCCGGCTGTTCGATGGGCAAAGCTGCCGCTGTTCGGACTATGCCAACCGGCTGGCGCGCGTGCCGGACTGTGTCGGGCTGACGCCGCAGAATGTGCGCACCATCACGTGGCTGCCGAAAACCTGTGCCTACCGGCTGGTTGCCGAGGGGCACGACCTCTATTGGTGGCACAGGCTGGTGTCGGGAAGTGCCGAGACTGTTCATGATGCCGGCATCTCCATGCGCGGCCGCGTCCGCGCCAGTGAGACCGATCTGGCCGAGCCGGACGACTATTTCGACTATATGCTCGATGACGAGCCCTGAGCATTCTGGAACGGACGCTGCCATAGGGCGTTCTGCGCCATTGGACGTTTTTGACGGTCAGGATCGTTTGCAGCGGTGGAAGGGGCGGTTGCTTTCAACCTGTCGGGCAGATTAACCGAAAATGAACGGCCGGTTCGCGAAGAGTTCAGATTGCAAGGAGCATTCTCCCCCCATCGGTTCGACCAAGACGGGCGCAAGCCCTCAACAAGGAGAGAAGACAATGTTCAACTCATTCAAGACGGCAGGCCTTTCGGGTCTCGTAGCTCTCGGCACGCTTGCCGCAGTGCCCGCCCAGGCGGACTCGATCTATCTCGGCTTCGGCAACAACCATGACCGCCGCGTCGGCGTCTACACCGGCGACGATGAGGACGGCTTTCGCCGTGACCGCAATTGGCGCCGCTGCTCGCCGGATCGCGCCCTCGACAAGGCCGAGCGCATGGGCCTGCACCGCGTCCGCATCGTCGATGTCAATCGCCGCGTGGTGAAGGTCGCCGGCCGTCAGTATGGCGATCGCGTTGTGATCGTGTTCGCCAATGAGCGCGGCTGCCCGGTTATTTATCGCTAACAGAACCAGACTGATCTTCTGCGAAGATCAGTCTGGGATACGACCTTCTGCGAAGGTCGATCCGGAGGCATGTTCCTCCGCGAGGATCAGCCTGGAGTAGCGGCATGACCCTTCTAGGGTCAGCCAGGAGCCCCTTTCCCTCCGCGGAAGGGTGCGGCTCGAAAAAACCCCGGAGGCCAGTCCTCCGGGGTTTTTCATGTCGGCGATAGCGGTTCCGGCCGACGGGTTCAGCAGAACCGCACCCGGCCCGGCGGCCTGCTACTTAAGCTCGAATGTCACTGTTACCTGCACGGCGTAGGCATTCTCGCCGGCCTGCACGGGAACCGCGGCGCCTGCCGCATCGAAGGCCTTGGCATTGATCGGCATCGGCGCCGGCGCAACGTTCTGGTCGGTGATTTCCAGCACCCGGCCGATGCTGACGCCGGCGGCTTCGGCCAGCGTCTTGGCCTTGGCCATGGCATCGGCGACCGCCTTCTTGCGGGCTTCGGTGACGGCAGCCTTCGGATCCTCGTTGGAGAACGAAATGCCGCCGCCCTGGTTGACGCCGAGCGACACAGCCTTGTCGAGAACCTCACCTGTTTTGTCGATGTCGCGAATGCGCACCGAGAGTGTGTTGGTCACCTGGTAAGCGACAAGCTCGGCTTCCTGGCTGCCGTCGGGCTTGTTGGTGTAATTGTAACGCGGGTTGATCTGGATGCCGGCGGTCTGCAGGTCGCGATCCTTGATCCCTGCCGACTTCATTGCCGCGATCACGGCGGCCATGGCGTCGTTGTTGGCGTCGAGTGCCGCGCGTGCGGTCTTGGCCTCGCGCATGACGCTGAGCGTCAGCAGCGCCAGGTCGGGCGCCACGGTCGACTGGCCTTCACCCGACACGATGATCCGGGGCGGGGGCAGCGAATCGGCAGCGCTTGCCATCGCCGGAAAAGCGATCGCGGCGGCAAGTGCGAGCGGCAAAATATGTCTGGTCATGAAAATCTCCTCGATGTGCGATCCAGTCGCGCCTGTCGACTAGGGCGCGAATATGGGCTGATTTGGGCGATCTCGGCCAGCCCGTCCGGAAAGCCTTGTGCCGCGCAAGGAAAAACACTAATCCAGCGCGCGTGGGGCCTGTAGCTCAATGGTTAGAGCCGGCGGCTCATAACCGCTTGGTTGGGGGTTCGAGTCCCTCCGGGCCCACCATTATCGTTATTTATCAATGTGTTATAGGGTGATTCGCCACGAGGTTCGCCAACAGGTTCGCCAAGCATCGGCTTGCGCGTGACCAGCCGCACGACTCGATCCCCTGGACCGCCAGCCGTACCTGCTATGCTCGCGCGAATAGAGCTCCGCATGATCGATATCGTCGTGACCGAGGACGTCCATCATCTGCCTGGTGGAGGCCTCGGCCTCCGCCAGATAAACACCGAGCGATTTCCTCAAACCATGCAGGGTAAGGCCCTTCGGAAGACCGGCAAGCTTGCACCAATGCGCCATCATTCCAGTCAAGGACTTGGCGGAGAAGGGCTCCCCATAGGCGTTGACCAAGACGGTCTCGCCGCGCCTGTCAGCCGCATCCAGGATCTCGGACAGCATCGGCGTGATCGGCACGAAAAGCCGTTTGCCGCCTGTTCGTCCCTTGTTCTTCCCCTGAACGATATCAAACCCGTCAAAGTGACGCTCGACGCCATCGATGAAGACACGGCGGGTGACCCTCTGGTCCCAGCGCAGGCCCGCGACGTCGCCGCGGCGGTTGCCGAGCCAAAGCCCCAAACCATAGCAAGTGCGTGCTGCGGTGCCCAAGTGCCAACGGTTTTCAAATTGCGCCATCGCTTCGCGCGACCAAGCTTTCCAACCGACATAGGCCGGGCGCCACTCGACCGCTGCTGTGGGATCGATTTGATCCAATCTTGTCGCAGTGCTACATAGACCAGCTTGCGTATGCCCACCAGCAGGTGCTTGGGGGGTGTGGCGATGAAGCGGCCAAGAAGCTCTTCAATATGGATACGTCTAAGGTTCTTAACCGGTACGTCGCGCCAAATCAGTGCGTGATCTGGGACCACCCGCAGTTCCAGAAATTCTTCAATCAGCCGCGTGTTCTTGCGCTTGCTGGCTTCGTCAAGCGCCAACCACTTGACTGAGATCTTCAACCGTTGAAAGGCCGCTCCAAATGTGCCTGGCAGGGCGGCACCAGGCATTTGGACGACGGGTGGCTGGGGGACTTTCGGCCTTCGAACGCTGCCTGGTATGCGTCCTTAAATCCCGGTTGATTGGGAGCAGGCAGACTGACCAAACGCTCCTTCGTCCGATAGCGCCAGGGCGCAGCTGGATCTGGTTGCTGAGCGAGCCTTGCGTGAGCCCGGCGTTCTTGCGGGCGCGGCGCAGGATGGCCCCGAGTTGTTTTTCGTTGCGAGCGATCTGGTCTGTCATGATGGGCCTCCATGCTCGCAATATACGCGATCGCGTATTGATCGTAATATACGGAGTTGCGTATAAAATTGATGTATACGCGATCGCGTATGACGCCGATCGGTCAGCTGGCAAGCGGCGGTCTTATGCCGCCAGCCCGGCGGGCTGTCGCGGAGCGCGAAGGCGAGCGTCTGCGGCTTGGTCGCCTGCAGCGACGCATAGACGCCTTCCTCGGTCGAGAAAGCGACGCCGTTATCCAGGAACGCCTGCTCCTCGATAGAATCGGCGGCGATCCCGGACCGGTCCCTGGGCGGAAGCTGCCGGGAATGTAGTTCAGGTGAATCCCAAACAGGCTCCCCGGGTGGCCGCGCGCCAGCCACACGCTTGTGGGAGTTGCGCGAGGCGAGTTGCTCACGCTCAGCTAACGCGGCTCTCCCGAGGAGTTAGGCATCTTGCTGTGGTATCAGTGGTCGATGACGGTACCTCTGCGGCATGCATCGGGCAGTTACTCGCAAATGCGCCGAAGGCGTCGTAGCGTTTGGTCGGGGATGATGGTTTTGAAAAGCCCAGCCGAGTCGATTGGATGCATCGTCCGTTTTTCACAGGATGGACAACGCCTGGGATCAGTTTTACGAGTCAGCCCAACCAGCGGAGATGTTCGCGTCCCCAAATGAACAAGATGGACACCCAAAACAGCAAGGGCGGCGACGAGCGCTCGACCGCCACCAGCCTTCTGCGGCTCGGCATACGGTTGAAACTCTCCCGGCAGACGCGTGGGCTGACCTTGAAGGCGCTAGCTGCCGCCGCGAACTGCTCTGAAAGCCTGCTTTCCAAGGTCGAGAACGGCAAGGTCTCGCCCTCGCTTCCCATGCTGCACCGGCTTGTCGAGGTGCTTGGCACCAACATTGGCTGGATGTTCGAGGAATCCGATGGTGAGGAAGGCATCGTCTTTCGGGCTGGATCGCGGCCGTTGATCGCGCTCGATCCGCTTCGGCGCGGCGAAGGCATTTCGCTCGAGCGCGTCATTCCGTATTCGCCCGGCCATCTCCTGCAGTGCAACATCCATCACATCGAGGCGGGAGGTGAGAGCGCCGGCCCGATCCAGCACGCTGGCGAGGAAGTCGGCTACCTCCTGGAAGGTGCGATCGAATTGATGGTCGGCGAAAAGACGTTTCGCCTGTCGGCCGGCGATTCCTTCGTCTTCAATTCCGAACTGCCGCACTGGTACCGCAATGTCGGCGACGAACGCGCCAGCATTTTCTGGGTGAACACGCCGGCAACATTCTGATAGGGCGAGCCCCTCATTTGTCTTCGTTGATGCCAATTCAAGTCACTTGACAAGAAATCAAGCATCTTGAAATATGCTCTGCGCTCAGGCGCCAGGTGAGCCCGATCAAGGGCCTTTTCGAGAAAACCAAGGGGAACCGGAATGCGTCTTACCAAGATCCTTTCAGGCTGCGCCGCAGCCATCGCCATGACCCTCGCCCTCGGCTCTGCTTCGGCCATGGCCGAGACCTATGCGCTGGTGACCATCAACCAGCAGGCCCTGTTCTTCAACCAGATCAATGACGGCGCAACGGCTGCCGCAAAGGCTGCCGGCGTGGACCTCGTCATCTTCAACGCCAACAATGTACCAAGCGCGCAGAACGACGCCATCGAGAACTACATCACCCAGAAGGTCGACGGCATCATTCTCGTCGCCATCGATGTCAACGGCGTGAAGCCGGCCATCACCGCGGCCAAAGCCGCCGGCATTCCGGTCATCGCCATTGACGCGCAGATCCCAAATGGCGACAACGTCGCCTTCGTCGGCGTTGACAACACCAAGGCAGGCGAGGATATCGGCAAGTTCTACGCCGAATACGTCAAGACCAAGCTGAGCGGCACCGCCAAGATCGGCGTCGTCGGCGCGCTCAATTCGTTCATCCAGAACCAGCGCCTCGACGGCTTCAAGAAGGCTGTCACCGACAGCGGCCAGAAGGTCACCTTCCTCGACACGGTCGACGGCCAGAACGTCCAGGACGTCGCCCTGTCCGCCTCCGAAAACCTGATGACTGCCAATCCTGACATGACGACGCTTTACGCGACCGGCGAGCCGGCTCTGCTCGGCGCGGTTTCCGCCGTCTCCAGCCAGGCCCGTACGGGCGACGTCAAGGTGTTCGGCTGGGACCTGACCAAGTCGGCGGTGCAGGGTCTCGAAGAGGGCTGGGTGGTCGCTGTCGTCCAGCAGGATCCGGCCGGTGAAGGCAAGGCTGCCATCGAAGCTTTCGTCAAGCTCAAGAAGGGCGAGAAGATCGACCCGATCATCAACGTTCCGATCACCATCGTGACCAAGGAAAATGTCGGCCAGTTCAAGGACATGTTCAAGTAGTATCCTTTCCGGACCGCTGGGCTGCGCATTGACCCGAGGGTTGCCTGCGCAGCCCGGCGACCAATTGAACATGTCGCGCCCAGAGAATTGGAACCATGATGAGCGATGGCGAGACCTACCGCGTCAGGATGACCGGTATTTCCAAACGGTACGGCCCTATCCAGACGCTGGACGATGTCTCGCTGAACCTGAAGCCTGGCGAAGTGCTCGGTCTGGTCGGCGACAATGGCGCCGGCAAATCCACCTTGAGCAAGGTGCTGTCCGGTGCGGTCATTCCTGATGCCGGCACCATCGAGATCAATGGCAAGGCGGTGTCTTTCTCGTCGCCGGCCGATGCCCGCGCCGCGCGGGTGGAGATGGTCTACCAGGACCTTTCGCTCTGCGACACGGTGGATGTGGCGGGCAATCTCTTCCTCGGCCGCGAGCCGCGTCGCCGCGTTCTCGGCGTCCCCTTTCTCGACAACAAGCGCATGCATGGCGAGACGCGCCAGATGCTCGACCGGCTCGGCATCGTCATTGCCGATACCAAGCTCAAGGTCGAAAACCTCTCCGGTGGGCAGCGCCAGTCGATCGCCATCGGCCGCGCGGCTTCCTTCGATCCGTCGGTGCTGATCATGGACGAGCCGACGGCCGCCCTTGCGGTGGCGGAAGTCGAGGCGGTTCTGGAACTCATCCGCGCCGTCAGCGCCCGTGGTGTCAGCGTCATCCTCATCACCCATCGCCTGCAGGATCTGTTCCTGGTCTGCGATCGTATCCAGGTCATGTACGAAGGCCGCAATGTCGCCGAGCGCAAGATCGGCGAGACCAGCATCGAGGAGGTCGTCAACCTGATCGTCGGCCGCAAATTCACCGCGCGCTCGGCCCGCGCAAGCCGCGATGAGGGGGTCCAACCATGAACGTTACCTCCGCCGGTGTTGGCGCCTCGCCCAAACGCGCTCACAACAGCACGTGGAAGGATGTGGCGTTAGCCAATGGCAGCGTCGTCTCGATTGCGCTGTTCTTCATCGTCGTCTGCGTGGTCTTCTCGCTGATCACCGGTTCCTTCCTGACGACGCCCAATCTGCTCAACATCGCGCGCCAGTCGGCGCCGCTGCTGATCGTTGCGGCCGCGATGACCTTCGTCATCACCACCGGCGGCATCGACCTCTCGGTCGGCTCCGTGCTGGCGCTGACGGCAACGCTGTCGGCGGTTTTCCTGCAGGCCGACCTGCCATGGCCGCTGGTCGTCATCGCCATGCTGGCGCTTGGTGCTGCGATCGGCGCCTTGCACGGCTTCTTCATCGCCTACGAGCGGATACCGCCCTTCATCGTCACCCTTGCCGGGCTCTCCGTCATCCGCGGCGTGGCGTTGCTGATTACCGGCGGCTATTCGATCCCGGTCGAACCGACCAGCTTCTTCGTCAACATCGGCAGGGCCTGGTTTCTCGGCGTGCCGGTACCGGCGCTGCTCGCCCTTGTCGTGCTGATCATTGCCTATCTCGCCTTCAACCAGACGCCGTTCGGCCGCTATGTCACCGGCATCGGCGCCAATACAGAGGCCGTGCGCCGAGCCGGTGTCGATACGCGCTTCATGACGCTCTTCGTCTACATCCTGTCGGGCATGGCGGCGGCGGTGGCCGGCATCATCCTCGCCGCCCGGCTCGGTTCCGGCTCGTCGAATGCCGGCCAGGGTTTCGAGCTCGATGTCATCGCCGCCGTGGTGCTTGGCGGCACCAGTCTGTTCGGCGGGCGCGGTACGATCATCGGCACTGTGCTCGGCGCGTTGACCGTCGCGGTCATCGGCAACGGCTTGATCCTTGCGCATATGTCGCCCTTCCTGACGCCGATCGTTACCGGCACAATCATCCTCGTTGCCATCTGGCTGAATTTCCGGCTGTTCAAGGGCGCAACGCGGAGCCGCTGACATGGATCATCTGTTCGACGACAAGCCAAGGGAACGGGCACCGATCGGTGTTCGCTCCGGCACGGTGATGACCGTTACTGGCCCGGTTGCGATCGCCGATATGGGCGTGACGCTGATGCATGAACACATACTGCTCGATGGCGCGACGTCGTGGAAATGCCCTTGCCATCCCGACGAGAAGAAGATCGGCGAGCAGCCGGTCAGCATGGAGATCATCGGCGAGTTGCGGATGAACCCCTACATGAACCGCGACAACGTCTCGCTCGACGACAGCGACCTAGCCCTTTCGGAGTTGGCGAAATACCGGGCGCTCGGCGGCCATACCGTGGTGGATGCGACCAACATTGGCATTGGCCGCGATCCGGTGAAGCTGGCGCGCATCGCCCGCGCCTCTGGATTGCGGATCGTCATGGGGACGGGCTTCTACCTGCAGCACACCCATCCCGTCTGGCTGAAAGCGATGGACGTTGACGACGTCACCGAATTCCTCGTCAATGATGTCGGCGGCGGGTCGGCGCAGCCCGAAATCATTGCCGGCATTATCGGTGAGGTTGGCGTCAGCAAGGATTTTACCGACGAGGAGCGCAAGTCGCTGCGGGCCTCCGCCCGTGCGGCCAAGATGACCGGCGTGCCGCTGACGATTCATCTGCCCGGCTGGGAGCGGCTGGCGCATGATGTGCTTGACGTGGTCGAGGCAGAAGGCGCCGATCTCCGGCATACGGTGCTTTGCCACATGAACCCCAGCCACAACGATCTTGCCTACCAGCAAAGCCTCGCCGCGCGTGGCGCCTTCCTGGAATACGACATGATCGGCATGGATTTCTATTATGCCGACCAGGATGCGCAGTCGCCGTCCGACGAGCAGAATGCGCGGGCGATCCGCTCGCTGATCGATATGGGACTGCTCGACAGGATTCTGCTGTCGCAGGACGTCTTTCTCAAGATCATGCTGACCCGCTTCGGCGGTTTCGGCTACGGCTTCATCCTCAAGCATTTCGTGCCGAGACTGAAACGCCATGGTGTCGAGCAGTCGGCAATCGACACGATGCTCATCGACAATCCAAAGACTGTGTTCGCCGAGGGCCTCTGAGCCGCGGCTCCAAAACAAGATAGGGAGACTACATGTCCAGGAAGAAGGTTCTTCTCGCAGGCGAGTCCTGGGTCTCGACCGCGACCCACATCAAAGGCTTCGATCAGTTTCCCACCGTGACCTATCACACCGGTGCCGATGAGTTGCTGGCCGCGCTGAAGGACAGCCTGTTCGACGTCACCTTCATGCCGGCGCATGAGGCACAGCGGAATTTCCCGCAGACCATGGAAGCGCTTTCGGCCTATGACGCGGTCGTGCTCTCCGATCTTGGAGCCAACACGCTGCTGCTTCACCCCGATACCTGGATCCACTCCAAACCGACGCCGAACCGGCTGCGCCTGTTGCGCGACTATGTCGGCAATGGCGGCGGCCTGCTGATGTTCGGCGGGTATTACAGCTTCCAGGGCATCAATGGTGGCGCGCGCTATCACAAGACGCCGGTTGAGGACGTTTTGCCGGTCATCTGCCTGCCGGTGGACGACCGTGTCGAGGTTCCAGAAGGCTATGCGCCGGTCGTCGTCGGCCCGCAGACCCATCCGATCCTCAAGGGCCTCGGCAAGGATTGGCCAATCCTGCTTGGCTTCAACGAGGTCACGGTCAAGGACGGCGCGGAAGTTCTCGCCACCGTCTCTTCCGACTACCGTTCGCTGCCGCTGCTGGCGACCGGCAAATATGGCCAAGGCCGCACCGTCGCCTGGACGTCGGATGTAGGGCCGCATTGGCTGCCGCCGGGCTTCATCGCCTGGAATGGCTACAAGACGTTGTTCGAACAGATGCTAGGCTGGGCAACGGCCAGGGATTAGCCATGCGCGTCCATGTCGTCGGCAATGTTTGCGTCGATACAACGTTTCGGTTGGACCGGTTTCCGGCGGCAGGCGAGACGCTGAACGCATCGGAACATGCTGACGGACTTGGCGGCAAGGGTGCGAACCAGGCGCTGGCCGCGGCGCGCACCGGAGCCGATGTTCGCTTCCGTGCCGCGATCGGCAACGATCCCGCCGGAGCCTGGATCGCAGAGCAGTTGAGCCGCGATCTCGATGCCAGCCATCTGGCGGTACTGGCACTGCCCAGCGATCGGTCGACGATCATGGTCGATGCGCGCGGCGAAAACCTCATCGTCACCGGAGCCAGTTGCGCCGCCGCGTACAATCCTATGGCCGACAGCGGTTTTACCCGATCGATCGCACGCGGCGATATCGTAGTATTTCAGGGCAATCTGGGTCCGGATATCACGGCCACTTGCCTGAAGGTGGCGCGGGGCGCGGGAGCGATGACGATCTTCAATCCGAGCCCGCTTGCGGCCGACCACACACCGGGCTTGAGCGACGTCAGCGTCGTCATCGCCAACGCGGGCGAAGCGGCGCAACTGACCGGGGCTGGCGACCCTGCCATGGCGGCCCGCGACTTGATCCGTCAGGGCGCCGGCGCTGCCATCGTGACGCTTGGCGCACTCGGCTGCCTGGTCGATAACCAAGGACGGATCGACCGGATCGCGGCGCCCAGGGTGGCCGTGCTAGACACCAGCGGCGCGGGCGACGTCTTTTGCGGTTGCCTCGCTGGTTGCCTTGCGGCCGGCATGGAGCTCCCCGCGGCAGCGCGGATTGCGGTCCGCGCGGCCGCTGTCTCGGTCGGACGCGCCGGCACGCTTGAGTCCTGCCCCGGCAGGCGGGAGATGAAACTGCTCATGGAAACAACAGAAGCGGAAACCGCATGACACAATCCCCCAAACCCGTCGGCCAGGTGACGAATGATGCGCTGCAGTCGATCTTCGGCAGAAGCAAGGTGGTGATCGGCGTGGTTCATCTCGCCCCCCTGCCGGGGGCGCCGCGCTACCATGGCGAGGCGATCGAGGCCATCTATCAACGCGGCCTCGACGACGCCAAAGCCTATTTGCAGGGAGGGTGTGACGGCGTGATCGCCGAAAACCATGGTGACGTGCCGTTTTCCAAGCCGGATGATATCGGGCCGGAAACCTCCGCCTACATGTCTGTCGTCTCAGACCGGATCCGCAGAGAACTCGGCCGGCCGATCGGCATCAATGTGCTTGCCAATGCCTCCATTCCCGCGCTTTCGATCGCCAGTGCCTCCGGTGCTTCCTTCGTGCGCGTCAATCAATGGGCCAACGCCTATGTCGCCAACGAGGGCTTTATCGAAGGCGAAGCGGCGCGCGCCATGCGTTTCCGCGCTAGGCTTCGAGCCAACGGTATCCGCATCTTCGCCGACGCGCATGTCAAGCATGGCGCCCACGCGATCGTCGGCGACCGGCCGATCGAGGAGCAGGTCAAGGACCTCGTGTTCTTCGATGCCGACGCGGTGATCGCCACCGGCCAGCGCACTGGCCACGCCGCCGACCTCAGCTACATCAGGATGATCAAGGACGCCGCCGGACTGCCGATGCTTGTCGGCAGCGGGGTGACACCCGACAACGCCAACGATATCTTGGACATCGTCGACGGCGTCATTGTCGCCAGCTCGCTGAAACATGATGGAGTGTGGTGGAATCAGGTCGATCCGCAACGGGTGAAGGCCTTCATCCGCGGCCTCAAGCGGTGACTTTAGTGCCGGAGATCGACGGCGAGCGGCTGCTGGGCCGGCTCGATGCCTTCGCCCGGATCGGCGCGACGCCAGCCGGTGGCGTAAACCGACAGGCGTTCAGCATCGAGGATCGCGGCGCCCGGCGCCTGTTGGCGGAATTGGCGCTCGCGCGCGGCTTCGCGGTTTTCCAGGACGCCATGGCAAACCTTTTCATCCGCCGCGAGGGCACGGATGCCACCCTGCCGCCGCTGCTTATCGGCAGCCACCTCGACAGCCAGCCGACCGGCGGGCGCTTCGATGGAGCGCTCGGTACGCTTTCCGCCTTCGAGGCGCTCGAAGCGCTGGAGGACGCGAGGGCCGAGACTCGGATGCCGATCGAGGTCGTCGCCTGGGCCAATGAAGAGGGCAGCCGGTTTACGCCGGGTGTCATGGGCTCCATGGCCTTCACCGGAGCCGACATTTGCGCATGGCGGTCCATAGTCGGCAGCGACGGTGCGTCCCTCGCAGAGGAGGTCGGGGCAACGATCTCCGCCTTGCCAGAGGCAACCCTTCGCCCCCTCGGCATGCCGATATCCGGCTACATCGAGCTGCATATCGAACAGGGACCATCGCTGGAAAAGGAGCGGTTGCCGATCGGTATCGTCACAGCCGTGCAAGGTACGCGCTGGCTGGAGGTCTGCATTGAGGGCGCCGCCGGTCACGCCGGCACAACCGGCCTCCCCTACCGTAGGGATCCGATGGTCGCGGCCGTTGCCGCGATTCACAGGCTCCAGACGACGATCATGCCGTTCGACAGCAGGGCAAGGCTGACGGTGGGCCGGGTGACCGCCCAGCCGGGATCGATCAACGCCATACCGCAGTCTGTGGTCTTCGCCGTCGATATCAGGCATCCGCGGGTAGAGCGGCTCGATGCCATCGAAGCAGAACTGCGCCAGGTGTGCGCGGCGGAGGCAGAAGCTCAGCATTGCACGGTAACGATCAGTCGGTCGTTCGACATGCCGGGGGCGGCATTCTCTCCCGATATGGTCAAAACCGTCGAGGAGGCCGCCAATAGCCTAAAGCTGCCGCACAAACAGATGATCTCGGGTGCATTCCATGACGCGCTGTTCCTCGCCCGGGTGGCGCCTGCCGTGATGATCTTTGTGCCGTGCCGTGACGGGCTGAGCCACAACGAGGCGGAATATGTGGAGCCTGCCCACGCGGTTACCGGCGCGCGGGTTCTGCTTCAAGCGGCCACCGTCGCCGCCTCTTAGGCAGCGACGGTGGCACAGGCGTGCTGGCGTGAAGAGGCAACCCGTGGGACTTCCTGGTGCCCGTCCGTCATTTCGTGACGTCGGCGAGCTGCAACGGGTGGTCAAGGCCGCCGAGCTGCGGCGGATTGATCGCGGACTTACGATCGGCCCACATTCAACACCTGACCCAGCAGAAAAGCCCACCAGATTCCTGGGCCGTCATTGACGCCGTGGGTGATATAGGCGGTGACGAATCTGCTAGGCTATCGCCTCGGCCACCGGCAGGAAATCCCCACGCCCGCCATAGAGCTTGCCCGTGTCGATCGCGAGCAACTGGCGCCGTCCAGCCGTCCAGCGCTGCTGGACGTTGTCGCACTCGAGGCGTCCACAAGGATGCGTGTGTCCCAACTGTCGCTGCGGCTAATCCTAAAGCCAATGTCGCGCACCATGGAAAGAGACAATCCCGATTGGGCACCCAGAAACTGGTGATGCCGCCGGCAAGGGAAGCCGCTTCGTAGTATTGCGCGACGGCGACGCCAGGCATCATGGCAACGAACCTTATTGCCCAAAGGCATCGGCGCTTTCAAAAATGTCGATAGATGACTGCGAGCCGTTTTGATCCTTCCCGGCCATCGCCAGATGGACGTTGCTACCGCACATTAGCAGAACCGGATTTTTCTCGCCAAAGGCGAAAAATCGAAACGTCGTTCCTTATCTCTATAGATTTTGTCGAATATCGTCTGCCCCGGTTTGGAAATGACCGATGCGCATGCAGGGTCTGGGAGATTGATGAGTTGGCAAGGCTATCGGTTCTTGGAATATCCGGCGGCGTAAGCACGCCATCGCGCACAACCGCGGTGGTGAACGCGCTGGTCAAGGACGTGGCGCTGCGCGTCCCGGCAGACACGGGCCTGATCGAAATCACCGAGGCGGCGCCTTCGCTTTTTGTCGGACTGTCCCGTGGCGCCCTCGGCGCGTCCGGCGAAGCGATTATCCAGCGTGTCGAGAAGGCCGATCTGCTCGTGGTCGGAACGCCTGTCTATCGGGCTTCCTACACCGGCGCCCTCAAGCACCTGTTCGACCTCGTCGACTATCGCGCGCTCGCCGGCAAGACCGTGCTTCTCGCGGCGACAGGCGGAAGTCCATACCATGGCCTGGTTCTCGAACATCAGTTGCGGCCATTATTCGGCTTTTTGAGCGCCGTCACCGTACCGACCGGCGTCTATGGGGCGCCCGACGATTTCATCGGCGCCGAAATCGTCGGCGAGGCGATACGCGAACGCATTTCACGGGCCGCATCCGAAGCGGTTTCACTGCTCAATTCCAACCATACAAATGCCGCCGCCGCAGCGCGCGTCGGCTGAGCCAACCAAAAGGGAACAACGACATGACGTCTCATTCCGACGGCCTGAAATTCGCCTACTGGGTTCCGAACGTCTCCGGCGGCCTGGTCATCTCCAACATCGAGCAGCGGACCGGTTGGGACATCGACTATAACCGCAAGCTCGCCCAGATCGCAGAGGCCAACGGCTTCGACTACGCACTGAGCCAGATCCGCTTCACCGCCGGCTACGGCGCCGACAACCAGCACGAATCCGTGTCGTTCAGCCACGCACTGCTGGCCGCCACCACGACGCTGAAAGTGATTGCCGCCGTCTTGCCCGGTCCATGGAACCCGGCGCTGGCGGCCAAGCAGATCGCCACCATCAACCACCTGACCAATGGCCGCGTGGCCGTCAATGTTGTCAGCGGCTGGTTCCGTGGCGAGTTCGCCGCCATCGGCGAGCTGTGGCTCGACCACGACGAGCGCTACCGCCGCTCGGAGGAGTTCATCCGCGCGTTGCGCGGCATCTGGACCGAGGACAATTTCACGCTGAAGGGCGACTTCTATCGCTTCACCAACTACTCGATGAAGCCGAAGCCGATCGATCCGCAGCCCGAGATCTTCCAGGGCGGCTCGTCGCGCGCCGCGCGTGACATGGCTTCGCGGGTGTCCGACTGGTATTTCACCAACGGCAACACGCCCGAAGAGATCAGGAAGCAGGTCGACGATATCAAGGCCAAGGCGAAGGCGAATGGCCACAAGGTGAAGATCGGCGTCAACGCCTTTGCCATTGCTCGCGAAACCGAGGCGGAAGCACGCGCCGTGCTGGACGAGATCGTCGCCAAGGCCAATCCCGAAGCGGTGCAGGGCTTTGCCGACCAGGTCAAGAATGCCGGCAAGGCCTCGCCGGAAGGCGAGGGCAACTGGGCGAAGTCGTCCCTCGAGGATCTCGTGCAGTACAATGACGGCTTCCGCAGCAATCTCATCGGCACGCCGGAACAGATCGCCGAACGCATCCTCAAGCTGAAGGATGCCGGCGCCGATCTGATCCTGCTCGGCTTCCTGCATTTCCAGGAAGAGGTCGAGTTCTTCGGCAAGCGCATCATCCCGCTGGTGCGCGAACTGGAAGCGGCGCGTGACAGGGAGCTTGTCGCCGCCGAATAGGCCAGGGCGCGGCCTGCGGGCCGCGCACTCCTTGAAAATCAGGAACGTGTCATGATTGGTGCTTCGCTGGGAGCCGCCGCATACGAGCGTGCGCCCGAAATCCCCGGCATTCTTGCTGGCGCTGGTCCACTCACGGACACGCGCCCGGCGCGCCTGTCGGCAAAGGTCGATGCGATCCTGACTCTGAGCGGGATTGGCATTTCGTTCGGCGGCGTCACGGCGCTGAGCGATGTCGATCTCGAGGTCAAGAGCGGCGAAATCCGCGCCGTGATCGGCCCCAACGGCGCAGGCAAATCCTCGCTGATCAACATCATCAGCGGCCTCTATCACGCCGACCACGGCAAGATCGCGATCGCCGGCCAGTCATTCTCCCGTGTGCCCGCGAACCGTCTGGCACGTCTGGGCGTCGCGCGCACCTTCCAGAACCTGGCGCTCTTTCCCGGGCTTTCCGTGCACGACAACATCGCGTCGGGCCGCGTCCACACCAGGCGCGCCAGTTTTGTCGAACATATTGCCGGCCTGCCACGCGCCAGGCGCGAAGACGCTGCGATTGCCGCAAAGGTCGACCAGACAATCGCCTTCCTGCATCTGGAAACGGTCGCCGATCAGCTGGTCGCGACGCTGCCCTACGGCTTGCAGAAGCGGGTCGAACTGGCGCGAGCGCTGGTTGCCGAGCCGAAGATCCTGCTGCTCGACGAACCGATGGCGGGCATGACGGCGACCGAGAAAGCCGAGATGGCCGGGTTCGTGCGCGCCGCGCGCGACCGGCATGGCGTCACCATCATCCTGATCGAGCACGACATCGGGGTCGTCATGGGCCTATCCGACCGCGTCGCCGTGCTCGATTACGGCCGCAAGATCGCCGACGGCACGCCGGCCGAAGTGCGCGCCGATCCGGACGTGATCCGGGCCTATCTCGGCACCGCCGAGGGCGAGGATGGCGAGGGCATCTGATGAGCTACTATGATTTTCTCTTCGTTGTCGAAGTGCTGGTCGGCGGCCTGTTGTCGGGAGTCATGTATTCGCTCGTCGCCATCGGCTTCGTGCTGATCTACAAGACGTCGGGTGTGCTGAACTTCGCGCAAGGGTCGATGGTGCTGTTTGCGGCACTCACCTTTGTCAGCCTGGTCGAACGCGGCATCCCGTTTGCGCTTGCGCTGCTGATCACCTTCGCAGTCATGGTCGCGCTGGGTTTCACCATCGAGCGTACCGTGCTCAGGCCGCTGGTCAACCGCTCGCCGATGACGCTGTTCATGGCCACGCTTGGCCTGTCCTACATCATCGAGGGTGCAGCCCAGCTGATCTGGGGAACGCAGGTGCACGGGCTTGATCTCGGCATCGACGACACGCCCTTCGAGGTCGGCGGCATCCTGATCTCGTCGTTCGACCTTCTGGCAGCTGGCATCGCCGCAGCGATGGTGGCGGGCTTGAGCGCCTTCTTCTATTGGACCCGGATCGGGCTGGCGTTTCGCGCCGTCGCCGACGACCAGTTCGCGGCCCTTGCCGTCGGACTGCGGCTGCCGCGGATCTGGGGAACGGTGTGGACGGCCGCGGGCTTCGTGGCGCTGGTCGCGGGACTGCTGTGGGGTGCCCGCCTCGGCGTCCAGTTCTCGCTGTCACTGATCGTGTTGAAGGCGCTGCCGGTGCTGGTGCTTGGCGGCTTCGATTCCATCCTTGGCGCCATCGTCGGCGGCCTGATCATCGGCGCCAGCGAAAAGCTCGCCGAGGTCTATCTCGGCCCCTTCGTCGGCGGCGGCATCGAAGGCTGGTTCGCCTATGCGCTGGCGCTGGTCGTGCTGCTGGTGCGTCCCTCCGGCCTGTTTGGCCAGAAAACCGTCGAAAGGGTCTGACCGATGGCCGTGCAAGCGCTCGACGCCGCCAGGCTTCCAATCGACTGGCAGAAGTTCGCCCGGAAATTCGCTTTGCCGGCCGTGCTGATCGTCGTCGCCTACGGCCTGATCCCGGCCTATGCCTCGAGCTATCTGGTTGAGGCGATCCTGCTGCCGTTCCTGGCGCTCAGCCTGGCGGCAGTCGGCCTCAACCTCTTGACCGGCTATTGCGGCCAGCTTTCGCTTGGCTCCTCCGCTTTCATGGCGGTAGGCGCCTTCGCCGCATACAATTTCAACCTGCGGGTGGAAGGACTGCCGCTGGCGGCGACCATGATCCTGGCGGGAATTTCGGCCGCCGGCATCGGCGTCATCTTCGGATTGCCGAGCCTGCGCCTGCGCGGCTTCTATCTCGCTGTCTCGACGCTGGCCGCCCAGTTTTTCGTGCAGTGGGCGCTGACCAAGTTCGGCTGGTTCTCCAACGACAATCCGTCCGGGGTGATTTCCGCGCCGCACCTTGCCGTCGCCGGGTTTTCGCTCGACGGTGCCGCCGGACGCTATTTACTTTCCGTCACCACCGTCGCCTTGCTGACGGCACTGGTCTGGCGGCTGGTCAACAGCGCCACCGGCCGCAATTTCATCGCCGTGCGCGACAATGAAACCGCCGCGCGCATCATTGGCGTGCCGGTGCTGCGGACCAAGCTGCTGGCGTTCGCCATTTCGTCCTTCATCATCGGCGTCGCCGGCGTGCTGTGGGCCTTCACCTATCTGCGCACGGTCGAGCCGGCCGGCTTCAATCTCGACCGCTCGTTCCAGATCCTGTTCATCATCATCATCGGCGGGCTGGCTTCGATACGCGGTGCGTTTCTGGGCGCCGCATTCATCGTCGTCTTCCCGCTCGTTCTGTCTCGGCTCGGCGCCTTCGTGTTCGGCGGCCTGTTCGATTCTGGTGTGCTCGACATGAGCCAGCGCATCGTGCTTGGCGCGCTCATCATCATTTTCCTCATCGCGGAACCGAACGGGCTGTCGGCCCTCTTCGACCGCCTGAAACGACGGATCGGCTCAAGGTCCAGCTGAGCGCCGCTCGACATTCTCTCACGGACCCACCTCAGGAGACGCAACTCATGACCTTCTTCAATCACCTCAAGAAAGCGGCGATCGCCACCGCTTTCGTGCTCGGCGCGACAGCCGTCCATGCCGACGAACAATATTTCCCGCTGCAGAGCTACCGCGTCGGCCCCTATGCCGCGGGCGGCACCGGCTTCTTCGGCGGCTTCATCGACTATCTCAACCTGATCAACATCCGCGACGGCGGCGTCAATGGCGTCAAGCTGACCTGGAGCGAGGGCGAAACCCAGTATGAGGTCGAGAGGGGCGTCGAGGTCTACGAACGGTTGAAGAGCAATCCCGGCATCGCCGCCTGGAACCCGCTCTCGGTCGGCATCGCCTACGCCATGATCGACCGCATCACCGACGACAAGGTGCCGCTTATCACCATCAATCACGGCCGCACCGACACCACCGACGGCCGGGTATTCCCTTACGTCTTCCCGCTGCTGCTCAACCCCTACAGCGAAACATCGGGCATCGTGAACTACATCGCCTCCAAGGAAGGCGGCCTCGACAAGCTCAAGGGCAAGAAGATCGTCGTGCTCTATCACGGCTCGCCCTACGGCAAGGAGACGATCCCGATCTATGAGCTGCTGTCGCAGAAATACGGCTTCGAGCTGTCGCAGATTGAAGTTCCGCACCCCGGCAACGAGCAGCAGGCGCAGTGGCTAACCATCCGTCGCGAGCACCCCGACTATGTCGTGCTGCGCGGCTGGGGCGTGATGAACCCGGTTGCGCTCAAGACCGCGCAGAAGACCGGCTTCCCGGCCGATCACATCGTCGGCAATGTCTGGTCCAACTCTGAAGAGGACGTCATCCCCGCCGGCGACTCCGCCAAGGGCTACACCGCCATCACCACCCAGGCGTCTGGCGCCGACTATCCGGTCGTCAAGGAGATCGTCAAGACGGTCTACGACGCCGGCAAGGGCAATCTCGAGGATAAGAGCCGCGTCGGCTCGGTCTACCACAATCTCGGCATCGTCAACGGCATCCTCAATGTCGAAGCCATCCGCATCGCGCAGGCCAAATTCGGCAATCGCACGCTGACCGGCGATGAGGTCCGTTGGGGCTTCGAACACCTCAAGCTCGACCCGGCGCGCGTCGAGGCGCTCGGTGCCAAGGACCTGTTCCACTCGATCAACGTCTCCTGGGACAATCACGAAGGTGACGGCTACGTGACCTTCCAGCAGTGGGACGGCAAGAAGTGGAACGTCGTGTCCGACTGGATCGCGCCCGACTGGAAGCTGCTGCGCCCGATCATCGAGAAGTCGTCCGAGGCCTATGCCAAGGAAAAGGGCCTCAAGATCCGCACGGCCGAAGACGCCGATGCGGTGATCAGCAACTGAGTTTGAAGAGCTCACGGCCGGCCCGCGGGCCGGCCGTGCCATCCATCTTCGCAGCGGAGTTATCGATGTCCAGCCCGGAAAATCCGATCCTGTCGGTCAGCCGCGTCGAGGCCGTCTACAATGGCGCCATCGCCGCTTTGCATGGCGTTGACCTCTCGGTCGGCAAGGGCGAGATCGTTGCGCTGCTCGGCTCAAATGGCGCCGGCAAGACGACGTTGTTGCGAGCCGCATCCAATCTTCTGCCGGCAGAGCGCGGCGCCGTTGCCGCCGGCCGGATCATTTTCGATGGCGAGGATGTTTCAAGGGCAAGCCCCTCGCACCTTGTCCGCAAGGGCCTGGTCCAGGTTCTCGAGGGCCGGCACTGTTTCCGCTCGCTGACTGTCGAGGAGAACCTTCTGACCGGTGCGCTCGGGCGCTCGTCCTCGCGCCTTGGCGTGAAGGCCGACCTTGAGCGTGTCTACGCGCTGTTTCCGAGGCTTCTCGAGAAACGGCGCACGCGGTCCGGCCTCACCTCCGGCGGCGAGCAGCAGATGACGGCGATCGGTCGCGGGCTGATGTCGCGGCCGAAACTCTTCGTGCTCGACGAGCCCTCGATGGGGCTCGCGCCGCTGATCGTCGACGAAATTTTCAGCGCTTTGAAGCGGCTCAATCGGGACGAGGGTCTTTCGATCCTTGTCGCCGAGCAGAATTCGGCGGTGGCGCTGAAATATGCCGACCGCGCCACCGTGCTCGAAAACGGTAAAAGCGTGCTGGAAGGGTCGGCTGCCGACCTGCGCCAGCGCGACGACATCAAGATCTACTATCTCGGCGGCGCGCCGCTTCCATCGCAACACTTTCCCCAGGAGACTGCAGCATGACCATCCAATCCAAGCAGCCGTCCGACGCGCGCGTCGCCGTGCCTCCGGTCGAGCGCCCGTCGGCCAAGGCGCATATCATCAAGACCGATGCTGAGGCGATCGCCATCGCCGAAAAACTTGCCATTGAATTCGCCAGGGAAGCGTCGAAGCGGGATCGCGAGCGCATCTGGCCGAAGGAAGAGCTGGATGCGTTTTCGCAGAGCGGCCTGTGGTCGATCAATGTGCCGAAGGCCTATGGCGGGCCGGAGGTTTCCTATGTGACGCTCTCGAAGGTGATCACCATCATCTCGGCGGCTGATCCCTCGCTTGGCCAGATTCCGCAGAACCATCTCGGCGTGGTCGCCGCCATCCGCACGGTTTCGGACGAGGCGCAGAAAAAGCTGCTCTTCGCCGAGGCACTGTCCGGCACGCGCTTCGGCAACGCGTTTTCCGAGTTCGGCTCCAAGCGTGCCGCAGACTTCGAGACCAAGTTTGTCGATGCCGGTGACCATGTCGTGGTCAACGGCCAGAAATTCTATTCAAGCGGCGCCCTGCTCGCCCATCTGGTGCCGATTGTGGCGCTCGATGACGAGGGGCGCGCCTGGTATGCCATCGCCGATCGCGGGGCGTCCGGACTGACCGTCATCGACGACTGGTCGAGCTTCGGCCAGAAGACGACGCTCTCCGGCACGGTCCTGCTCGACAATGTGAAGGTGCCGAAGACGCATCTCGTCCCCGGCTACAAGGGTTATGACAAGCCGACAGTCGACGGACCCATCTTCCAGATCATCCAGGCGGCGGTCGATCTCGGCATCGCCAAGGCGGCAATCGACGAGACGGTCAGTTTCGTGCGCACCAAGTCGCGCGCGTGGATCGACAGCGGCGTCGAGCATGCCTGGCAGGATCCCTATACCATCCAGGCAATCGGCGACCTTCGCCTGCGCGCTAACGCGGCCGAGGCTATTCTCGAAAAGGCCGGCCTTGCGGTCGATCGCGCCGTGGCCGATCCGAACGAGAAGGCCGTCGCGCAAGCGCAGATCGCAGTTGCCGAATCCAAGATCCTCACCACGGAGATCGCGATCAATGCCACCAACAAACTGTTCGAACTCGCCGGCACGCGATCCACGCTGGCCGAGCACAATCTCGACCGCCACTGGCGCAATGCCCGCACCCACACGCTGCACGATCCGGTGCGCTGGAAATACGCGATCCTCGGCAATTATTACCTGAACGAGGTCAACCCGCCGCTCCACGCCTGGAGCTGAGACTCTGGCGGCCATCTGATGGCGTTTTCTGCGCTTCCGGTGCTCACGGACCCAACGTCCGCTGCGCGCCGGTTCTCGAAACCACCACCATATGACTCGCCAGAGCGAGTTTCGAAACAGTCTCTGAGCGTCGGCTAAACATACAAAGGACTATTCATGAGCACTGCCGCCCCCGACAGGATCAAGGCCCTGTGGTTCTTGCCCACCCATGGCGACAGCCGCTATCTCGGCACCTCCGAGGGCGGCAGGGCGGTCGACCTGCCCTATCTCACCCAGGTCGCCAAGGCGGCCGACGCCATCGGCTATTATGGCGCGCTGCTGCCGACCGGGCGCAGTTGCGAAGACAGCTGGGTGGTGGCGTCGGCGTTGGCGCCGCTGACGCAACGACTTCGCTTTCTCGTTGCGGTCCGTCCAGGGCTGCAGTCGCCGACGCTCGCCGCGCGCATGACCTCGACGCTCGACCGCATTTCGGGCGGGCGCTTGCTGATCAACGTGGTCACGGGCGGCGATCCGGTCGAGAACAAGGGCGATGGCATATTCCTCAGCCATGACGAGCGTTATGAGGTGACGCGGGAATTTCTCGACATCTACAAGGCCGTGCTCAGCGGCGAAACCGTAGCCTTCGAAGGCAAGCATTTCCACATCGAAGATGGCAGGTTGCTGTTCCCGCCGGTGCAGACGCCGCACCCGCCGCTCTATTTCGGCGGCTCGTCGGACGCGGCCAATGCGGTCGCCGCCGAGCAGATCGACAAATACCTCACCTGGGGCGAGCCGCCGGCGGACGTCGCCGCCAAGGTCGAGCATGTGCGCAGCCTTGCCGAAAAGGCCGGCCGCGAAGTGAGCTTTGGCATCCGATTGCATGTCATCGTTCGCGAGACCAATGACGGGGCCTGGGCCGATGCCGATCGGCTGATCAGCCGCCTCGACGACAAGACGATCGCCGAGGCACAGAAGGTTTTCGCCCGCATGGATTCGGTTGGCCAGTCGCGCATGAGCCGGTTGCATGGCGGCAGCCGCGACAAGCTCGAAATCAGCCCGAACCTTTGGGCCGGCGTTGGCCTCGTGCGCGGCGGCGCCGGCACCGCCTTGGTCGGTGACGCGGCGACCGTGGCAGAACGGATCGACGAATACCGAAGGATTGGCATCGATACCTTCATCCTGTCCGGCTATCCGCATCTGGAGGAAGCCTATCGCTTCGGCGAACTGGTGCTGCCGCTGCTGCCGCTCGATCACGAAATCTCGACCCGGCCGACGACGGTGAACATGGGACCGTTCGGCGAAACGGTGGCCGGAGATCATCGACCATCGGCGCTGCGCGCGAGCCAGTCTTGAGCGCTTCCCGCAGGGCTGGGAAACTGACGGTCGCCATCATTGGCGGCGGCTTTTCCGGCGCCGCAACCGCGTTTCACCTGGCGCGGCTGCTGCCCGCCGATGCAGCCGATATCGTGGTCGTCGAACCGCGCGAGGCGCTCGGCTATGGTCTGGCCTATTCGACGGCCGATCCCTCGCACCGCATCAACGTGCGGGCGTCCAGGATGACGCTGATCTCAGGTGAGGAGGGCCATTTTTCCGACTGGCTGGAGCAGACCGGCGCTATTCTGGACGATACGCAGGCCATCGCCGCTGGCGGCGCGATTTACCCGCAGCGTCGGGTCTTCGGCCGCTATGTCGAATCCCACCTGCAGCCCTTCCTGCAAAGCAAGGCGATCCGCCATGTCAGGGCCGAAGTTGCTTGGGTCGAGCGCAGTGGCGAGGGCTACCGGCTTGTCCTGTCCGATGGCGCAACGCTTTCCGCCGATGCTGTGGTGATCGCCGCGACGCATCCATTGCCGGCCCTCCCGGCGCCGCTGCGCAGCGTGGCCTCAGTCGCCGGATTGGTGGCCAATCCCTACGATCTCGAACGGCTGCAGGCGATCGGCCGCGACGACCGTGTTCTCATTGTTGGCGCCGGTCTGACCTCGGCCGACGTCATTGCAGCCCTCGACCGTAGAGGTCATCGCGGCCGCATCACGGCACTGTCGCGCCATGGCTATCGCTCGCATGTGCAGGCCACCATGCAGGGCGACCCGATAGGCGACTTCACCAGCCTGCCTTTACGCAGCGCCACGGTGCTGCTCAGGCGCATCCGGGCCACGATCGCGGCAGCGACGCGACAGGGCGAAGACTGGTATCCGGTCCTCGACGCTGTCCGGCGTCAGGGGCAGTTGATCTGGCAGGCCTTGCCGCTCGCCGAGCAGCGCCGCGTGGTGCGCCATCTTCGCGCGCTCTGGGACGTGCATCGTTTCCGCATCGCGCCACAGGTAGCAGTCGTGCTGGATCGCCGCCTTGACGAGGGGACGCTCGCTTATCGCGCCGGATCGATTGTCGAGGCCGAAGAGGCCGACGGACGTATCCGCGTCACGCAGCGGTCAAGGCGCCGACACGACCTCATCGTTGAGACGTTCGACAGCGTGATCGTGACGACCGGGCCGGCGCATGCGGACATTCTTCGCACCAACACGGCGATTGCCGCCCTTGGACATCTGGGCCTGGTCCGTCTTGACCCAACCGGCCTTGGTCTCGGCACCGACAGCCACGGCCGCGCGGTCGGTAAGTCAGGTCACCCGGCCGACAATATTTTCATCAGCGGACCGCTGGCGCGCGGCAGCGTCGGCGAGCTGATGGGCATCCCTGAAGTCACCGCCCATGCCGAGAGCATCGCCACCGAAATTCACCAATGGTTGGGTTACCAGACGGCGTTGCGTCGCAGGGCGTCGTGAAGGTGCAAACACGATGAGGCTATCCAGATGACACTAACCGAACGCATTCTGCCGGATGAAACCCGGATCTCCCTAAAATTTGCGATGCGACACCTGGCCGGAGCCGTGTCCGTGGTCACCGCAGGCATCGGCGACGAGCGGACGGGCGCAACAATTACCACAGCCCATTCCTTGTCGGTCGAACCGGAGGTGATGGTCGTCAGCATCAACCTGAGCTCGTCGACATGGGCAGCCATCAGCCGGCATCGGCACTTCTGCGTGAATGTGCTACGCGCCGACCAGATCGCGATCGCCGACCGTTTTGCTGGTCGAGGCGGCCTCAAGGCGCAGGCTCGCTACGAGGGTGCACGCTGGTCCACCCTTGCAAGCGGCGCATTGGCACTCGAAGGTGCGCTTGCCGCGGTCGATTGCACCGTCGAGGATACCATAGTTCGCCACAGCCATGCGCTAATCCTCGGCAGCGTCCGGCATGTGGTGAGCGGGGAGCCCGGTCCGGCACTGATCTATCATCACGGCGCATATGGATCATCTTGAGCGGGTTGGTACGTGTCGTTTTCTGACAGCCATGAAACCCTCTGTCTCATTCAAGGCGGCGAAGGAACGAAAGACGAATTCTCCATAGCCCTTCGCCGAGACGCGCCGCACACACCCAAGATGCGAAAACGCGACCGAGATGGCGCAGGAGCACTATGTGCGATTGTTTGGATGTGAGCCAATACGGGCTTTGCGCGTTGTTGTTGAACTTGCGGAAGCCCTTTTCCAGCCAAGAGGCTTGAGAGGAACAATTCTTCCGTGGCGCGTAGCGGCCAGGCACTGCCGTTGGGCAGCCGATTGCGATTGCTAGGGCAACGAAGAAGTCATGCCCGCGCCCATGCCGTGCTTGCCGTTGAAGGCCACGACCGATCTGCCACTGGCGCCCGGCGCCGTCGGCCGCTGCGGTCCCAGAGTTGCCGACCAGTAAGGACAAGGCAAAATCCGGTGTTCTCGCGAAAAATGGCGACAAGGCGCGGGTCGCAGGACATCACGCCGAAGCCGAAGAAACGCTAGATCCGCGCCGGCAGCCCTAACTAGCGCTGGCGAGACTGGCATGTCCCGCAGCGGCTTCTTGCGCTTCGGCGGCACATAGGCATCGCTCCGATCTTCTGCTCGAGTGGCTTAAACTAGGATTTGCAGTCGCCGTGTTTCTACGTTGTGGTTTCGGCGACATCTGTCGTTCGCAACATCAGTAAGTAAACCAGCTAAACGAAATCAATGAGAAAGATCAGGAAATTGCCCGGTCATTCAATCAGGAATCGTTCGCGTTGTCCTTTGCAGAAGGCCAGCGGATACGCCTATGGCTAGCGAAGGTCGTGCGCCTGTAGGGCGCTGTGGGGCGGCATTGTAGGCATTCAAGCATGAGCGGAACCTAATTTGCAGCCGCAAATTAATGTCCAATGAATGAACTCCCAAACCGGAAAAAACTCGTGCCTGACCCTCAACCTCGGCGGGGCTCCAACAAAGGTGTGTTGCTAGCGGCTGCAGCGCTGCTGTTTGCCTTTCTCGCTCTTATTCTGTTTGGGTTTTTTCAGTAAGTGCGCGCGGCGCCGGCTTCCTAGAGAGGGCAGAGCACCTGCCGACGTGATCTTCGATCCGCTCGCGTCCTTGCGGCGGGGCGACTATCCAAGCCGGCTCGGTTCGTCGCTCCTGACGGGTTGAGCGGTCCCACCAGAGCAGGATGATCATTCGGCAATTTCTTGGCAGCGCCGGTATTCAACTCACGCCCAAAGCGATTAAACTGAAGCTGGCCGTCGATGTCGTGACTGACGCAGCATGAGCCGAACAGGCGAGGCAAGCGCAAGCCTTGGGGCCCAACCTCAGACAGACGAAGCACGCTCGTGCAGTCTGGAGACAGCGCAACGACTTATTCAGTCGGGCGCCTTCGCATCACCAGCGGAACGAAAGAGTTAATTGGCGGTTTACTAGGGAAGGATTGCAGGACGAAAAACATTGAGGATTTCTGCCATGACAATGTTGTTCGAACCACTCGACTCTGAAGGTTACAAGCGCAGCGTGGTCTACCATGCCGCACGCTTGTCCATGCTCCACAACCGAATGCTGAAGCGTTTCGACAAGGTCGATAAAGCGGCTGAAAAGGTTGAAGCCGAGGTGGAGCTGTTTGATGAAGCTGTTCGCACTCTCTACGAATGAGCGGCATGTTGACCGCCGACGTTCCTCCTAGCGCGTATACGGGCGCGAGTTTCACCGTTGCCCACCAGGCGATGTCGCGCCGCGGATTTGGGCTTGATAAGCACGATCTAATGTATACGATTCACCCAGCCGGCCTGGCTCCCCCGCCATCGGGCCGGTCAGGCCCGACGGTTCAACGCACCACCCCAAACGACTGTCGGGCCGCTAGGACTCTCACCGGGCAGCCGGGTTCATGCTTTGCCTTTTTTTCTCGAAAAGCGCGAGCTTGGTCATATAACCAATTCTGATTTTTGCATGGCATTGGGTGCAGTTGAAGTTGGATATCACCTTCAACCACGATCCCTTTTTTATGATGACATGAGAACAGTTTGGACATTCCAGTTCCAGGTACTCGTCCCCCATATCGTTTGAAATCGGCACTACGACACTCCCCAACAGTTGCCCGTGAAACTTGCGCTTCGAGACCGGCCGGCACCTCCGTGCTCAAACCCGAACGTGGGTCCTTGGCAGATGTTCCGCAATCCGACCTCTGGCGACCGGGATCGGACCTAAGTCCAAATCGCCGCCAACAGGCCGAGAAGTGGAACCCCGGCGGATGCTTTTTGAACGCTGAATTTCCGTCCTCGACGGTCGTAGTTCGCCGTCCTCCTGGCCAAAGCTCCAATGTTGCCTTGTGTGAACTGACCTCGCCCGGCCTATCAGGTCGCTAGGGCGCAACTCCGGTAATAATACGGTCGGAGCGAATGTCAGCGCGAAGCTGTGCGCAGGGACGCCAACTCGCTGACAGCAGCAAGGATGACAGCATCGGTTGCCGGCTTCGGCAGGAATCTGCAGTCGCGGAAAGCCGCGGGAACGTCGGCGGGGCCAAATCCCGACAAGAAAGCAAAGGGGATGCCTCGCGCCTGCAATATCCTCGCCACGGGCAGACCCGTTTCACCGTTCAGCTGGATGTCTAGCAACGCCACGTCAATCTTGTCCGATTCGATAAGACGCAGAGCGGCGGATACCGACGGCACAGGTCCGACCACCTGATAACCGGCGCGACGCAGCCGCGCGGCAGTGTCCTGCGCGACTAGCCATTGATCCTCAACAATCAGAACACTCACGCTTTCGCTCACGGCCCCTCTCTGCGATTGACCGGAAATGAGATGTCGATCCGAGACCTTCGGACAGTTGTTTCGACATGTCCGCAAACCTATAGGTAACCTCTCCATGCAGCAAGGTGAGGCTGATGCTGGAGCGCAGGCGCTTCCACCGACCACTTGCTGAATTACCGGAGCCGAAGATTAGCGCGTCAATGGAGCTGCGGTCCGCCTCCGCTCCATCGAGAGTTGGATAGGCGTTTACCCCTCTCCACGATCCGCAAAATCTAAAAGCCTCCGTACCACGCCATTGGCTCTTCAAGCATGAGTAGCACCTCTCTCTCTCTCCATCTTGGGCGACCTGAGATTGCGGTCGGTCAATGAGCGTCAGAAGTGCGATGCACCGAGTTTGGGCCGGCGGTTTCTCGGAGGAAAGGCTTGAGAATTCATGATTTCGGAGCAGGTTTGGCTGGCGCATGAGCGCCGCAGATCTATACTGGGGAAATCAAGCGATGGGGTCGGCCATGAGCAAAGAGTTCAGTGTAGCTGATGCCTATGGCGCCGGCCGCGCCATCTTCATGGGACTTGAACTGCTGGTTTCGCCCGGTGCGCTCGTCCCCAGACCTGAGACCGAGTTGCTCGGCAAGACCGCGCTTGGTGTGTTGCATCAGATGAACCTGCCGGCTCCGCGCATAGTTGATATGTGCTGCGGCACTGGGAATCTGGCGTGCGCGATCGCCTACTATGTGCCCAGCGCCCTTGTCTGGGCAAGCGATCTCACCGATGAATGCGTCGAAACGGCACGCCGTAACACCTCATATCACGGCATGGCTGAGCGTCTTTCGGTGCTTCAGGGCGACTTGTTCGACGCTCTCGTCGGCCTGGGGCTAGACGGAACTATTGACGTAATCGTCTGCAATCCGCCTTACATTTCTGAAAAGCGGCTCGAGGGCGACCGCGCCCATCTGATCGAGCTTGAGCCGCGCGAGGCGTTCGCAGCCGGCCCTTACGGCCTGAGCATTCATATGCGCGTACTGAAAGACGCACCGCGATACCTGCGGCGTGGCGGCATCCTGCTCTTCGAGGTCGGGCTTGGCCAAGACCGACAGGTAGCGGGTCTGCTGGAACGCAGCAAGGCATTCGAGAACATCCGTTCGGTCTCGAACGAAGCGGGCGAGGGCCGGGTGGTTCTGGGGCAAGTCAAGTCGCAGGCATGAATCCTGCGACAGTCAGACCAAATACGGGCTGCTCTGGGCGTAACGCTTACCCATCAGTTCATTTTGCGGATGATGTATTGCTCGATCCCTTGGATGGAATCAAGGTTTTCAGGCAGAAGTTCGCTATCCTCGACGGTAATGCCAAAGGTCTCCTCGATGAACCCGATAATCTCAAGCACACCCGTCGAGTCGACAATGCCTTGATCGAGCAAGGATGCGTCATCCAGCAATGCCTTGACGTCGCTGACGTAGAAATTTGAAACCAAGAAACTACGAATCTGCTCGCTGTAGATTCCGGTGCGTTCCTTGATGGTCAACATGAATTCGTCCTCCGTGGCGTCACCATTAATCAGCGACTTGGTTCTGGCCCCGCATCATGACAGCGCCGTTTTCTTGAGTTTTCCCGTGTCCGTCATCGGCAGGTTCGCCACAACGACGATGGATTTCGGGACCATGAAGTTTTCCAGACGCTTCTGGCACTCCTTCTGCAGTTCCCTTTCGCCAATGGCTCTTCCATGCTCCATCACCACAAAGGCTTTCACCGCTTGCCCGAGGAGCTCGTCCGGAACACCGATGACGGCCGCTTCTCTGACTCCTGGAATGTCCATGAGTACGTTTTCCACTTCCCTTGGCGCCACCTTCTCGCCTCGCGACTTTATGATCTCATCCCCACGGCCAACGAAGTAGAGGTAACCCTCCGTATCCATCCGGCAGTAGTCGCCGGTGTATAGGACTTGCTCGCCTGGCAGCGGGCCGGGTTTGAGTTTCCTGGCCGTTGCCTCGGGCTTGCCCCAATACCCCTTCATCACCGTTGCGCCGCGAATGACGAGTTGGCCGACAACGCCGGGGCCTATCCGCCTGTCATGCTCGTCAACGATCCACATCTCCGTATTCGGGATTGCGATCCCTACGCTCAATGGCTTTCGCTCGAGGTCCTCTGGCGGCAAATAGGTGCAACGTTTGCATTCGGTGAGACCGTACATCGAATAGATGCGTGCACCCGAAAACAGCTCGCGAAGCATGAAAATATGCTTGAGGGGTAGGGCTGCCGCAGTGTTTGTGACGTAGCGGATGCTCGAGAAATCCTGGTCTTTGAGGGACCTGAGTTCGGAGAGCGCGGCAAAGATTGTGGGCACGCCAGGAAAGCCCGTAACCCCCTCCTGCCTGATCAACCCGAGGATCTGTGCCGGGAAAGCGAACGAGCGTTCGAGCACCAGCCGGGCGCCGGTACGAAAAGCCATGATCATCTGGTACAGTCCATAATCGAAGGCGAGGGGTAGGACATTGAGGATCACCTCGTCCTCGGCAATCGCCAGGTAGGAAGCGACAGACGCGCACGCGGCCATCATGTTTCTGTGCGTCAGCATCACGCCCTTGGGTTCGCCCGTCGACCCGGACGTGTAGATGATGGCTGCCAGATCAACATCGATGCACTGCCGTGCCGGCGGCGTATCCGCGCCATTGGCGAGGGCGGCGTCCCAGCGCACGGCAAACGGCAGCTGGGCGAGTTCGACGTCGTCGATCGGTCCCGATACGATCACCCGCAGAAGTGACGGGCAGCCGCGCGCCGGCTCGCGGAAGATCGCGTGCAGATGGCCGTCCGTGATGAGCGCCGTCGGCCGGCAGTCGTTGAGCAGATAATCGAGCTTGTCGCTCTTGGTGAGCGGGTTGACGATGCACACCACCGCATTCGCCTTTAGCACCGCCCAGAAGCTAACCACCGTCTCGACGGTGTTGTCGGCGAAGATCATCACGCGATCACCGCGAACGACTCCGGATGCGGCCAGGTCCCGGGCGATCGCGTTGGCTCGCGTTTCGAGTTCGAGGTAGGTGACACGCTGCCTGTTGCACACCAGCGCCACCTTACTTCCGTGTCGGACGGCTGAATGGGCGAGGTAGTCATGCAGCAATGGTACGGCATCATGCAACATGCAGGCGCTCTTCCCGATGTTCGCAGTCGACGTCGACGCTGAGTGTGCATTCGAACGTTGCACTGGGACAACCCGCGACGAACTGCTGATGAAGAAGTTGGGTCGACAACACGCCGACCAGCGCCATGTTGTCGGCATTGGACAGGTCGCCATCGCCAGTTCTGGCCTGGCATTTGGCAAGCAGGTGCGTGACCGCCTTTGGATCGAAGACATTCGCCTCGCGCAGGGCCGCCTGCGAAACCGCCTCGCGTGCGTAATCCGGAGCGTCTGCGCCGACGAAGCAAAGCGCGTTGGGCGCACGGAAGGGCTGCTTCTTGCGGGCTATGATCTCGGAGGGCAGGATGGGTGCCGCCATGCGCTTCAGCACGTGCTTCTCGTCGAGGCCGCGGAGTTTGAAGGAGGGTGGCAGCGAATTCGCGAGCCTCACAAGTTCATCGTCCAGGAACGGGAAGCGCCCCTCGACGGAGTGAGCCATCAGCATCCTGTCGCCTTGCGAGGAGAGCAGATAGCCCGACATCAGTGTTTGCACCTCGAGATACTGGTCCTGCGCAAGAGGGCTCCAACGGGCAAACTGCGCGGGCAGACGGGCGAGCAACTCGGACACGGCGTCGCGGCCCTGCGTTCGAGCCCGCATATCGGCCGTAAACAAGCGCTTGATGGCACTGGTGGTTCGCCAGCGTGTTTCATGGGCAAAGCCCGGCGCGTCGTAAGCGTGAATATTTCGCCCGAAGAACTGACGCGCCATCGCCTGCTGTTGCACCGGCGAGCGGGTGAGATAGGGGTAAAGGCGTTCCAGGAGCCGAGAGCGTCGTGTCGAAGTCGGGTGGCGCCCCCAGAAGCGGCGGACCTTGCCTTCGCGGAACAGGTCGTAGCCGGCGAACATTTCGTCAGCGCCTTCGCCGGTCAGCACGACCTTGATGCCACGCTCGCGCACCAGGTGCGAGAGCAGGAAGAGTGGCGCCGGGGCAGTCCTCAGGATCGGGCGTTCGGTGTGTTGGATTACCTCCGGAAAGATTCCGGCTATATCTCTGCGCGAAACGACCACTTCATGGTGCTCACTGCCGATCGTCTCGGCAACCATTCGCTGGAAGCGGGTCTCGTCATATTCGGCGTCGGCAAAACGCAAGGAGAAGGTTTGGAAGCGATCGCCCGCGAAGCGCCTTGCGAGCGCGGCCACAAGCGAACTGTCCAGCCCTCCGGAGAGGTAGCACCCGACAGGCACGTCGGCGCGCACCATTCTGAGCGCCGTCGCGGACTCAAGAGCGCTAGACACGCGGTCCACCGCGTCGTTGGAGGACCCGGGGAACTCGCCCTGCCGCGATCCGAAATCGTCGGGATAGGAAGGCTGCCAAAAAATCCGCTCACGAACGGTGCCATCCTGATAGATGCGGACACGACCCGGCTCGAGTTCGTTGATTCCGTGGAAAACTCCTTGCGGCGGAACGACCGTCCAGAGCGTGAACGTCTGATCGATGCCGGCGGGATCAAAGGCGCGAGGGATGGTTCGATCGGCCGCGAAAATGGCTTTCACTTCGCTGGCGAAATAAAGCCGGTGCGCATGCTCGCTGAAATACAGCGGGCAAATGCCGAAGCGGTCGCGCGACAATACGAGACGATTGGCCACTGAATCCCAGATTGCAATTGCCCATTGGCCGTTCATCCGCTCGAAGGCCGTTTCTCCCCACTCACGATAGGCGTGCAGCGCGACCTCCGTGTCGCTGCGGGTTCGGAAGCGGTGGCCGAGCGCCGTGAGTTTTTCACGCAATTCGACGTAGTTGAAGATCTCGCCGTTGAACACGATCCACGTCGTATCGCCTGTATCCGCCATCGGCTGCTGGCCACTGGAGAGATCGACGATGGACAGGCGCACATGCGCCAGCCCCGCGCGTCTGTCCCGGTAGAGACCGCGCCCGTCGGGCCCGCGATGCGCCAGCGCGCCCATCATCTGCATCAGCGCCTGCCGCGAAGGAGAAGCCGCTGTGGCATTCAGCGCCACGATTCCAGCGATGCCGCACATGCTCGGTCAATCTCCGCCTTCGGCGGACAGCAAAGGCCGCGCGTGGAGATAGTGGGCCGCCCTTCGTTTCGCTTCGATGTCCTTGAACACTTTCTGAAGCTGGGGCTCGGTGAGGCCAGCAACCGCCGCGAGCTCATTGCTGGCGACCCCGTGGTTCAGGCCGTAGAGGCATAGATCCATCAGGTGATAGGGCAGCGCGAAATAGAATTCTTCCTGGCTTTGGGCCATGGAAAAAGTGTCGGTGGTCGGTGGCCGCCGCCGGATTTCATCATCCACCTCGAGATATTCCGCGAGTTGATAAACCTGGGTTTTGTAAAGGTGAACGATCGGCATCACGTCGGCGGCTCCGTCGCCCTGCTTGACAAAAAAGCCCTGGTCGTACTCGAGGCGATTTGGAGTGCCGACAACCGCGTATTTGAGGCGGTCGGCGTGATAGTATTCCGTCATTTTGCGCAGGCGCTGCTTGTAGTTTGTCGCAGCAACGATCTGCAGATAGGCAGCTGGCGGCAGACGCACGGTATCTACTTTACCCTGCGGATCCTGGACCGTGAGGCGGGTTATATTGAGCCCGCTGCTCTCCAGAACCGACGCGATCACCAGCTTGCATTTCCACCCTTCCCCATAGTCGGGAACGACGGTCTGGATCGCATCGATCTGCCGGCGGTAGGCGCCGATGGCCTCCAGTGCCGGTGCTATGTCCTCAAGGACGCTTTCAATGCCAAGCTGTGCCGCGACGCGGCGGCCAAGTCTCAGGGAGTCGCCGGAAGAATCCCGCTCCGGCATGAACAGTCCCAGGACCTTGTCTTTCCCGAACGCGCGCATGCACAAGGTCGCGACGACGGAGCTGTCGATACCGCCGGAAAGACCGACAACCACGCCGCGACGATGCAGGGTGCCGAGAACCTGAGTGCGCAAGGTGTCAACGATGCGATCGACCTCCGCGCCGGCATCGAGCGCCAGCATGTCCTTGCTGAATTCCGGAATTATGTCGATGACAAGTCCTCCCTTTTGCGAGATTCGGCGGGGGAATAGGTCTGCACGATGGCCGTCTCGATAAGCGGACGGTTGGTGGCAAGGTTTGGTTCGACGACAAGGTCGATGTGGCTGCCCTTGATCGAAATGACGTCCAGGTGTGCCAAGACGCTGTCCCAGCCCAAGGCCCGCGGCATTCCCTCCCTGCGACATCGGAACAAGGTACCGGAGAGGGGCAGAGCCGGTTTCGGTGCCTCAAGCCACTGGAAGAATGACTTCGCCCTTAAAACCTCCTGCAGTTCCAGTTTGGTCCTGAAGATCGTCGGGTTGAACTCTCCATTGGCAAATCTGTCTAGAATCCTGGCCAGACGCGCTTCGCCGCCCACGGCGACGGTGATCTTCGCAAGGGCTCTGCAAGCCATCCGGTGCGCGGATATGCGGTTGGTGCGAATACGATAGAACGTACGGGTAAGTGTCTCCCAGTGGTTGCTCGGCTCGTGCAGGAGGCTCGTGTCGAGGATGCCCAGGAACCGCACCGTTCGCCCGGCCTTCATGAGCCGTGCGGCAACCTCGAATGCAACCGCGCCACCCAGAGAATGGCCGAGAAGTCGCACGGGGCCCGCAGGTTGGATGCGGCTTATCTGCTCGAGTGCGGCGCCAGCCATGGCGCTTAGGCTGTTGTGTCCGTCCAGTATCGCCGCAAGGCTCGGATATCGGATCGGGTTTACACGGGCGACTTTCGCCATGGCGGCTGCGAACGCAGCCAGGCTCGGACCATAGCCAACGGACCCTGGAAACAGGAAAAGAACCGGGGGGTGGTGCTTCTTGTCGCGCCCTTCGCCCAACCGTGCAGAGACGACCGCCTCAACCATCTCGTCCAAGCTCATGCCCACGGTGAATGCCTCGAGGCCCAGCTCTTGCCCGATGGCGTTTTCGATCGCCATGACGCAGTGCAGCAGCTGCAGCGAATCTCCTCCAGCATCATCCCAGTTTCCCGTGGCAGTGCCTGTGTTGAGAACCTGCGTCCACGCGTGCTGCACTATTTGACGCGTGTCCTTTGCTCCTCCGGCGGGCCGAGCATCGAGAGTGGACGACCGGGCGGCTCGCGCCCTCCTTCCGTGCGAACGATCTATCTCGGCCAGTGTTGCCAAATCGACCTTACCTCCCGACAGGCGTGGGATTGCGTCAACGGTGTGCAATCGCAAGGGACGCAATGGTGCCGGCAAGGTCATTCTGAGGAGCTGGCGAAGGTCGTCTGCAAAAGCGCCGCCTGCGAAGCGCTGGGGAACCGCGAAGGCGATGAGTTCCTGCGCGGCCGTTACCATCACCACGGCATCCGCCACCGAAGGCGCGCAACGCAAGACCCGTTCGAGTTCGGCGGGCTCGATGCGTCGACCATTGATCTTGATCTGGCGCCCTTTGCGGCCGACGATCCTCAAGATGCCATCATCGTCGAGCCGAACGAGGTCCCCGGTGGAAAAAAGCCGAGCCTCGGGATCGTCGGGGTCCGGCTGCGCGGGAACGACCACACCGTTCTCCCAATGACCGAGCAGGACATAGCGGCTTTTGATCAGAAGCTCTCCACTTTCGCCTGGCCCTACATTGCGCTCCGCTTCGTCGACGATAGCGAATGCCATACCAGGGAGCAGCCTGCCGACGGGAACCGACGCGTCTTGCTCGGGCCAGTCAGGCGGCAAGAACCATTGCGAACCGATGGTTTCAGTCGATGAGTAGCCGATCTGGATCAGGCACTGGTCCGAAACGGCTTTGCGCAGCAAAGCGATGTCCGTCCATGACACTTTCTCCCCACCGATCCGGGCCACTCTGAGCGGCCAGGAAGCGTCGGCGGGCGCCTCAGCCAGGAGGGCTCGAAGCAGTGCCGGCACAAGATAGGCGATCGTCACACCTTCGGACTGCAATCGAGCGCGCGTAGCGCGCAGGCCGACAGCCTCCACCTCGAGAAGATGCAAAGTGGCGCCCGTCAGCAGCGCCGCAAAGATCTCCCGGCAACCGGCGATCGTGGCTGGCCCGGTCAGCGGCAGGAAAACGTCATCCGCGCTGATATGGCACGCATCGACATATTGCCGGACCCGCCATAGCAGGCTTCGTTGGCTGTTGACGATTCCCTTGGGGCGCCCGGTGCTACCTGAAGTGTAAAGCACCAATGCAGGCGCATCGACCGAAACGATAGGGTGCTTATGCTGCTGTTCCGGGTGTTGATCGTTGGGCGCCACGGCGGCGGCAATATCGATCCAGACGATCTCCTGGGCCAATTCGACCGGGCGAACATTTTCGGCGCCTATAATTGCGCCGAGCCGCGCGGCACTGACTATATCGAAAATGCGAGAGGCGGGATCTCTTGTGTTGAGCGGAACCGAAGGCCGTCCCGCCGTCATGGTCGCCAAGATCGCCACAGGATACCAAGCGGAGTTTGCTTGCAGGATGCCGATGGCCTGCCCTTCGGGGACGACGGCACCGATATGAGTTGCCAGCGTCTCGACCGCCCGGAAAAGCTCAGAAAAAGTCAGGCGGTTGGCGCCGTCGCTGATTGCGAGCTTGTCAGGATACCGCCTGGCGACATCTCCAAGGTGATCGAAGATTGGAATGTCCGCAAATTTGGCACCCATCTGTCGGTAACGGCGCCAGACTGGCCCCCCTTGGTCAAGCTCATATTCGGGAACGACTGACCACCTTCGGGTGGGTCGCAGATCCACCTGTAGGTTTTGATTTGCCACTTCCGAATGCAAACACACTGAGGACATTCAGGGCCCCGCCAAGCTGACGGTCGAACATCGCTCGCCGCGGAGATCTTTTCATCAATCATTCGGATGATGCCTCGATCTTGCCTAGCCAGCGCTTCCCGAGCGTCCTTCAGATGTTTTGCCATTTGTGTCCAGCACCGGTCGTTTTTCCTTGCAAGCTCCGTGGAGCGCAAGACGGCTTGCCCAGGCGAACGGATGCGATCGGCATCTCCGCTAGAATCCGGGCTCGGTGCCCAGATTCACTGATTGGAACAATCATTCAAATGAACGTTGGTGTGATCTGAAATCCGGCTAAGCTTGATCGGTAGGGGAATGACTGCTCGTTCGGAGACGAGAGCATATGATCATCGAGTTGTTTGGGCCGCCTGGCGCGGGTAAAACCACGCTGCTTCGCGGCCTCTGCCACGGGCTGGCGAGACACGGCATCAATGTGAAGACAGTAAATGGGTATCGCCTGATTGAACCTGGATCGGCTCAGGATGACGCTCCGGAAATCCGCCACGGCATAGGGCGAATTGGCAAGAAGATTGCCACATCCGGTCCTATCTTGCTGTCGACCTTGCCGAAGGACAGTGTCGCGGCCCGGCTTCTGGCATCGATCCCTCTTCGAAGCCGCGTGTGGTCATGGCGCATGAAGGTCGACATCGCCCAACTGTGCCAGTCCTGGCGCCAAGCGCGGGAGTCGCCCGGTTGCTTCATCTTCGAAGAGGGCATGATTCAGGCTTTGTGTGCGCTGGGTGTGCTGGCTAGAACTCCAAGCCTCGACGCGGTCCGCAAGTGCCTGGCGTTCCTGCCGCGGCCGGATCTCGTTGTGCAACTCGACGCGCCGCAGGAAACGCTACGCCGCCGTCTTGTGGATAGGCATGCGCAGCAACCGCTCCTCGAGGTTATGCTGTTCGAACTTGGCGTGGACAAAGGATTAAGGCAGGCCGAAATCTCAAGAGAGGTCGGCGAGTGCCTGCGCCAGGACCGATGGCCGTTGATACAAGTCAATGGTGCTGAACCTCACGACGTGGACGGGGTCGTCGCGCGCGTTCTGGGCGAGCATGTTGGTCATGCTGTCTAGGCTGGCCCATGACCTATGATCCATGACACATTTTATGCATTTGGCGCCAAGCCGGGCAGCATCTGCCGCCAAGCGCGCAATCATGTCGAATCGTGCTGATCGAGCACTTCGAGCATGGTCGTCAACATGCTTCCGACTTCCTCAGAAATTTCCTCGGGGCGGATTCCCGCTCTGATGGCATCCGCCGTTGCTTGGTCCGCAAGTTTCGCCGCAAGAGCCGGATCGGCCTTGGTGTAGAGCGGGATCTTATCCTCTATCCATTTCTGCAGGAATTCGATGCCGCGCGCGCTCATACCAACTACAAGCTCGGCGGGGCTTGTTGGTTCCGTCAGCCATATTCAAGAACGTCAGACCATCTTGCTCAGGCTGACGTTCCCGCGGTCACGTCACGATGAACGAGGACGCCGTCAGAGCCAAGTGTGGCGATAGAGTGGCAAATTGGATCTGATGTGCGCCGCCGGAGCCGTCGCTGTCAAAGGAAAGCGCGCCGGTCGTGCTGTTATAGACGATGTGATCGCCGCTGTCGTGCGCGGCCCTGCCGGCGTAGAACGCCGAAGAGGGGAGGGCGCCGGTATGCAGGCCGGCAAACACAGTGTGGTCGAGTTGGATCTTGTCGTGGCCCACTTTGAAATCGGTGACCTTGTCGATATTGCCGACCTTGAGAGCCGAATCGAAGACAAAGACGTCGTTGCCGCCATGTCCCGTCAGAACGTCTCTCCCGCCACCGCCGTTGATAGTGTTGCTCCCGGAATTGCCATCAATGGTTTGGGCGAATTCGTTTCCCGTGAGCTTGATGGCGGCAGTTCCCAATTTGCTGGTGGTCGCAAGATGCTCGACCTGCGAACCGGCCGACAGCGCGTAGCTGACCGATGCCAGCACGCTATCGTTGCCGCTGTGCCGCAGTTCCACCACCTTGTCGCCGGCGTTGTTGACATAGTAGGTGTCGTTGTAGCCGCGGCCCATCATCGTGTCCGCGCCAGCGGTGCCGCGAAGCACATCCGCGCTACCCGTGCCGTAGAAAATGTGATCGCCGGTGCTGGTCGGAGGGACACTTGTGGGCGGAGGCACTGTGCTGGTAGGCGGCGGCGTCGGTTCGCTGGCCGAAGGACCGCTTGCGGTGCTCTGGTTGTGTTGAAGGAACAGAGCCTGCAGCGTCGGCGAGCTCTCAAGCGCCGTGTCGCCCTGTTGAGAACCCCAAGCATAGGCATAGTCGAAGGCGGGCGAAGGCGCTACCTTGGCCCAGTGGTCCAACATAGTCTTTTCCTGAGCAACGCTGGGCAGGACATAGCGACCGCCCGTGTCGGTCGTCCAGTCGCCGCCGCCGAAGGTCTGATACACGGGAACGACCTGACTGAGCGGGATGCCCGAGGCGACGGCCGCCGCCACAGTCCTGTCGATCATGTTGTAGTCAATCGTGCTTGTTCCGGTCCGTACCGGGTAGGGATCCAAGCCGTAATAGTCGATATGCGTGTTGGCAGGATTGAATGTGTTTGAAAAGTCGGGGTTAGCGGAAGACCCCATGTTCATCATGGTTATGAAGGTCTTGGCGCCGGGCAGGTGGCTGTGGATCCAGTCTGACTCCGCCTTCAGATCAGCGGCGGTGGCATAAGTTCCCCATTTGCCGGTCGGGTCCGGCTCGTCGACGAGGAAGAAGCCAAACACTTTCGGATTGCCGATGAAGGGCGTGACCTTCTGGATAAAGGAGGAGGTTGCACCATCAGCTTCATTGAGCCACACTAGGCCTTTCTGGCCGGCCGGCAAGGCGTTGAGCTGGTCCAAGGAAGATACATCAACAAGATTGAATCCGGCTTTCGCGACCTCGGAGGCCGACCCGCCCGAGGCGTAATGGAGTGTTGTCATTGACATACCCTTCGTCCGATTCGGTAGGCGCCCCACACCTGCCTAGGGAAAGGATCCATTAGCGACAAATCAAATACCGGCGCCCCTTGATAGAATCTTTGATCAGCGTCCGAAAAACACAACAGCCTCGATGCTACGCTTGCCTCAGAGGTATGTAGATGATCCAAGTATGGGGTGCTCAAGCCTGCAACGAAAGCATTGCAGCGAAGTCTGCCGGAGCGCCTTGTGCGTTTGCAGTGGCGGCAATCGGCCAATGAACGTTCGGTTGAGCCACCGCCAAATGCGCGCTTCCGCAGGATTTCTTCGAGCTCAGACCGCAAAGGAATCGCGTCCTGACGAAGCCCTCCCATTGCAGCCGCTCAATGCTCCTCGTGAAAAGCCTCGGCGCCAAAATGAGCAAGGCAGTACTCCAACAAAAGGTCATGCGAGACGCGCGCCGCTGGCAATTGCGGAGAGGCACTGAACTGGATCCCACCGGGTTCAACGGAAAGCGGGCGTGCCGGTCCGAATGACGGCGAGCATGGCAACGCGGTCGCCCATCCGCGGGAAGAGGCGGCTGGTGGTCCGACCATATCCAGAGACCGGGTGAAAGCCTGTTCCAGACGAAGCGGTCGGGAGAACTGGCGGTGCGAGTCATCACACCGCCTGGTCGCGATGTTGATCCGGCGAGAGAAGGCGGGCGGAAGTTGCTTTGAACGCGGCGCGCGGACCTTTCGAACACAGCCCTTTTTTATATCCGGCCCGCCGTGTCGTACGCGAAGATGTCGTCCTTGCACCGTCAGACCGGATGAATCCAACTCACTGACCGAGGCGACAGCGGTTGTGGCTGGATTGCCGCATCGTTGATCAGCTTGCTTCATGCAAACAGACGAGGACAGCACGAAAGCGTGCTCCTAGCGTGGGACTGGCTGTTGTGTGTTCAGGGGCGATGAAACCGGCCATGGAAACCGCGGATAGGATCAGCTGTTTTACGCGATTGGTATCGCATCCAGGAGCGACAGGATGAGTCCGCATCTGGTTTGCGTTGGAGGCGAGGATCATAGACTAAGAATCCCGTTTCTTTTGGCGCTTCGCGAAAGGGGTTTTCAAGTCACTGCCGTTTCGAGTGATCTCGGAGCCGCCTTTTCACCCCATGGCATTGCCCATCGCCGATTCGGGTTCGACCGCTTTGGCAGCGGCAGTGCAGAATGGGGTGCTGTCAGCGCGATCCGTGACCTGATGTCCGAACTGCGTCCGGACATCATTCAAAGTTTCGACACCAAGCCCAATCTCCTAACTCCACTGGCGGTGCGCGGGCACGTTCCCGTCGTTCGCACCATCAACGGGCTTGGTTGGACATTCTCGTCGCGGGAGCCGCGGGCCCTGGCATTGCGTCCTTTCTTTTGCGGCCTTCAGGGGGTGGCGTCTCGTTGGACAGCCATGACCGTCTTCCAGAATAGTGATGATCAGGCCTTCTTCGAGCGCTACCGGCTGGTGGCTCGCGGCAAAGGGCGACTGATCCGGAGTTCTGGCATCGACCCCGATGCATTCTCGATGGCAAGGTATCGTGGTCCTTCGGCTGCCACGATGCGCGAGGAACTTGGCCTTCAATCGGCCCAGGTCATAATATTTGTCGGCCGGCTCACGCGGCAGAAGGGGATTCCAACCCTCATCCAGGCGGTTCCTCGCGTTATCCGCGAGAGGCCCAACGCGCGTTTCGTACTTGTCGGCCCGCAAGACTCCGAAGGTCCGTTTGCCGTCAGCAGAGCCGATATCGAGCGCCATGTTCCCCACGTTGTCGCATTGGGGCCAAGGCGCGACATTCCAGCCCTCCTTGGGATGGCGGATCTGTTTGCATTTCCGACGCAATATCGCGAGGGAATTCCGCGTGTCCTGCTGGAGGCGGGATTGTCCGGATTACCGATCGTCGCCTCCAACATGCCGGGCTGCAACGATGTGGTTGAGGATGGCTGGAACGGCTATCTCGTGGCGCCGCGCGATGCGGATGGCTTGGCCTCCCGGATAGTCGATCTTCTTTCCGACCCCGCCCGTGGCAAGACCATGGGCAGCCGTTCCGTCGGATTCGTGCGGGAGCGGTTCTCGCTGTCGTGGGTCATCGACCAGTATTGCGACCTGTACAAGACAATCCTGGGTGGCAGATATCGCAGCAGGCTTGTTCAAGCGGCGCAGGCGAATCCGAGGGAAGAGGCGATGCCGAGCCCCCATCGACTGGGTGAGGCGCGACAATGATGCGTGATGCGCTTCTGGCCTTCGGCGTCGCGATGTCCTACGCGGCGCAACTCAGCATCCCAGGGCTGCCCTTCGGCTACAGCGAACTATGCCTCACGCTCTGGATAATGCTGTCGATGACGCGAATCCTTGCTGGCGGCCAACTGGAGGTTACGCCGGCCCTGGCCAAGCTTGGGCTTTTCTGGCTGATCCTGGCGCTTGCCATGGGCGTGGGTTACATCATCGGTTTTCTGACAACCACGTTGTTCCTGGATCCGTTGTTGCACGACACGCTGGCCTATGTGCTGTTGGCGTGCGTCACCTGTCTGGCCGCTGCGGAGCCCAACGCGTCTTTCCGTTTGCGTCGTATCGCCTGGTGGATGGTTGCTATCGCGAATGCGGGCTTCATCATTCAGGTAGGGCTTGGCTTCGGCTGGCTCCATCAGGCTGGGGTCGAACCCTGGTACTGGGACCGCTTCTGCGGATGGTCCGACAATCCGAACCAGCTTGCGCTCTACTGCGCCCTGCTCGGTCCACTGGCCTTGCATCTTGCCACAACCACCAGCAATAAATGGGGAAGATGCCTTGCCCTATGCAGCCTCATATTCACCGTTTACGTCGGAAGGCTGACAAAAAGCGATACCTACCTTTATACCACGGTCCTGGCTTGTCTGATCCTTCTCGGGCTGCGGGTCCGGGCCTGGCTGACGAGCGACGGCAATAAGGCGAGCCTTTCAAGGCAGCTTGCCGTCCTGATGGCCGTTGGCTTCCTGCCGCTGGCCCTGTCTATAGCGCCCTATGCCCTCAGCGAGGCCTCCAGCGCCGAAGACTTCGCCAAGAGCCTGACCAAAGACAAGGGCGGGGAAGCGACTGCCCAAACCGCGGCGCTTCGCCTCTACCTCTGGAATGCAGCCTTGGAGAAGGGGGCACGATCGGGATCGCTTGGACTGGGTCCGGGCCCGCACCTAGATAGTCCGCCCGTGGTCAATCAACAATTTTTGCCGCGGCCCTTCGAGGCGCACAGCACCATCCTGGATCTCTACACTCAGGGCGGCCTGATTTCGGTTCTAGCCCTGATGTGGATCTTCGGCTCGGCTGCGTTGTCCGCCTGGCGGGCGAAGCTGGACGCTCTGGTGGCGCTCGTGGCATCGATCGCCGTTTTCAGTGCTCCGCATTTGGTCATCCGCCATCCGATCGTGTGGTTCTGTCTGACCCTCTGCCTTGCCGCTGGGACGCCGGAAGCGATCCCCGCGATTGTTCGCCAGAGGAGATGCTAGAATGTGCGGGATCGCCGGAATTTTGTTGGCGCCCGATGCACCCAACGCAAGTGCGCTCAGGGCCATCGGACCGATGGCGACGGCGCTTCGTCATCGCGGACCTGACGGTGAGGCCTTCTGGGTGAGCCGTGAAGGGGGGGTAGCCTTCGGCCACCGGCGACTGGCCATCGTCGACCTGTCCGAAGCGGGTCGCCAGCCAATGCTCTCCGCGAGCGGTCGGTATGTCATCACCTTCAATGGCGAGATATACAATTTTCGCGATCTGCGCCGTGAACTGGAAGGGGCGGGCCATCATTTCCGCGGCGCCAGCGACACGGAGGTCATGCTGTGCGCGATCGAAAGCTGGGGCCTTGATGCAGCCCTCGCGCGCTTCGCTGGCATGTTTGCTTTTGGGCTGTGGGACCTGAAGAACCGAACGCTTCAGCTTGCCCGCGATCGAATGGGGAAGAAGCCACTCTATGTCGCCTTGACACGTGATGCGCTCGTCTTCGCCTCGGAGTTGAAGGCGATCACTTGCTTCCCAGGCTTCACCCCGGAACTCGATGTCGATGCGGCGACGACAATGGTTTCCAAAGGCTGGGTGCCGGATGACCGTTGCATTTGGCAGGGCGTGTTCAAGCTGCCACCTGGATCAGTCCTGTCGGTCACTGCGGCGCAATTCGCCAACGCCCGAGGCACCGGTTCGCTTGCGCATCGCATTCACCCTTGGTGGTCGCTGGCCGATGTCGCCTGCAAGGGACAGCGCGATCCGATAGCTGCCAGCGACGAGGACCTTGCAACCGAGCTCGACAGCCTGCTCCGCCTGGCCGTCAAGGAACGAATGATTGCGGATGTGCCGCTGGGCGCCTTTCTGTCGGGCGGAATCGACAGCTCGACTGTCGTCGCGCTGATGCAGGCACAGTCCCGAAACCCCGTTCGGACGTTCACCATAGCGTTCGGCGAAGGTGGGTTTGATGAAGCTCCCCATGCGGCCGCGGTTGCTCGGCATCTGGGCACCGATCATACGGAACTTCATCTCTCGCCGGCCGCCGCGCTTGAGGTCGTTCCGGAGCTGCCCCGGATTTGGGACGAGCCGTTTGCCGATGAATCGCAGATACCGACGCTGCTGGTGTCGCGCCTCGCGCGGCAACACGTAACCGTGGCGCTTTCAGGCGATGGTGGCGACGAGTGCTTCGCAGGCTATTCTCGACACTTCCTGGCAACCCGCCTCACAAAGCAGCATGAGCTGCCATTGTCATTTCGCCGGCTGTTGGCATCGGGGGCTGGGTTGCTGGCCCAAGCCTCTCAGAAAGATATCTTCGGCAATCTGCCGCTTTCATCGAATATGCGGCATGGCTTGCGCGGTGACCGCCTGGCTCGCCTTGCCCGCCTGCTCGCGGCGCGAGATGAGGACGAACTCCTTCTGCAACTGACCAAATCTTCAGCCAACGACCTTGTTCATCGCAAGCCGTCGACGGCACCTACCGACACGACAAAGCTCGACGGCCTGCTCTCGCGTCTCCTATTCGCCGACATGACAGGCTACCTACCGGGCGACATTTTGGTGAAGCTCGATCGAGCCACTATGGCCAACAGCCTCGAGGGGCGATGCCCGATCCTGGACCATCGCGTCGTTGAATTCGCCTGGCGCTTGCCAGCCCGTGCCAAAGTCCGAAACGGGAAGGGCAAATGGTTGCTTCGCCGACTGCTTGATCGTTATGTACCACGCCGACTGGTCGACCGGCCCAAGCAAGGTTTCGACGTTCCGGTCGGGACTTGGTTGAAAGGGCCCTTGCGCGGCTGGGCAACCGATATCATTGCCACGATCGGCCGCTCCGGGGACGGGGTCATCGACCGTGAGAAGGTCGACGCATGCTGGCGCAATCATCTGCATGGAAGCCAAGATAATTTCCGCGACCTGTGGCCGGTGCTCATGTTTCAGGCGTGGCGCAACGAAGCCATGCGGCCATCGACGGTCGCCACGCACCCTTCTTACCATATCGAACTGACAGGGGATTGAGATGGAAGGTTCCATAGCCAACCGCGCCCGGCGTCCGCGCGCCAAGCAGATGGAAGCTGGGACACTTGAAACCAATCTGCGCTTGATGCGGCCGCCACGCGAGCCAACGCAATCGTCACCCTTCCACCAGCTCGTCATCATCCTGACGACGCGAAAATGGTTCTTGCTTGCCATGGCCCTTCTGGGCGGCATCCTGGCCGGACTGGCAGGCTTCACCCGCCCGGTGCTGTTCGAGGCAACGACGCAGGTCATTATCGACGCCCCGAGCAGCAGTGCTTCGGGTGGCGTGGCATCCGCCCAGGACTCGCTGGAATCGAACATCGATGATCATCTGACGATGCTCTCCTCGCAAGGCCACCTGCGTCGGGTCCTGGCAGCACTGCGCAAAGCCCAACCAGTCGACGGTAACGGAAAGAGCGTCGTCAATGCCGTCCCGCCCGCGGCTGGCTCGTTCCTCATCGACCTCCTGAACAGGGCCTGGAGACAGGATAAGACAGTGGCGGAAAATCCGGACGCAGCGGACGCGCCCGAGCTGAAGGCGCTACGCAAGGGAATGAGGGTCGGACAAGAGCTGCGATCGCGCGTCATCACCATCGGGTTCACCGATCCAAGTCCGGCGCGTGCGGCACTTGTCGCGAACACGTTCGCCCAAGTCTACATTCAAGATCTGGTACAAAAAAGCCGAGCATCGGATCAAGTTCATCTGGATTCGATAGTCGCCAGCCTTCCGCAAGTACAAAGGGATCTTGTCGAAGCGACAGATCGGCTCGAGACATACCGGCTCACGCATGGCGCCGTCGATCAGACTGCGGCCAACAACGCAGCCAGTGAGACAGCGGAACTCGGCCGGCAGATATTCCTATCGAAAGCCAGTCTTTCCGCGTCGGAAGCGCGCCTTCGCCGTATTGAGGACCTGCGCAAGGCGGGCGCCCCGGTCACGGCCATCGCTGAAGAAATCGGGTCGCCCGTGTTGACGGACCTGGTGACACGCCAGTCGGGTGCCGCCGCCGACGGCGATCTGCGCAACGCGATCGCCCGCGAAATGGAGCAAAGCGTTGCCCGAATCGCTGCCGAGGCAAATGTCTACCGGTCCCAGGCTACGGCTCTTGAAAGTCGCAAAGCGATGCTCGACGCGGCCGTGGCCGACACGGCGAGCCAACTTTCGGGGCTGCGTTCCCTTGAGCCTCGGGTAGCCATCGTGACGCAGCATTACAACGAACTCCTGAGCCGGCAGCAGGACTTGACACGTCGCATCGCCGCTCCTTCCCCAGGCGTAGCGGTCCTTTCGACTGCCTGGCCGCCGTCGACCCCCATGACATTGTCGCCAATTTTCCTGATTCCCCCCGGCATGGTCGTCTTTGGTCTCATGGGGGCGGTCATTGTCCTGGTCCGCAACGGTTTCAACCAAACCTTGCGCAGTGAAGCCGAAGCCGAAGCCGAGCTTGGGGTCCCGTGCGTAGGACTGCTTCCCAGGGTTGCGGGACTTAACGCCAGAAAGCTACGGCATCTGGTTCTGAGCCAGCAGAACTTGCCGTTCAGCCGCGCCGTGACTTCGCTGCTCGTCACTGCGGCGCCAACTCAGGGGAAGGGGCAGCCGCCGCATATCATTCTCGTGACGTCCAGCATCCAGGACGATGCCAAGACCGAGTTGGCATGGAGCCTGGCGCTGGCGGCAACGCGGCTGGGAGGAAGAGTGCTTTTCCTCGATCTCGATCGCAAGGATGTACGGCTCACGAACGGGTTTCGTGGTGAATTCAGCACCGACAAGGCCCGGAACTCCTTCGGCGACTATGTGAATGAACGTTGCGTGCTGAAGGATGCAATCACGAGGATGCCGGAAATCGGTATCGACCTCATGGCCGCTCCAGCACCTTCCGATGATCTCCTGACGCTTCTGTCCACCGTCGACAAATGCCAGTTCACCGAGGAGCTGCGTTCGGCCTACGACGTGGTCATCATGAACGGTCCCCTGGGCCTCGGGGGGCCTGAAACCAGGCTGCTTAAGCGCTGGGCCGATTCGGTGCTTTTTGCCGTTCGCTGGGCAAGGACGAGGCGCAGCATTGCCCGTGGTGCTCTGGATGCAATAGGGGCCGGCGGATCCGCCACCGTTCCAGTAGGGAGTGTGCTCACCCGGGTGAACCTGAAGAGGCTAGCCGGCTCCAGGCTCGGAGACAACGCCGATCTTCTGTTGGAGAGGGTTTGAAGATGCGTCTGCGATCTTCAACAGAATCTCCAGGGAGCGATCGCGCCCCTAAATCGAGCCAGCTACACGATGATCATTGAATTTTTCGGACCTCCAGGATCCGGCAAAACAACCTTCGCACATGCGCTTGCGCAGCAGCTGCGCGGGAAAGGCTATCACGCCAAGGTCGCCCTCAGCTACAAGCCAAGCACCAGGGCCGCCAAATATGATCTCGGAATCTTTCTGTTCATATCACGGATCGTATCGGCGATATTTTCAACAGCCAGAATATTGCTTTTTTCGGCAGGGCGAGCCGATGATATTTCCAATTCCTTTGCAATGGTGAGGATGATACCGCCAAAAAACCGAATATGGCGTGCGCGAATCTGGCGATACATCCTGCACCTTTCGCGTTGCTGGAAGTCTGCGGAGCAATCGCCCGAAATTACGATTTTCGATCAAGGATATGTTCAAGCGATTGGTTCGCTTGCGATGTTCAATGGGAGCACCAACCCCAGAACGCTGGAAAAGGCGCTCAGCCTCGCACCGGCGGCCGATCTCACCGTCAGGCTCTTGGTGCCAGCTGCGGTCGTGGAAAGTCGCCTTCGTAGGCGGATGGAGCTTGAGCCGCCGGCGGAACGGATTTTCGAGGCCGACTTGAACATGAACATGCGCTCGTTCGCCGTTTTTGAAGCGATGCATGACCTCCTGACAACATCTGGCCGGGAAATCATCTCCGTCGAATACACCGATGGTCCATCGACCTTTAAAAGTATTTGTCGGATTGAGAGACAAATACTTTCTGCATTGTCGCGCTTCGATAGGGCGGTCGGCGAAAAGCAAATTGAGTTGCCATCTCATCGCGCAGACGTAACAACTGGTTCAGCAACCACACCGCCGCGCAACAAGGACATGGGATCGCGGCTCGCTTGGGCAAGCATCTTCGCCTTGTTGATCTATATTGGTGGCGCTGGTTTGACCAGTCTTGCCCAGTTGGCAATTGCACGCCTTATCGGACCTCACAACTACGGCATCTATTCCTACGTTCAGGCTTGGACGTCAGTGCTCGCCTATCTGGCAACGCTTGGCTTTAATGTATCATTGTTGCGTTTCCTCCCGGCCTATAGGGCCAGTGGCAGGCTTGATCTGGCCCGCGGGGTGATAAGATTTGCGCTGCAGAGATCGCTGATAGCGGCAACCTTGTTCGGGATGATCGGCGCTGCGTCAGTCCTGTTCCTTTCAGATCCAACGGAAAGAGGGCTTGAGACAAGCATCGTGCTCGGCATGATGGCTGTGCCCTTGGTTACCGCCTATGCTCTCGGAGCCACGCTTGTGCGTGCTTTCGGCGGCGTTGTCTCGGCGTTGTTGCCGGAGCGCATCATGCGAGACGGGCTCCTGCTCGTGTTGGTAGCCCTCCTGGCATTGTCGGGATTTCGAACAGTGGATGCGCCCTCGGTGACGCTGGCGGTGCTTGTGAGTTCCGCTTTCACAGCGGCCCTGGTGTTCATCATCGCGAGGAGGTTTGAACCACCCGGCCTGGGACACGCCAAGCCAAGTTATGCATCGAGGGAATGGTGGCTTGCCGTCCCCCCGCTCATGCTCATCACCGGGCTCGATGTTTTCGTCAGTCGGGCAGGAGTCCTGGTTTTGGGCTGGACAAGCCATATTGCTGAAGCGGGTATTTTCGCGCTGGCCTTGAATGTCGCGATGCTCGTGGGCCTGTCCCGTATCGCCGTGGCAACCATGTTTTCGCCAACAGCAGCCGATCTCTACGTCAGAGGCGATCGCAGAGGCCTACAACAGCTGTTCGCGCGCGCAACCCTGCTTTCTGCTGGCGGTGCCATCCTGGTGGCCGTCCCGATGATGGTGATCGTCGAGCCGTTCTTGAGCTATTTCGGTGAGGGTTATAGCGCGGGAGCGCCGATCGCACGGGTTCTGATTTTGGGATATGTCTTTGTCGCGCTGTGCGGGCCCCAACAGAATCTCCTGACCATGACTGGAAATGAATGGGCTGCGGCAACGACGATGATAGCGGGTGCTGTGGCCAATATCATTGCCTGTGCAGCCGGAGTTGCGGTGTACGGCCTGCTTGGCGCTGCGGTGGGTGTCGCACTTGCACTGAGCATCTGGAGCATTGCCATGGCCGTCTATATCCGCAAGCGACTGAAAATCATGCCAGGCTTGGTTTTTGCCTTGCTGTCGATCAGGCCGAGCGCGGTCGATGCCCGTCAATGGCATTGGTTCTTGAGGGCGAGCAAATGAGAGCACTGTTTTGGCTACGGTGATTGCCGTCGTTCGGGCAGGAAGTCACGAAGCCCGGATCGCACAAAGGCCATAGGGCTGCACAGACGCTTCGGCGTATCTCTGTTCCGGACACCCGCGCGGGCAGCCGATACTTCGCGGGCTGTGTCCGTCATTTGAAGGATGCATCAGTTTCGGAGGCGCCCCAGGGTGTGCTCACAATCTGCGGAGCATCCATGGAACAAGCCCGAATGGCGAGCGCCTCGGCGCCTGCAGTGCGCCGTCGCTCGGAGAGATCGACGCCTGTCGAGCGCAGCCAACGCGAAACCCTCACCCAAGTTCAGGTCCTGCGCGCCCTCGCGGCTAGTTCGGTCGCGCTGCGACACGCCCAGCATGATGCGGCCACCCTGGAATTACAGGCCGGCCGCACCTTTCAGAGCTGGAATCCGATACCATGGAGCGCTGGAGTCGATATTTTCTTCGTGATTTCCGGCCTTATAATGGTGCATACGTCGCGACAGCTGTTCGCAAAGCCCGGGGGCGCGCGTCTCTTCATTTCCCGCCGGATCGCGCGAATTGTCCCGCTATATTGGGCGCTCACCTCGCTCTACATTGCGGTAGCGGTGGCCGCCCCAAATTTTCTCAACCAGAGCTACGTCGATTTCAGGTTTGTAGTCGAATCCTATTTATTCGTTCCGGCCAGTCGCCCTGACGGCGTCGTTCAGCCGGTCTACGAGTTGGGTTGGACGCTCAATTATGAGATGCTGTTTTACGTGTTGTTCACGGCGACGATCGTGCTGCCCATGCGGTGGGCAGTTACGGTCCTGCTCACGATCCTGGTTGGGATGGTGCTCTCGGGCGCTCTTGCGGCTCCTTTGCCAGAGCCCTGGGGTTTCTGGACCAATCCGATCATCCTCGAATTTGCTTTCGGCGCGATGATCGGGGTCATTTGCGCCTCGGGCCTGCGGCCTTCCGGCCCAATCAGGGCCTGTGTCGCCGCAACGGGACTGGGTGCCCTGATGCTTGCGGCGGCGTTTCCCGATATCTCGGCCGGCCTTGGTCGCCCTGTCGTGTATGGCATTCCGGCGTCTCTAATAGTTTGGAGTGCTGCCCTGGCACCGCCGGGTAAACTGAGGCATGACAGCCTGGCGGCGAGGTGGGCCGCTGGCGTTGGCGATGCGTCATACGCTCTTTACCTCATGCATCCATTCGTGATCCGCGCCATTCGCATAATTTTCTGGCGTACAGGCTTGATCTTTGTGCTCGGCCCGTGGGCTTTCATCGGTTCGGCCTTGGCGATAACCCTGGGCGTGGCATTTATCACCCACCGTCTGTTCGAGAAGCCGCTCACCCGCTATGCGCGGCGCCTTTTGGGGGTCGGGCACGGCACAGGACGGCAGCTTGGGTCCCTTCCAGTGCCGGCGTATCCCAAGACAGATTGAAGGCGAGCCGCGACCCTGCCACACCTGGGAAACGGCGGCGTTGTGCTCACTATGCCGTTGCCGGAAGGCCAGCTGGTCGCACCTGTCCGACAGGGCGTGCATGGAATTCCCTATACCATTCCACGAAACGTTGCACGCCGTCCTCCAGTGTTGTCGCCGGTGCGAAGCCAACGGCGCGGCGCAGGTCCCTGACATCGGCGCGGGTTTCCAGGACGTCACCTGGCGGTAAAGGTACGTTGACGCGAACGGCGCGGCGACCAAGGGCCGTCTCGATGAGCGCGATCAGATGGTTGATTTCTTCCGGCCGATCATTGCCGATATTGTAGAGCCTATATGGCGCCGAACTGGTGGCAGGATCGGCAGCGCGACCGTCCCAACCGGGATCCTGACACGGTGGTTTGGCGAGCACGCGAACAACCCCCTCTACGATGTCGTCGATATAGGTGAAATCCCGCCATACGCGCCCGGCATTGGCGATTTCGATCGTTCGGCCCTCGGCGATGGCATGGGTGAACGTGTATACTGCCATGTCGGGCCTGCCCCAGGGACCATAGACGGTGAAGAAGCGCAATCCGGTTACGGGCAAGCCGAACAGATGGCTGTAGGAATGCGCCATGCATTCGTTGGCGGCCTTGGTGGCGGCGTAGAAGCTCACCGGATGATTGGCACCATGATGTTCGGAGAAGGGTATGCGTCGATTGGCGCCGTATACGGAGCTCGACGAGGCATAAACGAGATGGCTGACGCCGGCGTGTCGGCAGCCCTCCAGAACGTTGAGAAATGCGACAATGTTTGACTCCACATAGGCATGCGGGTCGACGAGCGAATGACGCACCCCGGCCTGGGCGGCCAGATGCACAAAGTGCGATGGCTGGAATTCGCAGAACAGCGCTTTCACCAGCGACCGGTCCGCCAGGTCGAAGCGCATCGGCGTGAACCTCGGCTCGGCGCAGAGCCGTGTAAATCGCGCCTCCTTCAGCTTCAGGTCGTAGTAAGGCGTGAAGTTGTCGACGCCGATGACCTCGGCGCCGAGCCGCAAAAGGCGTGACGCAACATGAAATCCGATGAACCCAGCGGCGCCCGTGACGATGATCGGCCCCGTGTGCGTAAGGTTCGACGCAGCACCATCCTGCAGCGCGTGAACGATATCCGCCAGCTTGTTGACCTTCGAATCTGCTTCGGCCATGGCAAGTCACTCCCGTTTCCAGGTTCCGCGTTCTGCGCTATCTCGGCAGCGCCTTGAACGATCGGAAATGGCGCCGCCGGCCTTGTGATCTACGCGACAGCGCGCTCAATGCGGGCCGCCGCTGTCTGAATCAAAGCGGATGCAGACAGCAGTCGATTTCTCATGGCAAAACCGAAATGCGCCCCAAAAGAGCCACTAGTTCCGCCTGACGCCTCGTGTCGGTCTTGGCGAACAGTGAGGCAAGCTGAGAGCGGATAGTCGTGCGACTGAGATGCCAACTGCGGGCGATCTCCAGGGGCGCGTCGCCATGGGCGAGGCGTAGCGCCAACTGCGTTTCCGCGCTGGTCAAACCGAACATCCTTTGCAACGTGCGAGGGTTGGCCGCCGATTTGTTATCCCGGTCCAGCAATGCGACGACGGTTGTCCCGTCCGGTGTAACGACGCCCGTCTCGTTCATGGTCACCGGCCTGTCGCCTCTGCTGTGGATCACTACCCATGAGAGTGAGCCCGGCTGGAGGTGGACCGGAACATTCGCGACCAGCCGCCTCAACCCGGCGGCAAGCTCGACGGCTGTATCAGTTGCTTCGCCCTGGCGTGCGAGGGTGTCCCGAGCGGCAGCGTTCCATTCTATTACTTTCTTGTCTCGGTCCAGGACGAGATAGCCGCAACCCATACGATCAAGCATGCCGGTGATGGATTCCAGGCTGCGTCGTCGAGATCCGCCGACCCTTGCGTCCGGTCGGTCCACAAGGCTTATCGGCCGTTCGTGGCGGGTATCGTTCAACACAATGTATTGCCTGCCTGCGAGCGTATCGTTTCGCGTTTCAATCAGTGTCATCGCTTCCACCCAACCCATTGCTACTGACGCAAATCAAATCGGTTGAAGTTGCTGCTTCAACTTGAATTTCCACATACTGCGAGAAATCTGCGAATGGTTTTTCCGCAGCGTCTCTTGGATATACCTTTCTGAAGAGCGCTCCTGACACATGATTTTATTCGCCGGCAAAGTCATGGCAATCGGGCATTGGGATTAGGTGCCACCCCTTCGGCCTAGTCTCGACGGACTAGACCGAAAGTTGTAGTCTTTGCGTATGGGTTCGGACCTGCGCTGGCTCAAATCGAATGTGTCGAGCACTACGTTGGCTCATCTAGCTTCGCTGTTGGTGTTTGCAGCATCGATAGCATTCGAGGCGATAAGTACGGTATATGGCGGCCAGCCGTTGCCGCTTGTTGCGTTTATCCCCATAACCGTTGTCATCGTGTATCTTGAGGGCCGTTTTGTTGCCATCGCAGCAACGCTTCTGATGGCGGTCGCCGGCTTGTGGATGCGACACCTGCTGGACGGTCACCTCACTGGTGGAGACTGGACCGGGGCCGTCTTCCTCCTGGGTTCGGGTAGCCTGATCGCAGCTGTGTTCCACCGCCTGCGACAAGATCTGCACGGTGCGCTCAGGGTGGCAGAAGCGAGGCTCGCTGCCATCGACGCTGCCGCCTTGGGCTTTGCTAATACCAATCGCCATGGCGAACTGCTGCAGTCGAACAGACGGCTTTTGGAGATGACCGGCTACGCGCACAAGGAACTTGCCCAACTCGAGTTGCAGGAACTCATTGTCCCCGACGATCGAGGTACTGTGCGGAAACTTTTGGAAGATTTGGGCAATGGGACCGCGTCTGCGACGGATATCCGCGTTTTGCGCAAGGATGGCACGGCATTCTGGGCTCACCTGGCCCTGTCTTCGTCGCGGCCGGACGAGGCGCCAAATGAGAGCGTATTCGTGGTGGTTGACGATATTTCCGAGCGACAAGCGGCACGCGAGGCCCTTCGGGCTCAGAAGGAATGGCTTGATCTCGCCGTGTCTGCCGGGCGCCTGGGAACATGGCAAATAAACATTGACGATGGGACAGTCGCCGGCTCGAGCAAGTTCTGGGACATTCTTGGTCTGCCTCCGGCCCCAGTCCGCCGCTTGGAAGAACTCTCGGCTGTAATCCATCCCGTCGACTGGCCGAAGCTGTCCGCCTCGGCAAAGCCTTCATCGGCATTGAACTATGACGTCGAGATCCGTGTCCGGCAAGTGGATGGTCACACACGCTGGATTGCTTTGCGTGGACGGCAGGAAGAGCACGGCGACCGCAAAATGCGCATCGGGGTGGCGGCGGATCTGACCGAACGTCGACAAACAACTTTGCTTCGCGCCGCCGTAAAGAGACGCGAGCGCATAATGCGCGAAGAGCGCCATCGGTTCAGCAATGTGTTTCCAGTGATCAGAGCTCTGGTCAACATGATCGATATTCCCGACAATGACGTTGCCAAATACAAGGAGATGTTGATCGATTGGATTCGAACGCTGGAGGCGACCCATCGCATCCTTTCTCGTCACGCCAACCTGTCAGGGATGCTCCATGAGCTCGTGGACCGGGAATTGCAGCCCTTCAAGGAGACACGCGACATAACGATCAGTGGCCCTTCCCTCACTGTGCCAAGCGGCGCCGCCGAGGGCTTGGCGATGATCCTTCACGAGTTGACGACAAACTCGGTGAAACATGGTGCGCTGGGTGACCCGAATGGCAAGGTCGAAGTTAAGTGGCGATTTGCATCCGAGGACGAAGGTGACGACCTCGTGTTCGATTGGGTGGAATCGGGCCGACGGAAGAGTTCAAAAGTCGTACGCCGCGGGTTCGGGTCACTGATAATCGGTGTGGACAGCACGCCGCTTGTCGGTCATTCCCCGAATATGGAAATAACCGAAGATGGCCTTCGATATTCGCTGCGTGTATCGCGCAAAGAAATTGAGGAATTTGGATTGCAATAGAGCCCCTCCAAGTCGAAGCCGAATTGGCCAATTAACGGATGGTGTGGGCCCTTTGCTGCGATTTCCTGCAAGCAAACTCGGGCCGGTTCGAGGGGCATACGTCAACTCGCCTGTCTTGTAAGCCAGCTTTGGAGCAACACAGCTGCTTCGGTACGGTTTCTAACCCCAAGCTCACGCAGCACGGCTGCGGCATGGATTTTCGTTGTCGCCTCGGCAATGTCCAGATTGCGGGCAATCTCCTTATTCGAGTACCCCTCTGCCATCAGCTTGAGGACGTCCTTCTGTCTAGATGTCAGCCTAGCGACGTCGCCCGAGCCCTCGTGCCGTCGGCTGGCATTTTGTACCGGAGGTGGGGGGGCATGCGATCTCTGGTCGGCAGACGTTCGAGATAGGAGAGATGGCACATAGATCCGGCCAGCGAGGATTTCGTTTACAGCCAGCACGACTTCTTCGTCGCTCTGCGATTTGACGATATACCCGTGAAGTCCGATCGAAAGCGCGGTCAGTATCTCCGAGCGGGAATCATCCCCGGAAACGATCGCAAAGCGAGTGTCAGGATAGGCAGCCATAAAGTCGCTGAGCACTTCCTGATGGAACAGCCCAGGCATGTTCAGATCGAGGATCGCAAGATCGATGGACGCCTGCTCCTCTAGAAGATTGACCGCGGCATCGAAACACGAAGCTTCGAATATTTCGGCGCTTGGAATTCCAGCCATGAGTGCCAGCCGGAGACCACGCCGATATAAGCCGTGATCGTCGGCAATGACGATCCGAGCCATGCAACTACCCCAACGCGTTACTCGGTTCCCGACGAGAAAACCCGCTGGAACCTCCCATTCGCCTATGATCGACAATCCGTGGTGGTCCTAAAATGGCGGCCATCCACTGGTCAACGCATCACAGTGATGTCCGCAGCGTCCCATCCACGCACATCCAGAACGTCTAATATAATACTAAATTGCGAAGCTCATCCATAGATTTTTAACCCGGGCGTGCGGTGCCTGTCCGCAAAACGATGCCGGTTCCCCATTTGTGGGTCCAAAGCCAGCTGTTCAGGACCATTTCTGTTATGTCGCCACCCGCTGTCGCTGGACCTGTAGCCCGGCCCGGCCCGGGCGGATCGCAGCTTTTTTGAAAGCAACTGCTTTCGTTTTATCGCCGTCATGATCAGTGCCCAATCGCGCTTCTATCGGCTGTTGATCTCGTGGCCATCTAATACCTTGAACGTTTTGAATCCCTACCATTCGAATGCACGACGACAGCCGCCCCGGCTGTCACATACCTTTTCACATATGATGTTCGGATTGCCGCCGAGGTTTGGCCGGATTTGAGGGTATGCCCTGGCCGGACAATGGAACACCGATCCCGAACAAAGCCAACTGCAGATCAGGAGGATCGAATGAAAGCGGTGATTCAATGTGGTGGGATGGGTACGCGCCTTCGACCGTTTACATCGGTCCTGCCGAAACCATTAATGCCGATAGGGGCCCGGCCTGTTCTTGAGTTGCTTTTGAAGTGGCTGCGGCGCAACGGCATTGAAGACGTGTATATTACGACAGGGTATCTAGGGCATTTGATCCGTAGCGTCTGCGGCGACGGATCGCAATGGAACTTGAAGATCAAATATACCCAGGAAATGGAGCCACTCGGCACCGTCGGACCTCTCTCTCTGATTAGGGATGAACTGAACGAAACATTTGTCGTTCTGAACGGCGATGTCCTCACAGATCTAAGCCTGAGCCGGTTTGTAACCGCGCACCGCTTGCATAGGGATCCCGTTACGATTGCCACGGCGTGCCGTCATATCAAGATGGACTTCGGGGTCATCGACGAGATCGACAATACCGTCCAGCTCTTCCGGGAAAAGCCGACGCTTTCCCATCTCGTCAGCATGGGGATTTACTGCATGAACCCAGATGTCCTGCGGTTCATTCCGTCCGGGATCCCATTTGGGTTCGATGACCTGATGCTGCAGATGATGCAGGGCGGCACGACCGTGCATGTTTACAAGCATGACGGTCTTTGGCTCGACATCGGTCGTGTCGATGACTTCCAGAATGCACAGGCAATTGCCTGGGAAGATCAGTCGTCCTCAATCGAGGTCGCGGCTGCCGCCGCAGCCGCATGAAAGTCTGATGCAGAGGTCTAGCCACTAACAAGGCTTTCAGGAGGTCAAGATGCTCTTGGTGAGCGCCCCGATCCTAGGCGTGCCAGAGAAGGCAGCCCTGTCGCAGGTGATTGATAGCGGCTGGCTTACGATGGGGGACAGGGTACGAGAGTTCGAACAGGCCTTTGCCGGCATGCATGGCGCGCGAGATTGCGTTGCGGTTGGTTCCTGCACCGCAGCGCTCCATCTTCTCCTCCATGCTTTGGGCATCGGCCCTGGCGACGAAGTACTGGTTCCTTCGCTGACGTTCGTGGCGACGGCGAATGCGGTGCTGTATGTAGGGGCGACGCCGGTCTTCGTCGATATCGAGTCCGTCGACGTGCCGTTGATCTCGGTTGCGGAAGCCGAAGCGCGGTGCACGACGCGCACGAAAGCGGTCATTCTCGTTCACTTCGCCGGGTATCTCCCCGATCGGGAACAATGGCAGCGGTTCGCCCGGCTTCGCGGGCTGCATATCATCGAGGACGCTGCGCACGCGCCCGGGCTTAGGGAAGTCGGGACATTCGGCGCCGCGGCCGCGTTCAGCTTCTATGGCAACAAGAACATGACAACGGCCGAAGGGGGCGCCGTGATTGCACGTGACCCCGATCTGCTCGACAGGGTTCGCCTGGCCCGCGGGCACGGAATGACAACGGGGACGCATCAGCGGCTGAACAGTCGTACGCCGCAATATGATGTCACGATGCTCGGGTTCAACTACCGAATGGACGAGATGCGAGCGGCAATAGGGCTGGTTCAGTTGCAGAACCTGCAAGAGTGGAACGAAATCAGGCGAATCATAGCTGTCTTGTACCGACGCCTGATCGCGGACCGTTGCCCAGCCATTGTCATTCCATTTAGCGAACCCCGGACGTCGGCTTACCACATCATGCCGATCGTCCTGCCGCGCTACGCGAGCCGGCAGGATGTCATCGACGAGCTGCGGACACAGGGCATACAGACCACCATCCACTACCCGCCGGTGCACCAAATGACGTTCTACCGCGAGCGCTTTCCCGGCGTGAGTTTGCCCCGAACAGAGGATTTCGCTGAGCGAGAGCTCACAATTCCGCTGCACCCCCAGATCACTTCCGCCGCCGCCGAATCAGTCGTGGCTGCCCTGGCAGCCGCGCTCAAAACAGGCGCGCTCAAAGCAGGCGCCCAAAGAGGAACTGCTGCATGAATGCGTTAGACCCTGCCTTTCACCGGATGTTCGTTCCAAATCCTGATCACGGCTTTGCGAGACGCGCAATCGATCTTGCGGTGGCGGGCATCGCTACCGTCGCATTGGCGCCATTGATGCTGCTGATCGCCGGAGCGCTTCTGCTCGAGGGCGGTGGCTCGATCTTGTTCGCTCAGACCCGCATCGGGGCCGGCGGCCGAACCTTCCGCATGTACAAATTTCGCAAATTCGGTGTGAACTGCGGCTCTCAAGGCCTTGCGCTGACGGTCGTGGGCGATACACGCATGACCACCGTTGGCCGCTTTCTCGCAGCGACGAAGCTGGACGAACTACCGCAGCTGTGGAATGTCCTCAAAGGCGAAATGGCGATCGTCGGCCCACGGCCCGAGAGCCTGGCTTTCGCCGATTGTTTCCGGGGCGAGCTTAGGGCCGTGCTGCAATACAAGCCAGGCCTGCTGGGACCAGCCCAGGTCGTTTTTCGGCACGAAGCGCATTACTTCCCCCAATCCGTAGATCCGATCGTGTTCTACCGGGAGGTCATGTTCCCCGCCAAGGCAACACTGGACCTCTCATATTATCCGCGACGCACCATCGTCTCCGACCTCGCGTGGATGGTGCGGGGAGTGCTGGCAGTGGTCGGTTGGGTTCCGGTACCGCCGATCGACGTTTGAATATCCAAGGGAAGCGTTCCAAACAGCCAAGGGAATGCGCAGTGATGAGCTACAATGGAAAGAAAGTCCTGGTGACCGGCGCGGACGGATTCATCGGTTCGCATGTCACGGAGGCGCTTGTTCGCAACGGGGCAGATGTCACAGCCCTTGCCCTTTACAATTCCTTCGACAGCCATGGATGGCTAGACGATCTGCCGGACACCATCCGCAGCCAGTTGAGGCTCGTCCGTGGTGACGTCCGCGACAGTGCGTTCCTTAACCGGATCATGCGCGGCCAAGTCGCGGTTTTTCATCTGGCGGCGCTTATTGCGATTCCATATTCCTACGCCGCTGCCCAGTCCTATGTGGAAACCAACATCCTAGGCACGGTGAACGTCCTCGAAGCGGCGCGCCTATGGGAGACGGAGCGGGTGATCCATACCTCCACGAGCGAGGTCTACGGAACTGCCCAAACCATGCCGATCGGCGAAACACACCCCCTGCAGGGACAGTCACCATATTCGGCATCCAAAATCGGCGCCGACATGATGGCGGAGTCTTACGCCAGGTCGTTCGATGTCCCTGTGGTGATCATGCGACCCTTCAACACTTACGGCCCGCGCCAGAGTGAACGCGCCATCGTGCCGACCATTATCCGGCAGGTCCTCGACCCGAAATGTCCTGCAATCATGGTCGGGGATACCAGCCCGATCCGCGACCTGACCTATGTCGAAGACACCGCGACAGCGTTCCTGACCGCAGGTCTCGCCCAGCTCGAGTTCGGCCACGCCTACAACGCTGGCAGCCAACGCGCTGCGACCGTCTCGGACGTATTGGCCATTGTTCTTGAGCTGACCGATTGCAAAAAGCCGGTCCGTCGTGATGAAAGCCGCCTGAGGCCGCAAAATTCCGAAGTTCGCGCCTTGCTCGCCGACTCCTCGCGCTTTGAACGTGAGACTGGATGGCGGACACAGACCAGCCTGCGCGATGGGCTGGAGCGAACAATCACGTGGTGGCGCGAGCGCCTTAGTGAAGGCCGGGTACGGCGCGAAGTGGGTTACATGACATGACCCTGGGCGGCCGTCATGCGTTGGCGCTGTTGCTGGCTGCCGGTGCCATATCTCCCAACATCTACGTTGCCGGCGGCCGTCAAAGCAAGGCAGCGGAGGTGGCGGCCACAGCGGTCGTGAACAACCTGCCGGGCTATGTGCGCCAAACAAGGGATCCTTGGTCTGGCATGGTTTTCGCACGGATCACCAGACCGGGCGTTCTCGGCCGGGCGGGTGTATGCGGGAAGAAGTACTGCACCCACCGTTACTCAAGCGCACAGGCTTGGAATGCCGACCAGAGCCTGCTCCTGATCGCCAATGGCTGCGGTGGCCTGTGCTTTCTCGACGGACAAACCTACTTGCCTTTGTTCCACCGCAACCGCGCGACCGAATGCGAATGGCATCCCACTGATCCCGAGTTGATGATCTGCGTCGGGGGCCGGCAGATTGCGACATGGGCCCCACGTACCGATCATGAGGACGTCGTGTTCGCCTCCGGAGCGTACTCCAACCTCAAATTTGGACCCAACAAAGGCAATCCGAGCCGCGACGGCAGCCGGATTGCGGTGCGTGCAACGAACAATGACGGCCGAGCGGTGGTTTTTGGCTACGATCTCAAGCAACGGCGGAAATTCCCGGATATCGATCTTGCCGAATTCCCGGGAACGACCGGCTCCTGCTCGATCTCACCACTCGGAATCAACATAGTGTGTTCCCAGCAATTACCGGACGGAATCGAAGCGAGTTTCGTCTTCTCCATGGACGGCATATTGCGCCAGAAGTGGATGGAGCACCATCGACCGGGCCATGGCGACATGACGGTCGATTCCGACGGAAGCGAAATCTATGTCGGGATCAGCAAATCGGATCCTGACAAATATCAGGTGATCAAGCGCCGCTTGGCTGATGGCAAGGCTACCTCGCTGATGAAATATGGCGAGGCCATGCATGCGTCACTCAGGTCGCTCGGCAGGCCCGGCTGGGTGTTTCTGAGTTATGGCGGCACGCCAGCCGAACTATCGCAGCACCCGGATTGGGCGCCTTACGCTCAGCAAGTCATTGCGCTGCGTCTAGACGGCAGTGGAGAGGTCCGCCGTGTCGCAGACACGCACAACGCGCCCTTCGACTACTGGAGCGAGACGCATGCCTCTCCCTCTCCGGACGGCTCCCAGGTGGTCTGGTCCAGCAACTGGGGCGTGCCCGGTGGCCCGGTATACGATTTCGTTAGTCGTGTTGAATGGCCTTTGAAGCCGGTGTTTGACCGGAAGGAGATTGTCGCAAATGACCTTCAGTAGACGATACGTTCTTGGCGCAGTCGTGATGATGTCGCTAACCTCGATGGCTTGCGCAGGCGAGGTCGAGCCCTATCAACTCTCACCTGGCGATACGGTCGAGATAGGAATAGCGCCGATCCCTGATCGGACGCAGCGCGCCGTAGTCCAGATGGATGGCAATATCGCCCTTCCGGAGGCTGGAATGATCATGGTCGCAGGCCTGACGGCGTCCCAACTGCAAAGGCGCATGCAAGAGGTCTTGCCAAGCAAGATTTTTCACGTGCGTCTGACTGATGGGCGGGAGCAGACAGTTACTGTCGAGCCCGACGATGTCACAGCGATCATAGCGGACTATCGCCCGATCTATGTAACGGGCGATGTGCTCACCCCGGGACAACAGGCCTACCGTCCGCTCATGACTGTACGGCAGGCGCTGGCCGTTTCCGGCGGCTTCAGTTTTTTGCGATCACGGGCGGGCCAGGCCGGGCCTGATCCGGTCGATCTCAAGCGCGATTACGAAATGCTCTGGGGAGATTACACGAAAGAATACCTTCACGCTGCCCGCATTCGCGCCGAGCTTCAGGGCCAGGCGGATTTCGACAAGAAGACACCACAGGGATCACCTCTTTCGCCGAGCGTTGTAGCCGCGATGGCACAGGCTGAAGCAGAGGCGCTGAAGGTTGCGCTGAGTGATTTCCGGCAAGAGCAGGATTTTCTGGAGAAGGGCCGGACGGACGCTGCCGAGCAAATTGGCGTTTTGCAGAAACGCGAACGAGTCGAGGGCGAGAGCGTGAAGGCGGATGAGCAAGATTTGGCGCGAGTGACGAAGGCATTCGATGCAGGCAATCTGACCAACACCCGGCTCGCGGATGTCAGGCGCGCGTTGCTTTTATCTTCAAGCGGCGCGCTTCAAACCTCGGTCGAACTGATGAGGGCGCGGCGCCAGCAGGAGGACTTTGTCAGACAGCACGAACGCAACGACAATCAAAGGAGGATTGGCCTGCTGACGGATCTGAAGGACACCAACGCCCGGCTGGCGGATGTCACCGCCAGGCTCCATGCCGCCAGCGAGAAGCTGCAGCCGACCGGAGCATCCACACAGCCATTGCCGATTGCCGGCGAAACGGTACGGGCCCAGGTGACCATCGTACGCAAGATCGGCAATGAATGGCGCAAGCTGTTGGTTGACGAAGATGCGATTGTGCTGCCGGGGGATACTGTCGAAGCCAGATTCAGCAGTGAACTGCAAAGTGTGGCAGTCCAATAGGGCGTCAGCCGCAGTCCGTGCGGAGCTTACTGTTCTATCGGGGGGGCGAACCCAACTGAACGGAGATCCAAGGTGAGGCGCATTTTCAACCAGGGAGCGACCCTGACACCCTCAACGAACGCGGATCAGGTGACGCAGTCGTCAAGTTATGCTTTCCATATGCCGTCAGCGCGAATTGTGCGGTCCAGGTCGCGCGCCGGTGAGTCCGGAAATTGGCAGGAATTTACGTCTAGCAAGGAGAGCAATGCGCAGGGCGGCTTCGTGTCGGACGGCTACAGGACCAGCCATTGCGCGCCCGGCTACGGCCTACATTACAACAAAACGCACAGTTCCGGCTATTATGGGGCGCTTTGGGAGAACATCGAAAAGCCCCTGATCCTCGACGTTCTTCGCCCCTTGAGCGGAGCGAGCCGAAACTGCCTTGATTTCGCATGCGGAACAGGCCGCATCGCCGAGGTAGCCGCCGGCCTCTTCAGCGAGGTGGTTGGCGCCGACGTTTCCAGAACGATGCTCGACAGCGCGCAAGTACCGCCCAATGTGAGTTTGCGTCACGTCGACGTGACAAGGGAGCAGTTGGGTATGACGTTCGATGTGGTAACCGCATTTCGTTTTTTCCTGAACGCAGAGGATGAACTGAAATGGCATGCACTGAAAGCGATCAATGAGCACCTTAAAGATGGCGGGCGGCTTGTGTGCAACGTTCACATGAATGCGACGTCGCCCGTCGGCCTGGCGTGCCGGCTGCTCAATCGAGTGTCTCGACGCACCATTCGCAACACGCTGAGCGCAGCGAGGTTCAAGGCCCTCCTGACTGCCTCGGGATTCACCGTCGAGCAGACGATACCGTACGGTTACCTGCCTCGGCCGGGAAACCTGTTGCCAGGGTTCTGTGAAATGATGATGCAGCCTGTCGAGAAGGCCTGCAGAAGGCTTCGCGTTCCTGGCCAGCTGGCGCAACACTTCCTGGTTGTTGCGAGGAAGCGCTAAATCCCGAGAAAGCCCCGAAAACGGCAGGCAGCGGTTTTCTTGGGGTGGCTCGCCCGGCATGAAGCCTGTCTAAATACGGTGGAACGGCAGTTTTCCCCCGATTTAATATGTGGGTTCCGGGTTTCTCGGGTCAGCGCCACGATTTTGCTACATTTTGACTAAAGTCCAATCATGTTAGTGGGGCGTAATATTAGAAGGCTAAGGGGATACGCTCCTGAACAGCAAGAGATTGTCCGTGCCCAGTGGGGCCAGTGAGCTTGCGCAACGATCTCTCACGGGAGGTCGAAACCCATGAACCCTGGTGGAAGGAGTTCGTCGGATCTGCGAGGCGCAATGCTTGGGACCGTGCCTGGCCTGGTAGGCGTCGGCGTCTTCTCGGCAGTCATAAACCTTCTCGCCCTGACCGGCTCGGTCTATATGCTGCAAATTTACGATCGCGTTTTACCTTCGCAGAGCGTTCCGACGCTTGTCGGGTTCACGATCGGAATGCTGGGTCTTTACGCTGTCTACGGGCTGCTGGATTTCGTGCGGCTGCGCCTGCTGGTTCGAGTGGGCAATCGTGTCCATAGGAATTTGAAGCAGAGGGTGTTCGGCCTCTCACTGTCCTTGCCGCTCATTGGCGGGCAGGATGCGAACCGGATACAGCCCCTCCGTGATCTCGATCAGTTACGCGGCTTCCTTTCCGGAATGGGGCCGACTGTCATCTTCGACGCTCCGTGGATTCCATTTTACCTGCTGATCATCTATTTCCTGCATCCTGCGCTCGGTCTGTTGTCCACAAGCGGTGCGATCATTGTCGTGCTGCTCACGGTCATGGCGGAAGTTCTTGGCCGCACATCGGTGACACGCGCGTCCGAGACGCTGGTGTCGCAACGCAATCTCGCCGAATCCGGACGCCGCAACGCGGAAGTCGTACGCGCGATGGGCCTTTCCGCACGGCTTGCCCACCGCTGGGGCGAGATCAATAACGCATATCTGCGGCACCAAGAGAGGCTTTCCGACGTCGTCGGCGCCACCGGGGCACTCTCTAGGGCACTGCGTTTGGCCTTGCAGTCCTGCGTTCTTGGACTGGGTGCCTACCTGGTGATAGGAGGCGAAGCCTCGCCAGGCGTGATCATCGCATCCTCCATCTTGCTGGGCCGCTCATTGGCTCCTGTTGACGCCGCTATCGCGAACTGGCGAGGCTTCGCCGCGTTCCGGCAAAGCTATTCGCAACTGGCAACGGCCCTGGCCGCTTTTCCTGACCGGGACGAACATATGGAACTTCCGCGCCCCCAAGCGGAGCTTGCGGTCGAGGACCTGACTATAGCGCCACCGGGCCAGCAAAAACCGACGGTAGCCAATGTCAGCTTCCGCCTGGCTGCAGGGACGGGAATGGCCGTTGTCGGCCCGAGCGGTTCTGGCAAAAGCACGCTTGTGCGCGCGCTGGTGGGCGTCTGGCAGCCACTTCGCGGCACGGTGAGGCTGGACGACGCCTCGCTTGACCAATGGGACCAAGAACACCTTGGCGCACATATTGGCTACCTGCCCCAGGACGTCGAACTGTTTGATGGAACGGTTGCCGATAACATTTCGCGATTTGGCGGGAAGGGCGACGCCAAGGGCGTGCTTGCAGCTGCCAAGGCAGCGGGCGTCGACAAAATGATCCTGCGATTGCCGAACGGTTTTCAAACACGCATGGGCGAGGGAGGAACAGCCTTGTCGGCTGGACAGCGGCAACTCGTCGGGCTTGCCAGGGCACTTTACGGCGATCCGTTTCTCGTCGTTCTGGACGAGCCGAATTCAAATCTGGACGTCGATGGCGATACCGCCTTGGCCGGCGCGATCCTGGCAGTGCGCAGACGTGGAGGCATCGTCATCGTAGTTGCGCACCGTCCTTCTGCCCTTACCAACATCGACAGGGTACTCGTAATGTCCAATGGGATGCTTCACGCCTTCGGCTCACGCGAGGAGGTCCTGGCCAACGTCATCCGCCCCTTTGCTGCGCCTGTTGAACGCCCGGCAGCGGCCGTCGCGATGCACAAAGGGGTGAGCGGTCACGCATGAGGAATATTTTTTTGTCTGAGGCGACGATGGCTCCATCGGCCCCGATCGGCAATGGGAGCCGGCGCAACGCGATGATTTCGGGCACGCGCGATGGAATCGGGGCTAACCTGATCCTGGGTGCGGCGGTCACGGTTATGTTGCTTGCCGGCGGCGGGCTCTGGCTCGGACTGACCAAGATTGCTGGCGCGGTAATTGCGCCGGCGACCGTGGTGATCGAGAGCAACATAAAGAAGGTCCAGCATCTGACGGGCGGCACGATAGGGGGCATCTTCGCGCAAGATGGGGATCATGTACGGGCCGGCGATGTGATGGCACGATTGGACGACACGCTGACACGGGCCAATCTGCAGATAATTAGCAAGGATCTTGATCGGGCAACGGTTCGGCTTGTGCGGCTGGAGGCAGAGCGGCAAGGCCTGTCGGAGATGCAGCTTCCGTTCAGCCTTCAAGCGCGAATGGGCGAGCCGGAGCTGGCTGCGCTGGTGAACGGTGAGCGCACGCTGTTCGACAGCCGCGCTACGGCCCTCAAGGGGCAGAAGGCACAGTTGCAAAGCCGCTCAAAGCAACTCGAACGCCAAGTTGAGGGCCTCAAGGCGCAACAGACCGCGGAAGAACAATCCGTGGTCCTGCTGGATGGCGATCTTGTCGATGTACAGGCGCTTTTTACAAAGAAACTGGTGTCCAAAGAGCGACTTAGCAACATCAGACTGGATGCCACCCGGGCGCACGGAGAATCAGGGCGCCTCGCGGCGGCAGTTGCCGAGGCGCAGGCCCGGATCAGCGAGACCGAATTGCAGATTCTTCAGCTCGATGAACAAAGGCGTAGTGACGTGACGAGCGAACTTCGTGAAACGGAAGCCAAGCAAACCGAACTCAGCGAGCGCAAGGTTGTGGCACAGGACGAACTGGCCAAAACCACCATCCGCGCTCCGCAATCGGGAACGGTACAGGAATCTTCCATTCACACGATCGGCGGCGTGATTGCCGCGGGCGAGGTTCTCATGATGATTGTCCCTGACACCGGCAACCTTGTCGTCGACGCGCTGATTGCGCCGTCGCGCATAGATGACGTTCGTCCAGGTCAGCGGGTCTCGATCCGGTTTCCGGCTTTCGACGCCGGCACTACGCCTGCCTGCCAAGGGTCTGTCAAGCGCATCTCGGCGGACCTGATAAAAGATCAACAGCGCCAGCTTTCTTATTTCTCGGCGCGCATCAATGTCGAAGACAAGTCCACCTGTCTGACCGATGCCAAAGTGCTCAAACCCGGTATGCCAGCGGAGGTTCACATAAGTACGGACGAACACAGCGTCTGGTCTTATCTGCTGAAGCCGCTTACCGACCAGATGTCGAGGGCTTTCCGGGAATGACATGGCGGCTGTGAGCGGTCGACCGCGGGAACACGGCAGGCGTGCTTGCTGACATATTAGGGTAGGCGACGTGATGCCACAGGGGTGACGCCTGCGGCCGACGCGCGAGGCTCGTCTGGGACATTGTCCCGGCTACAAGGATGCCCCAACAGGATTTTCCTGGCCGCCTCACCAAGTCCTGCCCCGACAACAGCGTTAGTGTCCTGTCATCTTTTGCGCAACAAACAGCGCATACCGTTCCACGATCATCGACATGGGCAATTGCCTCACGAGGAGAGGTTCTTTGCTCCTACGACGCGGCGAGGGCCCTGCGGCGGACACGGCGTGCGGCATGCACCGTTCGGTCTGCAGTCACCGCTACATTTGCCACGTCAGATGTATGCGGCAAGGCGTTCGCGCTTCCATGCGACCTCTTGTAGGGCAGCAATTCCCTGACCCGAGCATTGACCGAGGCAATCTCGACCCGCAAGTCCTCGCATTCCTGCCGTCTCACATCGAGTTCAATCTGATCGGACGCCTGCTGCATGGACAGCTGTGCAAAATCTGCGGCGATCTTCGAAAGGTTCACCTTGTTGGTTTCGGCCTCCTCGGTGAGTGCGGCCAACCTTTCGTCGGTCACCTGTTTTTCGGCCAGGGCGTCGCTCCATTGTAGCTGGAGCCTGGCGATCTCGGCCGCGGCCTCGTTGTTTGCGTTTGAGGCGAGTTCGAAGCGCGATTGGAGACTTTGAATTTCTGAGCGCAATCCTCGGTTCTCAGCCTGGCAGCGTTTAAGCTCGCCATCCATGTCCGCCTGCATAATCCTGGCTGCTTCGGTCACCTCCCATAGCTTCGCCTGCGCAACCTCGAGTGAGGTGTGCAATTTGATTGCCTCTTTTTCGCTCTTGCCGAGCGCACTCAGCATTTCGGAATTTCGCGCAGCTTCGTTGGCATGGATCGTGGAGAAGGCATCCAGCCTATGCCGTGCCTCTTCCTCCCGCTTCATGGCCTTTTCCAGGTCAATAGACAGGCTCACATTCTTTTCACGCAGCTGTTTGTTCTCTCGGGAGCGCCTGTCGGCCTCGACATTTGCGGCGGCAAGCATGTTCGTGAGGTCGCCAAATTCCGCTTCGTTCTTTGTGGTGGTGTTCGCCGCTTCGACCAGCTCCAGCCTTGCCGCGGCCAACGCGCCACGGAGCACTTCACACTCCTGAACAAGGCTTGCCTGGCGCTGCTGCAATGTCTCGACGGTGCCTTGACGCTCACAGTACCGTCTGTTCAGGTCATTGAGTGTTTCCGACAAGTTCCTTTGATCTGCGATCAGATTTTGATTCGCCAACTCCAGTTCGTTGGCACGGAGAATGTCCGCGTGAAGGATGTGAAAAAACTCGAACGTCAGTTGACATGTGCTTGTAATTTCGGAGATTTTTGCGTTGATCTCCTCGAAATGGAGCTTGGCATCGTGGAACAAGCCGTTAAACGAGCTCACGGCAGCAATTCGGCTCTGCGTATGTGAGGTCATCCGATGCGCTGGTATCGGCGAGCTATCATCGTCGTCGCCGGCACCGTCCTCGCTTGGTACGCTGTCATCCTGTTCGTTGTTGTCGCCTGCCATGTTTGGCACGTCGGCGACATCCTCCAAATCGAGGCACTGGTCGACAGCGTTAGCCAAGTCAGCTTCGAGATCGTCGAACGACCTCTCCACATTGTCCTCGGCGCGTCTGATCAAATCCCTGAACTTCATGACTTCATCCCCTGCAGCCGCATGCCCGGAACCATTGAGGCACGAGGACTGAGATGCTTTTGTATCGAGAGCTCAACTCAGCGTCTTCGTTCAATCAAACGATGCCAGGGCGCCGGCGCCGCGAGGAGCCGAGAGCTGCGATTGGAAGGCCCTACATCGGTCTAGGTGCCTGCTGACTTATTCTTGAGGACTGCGCGACTCCCCTTCTTGCCATCGTCTTGGCGTCGATGGTGTGTTGCCTGGGCACATTAACGCTCAGGTGCAGAAGCCCCGACGAACGGCCCGGCACAGCCTCTTGTGGGGCGCATCAGGCGGCCGGGCCTAACCGGCGGTTGAGTGTTTTGGTTTGCCGGCTGACTCACCATGCGACCTTGGCGAGGCAAGCGCATCATTCGAACGAATTGGGGACCGGCCGCCTGGCCGCCCAATCACACTAAGCTTCCGTTGCCGGAGCTGGCGACGAGGTGCTTTGCCTTGAGCCTTGGTATCTACATACGAAGCGGCAATACGCGCCGGTGGAGCAGTGGTCCGACCCGTCAAACTATCGCTGCAAAATGCGCGGCGGAAGGCATCCGAGGATATTCTCAGTGCAGCGGTAGGAGATCGAACGCGGGCGATCTTGCTGAATTCCCCAAACAATCCCGGCGGATATGAGTTCGGCAGGGACGATCTGGAAACAATTGCCACATTTGCCGAGCGGCACAATCTATGGATCATCAGCGATGAGGTTTACCGCAGCACAGTGTTCGACGGCGAGTTCCCTCAATAGCATCCATTCCCGGAATGAGAGAGCGGACGATAATTGTGAACAGCCTGTCGAAGTCTCATGCAATGACCGGCTGGAGGCTAGGGTGGACGCTTGGGCCGGTCTCGGCATCAGGTCATTTAGAAAATCTTGCGCAATGCATGCTCTTCGGATCGCCGACCTTTATTCAAGATGCCGCAGCGGTGACTCTCGATGAGGCGGTGACGCAGAGATGCGTTTCTTTTCGGACGCCCTTCTGCCGTTGATGTTGACCATTGCTGTGCGGATGTTCGCCGGGATATGCGTGAACCTTATCGTCCGCTGCGGCGCTCAATTTGCTTGGGGTTCTTGGAACCGTTCCGAACTTTCTCCTTGCGCCTCCGATCGAGTTGCGCGTGCTCATGCGGGGCGCTGAGGTGTCTCGATCCGCAGTGGCGCGGCCATTATGGGACGAAGCCTATCAGCTTAGTTGAAATTTGTCCCCAGCGGACGGGAACGACGCTTGGCCATGTTAGTTGATGTGAATGGAGCAGCTAAGAAAAGATCTGGCATTGCTTACGCGACCCGGCTTCTGGATAGCTTTCGGCATTTTGTTGCTGCTTTACGGGATTCAGGTCTTTTTTCTAATTCGGGCATGCCAATGCCTTTAGCCTGGAACATCGATCCCCCTAGCTGGAACGCGGTCTGTCCATCTCCCGGCGGCTGCGGCGATAGCGTTGATCAACGATATATTCATTTATAAGCCTGCTATTCCCGGGGATGCCGAGGTTGGCAGCGCCTGCATCGTTGATTACGCACGTGGCGCTCCCCTCAAAATAGGTGGTTACCATTCTCGCGCTGCCGGTGAGCATTGGAGTCCGCACTGTGTTGGACGTGCGCTCATGCGTCGGGAAATTTCTTATAGACAGGGGAGGGTCTGTCAGGCTGGAAAATCACAAGCTGCCCCGCGAATGAGGAAGCAAAAAAGGTGCAAGACCAGATCGATTTCTTCCGGGCAACTCGGTCCTCGCATCATCGCCGATCAGCGGCCGTACCGTCGAGAACCAAAATGCGCACGATCTCAGCCGGTCGGCTTCGACCAAAACATGCGGACTACCGGACGGGGACAGTCGGTGCCGCGTCCCGTCCTGTGGCCGGCGCTATGCTGACGCTCCTACGGTATCCCGTTCACCGCCCGCGGCAGGAGGGCGAATTTCCTCCGTCCTGCGCGGGACAACCGTCCACTGTTGCGGCCGCACGCAGGACTGCGGCTTATACGCCGTTCTTCCTTTGAGCGGCGTCCAGTTCGCAGGGCTAAATCACCATTGGTATGCAGACGAGCCTCTCGGCGTCTGGACAGAGATCAATTGCGCTTTGCACCAGGGTTCCTGGATCGTAAGCTCCAAACACGCTGCAGTCGCCTGATATGGTCCACTACGTTGGCCGGCTCATACGGCTTCGCAAGGTGCGGGCCTTCCTGACAAAGGTCGCCCGCCGCGATCGCAGTTCGTTCTACTGCGGCAGAAAGCACTATTTTGACCTCGGGCTTGTTCTCGCGAACCCACTTCGACAATTGGAACCCGTTCATGTTGCCCGGCAGGTCAACGTCACACAAGACGGTGTCGACACCGAACTCCGCATAGTTCAACGCTTGTTGCGCCTCACGTGCGAAATGGGCCTCAATCACCCTGTAGCCACAGTGGCGGAGATAGTCCGCGATGACGCATCGGGCGATGACGTCGCCGTCAACCACGAGGATCGTTTGGCTCTGTTGGTTCGGGGCTTCCATTGACGGAGAACGGTCAGCAACCGGCAGGGTTCCACGCATCATGACCTGCGCGGGGATGCCGACCGAAGATCGCGGCGAGATCCTGCACGAAATGATCCCTGCCGGCGGGCGCATTCAATTCAGCGGAGCGATGCCGCACTGGTGACGCCGTTTGCCACCTGGTCGACGAGACGGGCTAGAAGGCATGGTCTCGAAGCTCAAGGGCAGTCATATCGCAGCGGCAAACGAGCGCTTGGCGCAAGATCAAGTGCTTTGAGGAAAAGGAAATGCAAATCATCGGTGCACAGCGCGAGCGCGGCAAAGCTACCCAGGTGATCATGGCTGAAAAGGGCCTCTACAAAGGCGGCGCACTCGTCAACTTCAATGCCGATGAGCGGCAAGCGCTTTGGGATCGCGTCCAGGGCAAGGTTGGCCGCCCGGTCCCGAAGGGGCATAAAAAGGACAAGGCCGAGTGGCTGAAGCCCGGACTGGTTGGCTGGGTCAAGACCCTCAAAGGCGAAGAGAAGCTGCGGCACGCAAGGCTGCTGGATTTCCGGGAGGATGATGCAAATGGCCATGCCTAAGAAAGATCAGGAGCGCGCCACCTACGCTTGGATGTACGGCGCCCAAGCGCGCAAGGATGGCAAGGAGCGTGAGGTGCCATTACTGGCAGGAACATGCCGACGGGTGGCTGCAGGGTTTTGACGGTGTGGCGATGGACGGTTTTGGCAAGACCAAAACCGTCAACGACGAGATGGAAGCCGAGGTCGACGAAGCCGCCGTCGAGCGCCCCGACGAATAGCCATTTGGCGTATGAATCTGTACGGTCGTTTTTGATTGGAGAAGGCTTTCGTTGGGCCTATAAAGATTGCGTTTACCATTGCCTTTTTAGGGAGAATGCGATGGTTGCAACGCCCATAGAAACCGCTCAAGCGGCCACTGCGACTACGGCCACCTTGCTGAAGTGGCAGAAGTCCATGGAGGAACGCGCCACGTTTCGCCAGAACATGGATCAATCGCGCAGGGCGATCCAAGCCTCACGCGATCTGCTGAAGCGCCTTCGCCAACGTCATCGCGACGAGATGTCGGAAAGTTCGGAAAATGCCGACCCGTCTACTGCGCCGATATCGCAACGCGCCGGCAGCTAGCGGAGGCGACCAGAGCCGATGTGATGGGTAAAGTTTCACTGGCCGTTCCTTGGGTGGGCAGGCAAGTTAAACTTTGTCAACGAGCGGCCTTTTTCGCGCTCGCGGAAGCGCCACGTGGCTTTCGACCAGGCGCACGTGCTCGGCGTCGACAGTCACCAATGGCCGGAGGCTGACGGTTACCTTGTCCCCCGTCGATGCGTGTGACAGGGCCGATCAATTCCATATGCTGGCCAATTACAGCCTTCGAAGTCGAATCGACAACAGAATGCGGGAAGTCGTAGGAGGGGATCGTCACGCTTATGCGATCGGGCGTCACCCGGCCGCGCACAATCGCCGTGACTGCGACCTCGTCGCCAACTTTGATACTTCCCCGAGCCATGCCCAAGACTTTGGAGCAGCCGGCACCGGCGTCAAGATGAGGGGGAGCTAATAAAACCCCTCCGCGCCGCGATTGTGACGCGGGGCGATCCGATCGCCGCCAGCGACTTAGCAGACCAATTGACGACGGCGGCCGAGAAGCCTGGCATCCCTGCCGACCAAATCAACGGCGAAATCGAAAGCGTCTTCGAACTGCTCTTAGAGGTGATGCGGCGCGAGAGTTGCGCGAGGAGAACCAGCCCGGAGGCTTCTCCGGGGCTGTGCCGGTCCTGTCCCGTTCCAGCGGATGAACTGCGCCTTCTGGCCGGTGACCGTCTCAATCGACTTCAACAGGGGTCCATGGGCCTCAGGTAGAGCTTGGCAGTGCTCCCTGTGGTACGCCAGGAGCGGCCCGACGATGCTCTTGTGCAGCGCTTCGGCTGCCGCCAGGAAGCGCTCGATTTCAGCCCGGGAAAGCTGTTCGGAAGGTTTGTTGAAGGTTTGTTTTGGCCATTGGCGCTCTCCATTGAGGGCGTCGCCGCAACGAGGCCCATAATCCTACATGCCAGGCCGTCTGACAAGCGCCTCGCCGGCCTAACCCGAAGGAAGACGCAGGGCCACGGCGCCAAGCGGAGCCATCAGGAGCAACCCGCAAAGATGAGCAACGGCAGGCCCGGCGACCTCCTTTGGCACATGGGACAAACAAGAAGGGCGCCGAGCCTTACCGGCGCTGCTTTGTGAGGGAGACGACGCCGGATGATGAGAGTATGCGATAATGCTAATGTCTGCGAACCATGCGAATGAAGGAAAGCCGCGTGGCAGTGCCAATCAACGACATTGAGACCAAGGTCGGCGGGTGCGATCAGGTTCGGACCATGATGACGGGCTGGTGGGCCTGCACATGGTGGTGGCTACCGCGCTACCGCCTTGCTTTGCGCCAGCCGGCGGCCCATGCCTCTGCCTCGCTGCACAGCCAGCGCTCGCTGTACTGAAACTGATCGTCGTCTGGCAGTAATGCTCCTGCCCTGGAACGTGATAAATCGCTCGTCGGTACTGGTGGAAATGTTGCCCTTGATATCGCAGCTCCCCGCGCCGGCCGTGCGGGTGCCACTCAGCCAGCCAGCTGGGATGAGCCCGACGAGCTTGTCGAGAGCTTGGGTTCACTTTGAAAACCGGTCAGGGAACCATCACCAGCGCCGGCAGATATTGCCGTCGCCACATCCACCGCCCCTTTGCGTTCTTGCGCCAGCGGTCGGCCTGATCCGCACCTTGATGACGCTGGACTTTGCCCACGCCCTCTCCCCCGAGTGCAGAATGCTTCCAAAGCGGTAGCGAGTCCAGACCGAAACATTAGCGCCGACTAACGGTTATTTCGGCAGTGTTCCGAACCGTGATTGGTAGAGCGTTGGTGGCGCCCTCCTAAAATATGTGGTCGGACGTGCTTTAGAAAGCTTCGCCCCAGCAGGGGCGTGCTTGACGATTTCGGCGAACAAAAAAAGTCGCCGGCTCCGCCCGACCAGGCCGGGAGGCGGTCTTCATGGCCAAGCCTAAGGCCATGCGCGAAATGATCTTGCGCGAATGCAATGACGCGGCAATGAGCAAGCCCTACGCCGAGTTCTGCGCCGACGTGAATTCCCTCCGCGGAATGCAGTAGGTCATTCACGGCGCCGCGCAGTTTGACGACGATGGTGGGCAAATTGCCCTCATCACAATGACTGTCAGCTTCCGCAGGCAACAGCGTAGCCAGCGGTGACCGACGCCGGCCCAGAGACTCCCCAGGCCGCTCCTCGCCAGCCTACAGGCGAGCAGGCCGGCATCGGTCAGTAAGGTCCCGTAGGTGTGCAATATATCGTTCACGCCACGAATTGCGGACGTTCGAAACCGGTGATTGGCCATTTCGTGTGACCAAATTCCGCGACTGTTTACTTGCGATCACAAGGCCCCGCAACCTGGAGGTTCCGAAGCGCCATACTGGAGTACCATTGGCGTGGTCACGCGATTTGAACCCGACAACGGTGCTTGAACCAGACCAGGTTAAACGTCCGTTATCGTTTTTGCGCCAGAAGCGGCCAGTCAGCTTCCGGCCAAATGCGGCAGCGCTCATATTACCATGGTCAAATACAGCTCGCATGAAACTAGTTGTCTTCTTGGTCCTTTGGTTCGCCAGACCATACGAGAGAATACGAGAGAAACGGCTTGGCGAACTATGAAATCCAACGGATCTACGCTCCCCGTCATTTCCTTCGCGAGCGTCAGACGCTCCTCCAGGCGCTGCTCACGCTCCTCGTTCGTGCACTTGAGGCGCTCATGCGCATCCGCGAAAAAGCACTCTACCGTCAAAGCCTTTCCCCACCTCTCGATAATTTCGCAAGCTGCTGCTGGCTATCGGCGGTTCGTTGATGCGCAAACTGTGACGGCGGTCGTTACCGTGGCTCGAGTGTCAGCAGATGTGGTAAGGTTGATTGTCGGCGAGTAGCAGAGGGGTCCAGCAACAATGACTTTGAGACGAACCAGAGCTTACGGCGGATCCGGCTTGGTTCTGGCGGTTTGCACTGTATTTGCTTGGCAAAACGCCACCGCCGCTCAGGATTGCTACGCAGCCGCGACGCCTGGCGTCAATTGGCAGGAGTGTGACAAAAAGCTTCTCATCCTGGAAGGACAGGACCTGAGCGGGGCAAACCTGTTCGGTGTTGATTTCACTTCGACCGACCTCAGGAACAGCAATCTCCTTGCGGCAAATTTTGAGAAGGCAACGCTTGTGCGCGCTTCCCTGGCCGGCTCGACCGCCAAAGGCGCCCGGTTCGACAAAATCGAGGCGTACAGGACCGACTTCAGCCAGATGGACGCGCAGGGCGCTGTGTTTACGGGCGCGGAAGTGCAGCGCTCGAATTTCCAGAACGCCAATCTGGTCAATGTTGATTTCACAAAGGCGGAATTGGGGCGTGCACAGTTCCATGACGCCGATATCAGCGGCAGCCACTTTTCGTTTGCCAATCTCGCGCGGGCGGATTTCCGAGGAGCGAAGTTCACCGCACCGATAGACTTTGACGGCGCTTTTTTCTTTCTGACCCGTATCGAGGGCCTCGATCTATCCAATTCGGCGGGTCTGTCCCAGTGGCAGCTCAACATGGCTTGTGGAGACGCCCGGACCGAGTTGCCTTCTGGCATGACGAGGCCAGAAGATTGGCCCTGTCAATTCCAGCAGGAATAGCCCGCCCGTCCGCTTCCCGCCCAAAGGCTGCCGGGCGGCAAAGCGCCTCAATTCAGTCCTCGGCCGCGGGTCAAAGCACGACACTGCGGGACATTTCCGGCAATCTCATTTACCGGCGAACGACAACGACCAAATGGAGGACGGATGCCCAAGGTCAAAGGTGATACCGCTCTGGACAAGGAGCGCGCCAAAACAGAGAAGCTCCTCAAAAAGGTTGGATACACAGCCTTGAAGGAGGCCGGTGTGGTATCCAAGCGACCCGACCTCCCAAATCTAAAGATTGAAAAGCGAGGGAAGTAGCGCGGACACTCCCATGCTGACCTGACCGAAGGCACGCCCAAAATGTAGACGTCTGCTTTGCCTTCTCAAGCTAGGAGTGTGCAGGCGGCGCTTGCGAGAACCACAAGGCGGACTGCTGGGGCCGGAAGAAGCTGTCGTATTTCCGCCCCGGTGCGATCCGATACTTCACAACTTTTTCACTTTCAATTGGGGGGCCATATCATATGAACGAAGAGACTGGCGTTCAGAAGTTGGTGCGCACGCTGCGTGCTCGAGCACCTGATGACGCAGCTGAATTGCTCGCTAGAGAGTCTCCCGAGTTCATCCGCGACACACTAAAGCTGTTGCCTGACGGGCACGCCCGTAAGGTGGCCGAGCATTTGCCAGTGCATATGCGGCCCATCAGCTCTCATGACGGTGAGATGGGTTTCGCGATCCCCGAGTCGCTCGTCGAGGTGATGGACCCGATCCCCGCCAGCGTTCCTGTCGGGACGACGGTTGCTGCCGCGGTGGAAGCCGTCAGAGGCGCCCAAGTGCCGACCGAGCTCACTTATCTCTACGTCACGGACGAGGGTAATAAACTGGTTGGCCTGGCGGTCCTGCGCGATCTGATGCTGAGCGAACCGGACGCGGTTGTCGATCACATCATGCTGCCCAGGCCGTTCGCTCTTGATGTCGGTCTCTCTTTGAGTAACGCATGCAAGGCGGCGGTACGGCGTCACTATCCTGTCTATCCGGTGGTGGATGCGGAGAACCGGCTGCTCGGGCAGGTTCGCGGCTGGCGCTTGTTCGAGCAGCAAATCATCGAGATTTCCGCCCAGTCTGGCCAGATGGTAGGCGTCCAGAAGGAGGAGCGCTCTTTTACGCCGCTGTTTTCAGCCTTCTTGAAGCGTCATCCTTGGCTGCAGTTGAATCTCCTGACGGCCTTCATGGCCGCATTCGTGGTCAGTTCGTTCACAGGCACGATCGAGAAGATCGTCGCCCTGGCGGCGTTCCTCCCGGTCTTGGCCGGGCAGAGCGGAAACACCGGCTGCCAGGCACTGGCTATGACGCTGCGTGGCCTTGCCCTGGGGGATGTGGACAAACGACCGAAGCTGCACTTGGTGATGAGAGAAGGCGCGCTCGCGGCCGCCAACGGCGCGCTCGTCGGCGTTGTTGCGGCTGCGGCGATGTGGTTCTATGCCTCGAGGCAACCGGCGTCGGCGGCGCAGGCGCCGATGCTGGCACTTGTGATCCTGCTTGCCATGTCCGGATCGTGCCTCATGTCCGGCATCTCCGGCGTGCTGATCCCGTTGGGCCTGCGCCGGGTAGGCGCCGATCCGGCGGTCGCCTCGGCGATCTTCCTCACCACCGTGACCGATATTGTAGGCATGGGCCTGATGCTGGGGCTGGCAACCATGCTCGTGCTCTAGACTAGCAAGCTGCGTGCGGTGACGCGTCCCTGGGCGTTGAGGCAATGAGCTGACCTCGCGTTCAAAGAAATTGCAAGACCCGGGCCGAATCGCACACGCCTCGTGAGAAGCACCTTCCGGCAGCTCTCCGGCCTCTTGCGAAACGCGACGGAAGGCCTTTGGAGAAGCCGTGGGTGACCTTGAAGCCTGGTGACCAGATACGCAGAATCGCCCACCCAATATTAATCTTGTCGGCTGTGCGATCCACTACTGATGAGATTTGAGTTTGTTAAGCCTTGGGCCAAATACTTCAATCACGTGCAGCAATGTCGAGAAGAGTTTTTGACAATCAGCGCATCCGAAATAGGAATAAACCCGATATCTTGTTGCGCAGCTGCAACAGCTGCTGAGGACTCGCATAAGTCCGGCGACCGTTCAGTCGCCTTTTTCTTGCAGTCGTGCTAAATCTCTCGCACTAGTCGGGTTTGGGGTGGGTTCTCGGCATGCAATCTTCGTTTCGAACGATCTTCGGCTTCGCCGCAGCGCTGCTTTGTGCCGGCGTGTTGCCGGCCGGCGCACAAGGTCTTTTTGGGGCCTATGACGATGCGTTTGCGGCCCGCATCGCCAGTCCGGCCGACAACGGAACGCTCGCCCAATTCGTCACGGTTGCGGTCAATGCTGGGCAATACGATCAGGCGATCTCCTCGATCGAGCAGTATTTGATCCAATACCCGCGCGATGCGCGCGCCCGGCTTGCGGCCAGCCGGTTGTATTATCATGTAGGGTCCTATGAATTGGCCCGGCGGCAGGTGCAGTACGGCATCGAAGTCGGAGGTCTGACCGCAAGTGAGCAACAGGAAGCTGTTCGCCTGCTCGCCCGCATCGAGCGCGCGTTGCGTGGCGTCACCTGGGAACTCGCCCTGACCGGCGGCGTATTCAGCGCATTCACCGATTTTGAGCCAGGCGGGGCGCAGGACGACGACAGCTTCGTCTCGCCTTACGGGCAGGCGGAAGGTTTTGTGCGGTGGGACCTCGGCACGCCAAGTGCCGACGCGCTCGTTCTTTCGGGGTCGTTGGCCGCGACTGAGCGTCTTTTCACGGAAGACCTGTCGGTTCCGGGTGGCGAGAAGACTTTTATCCACGGCAACGCAGCGATAACCTGGGACAAGGGACTGCCCAACAGCGGGATCGATTCGCTGCGCCTGCTGCTTTCCGCGTTCACCGTTACGGATCGTTTCGACAGCGACATTTACGAAACCGGTATCGGCCTCAGTGGACGTTTCGTCGTTCGCCCGACGGTCGAGACGACGCTCTTCGCCGGTGGCGGCTACATCGATCTAAGCGCCTCGCAAGGCATTTTCGCGGATAGCAGGGTCTTCTATGAGGCAGGCGGCAGCTACCGCTTCCGCAATGGCCAGGCGCTCGGCTTGCGCTTTGTCGGCTCGAATGACTTCGCTTCCGGATCGGGCGAAATCAGCCGCAGCTATACGGGCGAGGTCCGCTATGGCGGCCTGTTGATGAACGTACCGGATTTTTTCGCATGGTCGCACCAGATCGCCTTATCGGCCGGCCACAGCGACACTCCCGATCTGTCCGTCGGCATCGGCACAAATATCAAGAGCGACTTCTGGCGCATTGCCTCGGAAAGCGATTTTCAGCTGACGGAAGCGCAGAAGATCAGCGTCGATCTCGCCTACCGCAAAACCAACTTCGCCCTCGCCAACCGCGACCGAAAATCGTTCGAAATGCTCATGAGCTATACGTTGACGCTCAATTGAAAGAGGCCGCGATGAGGTATCATCAGATCGTCGTTTTTATCGCCTGCCTCGCCTTCGCGGCACCATCCGCTGCTGAGACGGTCGGGTCGATGACAGCCTATCAGACCATCATCGTCCGCAATAACGGCGGGACGATGAACGTTGGCGCCGGCGTCGAACTCGGCGACCGGTTGCGCAGCAATCCCACCGGTCTCGGAATGCTGGTGTTCCGGGATGAATCGAGCGCCAAGATTGGTCCAAACACCAGCCTGACGATCGATGAGTTCGTCTACAATCCGGGCTCCGGGTCGGGAAAGATCGACATCGGGATGAACAGCGGCCTGGCCCGTTTTTATGGCGGCCAGGTTTCGAAAGGGGGCGTCATGCAGGTTGCGACGCCGCACATGGTGCTCGGAGCGAGAGGCGGCATCATCGAAGTGCTGGTGGCAGCCGGCCAGACCGTCGGCATATTGCGCGCCGGCCGCATGACCTGCACGATCAATGGCAAACGGCTGGTCATCACGAACCCGGGCTACGCCTGCACGTCGGACGATGGCAAGCTTCTGGCCGGCTACGGCGGCATCGACGCCTTCCCGATCTTGGACAGTATCGACCGGATAGCGGGAACCGGCCTGCCGGGCGCACCGGGTCCTGGGTTGGACGTAAGCGCAATTTGTGCGTCGGCTCTAGGCTCCTCGCTCAAAGTCTGCGGGTCCAGGGACGGCGCACTGCCAGGAGTGGTCATGGAATTCCCTGACAGCCCAACGCCACCTGCGGGCAGCGGGGGGCGGCGGGGCGAGTGTGAGGGTGAGGGTTGCTGCTACTACTACAACTGCGATTAGGCCTGGCTGCACGAGATGAGCCACTCGGTCGGTAGGCGCTGGGCTGATTGGCGGCAAGCCGGCAGGCGCAAAATATCCGGCCTTGTGGTCGTGCTCCTGCTGCTCGCTTGCCATTTGGCTTTTGACGGGCCGTTGTCGCGCCTGCGTGAGCGGACGTACGACTTCTATCAGTTTCTCGCCCCACGCCAGGCGACGAGCAATCCTGTCGTGATCGTCTCGATAGACGACGCCAGCCTCAAGGCACATGGGCGATGGCCCTGGAACCGTGGCCTCTTGGCCGATCTGGTCGATGGCATCACGCAATCCGGCGCGGCGGTGGTCGGGCTTGCGCTGGTACTCCCCGAGGCTGACACCTCGCCTGAGGGCATCGCCGGAGACAAGCGCCTGGCAGCGGCGCTGTCCAAAAATCGAACGGCGCTTGCCGTCAGCCTGGGCAATGAAGTGACGGTTTCAGAAGCAGAACCCAAAGCCGGCTGGTCGATCGTCGGGCAAGTACCCGATACACTTCCCGGCTTCACCGGTCTTACCGGCTCGCTTGCCGAATTCTCGAACGCCGCCGCAGGCCTTGGCGTGATTCGCACCTTGCCCGATCCCGACGGCGTACTGCGCCATGTGCCGCTGCTCTGGCTTCGCAACACCCCTCAACGCGCGCAGCTGTGGCCGTCTTTCGCACTCGAGCTCCTGCGCCTTTACGCTGGACAGGACGGTTACACAGCCCGGATGAATGCAGCCGGGTTCGACGCACTCAGGATGGCAGGCGCCATTGTGCCGCTCGAGCCGGAGGGGAGCATCCGCCTCTGGGAAACCGCCACGGACACGCCTCGCCTGTCTGCCAGCACTATCCTTTCGGGCCATCGCGATCCGCGGCTGCGGGACGCCATCGCCATTGTCGACCTGTCGGCTGTGGGCCTGACGCAGTACCTGCCCACGCCGACGAGTCCAGCGCGACCAGGAGCGGAGATCCACGCCGATGCGATCGGCCAGATGCTTGCCGGGCGATTCCTGGCAGAGCCAGCGCACGCGCGTATGCTCGAGCGGCTCTGGTTTCTCCTCAGTGCCGTCGTTTTCATCGGGCTTTCTGGAGTGCTCGCCGGGCGTGTCGTGCTTGGCGCCGTCTCCCTGGCGCTGCTGGCCGTCACGCCGTTCGTGTTCGGCGCTCTTGAGTACAGCCTGCAGGGTGCACTCTATGACCCGCTGCAGCCGGCGCTTGCAACCATCATGGTTGCGGGCTTCGAAGGCTATGTCCTCTACAGGCGCAGCGAGCAGCGCCGGTCCACCCTGACGCGACAGTTCTCCCAATATCTGTCGCCCTCCGTGGTGCAGCGCCTCGCAAGCTCGGACACCGAGGCAATCCTGTCCGGCGAGAAGCGCGAGATCACAATTTTGATCAGCGACATACGTGGCTTCACGACCATGAGCGAACAGCTCGACACCCAAGAGATCGCCAAGGTGGTCAACCATTTCCTCGGCATTGCGACCGATGAGATCCTCAAGCGCGACGGCACCATCGACAAGTTCATGGGCGATGCGGTGCTGGCCTTCTGGAACGCACCGCTAGATCAACCCGATCATCGTGAGCGTGCGCTCGACGCGGGCCTTGCCCTTATCGAGCGGGTAAGGCGCGAAGACTCCGCCTTCACCGCGGATGGCCATCGCTCCATCGAAATCGGCGTCGCCATCGAGACCGGCATCTGCTCGGTAGGCAATTTCGGCTCCGAACGGCGCTTCGATTACACCGCGATCGGCTCCCCCGTGAACCGCGCGGCACGGCTCGAATCGACGACCAAGAAGCTGGGCATCCCCCTGGTGCTTGGACCCGGCTTTGCGGCAGCAGCATCGATGCCGGTCGTCCAGGCGGGCGCCTTTGAGCTCCAGGGTTTCAAGGGCGAGGTGCCGGTTTTCACCGTTCCGGAGATGCAAGCTGCTCAACAAGGTATGAGCCGCGAAGTAGAGAGCCAACGTGGTGAGCAATCTGGCGCCCCCGCCATGGTGGTTGGTTCGCTGCCATCCGTGCAAATGGCGCCGCTTGATGTTGCACCCCGAACCCGAAGCACGCGCTGATCGGCCAACGGGTCGCAGGATGCGATTGTCACGGGCACAGACGGACATCTTGTTTCGGCGACCATCGAGGGATGCGACGGCTTGCGTCACTCGTCCTTGAAAGTCACCTTCATATGTTTTTGGACCATCGAGGCGAGGTCCTCGGCATCCCAGTTCGTGAGCCTGATGCAGCCGTGAGAGAAGGTCTTCCCGATCTTGCCGGGTTCGGGCGTGCCGTGAATGCCGTAGCTTTCGATGGAGAGGTCGATCCAGATTGATCCCACGGGATTGTTAGGGCCGGCAGCAATGGTGAAGGGCCGCTTGGTTTTGACTCCCTTGAATGCAAAATCGGGATCGTAGTGATAGGTCGGGTTGTGCACCACCCTTTGGATCTCTGCCTGCCCACTTGGTGCCGGCTTCTCGTCGCTCCCGATCGACGCAGGGTAGACGGCAAGCGCTTTATTGGAGGGGTCGAGCACGCGCACCTGATGAGCGCCTTTGTCGACTTCGACGCCGGCAATGGTGGCGGGAGGTTCACCCCGGCCAACATCTGGTACCAGCAGCGTGGTTCCAGCTTTCCTGAATCCGGTGCCTGGGTTTAGCCTCCTGAGCAATGGTTCGCTCACATGGAAGCGCTCCGCCAGCTTCTCGATCGAGTCGTGATAGCCAAGCCTTCTCAGGCGAGCCATCCTCTCCATGCGCCCCGGAATGCGTTTGGTGAAGGGGCCGCGTACATCTTTGCGGGTCAGTTCATAGGTGATCAGAGCTGGGCTGGTGGAGGTTGCCATCAGCTTGTCCCAGGTCGCCTGGGTGAGCTTGCCATCTGGGGCCAGTCCGTTCGACGCCTGGAAGGCCTTGACCGCCTTGGCGAAGTTCTCTCCAAGGCGGCCGTCGATGAGCCCCGGTGAGAAGCGCGCACGATCCAAAAAAATTTGCGCCTTCAGCACGGCAGGATCGAGCCCTTTCGGATCGCCGGCGGAGAATTGCGCCTGATTTACCGCGGCTAGGTCCAGCTTGGCCGCCTCCGTCCCGCCGCATGCGAAGGCGAGTGCAATGGCGAGGAGGAGAAGGAGCCTGATCATCGATGTCACTCCTTGCGTTAAATCGCACCTGATCTGCTTCTATGACGCGCTGTGGCAGATCTGGTTCCATTCGCCGGTAGGAGGATCCTAGGCAACCTGCCTTACGCTGCCGACCGGTCCGAGACGTTCGATGCCCGTGACTTGCCCCTCACGAGAGGCGTTGCTGGCCGCGCAGATTGGCAGTGTAAAAATGGTCTGGCCATGTTGACGTGAGCTTCTACCTTCAAACTGCCCACTACCTGGACCGGCAGTCAAATGGTCTCAGGGCAGCAAGTGAGGAGATGCGCTGGGAACCGGCTCGTCGGGCGGGTATTCTATTGATCTTCGGTATCGATAGATCCATGTTCCGTCGTCACTGTGATCGCGTTGTCGCCCGCGATTGCTCTAGCGTATTCGAAGCGCTCCAACTTCTGTTCTGCCGATAGGCCTTTGAACATCGCGGTGGCCGAGTTCGTGATTTTGAAGTCGCCGCAACTCGGACAGCGAAACTCCCGGATGTCACCAACTGTCTCCGAATTAACGAGCGCCTGCTCATCTGTAATCGGGCAAATTGCGGCCATCCAAGCCATCGTGGTCCTCCGTCCTAAGGCCGTCCTCGATTACCCAAAAGGCATCGTCGAGTGCAAAATCCATTTCTGCCGACGCTCACCCCACCTGGAGTACTCCACCGAGTAGATTGCGCTCTCCACTCTCCAACCCGGAATGTGGATTAAAGCCAGTTCCTCGGCGAGCGATTTGCTGGTCAGCGGTAGGCGCTCTCGCTCTGGAGCCTCTCCCAAGCGATCGGAGATGTTCATGTAGCGTCGGGCAGGACCGAAGGGCCGGAACGTGGCGTTTTCATCTCTTCGGCAATCACCAGTAGCGCCTCCAGAGCGACGGCGATCCCCGACATCAGCGTACTTATGTCTGCGTTGCCGCCGAGCGTCGAAAGTTCGGCCGCTCGCGTTTGCATGCTTTGGCTCAGCTCTTGTAACTTCAGGCGCAGCTCGTCATCCATGTATGTTCTCCAAGCTTGACGCTGGAGGAACGCGCCTGCTTACAACCCGTTCCGCCGGTGGCCGCAGAGAACCAGAGACACCGCAGATGCTACAACTTGCGCTGTGGCGGCGCTTAGGATGGGCGGTGGATTGAGCCTCAGCGACTGACCGTCGGCAAATAGCGGATGCTTCAGTCTCGAAAAGGTGCTGGACGGCTCGATATGCACCGCCCCTTGGCCCTGGGTGCTGGTCCCATGCACAGTAAGGCCGTGCAAGTGCGCGCGGCCTCTGGGCTCAACATTCCAGTCGTCATGGTCCAAAGTTGTCCCAAGGTGGGTTCTCACCGAAGTGGGCGGCGAGAAGCGTCACGAAGCTTTGAACTTTGGCGGAAAGATGCCTTCTTGACGGGTACATCGCGTAGATCGACCGGCTTACCGGCTTGAACTGGGGCATCACTGTCTCCAGTTGGCCCGAACGAATGGCTTCTCCAACAAGGAAAGTGGGGCAAAGTACTATGCCTGCTCCACCCAGCGCCGCATCGCGCAGGAGCTGCCCGTTCGTTGCCGTCATCCGTGCAGTGATTTTTACCGCCACTTCCCCCTTTGGTCCGTCGAACCGCCATTTTCCGCGGCTGGCGCGCAACGCGTAGTCCAGACAATCATGGTCGTGGAGATCCGACGGCTTTGTGGGACGCCCGCGTCTGTCCAGATAGTCGCGCGAAGCGCAGACCACCTCGCGTGAGGGCGCGATTCGGCGAGCAACCAGATTGGAAACCGTGAGTGGAGCGATGCGTACCGCGACATCCAAGCCCTCTTCCACGATATCAACCACACGGTCGTCCAACACCAACTCAACCGACACCTCCGGATAGACCGCGAGATATTCTGCAACGACTCTCCCAAGGTGCATCGCGCCGAAGGAGATCGGCGCGCTGACACGCAGTGAGCCGGTCGGACGTGTCTTGCTCTCGGCCGCGCTCGTACGAACTTCCTCGACATCCTCGATTATGCGCAGACTGCGCTCGTAGACGGAGGCGCCGACCTCTGTCAGGCTGATGCGCCGGGTCGTCCGGTTGAGAAGGCGTGCGCCAAGCCACTCTTCCAGCATTTGGACATGCTTGCTCACGGCCGCTGGCGATAGTCGCATCCGCTTGGCCGCTCCAGCGAAGCTGCCTTCACCGACGACGTTGGCAAACACGGTCATGCTGGTCAGCCGGTCCAACTGCAATCACCTCTTTCATTCACGTTTCGTGAGTTCACCATCCATATTTCCCTCGATTATCAATCCACAGTGGACAGATTATCTGAAGCCAGGCCGGGATCAATTGCCCGATCCGTCTCTCTAACATTTGCCCGAAACGTCGGCGTCGAGTGCCTTCTCGCGGGCTGGAGGTGATCATGTCTCTGACCAAAGCAGCCCTTCAGGAGAAACAGGGAGCCACTGTTCGCATGTGGCTCTCCGTGCTCACCGTATCGCTGGGTATTTTTTCGATGATCACTGCGGAGCAACTCCCTGTGGGGCTGATTCCGGCAATTTCTTCCGAGTTGAATGTCTCTATTGGGAGTGGCGGTCTCACGGTGACGATACCCGGCGTAATTGCGGCGTTCGCTTCTATCGGTTTGCCGTTGGCAGTGGGGAGGCTCGACCGGCGTATTCTGATGGCGGGCCTGCTCGCGGTAATGGCTGCGGCGAGCGTGATTTCAGCGCTCGCAACGAACTTTCCCGTTCTGCTTGCGTCCAGGCTGCTCGTCGGGATCACCATCGGTGGCTTTTGGGCGATAGCCGGGAGCATCGCAGTACGCCTTGTTCCTGGACCCTCCGTGCCGCGCGCCATGACTATTGTCTTCGGCGGTGTAAGTGCCGCTGCGGTGCTGGGCGTGCCGGCCGGCACGATCATCGGTGATCTAGTCGGCTGGCGCGGCGCGTTCTGGTCTCTCGCCGGCCTGAGCTTTGCCATACTGCTCGCCGCCCTGCTTGTGCTTCCGAAGCTGGAGGCGGCGCAGCCTGTGGAGGTGAAAGCCCTGCGTGCGCAATTGCGCAATCCCGCCCTCCTGTCGGGCGTGGTTGCGACCGCACTGCTGGTGGCTGCCCACTACGGTGCCTACACTTTCGTGAGCCCGGTGTTGCTGGAGGTCTCGGGCGTCACTGCAGGGAGCATAGGTTGGTTACTGTTGGGGTATGGCATTCTCGGAATGATTGGCAACGCCGTCGCAGGCGTCTGGGCCGCCAAATCCGTCGGTCGCACATTGGCCTGCATCGTCATTGGGCTCGGCGCCACGCTGGCTCTCTTCCCGTTGCTCGGGGTCACGCCGCTCACAGGAACCATCCTGCTGCTGGTGTGGGGCTTCGCGTATGGCGCGGCGCCCATCACGCTGCAGACGTGGGTGCTGAGTGCAGCACCAGAAAGCGCGGAGACCGCGACGGCCATCTACTGCTTCACTTTCAATCTTGCCATCTCCGTGGGTACCCTAGCGACCAGTCAGATCGTCGACACGATGGGCGTGAACAGGGTCCTCTGGGTCGACTCCGCCATCATCCTGCTGGTGCTGCTGCCGGTGTGCCGCGCACCCATGCTTAACCGGAACATCGGAAACTCGTAGACAGCAAGCCATCCTGTGCCGCCCATCCGACAATGATGTGATAGGTTGAAGTAGATCTTCGTTTCCTCTGTCTTGAAAGTCACGCGCGTCACATCAAACGCGGGTTCCGCCGCACCGTGCGGGTGCCGATGCTTTGCGCCCCCGGAGGACAACTGGCTACTTGAAAAAGGACTTGATCCCCTCGTCGATATGTGTGCTGATATGAGATCGATCTCATGCCGCGCTCTCAATTGCTATTTCTCTACGGGAGCGCGCTCTGGGAAGCATGTCTGAATAACGATGAAGAGGGAGGTTCAAGTGAGGAAATTGATCGCGTGGCTGGCCTTGGCCACTACCACGCTCGCGTTCGCGTCTGCGGCGTCGGCGGGTGAAACCATCGACCGGGTTACCTCGAAGAAGGCAATGGTGGTCGCCACAAACAGCGGTTGGCCGCCGCAGAGTTTCCTCGACGACAGCAATCAGTTGGTCGGCTTCGACATCGACGTCTCGAAAGAGATCGCAAGGCGCCTCGGTGTCGAGGTCAGTTTCGACACGCCGGACTGGGCGACGATGACGGGCGGCCATTGGCAGGGACGCTACGATCTGGGTGTCGGCTCGGTGACGCCGACCAAAGCGCGGGCCAAGGTGATCGATTTCGAAGGTATCTATTATTATAGCCCCTACGTTTACGTGGTTCACAAGGACAGCCCGGCCAAATCGGTCGCCGACCTGAACGGTAAGATCATCGGCGTCGAGACCGCCACCACGTCGGAGGATTTCATCCGCAGACAACTCGAGATCGATGCTCCCGGCCTGCCGCCCATCGAATACAAGCTGGAGCCCGGTGAGATAAGGACTTTCGCCGACTCAATGCTGCCGTTCGACGATTTGAGGCTCGGCGACGGCGTGCGCCTCAACGCGGTCATCGCACCAGAACAGACGGCTCAGAACGCGATAAAGAACGGCTACCCGTTGCGTGTCCTGGAAGGCGGCTATGCCTTCCGTGAGCCGCTGGTGGTGATCGCGGAAAAAGGTGATGCCGAGTGGAATGCCAAGATCGGCGGCATTCTCGACGAGATGAAGAAGGACGGTACCCTCGCGAAACTGACCACCAAGTGGTACGGCAAGGATTACAGCGCCGACTGAGGAGCGTCGTGGATAAAGCGTGAGCGGGATGCATTCAATTGAACATCCCGCTCCATCTGTTTTTGTTTCAGCCGCATTTCCACGACACCGGGCGGCTCCGCCTGCCTGCAAAATGCTCTAGTGCCGCCACCTCATCGTATTGATCATGACATGTCCTGACACCTATTACCGACGCACGCTTGCTGACAACACCATCAGACCGCCGCTGAGCGGCGTTTCCGAGTGCGAGACAGTCGTTGTCGGCGGCGGACTGGCCGGCCTGACGACGGCGTTGCAGCTGGCTCGCGCCGGCCAGCAGGTCGTCGTGCTTGAGGCGCAGCGGATAGGCTTCGGCGCTTCCGGTCGCAATGGCGGCTTCGTCAATCCCGGTTTCGCCACCGGCACCGACCACATCGCCGCGATGGCCGGCGTCGACGCGGCACAAAAACTGCACCGCCTGTCCATCGAAGGCGTCGACTTCGTGCGGCAGACGATCCGCGATCTCGACATCAAGGCGGCAGAGCCGCGCTCCGGTATATTGAGCGTGCTTCGCCACGATGGCGGCGCCGCGCTCAAGGCATATGCAGAGCAACTGGCGCGGGATTTCGACTATCGGCTCGACTATCTCGATCGCGACCGGGTGCGAGCGGTGCTGCATTCCGATCGCTACCACCAAGGATTGCGCGATCCCAGCGCCTTCCACATGCATCCGCTTAACTATCTGCGCGCCGTTGCTGGCGAGATCGAGCGGCTGGGCGGCAGGATATACGAGAGAACGGCTGCCGTTGAAGCCAACCTTGACGGCGCCGAAAAGATCTTGCGTACCGACGGCGGCGAAGTGCGCGCCCGCCAGGCCGTGGTTGCCACCGGCGGATATACGGGGCCACTGGTCGGCCGGCTGCAGCGGGCATTCCTGCCTATCGCCACTTACGTTATGGTGAGCGAGGAGGCGCCTGACCTCATCGCCAAGGCGATTACGACGACCGACGCCGTCGGCGATAACCGTCGCGCAGGCGATTATTACCGCGTTGTCGAAGACGGCAGGCGGCTGCTCTGGGGAGGGCGCATCACCACCCGGGCAGCCTCATCGGGCGTGTTGGCGAGGCAATTGCGCCGTGAGATGGTCACCACTTATCCGCAGCTCGAACACCTCAAGACCGAACTCGCCTGGTCCGGGCTCATGTCTTATGCCCGACACATGATGCCCCAGATAGGCCCGTTGCAGCCGGGCGTCTGGTACCTCACGGCTTTTGGTGGCCATGGCATCAACACCACGGCGATCGCCGGCAAGTTGATCGCCGAAGCCATACTGGGACAATCGGACCACTACCGGCTGTTCGCACCATTCGGCCTTGCCTGGGCGGGCGGCCCGGCTGGACTTGCGGTTGCGCAACTCACCTACTGGAAGCTGCAGGCGCAGGATTGGTGGCGCGAGCGGGCCCGCTGACCGCAGGGAGATCGAAGACGTGATCGGCCGACTATTGCTCAACCACCCGGACGCGGCGCGCCGCGTTGGCGTGTTCTTCGTGCTCGCCGCCATCGCCGCCGGCCTGTATGGGCTCGGCATCAAAGCCAGTTGGCTCGGCAAGCTCGTTCCGTGGTCCGTCGAGTGGCTCGCCGCCAACCCGGACGTCGGGCGGGCGGTCTCGGCGGTGCTGATCGCATTGATCTTGGTGGCGAACTGGAACGCGCTGCGGTATCTCAGCCGCAAACAGCAGATTGTGGCAGTCTGGATAGAGCTGTTCGTGTTGCTAATGTTGTTTTTCTATTCCTTCGACTTGTCCTTCGCGTTCATCGCCAAGAAGATCGGCTTCCTCGTCTCGAAGGGTGTGGTGACGACCCTCTACATTTCGGCCGTTTCGATCGCCATTGCCACCCTCATCGCCTTCGTTGGCGCCATCGCCAAACTTTCCCGCAATGGCGTGGTCTATGGCTTGGCGACCTTCTATACCTCTCTGTTTCGTGGCTTGCCGTTGCTGATGCAGATCTACATCATCTATCTCGGCCTGCCGCAGATTGGCTACGTGATCGGCGCCGTGCCGGCCGGTATCATGGCGCTGTCGCTCTGCTACGGCGCGTACATGACCGAGATCTTCCGGGCCGGCATCGAAAGCATCTCGCGCGGCCAGACCGAGGGTGCTACGGCACTCGGCCTTAGCGCTAACCAGACGATGTTCCTGGTCATCCTGCCGCAGGCGATGCGGGTCATCGTGCCGCCGACCGGCAACCAGTTCATCGCGATGCTGAAGGATTCTTCGCTGGTCTCGGTGGTCGGGGTCTGGGAGATCATGTATCTCGCACGCACGCAGGGCCAGACCGAGTTCCGCCACATCGAGATGCTCATCACCGCCTCGATGATCTATTGGCTGCTCTCGATGGGGCTCGAGTTCCTGCAGTCGCGGATCGAAGACCGGTTCGGGCGCTCACTCAAGCGCTGATCGTCATCCGTGATTTTCGCCAAAGCGAGTTGCACAGCACCGCAACAGCCAGCTTCGGAGAGCAGCTGCAGATTGTACGCCACAGCACGCCGTTCGGCGACGCCGTCAAGGGTGAATCAACCCGGTATTTCATCGGCTTAGCCTGATCGGAGGGCAGAATAGAGCAAGTGCTGGACGAGCATGTTCGTTGGCCGACTGCCCGGCAACTTCGACCGATTGCTGGATTTCACCCGCGCCAACAAATCGATAAAATCAAGGACTTTAACATATCCTCCGGGCCAACCATTATCGCTATGTATCGATGGTAGCCGAGTTCGCCACGTGGTTCGCCAATACGTTTGCCAGGCAGTGGTTTGCGCGTTACCAGCCGCACGACTGGGTCCCTGCCCTGCACAGCCAAACGCACCGGCGTCGCTTCCCGGGAATAAAGCTCGGCATGGTGTTTCGTTCCCTTGAAGTGGGCGTGTTTGGGGGAAGACCGTAGTCGGCGCGTTCGCGCCCGATGGAATTTTCGAAGAGTTGTTTCCAACGGCGGGAACGAACCAAACTTCCATGCATTTAGCTCTGGCTTCGTTCATTCACTCTTTCTTCTGGGAGCTGGACCATTGTCATCCGGAGGCTATCTCTTGGCCGACCAACAAACCAATGACGTTTCCATCGTTGATCTGATACCTGCCCTGCGGGCTTTCGCGCGCACCTTCTGCCGCGTTCCAGACGATGCCGACGATCTGGTGCAGGAAACGTTGACCAAAGGGCTCGCCAACATCGACAAGTTCGAACCCGGTACACGCATGAAGTCGTGGCTCTTCACCATCATGCGCAACACCTACTACACCCGGATCAAGATCGCTGCACGGGAAGCGCCAGGCCTTCTCGACTGCGCGTCTTCAAGACCGATTTCGGAAGCTACCCAGGAATGGACCGTTCAGAGCAAGGAAGTTCACGGCGCCATCCAAAAGCTGCCCGAACATCAGCGCGAGGTGCTGATGCTGATTGGCGTCTTAGGAGTGGGCTACGAGGAAACGGCCGAAATCTGCGGCTGCGCGGTAGGGACGGTCAAGAGCCGGCTGAACCGTGCCCGCGCCAACATCCTTGAGCTACTCGGGGAGAGCTCGTTGCAGACATTGATAGAAAGGCGAAATCAGCTGTCGGATGGTCAGCTCGATATAGAGGTCGACAGCCGCAGATAATCAGCTCTTCACGTCTCGCCGACGCTTCTCGACGAGAGCATTTTGCAATTCGATCGCCAGCTTGGATAGGCGGTCTGGTATCTCTTCCTGCTCTATGGCGGCCAGCAGGGAAGCAATCTCCCGATCCACTGCCATCTCGACAAGCAGATCCGTGGTATCGTCGCTCGAAGAGACATCACGTTCTCTTGATAGCATCCCTAGATCCAAGTCTGGTGATGAGCGCTCGACACTACAAGGCGTTGTCGACCGCCGAGAGGCTCACCGGCGGCCCTTGCACAGTTTTTCCTCCGTGCCGCGGCAAGACGCGGCGCGGTGGCGTCAGTCCTTCAGCAACCGGTTTGCGGCGTGATCCTGAAATTGATCGGACTTGATTCGATTGCCGTCCAGCCCGCGCTCTCGGCCATGTTGCTTCGTGTCGCGGTTGGACAAAACCGCGTTTTCCTCGATCTTGTCCTTGTCCAAGGTGGTCATTGCGCCGGCGCCGGCACCTTTGCCTTGGCTGCCTTGGCCGAAATGCTTTTTGCCGCCGGATGCCATGATCTCCTCCTTCGAATCCAGGACACCGATCGGTGCCGACGCCCGAACCGGCATCGCGCTGTAATGTTCCGTCTCACCCAGCAAGCAAGAAGGCGTCGCCATCCCATGACCGAAACGGCTTCTCGCCGTCGATGACGACCCGCAATTGGTGAGCTTGCGCAAGACGGCCGATGTCGGCCCGGTCCAAAGAAAGCGATCCGCGATAAGAATAGTTCAGCAATGCGAGCCGGCCCGGCCGTTTGAGAACGCGCGCAATTTCATCGAAAAGCCGCTCAGCCATGCCGGCTAAAACCAGGTAGGGAAAGCTGTCGACCGCCAACACGCAATCGAAACTGTCGTCGTCGAAGTCGGCCAGATCGAGACCGGAGGTTTGGCGCAGTTCGACATTGCTGAGCGCTGCGCATTGCTCGGAGGCGATAGAGATCATCCGCGATGATATGTCGATGCCGACCATCCGCTTGAAGGAATTGGACAGCGCGCGCTCGAAACGTCCGATGCCGCAACCGATGTCGAGAATGTCCCGTTGAATTCCGGTGAATTCTCGCGCCTCGAGCCATTCAACGATTTCGTCGGTCATGGCTGTCAGCCGCTCGTCATCGCCAAGGGATCCTAACTGGACACTTGCCGCGGTCGAAATTGCTGCCGCGGCATCAAAACTCGAGGCCAGCCTCCTGACCACGGCGATATCCGTCTCGCCGTTACCGCGTTCATGCCGAACGGCGCCGCCTGTCGCTCGCAAAGTGGCAAGGACGCCCGGTTTGTGGCGCAGCAGTCCAGCGACCTTTCGCAGTCTTTCAGCATCGCCGGTATCCGCCGGACGGACTTTCAGCACGACCTCCGCCAATTCCGCCGCTTCAATTGTGGGCGGCAGGTGAAGCGCCAGCCTGACGAGAACAGCTTCGGCGCAGGCACCATCGGCCACACAACCTTCGATCGCCCGTCTGACCGATGTCCGGCGCTGCGCGTGCACACTCATGACATCAACTCCGCGTCCAGATCCTCCGCATCGTCCACCTGTCGACGGCGCCCCAGCCATATTTGTAGGCTTCCTGGCCGCGCAGGAAGTCGAACTCGCGCGCATCCTCGCGGATCGACTCCGCGATCGCGTGGCCGATCAGGATCGCACCTGGGCTCTCCTCGGCATAAGCAGGATCGAGGCCGCCGAGATAGGCATAGGCGCGGCCGCGGTGGTGAAATCCGTAATAGGCGGCGACAGTCGTGCCATCGATCGCGAGCAACCAGCAGCGGACCAGACCGTGAGCATCGAGCAAGGGAAGTGAAAGCCCATGGAACTGCTGCACGGCGGGGTCGGCCAAGACACCACCTCCATGTCCAACCCAGCGCGCATGGTGCAGACGGATCAATTGGTTCAGGAAGTTCTGATCACCCCGGGCTGACGCCAACACGAGCCGGCCGCGTCTGGACGCCGCTTGGCGCGCCCGGCGCAACTGGCGCCTGCGCCGAGCGGGAACGCAGCCGGCCAACGTTTCGTCGCCGGCAACAGCAAGCACGGGGCAGGCTGCATGAATTACCGGCCTCTCGACCGTTAAACCGGGATGCGCGATCGTAAGACCGGTACTGTTTTGCGGCAGATCAGACAAGATCCATTGTGACCACCCGACCGAGCAGATCGTTTCGGCAATGGTGGCGACAACCGCCGCCTCGATATCCCGGACAGCCAGGATGTCCAGATAATCGCTGAGCGAAATACCGACCGGAAGCAGCTTCGAACCGGCCGTTCCATGATCGAGATAGAGTGGCGCCAGCCCGACCAGATCGCCGCCACGCCAGACCGCGACTGTCGCCAGTTCACCGGGTGCGAATGCGCGCCACCATGGCACCAGCCAAGCGGGGGATTGGAACGGCGTCGCAGAGGAGCTCTGCTCCCATAGTTTCCACCAGTGCGGCGTCAAGGCATCGAATTTTACGGGGTCATCGATGATTTCGCTGCGCAACACTGCTTTTCTCACGGTGCCGCTGCGAAGCGCCGGCAATCTGTGCCAAGTTGTGCCAGCGCCTGATAGGCAGCCATATACGACGAGATCATCCGTTCCAGCGAAAACCGCCGTCGCGCTTCAACCCGGCACGCCTCGGCGTCCAGGCTGGGCGCCGCAAGAATGGCTTGGGCCATCTCGTCGACTGTGTTGACGAGAAAGCCCGTCCTGCCGTGCTCGATGACATCCGCAAGCGCACCATTCGGGAATGCGACCACCGGGGTACCGCAGGCGAGGGCCTCCATGGCGACAAGCGAGCTTGTCTCGGCGGCGAGGCTTGGAATGACCAGACAGCGGGCTGCGTTGAGAAAGCGCCTCTTGGCGTTAAAACCGAGCGGGCCCAGGAAGCGGCGGCGAGCATCAAGACGGGATTGGACCTCGTCGCGAAAGTAGCGCGTATGTGTTTCGTAGGGATAGACCTTGCCGCCGATGACCAGGGGCACGCCCGCCTGTTTGGCCGCGTCCAGGGCCAGGTGAATGCCCTTTTCCGGGCAGACCCGGCTGAGAACCAGGGCAAAGTCTCGCTTCGGCTGCACCAGGCTCAGTGCTTCGATGTCAACGCCGTTGGGAATCGGCGCCACCAGTCTGGCCCCTGGTGGCGCCGTTTGCTGCTGGGTGGGCGAGACCGCATGGAGCCACAGGTCGTCGCGCGTCGGTCGCAGAGCCTCGGCCGGATACCAGTCCAAGGGCAGGTGGAGGCTCACCAGGGTCGGACCATCGTCGGGCAAATAGGCATGAAAATCGATGCCGTGCAGATGAACCACATCGATCGGCCATCGGGCGCGGGCAGCGGCGATCGCTTTGCGATGAGCCTGCTGCGCGCGGCTCTTCGCCGCCTCGTCGAGCACGCCGTTTTCAGCCGGTATTTCCACAAGGGTACCGCTCGCGCTGGAGCCGCGGCAGCCAATGACGATAGAGCGGTGGCCGGCGCGAACCAGCTCCCGATCGAGCATCGACAGAACCTGTTCGGCACCGCCGACAGCATCGGGTCCGACGGGTGCGAGAGGGTAGGCGACATTGAGGACAGTGAGCGCCGCGGCTGGTTGCGCCTCGGTCCCGTATGCCGCACCACCTGTCGATGATGCCGCTAATTCGTCCAATGTGTCAGGCGTCTGATGCATTGGCAGCATGACACTTTCACGCTGCCGAGGCCCGCCGCGTCGGGAGCGAAGCGGACGTCATGCCGGGCGCATAGCGGCGGATCATGGTTGCGCAGAATTCCGCGAACTCCTCCGGCACCAGAGGTGGGCTGGTGTGGTGGGGCATCATTCCGCGATGCTGCGGTGTAAAGCAAAAGGTGACCGTCACGTCGAAATCGGCGAGTGCCTCCATCTGCCGGTCAAACCAGTCCAGCGCGTTCGGCCGGAAGCTGTCTGCCCAGGAAAGCCCCGTGCGCATATTGGTGACGCCCAGCCGCTTCATCCAGGCGACGGCATCGTCCAGCCGGGGGTCCTCGAAATGAAACCACTGCACCAGCCCCATTGCGGGCGTGTAGCGCAGGAACTCCTCCAGCGCAGGTTTTGGCGTACCGTCCTGGCGCAGCAGCCCCATGTGGAAATGTCGATAGTAAGAAGAGCCCTCCGCCTCGCGATGCCGCGTCGTTGCTTCCCATTCGCGCGGAAGGTCGTAGAGGCTGTACCACTGGATGCGTGGTGCGTTGCCAATCAGCAACTCAGCGGTGCGCTTGAGCCCCCAAACCTGGATTTCTTCCGCGCCGAAGGTTGATACGCCGACTTCGCTGACCCAGATGGGTAGGTTGGTGACGGTCGCGATCTCGCCGATCTTCTGTGGCCATTCGTGGATCTGCCACAGGTTCCAGTCGAGCGGAAAGCCGTGCACGGCGACGGCATCGACATGGTCCAGCACGCCGAATTCCTTCATGCGGGTGATAAAGCCCGGATCTATCGGCGAGATGCCACCGAGTACTTTCGTCAAAGACGGGTTCTCTGACGCGATTGCGTCAGCCGACAAGATCGCCATCCTGGCAAAGCGGCTCCAATCGGGATCGAGCTCTGGGTCCCAATGCGATTTGTTGTTGGGCTCGTTCCAGATCATGGCGGCTTCAATCATGGAGCTGTCCTTTCGAGGGGTAGATGGCGCCGCCGCCGGCCGGGTCCCTGGCTGCGCGGCAGAAATAGACCTCCTGCTCGGGGTGCAGAACGATCTCGAAACCGGCGCTGCGCAGCATCGCTTCGGTGCAGGCGCGGTTTGGAATCCACCAGTTGGTGGGATCGTCGGCATAGCGGTGCTCGATAAAATGCAGCTTGGGAAACTGCGGCTGGTCGAACAGGTCATGCGTCCAGAAATGATAGTTTTCTTCCAACTCGGGCAGATCCGCGCTGCCGCGCTGCATGGACTGGAAGATCATCAGGTCACGGGCGACATGTTCGCGGATCAGGTCGAGCGCGAGCAAGGGGTGGCGCAAATGGTAAAGCACCCCCATGAACAGCACGACATCGAACGTCTCGCGCAGCGAGCCGACGTCGTAGACCGAAAGCTTCTGGAATTCGATCTCGCAATCGGCAACCTCGGCGGCAAAGCGAGCCTGCGCCAGGTAGGCGTCGTCGAAATCGATGCCGAGGACACGGTCAGCACCTCGCCGTTTCATCTCGATGGAGTAAAATCCTGCATTGCAGCCGATATCGAGTACCGCCTTGCCCGTCAGATCAGTGGGAATGGCATTGGCAAATTTGCGCCATTTGATCAGCGGGTAGTTGCCCAGAAAATGGTTGGGAGCGGTTTCGACGCCGGCAAGTTCCATGTTGTGGAACCATGGGCCGAGCGCATCGATGCGGCGGCGGATTTCGGCATGGGAATGCAGCATGGCTCAGGCTCCTTCGCCAGGAACGACGGGTACATGCGACTGCGCGCCGGGCATGATCATGGTGGGCCGGCGGTGCGCGGATGGGGCGTCGTTTTCAAGCAACCGCAGAGCTGTGCGATAGCCGTTGAAAGTGCCTACATCGACATAGTCCGACCCAGCCCTGACACCAAAAGCTGTACCGCCGGCCGCGATATAGGCGTTGACCAAAGTGCCGATATATTCGTCACTGCGCTCGCGCTCACGCCAGAGTGCCGCAAGCTGATGCAGGATATGGCCCGGCATCTTGAACGCACCCCAAACCCAGTTCGTGGCGGCATCCTGTCGCTTGACCTGGATTTCGATCACGCGCTCGTGGACGTCGATGACGACGGCGTCGAAGAATTCCGGCTGATCCACCGGGAAAAGCAGAAATGAGAGCTGATCGTCGGGCAAATGGCGGAAACCGTCCTCGGGAAACCAGATCGTATCAGGAAGGCCGACCAGGACGACCTCGTCGGGCGCGACGAGGGGCGCCGCCCGGAAGATCGCATCGCACAGACCGACGGGGTTCGGCTGCACCACGAAGAGAGCCGCCGCGTCACCGTAGCCGGCGGCGTAGTATTCAAGGATGTCGGATTTGCCCGATCCGATGATGAAGCAAATCTTGTCGACGCCGGCCTGCACCATGCGCCGCACCAGATACTCGCTCACTGCGCAGGGACGCTCGGTCTGTCCATCGATCCGGCTACCGACCGGCAGCAGCTCTTTCGAGAAGCCGAGCGGCTGAATGCGGCTGCCGCGCCCGGCAGCGGGTACGATGCCCAACATCAGACCGCTTCCCTCATCGGTTCGCCGGGAGATCTTTGAAAGGCATCATTCAGGATGCGATCCAGTTCCGCCGCGCGCCGTGCGGAAGTGTGTTCGCCCAAGACCCGGTCGCGGGCACGCATTCGAATGCCGTCGAGCTCGCGCTCCGGCAATCGCAATGCGGCGACCACATCATCGGTGTCATGCGCCAACAAGATTTCGCGGCCGGGTTCGAAAAATTCGGCCAGGCCCGGCCATGCATCGGTGACGATGGCAGCCCCACACGCGGCCGCTTCGAAGAGCCGTCCCGACGGGCACCAGCCCTTTTGCGCCATCGCCTCCCGGGTGACGTTCAGTGTCAGGCGAGATGATGAGAAGAAAGCCGGATGGTCGGCTGGCGGAAGATGCCTGACAAAGAAGATGTTGTCGCTCCATGGGAATTCCTGCGGATATTGCGCGCCGCCAATGATGAAACGGTGGTCGGGCAGGCGCGCGGCCGGGCGGACCAGCAGCTTTTCGACGCCGGCCTGGCGATCCGCCGCGTAAGTTCCGAGATAGGACAGATCACCGGCGAATTCGGCCCGCTTCTCTGCCGGCCGGTGTTGGTCGGGATCGACATGCCCATAGAGAGGCACCACGTGACGCGCGCCCAAAACCGACTTAAGCGCCTCGATCGCAGAGCCGCCGGTGTAACTCAAAACGAGGTCGAAATCGGCAAGACCCTCAGGTCCGAAATAGGGCGGACGCTCGCCTTGCTCGATGCGGGCAAGCGTGACCGGAGTGTCGAGATCGTAGAAGACACGCAATCCGCGACCTGTCTGCTGCGCCAGCCGCGAGGCCTCCACGGCGTCGGCACAGTAGGAGGTAACGACGACGACATCCGCTTGCTTCATTGCCCGCTCCGCAACGCGACGGATGTCTTCCCAGTCCGGATAAATGACGACGTTGCCGCCATCGAGCCGATCGAGATCACGCGTCCCGGCATAGTAGGGGGTATCGCGTTCGAAGAAGGTGATGGACCATCCCAGCCGACCCAGGGCGCGGATCAGTCCCCGCCAGAGCGTGGCATGGCCGTTGCCCCATGATGATGTAACGGTGAGACCGAAAATGACCATCTGCATCCGGAAAGTCCTCGTCAGGCAGCTTCGTTCATTCGCAGGAGCTTGGAGCCCCAGTCACCCGACACGATGGTCGTGATCGAGGCTGGATCGATGTCGAAGCGGAAGCAGTCGCCGACCGGCAAGCCAAGCACCTTGCAGACGGCGGCCTTGATGACGTCGGCGTGGCTGACCAGGGCGACACACTGGTTCGGATGCCGCTCGCGCACTGCGTTCATCAGTGCGACGATCCGCTCCTGGACATCCAGCATGGTCTCGCCGCTCGGTGTCCTGGCCTCCTGCCGCTGGTCGTTCCACGCCCGCCAGCCGGCGTCGCCGTTCAACTCGTCGAAGGTCTTTCCCGACCAATCGCCGAAATCGATCTCGTCGAGTTCGGCGCAGATCGCGATTTCACCGACGCCGCAGGCAAGCGCGATCGGCACGGCCGTCTCTTGCGTACGCTCACGCGGGCTGCACAAGATGGCTTCAATCGGCTCCCGGGCCATGCGGCCACCAAGATGCGCGGCCTGCGCCTTCCCAGCCTCGCCAAGGCAAACGCCGTCCATTCGTCCTGCAAGATAGGAGCCGACATTGTCGTGCGCTGCATGACGGATCAAAAAGAACGTTGTCGTCATTCCGCGGCATCCAGCAAAGGCTCGTCCTTGCCGGCGATGAAAGCGAGCGTGCGCTGCCGCGCTTCGGCGTCGGTGAACTGTTCGGGAGGCGACTTCATGAAATAGCTGCAGGGGCCGGTCAGTGCTCCCGCTATGCCGCGATCGAGCGCAAGCTTGGCGCAGCGTATCGCATCGATCACCACGCCGGCTGAATTTGGAGAATCCCAGACTTCCAGCTTGAGCTCGGCGTTGAGCGGCACGCCGCCGAAGGTCGTCCCTTCCACTCGGATATAGGCCCATTTGCGATCAGTCAGCCACGGTACGTGGTCGCTGGGTCCGACATGAATATTGCCCGGCTCCAGGGGAACATCGAACTGGCTGGCCACGGACTGGGTCTTGGAAATTTTCTTTGATTCCAGCCGCTCGCGTTCCAGCATGTTGAGGAAGTCGGTGTTGCCGCCGAAATTCAGCTGATAAGTGCGATCGATGCGCACGCCGCGCTCGCGGAAGAGATTGGCCAGCAGGCGGTGAACGATGGTCGCCCCGACCTGGCTCTTGATATCATCGCCGACCAGCGGCAGCCCTCGCTGCTCGAAGCGCCGGCGCCATTCCGGACGTGAGGCGATGAAAACGGGTATGCAGTTGACGAAGGCGCAGCCGGCCTCAAGCGCGCATTCGGCGTAGAAGCGCGTCGCCTCCTCGGAGCCCACCGGCAGGTAAGAGACCAGCACGTCGGCGCCGCTGTTGCGCAGGATTTCGCTGACGTCGGCAACCGGCTCCGGCGCCTCCTCGATTTCGTCGCGCAAGTATTTTCCGATGCCGTCAAATGTCGGTCCGCGCTCGACGCGAACGCCGTTTGCCGCCGCATCGGCAAAGCGGAACGTGTTGTTCGGGGCGGCGTAGATTGCTTCAGCGACGTCGAGGCCAACCTTGCTCCTGGCGACGTCGAATGCGCAGACAATCTCGATGTCGTCGACATGGTAACCGCCGAGGTCGGCATGCATCAGCCCTGGGATTGGTTCGTTGCTTTTTGCGTGACGATAATAGGAGAGGCCCTGCACCAGGGAGGATGCGCAATTGCCGACCCCGACGATACCGACACGAACCTTTTTCGATCCCACGAAACTGCCGCCCTATGCTGTTCAAAGGTAAGTTCCTGCCGCCGAACCACCAGCGTGCCGGAATGTTCCTTGGCCTGCCGAAAAATTGCGCAAGACAGCATGGATCGAAGCAGCGCTCGCTGCGTTGCCGCAAGGCAAAGCATTGGAAAACCGATCGATGATCGTTTACGGCGACCAGAAGCGGAGGCAGAGCGCAGAACGGCTTCGCGATGCTGCGAGCGAAATTGCTCAAAGTCTGGACCGCATGGCTCATGGCGTCCGACGCCATGCCGCGTTGGTCGGCCTATTCATCAGCGTATCGGAACTGGTTCGCGCGCTTGCCGATGTCGATTTCGAGAACAGGGGCATCGACATCTTTTCGCCGCGGCAACAGCAAGGCGCCAGATTGCTGGTTGGTCTTGCGGCAGAGGTGGCGAAGTCGTGGCGAAGCGGTTTCGCCGTGGGCGGTGGCATCGAGCCGGGACTTCTCCAACTGCTGGACGGGTTCGATTGCGAGGCTGAGGTTCTGACCGGTTCTGCCGAGGGTTACGCGCATTACGCGCTTTATCCCGAAAGCTATTTGGGAGCGGCGCAGGAGTCAGGTCTCGATGCGAACACATGCGTGATCGGCATCCGCAGCATCGGCCTGGGGCTTGCCGCCATAGTGGCTGCCGCGATTGGCGCGCCGGCGCCGTTCAGCGTTCGTCCGGTCGGCCATCCTTTCCGCAGGCAGATCAATGCCGATCCGCGCTCGATCGCTTCCTGGAAGAACAATCCATCGGCACGCTTCGCCGTTGTAGACGAAGGTCCCGGTCTGTCCGGCAGTTCGATGCACGCCGTCGTCGCGTGGCTGCGGGAACTGGGTATTGGTATGGACCGCATTCACCTGTTTCCCAGCCATCCTGGCAACCCGGGCATCGAAGCGTCACGGGAGGCCAGGGAGACATGGTCGCGCTGTCCGAAACATGTGGCGACGGCGCTCGAATGCACCTTCCCCGAAAGCTCGAACATTCCCACGCTTAGCGAATGGGTGGCCGAGGCGGTCGGCAGCCCCGAATTACGCCTGACCGAACTGTCTGGTGGCGAATGGAGGAGCGTCCACTACGTCGACGAAAAGCATTGGCCGCCGAGCCCGCGCGGCATCGAGCGGCGTAAATTCCTGGCGTCCGCGGGGTGTGGTCGCTGGCTCGTCAAATTCGCCGGCCTCGGCGAAACCGGACGGCGTAAGAGACGAGCCGCGGAAATGTTGGGGAAAGCCGGGTTCGGATCGCAAGTGGTCGGGCTTTGCCACGGCTTTCTGGTCGAACGGTGGATTGACGGCACCACGATGGACCAGGCGCCGCTGCCAAGAGGAAGGCTGGTCGCGGAGTTGGCGCGCTATCTAACCTGGCGGGCGCTCAATCTCCGAACCTGCGAACCGGGTGCATCATTGCTCGCACTCGCGGAAATGGCTGTTTCCAACACATCTGAAGCCCTGGGCGAGAACCGAGCGGCGACGTTGCGCGGCTGGCTCTCGAAAAAAATCCCTGCGCATATTCTGCAGCCGGTGGAAATCGACGGAAAGCTTCACGCGTGGGAGTTTCTCGTTTGTGCCGACGGCTCGGTGGTCAAGACAGATGCCGTCGACCATTGCCGGGCACACGATTTGATTGGCTGCCAGCCGATAGAGTGGGACATTGCCGGCGCCCGTGTCGAATATGGACTGTCCGACAGCGATGTGACGACATTGGTCGAGGGGATGGGGCTCGATATTGACAATGGCCACATCGATTTTTTCGAACCCTGCTATTTGGCGTTCCAAATCGGGCTCTGGAGCACGGCTGCGCAATCCGAAAATGGCCAGGAAAAAGCAAGGCTGGCCGCGACCGCAGACCGATACAGGGCGGGGCTGATACGGTTCCTGGACGAATCTCAGGTGTAACGTTTCGATCAATCCAGCCTTCGCAGCATGTCTGCTTCCTGCTCGAGAATAGCGGCCACTTCCTCGCGCTGCAGATGCGTCATCATCAGGCTGACGCAGCACTCGAGATAGGTGATCGAGGAGCGCCGCAGATAGGCAGCCGCCTCGCGTTCGGCAATCTTGTCGACATCCTTCGCGGGTCGCTTGGGTTGCATGAGGATGATCCTCCGTATCGGGTCCCTCCCGCCAAACTACAAGGTTGGATGGATGTTCCGCACGATCTCCGGGCAGGTCCGGCCGCGGCCCGCGTCATGCAGGAAGGTTCTGCAGCCCGCCTGCGGGTCTCCTTTTGGCAAGGCCTGTCATCTGATCGCCGATGCCGGTGCCTTCGAGCGCCGCGAAATAATCGATCGTCAGCTTGAGCCCTTCGTTGAGCGGCACTCTCGGCGACCAGCCGAGCAGCGTTTTCGCACGCGAAATATCAGGCTGCCTGCGCCGAGGATCGTCTTGCGGCAGGGGCAGAAATTTCAGATCCGACTTGGTGCCGGTCATCGCCTTCACCAATGCCGCCAGTCGCACGATGGTGAATTCTCCGGGATTGCCCAGATTGACCGGCTTGCCCGGATTGGGGTCGATGTTCATCAGGCGCATCAATCCATCAATCAAGTCGGAGACATAGCAGAAGGATCGCGTCTGCTGGCCGTCGCCGAATATCGTCAGCGGACGCTTCTCGAGCGCCTGCATGATCAAATTCGAGACGATGCGACCGTCGGCCGGATCCATTCTCGGACCGTAGGTGTTGAAGATGCGCGCGACGCGGACGTCGGCCTTGCCGGCCCTTAGATAGTCGAAGCAAAGCGTTTCGGCGGTGCGCTTGCCCTCGTCGTAGCAGGCGCGTGGGCCGGTGCAGTTCACATGACCGACGTAATCCTCCCTTTGCGGGTGTTGTTCCGGATCGCCATATACTTCGCTCGTCGAGGCCTGCAGCAGTCGCGCGTCATTGCGGACAGCGAGTTCGAGCAGGTTGAGGGTTCCGATCACGCAGGTACGCGTGGTGTGTATCGGGTCGGCCTGATAACGCGGCGGTGAGGCGGCGCAGGCCAGGTTGAAGATGTGATCCACGGGCTCGCCGAGATCCAGTGGCCGGCAGATGTCCTGCTCGATCGACCGGAAACCCGGCCGGTCCATGATCGAGATGATGTTTTCCATGCGCCCGGTCAGAAAATTGTCGACGCAGATCACGCGCCAGCCATTGCGGAGCAATACTTCGCAAAGATGCGAACCGAGGAAACCCGCGCCGCCGGCAACAAGCACCGTCTTTGCCCTGTGCGCCTTTCTTGTCTGTCGCATCGCTGTTTTCTCCTGTCTGCCGTTCATGCTGCACTTCCAATGTCGAGATCGAGGGCCGTCGCCCTTGGTTGGGTCAGCGCCGCCACGAATTCGCGAGCCCTGGCCCCACCGGTGTGGGAAGCGAGGACGAGTTTGCGAGCCCGGCCGGCCATGGCCAGGCGTGCGCGCTCGGACTCGCCAACGAGGATATCGATGACTTCGTCCGTCTCCGCGGCGGTGTGGATCGCCGATGCGGGAAAGAAGCTGTCGAGCCCTGGCCAGTGGTCGCTGACGATGGGCGTGCCGCAAGCCGCCGCTTCGAACAGGCGCACGCTGGGCGACCATCCTGCGGTGATCATGGAACTGCGTGTGACATTCAGCGTGTAGCGCTGACGGCTATAGAACGCGGCGTGATCGGCTGGCGGCAAATGTTCGATGCGTTCGACATTGTCCGGCCAGATGATGTCGGATGGATATTGGGAGCCGGCCACGACGAAACGGAGGTTCGGCATATGCCGTGCGGGCTCGAGCAGCAGAGCGTTCAGCGTTGTCTGCCGGTCCATGCTGTAGGTGCCGAGATAGCCGAGATCCCAGCGGATCGGATCTCCTGTCGGGTGATGCCGTTCTGGATCGACCGAACAATAGAGAGGTTCGGCATGGCGTGCGCCGAAGTCTTGCGCCAGATGGTTGAGCGTTGGTCCGCCAGCGAAGGAGAAATAGACATCGAAGTACGGAATTTGCCGCGAACTCAGATAATCGCAATCGTCGGCTGAAAGCTTGGCCAGGGTCACCGGGGTGTCGATGTCGTAAAAGCAGAGCTGCCCCTTGCAAAGCGAGGCGACGATGTCGATGACCTGGCGTCCTTCTGGAACAAAGGATCCGATGACGATGATGTCGGCCTGCTCCAGGCACTGTGCGTAGTCGCGTTGCAGCTCCGCAGTGGTTTCGTAGTAGCGCAAGGCGCAGAACTCCGGATCGCGCAGATCGCGGTGATTGGCGTACCACGGCACGTTGCGCTCCAGAAAAGTCACCCGGTGACCGAGTCCGTGCAAGCCTTTCAGCAGGCCCCGGAAAGTCGTGGCGTGGCCGTTTCCCCAGGATGAGGACAGCGACAGGCCGAGAAAGACGATGTCCAGTTTCTTGGTCATTCCGCTGCCTCCACGGCCCCGTGCTCGAAATGTCGTTTGAAGACGGCATCCGCCACATCCGCCCGAAGCGCGTAGGTATGGTCCGCCAGCACGCGGTGAAGTGCGGCTTGGCCGATTGCCTTGGCCCGCCCGGGGGTCAGCGAGCGCATTATCTCCGCGACATCGCCGCCGTCACGCGCGACCAGGATCTCCTCGCCTGGTTTCAGGAACAGTTCCACGCCCAGCCATGCATCCGTGATGAGACAGGCGCCCGCGCCGGCCGCCTCGAACACTCGCGTGGCCGGTGAAAAACCGTTGGCGGCCATGCTGTCGCGGCTGATGTTCAACACGGCTTTTGGGGTGACATTGAAGGCGTTGTGATCGCGGGTGCCGACATGGCCGAGCCAGCCTACATTGGTGGGGAGCGGCTTGTCGCCCCAACCCGAGCCTCCGAGCAGGAAACGCTGTTTCGGCAGCTGGCTGGCGGGATCGAGGAAAAACGATTCGACACGCGCTTCACGGTCCGGCAGCCGGTTTCCGAGGAACGCCAGGTCGCAGGCAAAACGCGCTTTGCTGACGACCGGATGGTGCGTTTCGGGATCGAGCGCATTGTAGATGGGCACGCACTCCTTGGCGCCCATGGCACGATAGGCCCAGACAACGGGATCGCCGCCACCATAGGTCAGCACGAGGTCGATCTCCTGCAGTGCACGATGGAGCGGGTGGTCCGGCTCGTCGCGCAACTGGGCAAGCGTGGCTGGCGCATCCACGTCCCAGAATACGACAAGCGCGTCGCTGCGGGCGTGGTCGAGAACGGCGCGAAGCAGCGCCTCGTCTTCGAAACCGACGCCACTCGCCTTGACGACGATGTCGGCGCCGGCGGCACGTGCCGCGATCTGCATCAGCGCATGCTGGGTCGCTTCATAAACGACGACAGTGCACCAGTCGGGAGCTTCGATGTCGCGGTTCTTCTGCCGGTCGTAGACATCGGGTTCGTAGAACGTGATCTCGTAACCCAATTGCGAAAGTGCCTTGAGCAAACCGCGATAGTACGTCGCGGCACCGTTCCAGTAGGACGACAAAAGGCTCGATCCATAGAATGCGATTTTCATGCGACGGCTTCCTTTGCGGCTGTCGGGACGGCGGTGTGTCGGTTCGCGCATTGCGTGAGCACGCCGAGCAACTCGTCGACGCGGTGGCGGCAGGTGTGCCGCGAGCGGATGGTCTCGAGACCCGAGGTCACCAGGGAGGCCGCAAAGTCCTCGTCGGACAACACCGTCCGAAGCTGTTGCCGCATTTGCGAGCCATTCTCGGCAAACAGGAAGTCGACACCGGGCCTGAAAAGCTGCTCGACATCGGACCATGGCGCTGAAATCAGCGGAATGCCGCAGGCGAGTGCCTCGAACATGCGGATCGTCGGGATTCCGGGCAACCTCTCGCGATAGGGGCGCCGTGGAACGTGAACGGTGACACGATGCGCGGCGAAGGCCTTCGGCACGTCGGCATTGGCGATCCACCCCTCATAGCGCAGTCCTGCGGTGGCCAGATCCGCAAGTGCGGTCTTGGGGTAGCGTACGCCGTGAACAGCGGCATCAAGGCCGAGATCGTGCACCGGCTCGATCAGAAACTCCTTGAGTTCGGCGGTCCGCTCATCATCGCCCCAGTTGCCGATCCAGACCAGATCGGAGGTGGGGTGGATCTCCGGGTGCGGCTTGAACAGGCGATCGTCCGCCGCTTCATGCCAAGTGAAGACGCGCTTGCCCCAGCCGGCGCGCAGATAGCTCTCGCGCAAGGTTTCGCCAAAGGCGAGAACGCCGTCATAGTGCTCCAGCCGGAGCGCCGAGAGTGCCTCGGTCGCAGACACGGCCCGGTGGTGGGTGTCGTGAAAAAGAAGGATGAAGTTGCCGCCGGCGGCCCGGGCACGGCCAATACGTGCGACAAGCTCCGGATCCGTCCACTCATGAACGATCACAACGTCGGCCTCGGCAATCCAGGCTTCGTGATCAAATCCGGCGTCGTAGGTCACCGGCATCAGTTCGGGAAAATCCTTGCGGAAGCGTTCGATGGCGAACGACCCCTTCTCAGCCAGCAGATTCGACCGGCTCCAGCCATTCGCCGGCTCCAGCGCAATAGTCTGATGCCGGCGCTGGACCAGCTCTCGCATGACGCCGCGCAGGAAATGGGCATTGCCATGGTTCCAGTCGGAAACGACCGAGTGGGTGTAAAACACAAAGCGCATGATCAGCGCTCCGCCATCGCTAAGGCCGCTTTGTCGTAGACGCCGCGCATAGCCGCTGTCTGCTTTGTCAGCCTAAACCTGCGGCTGCGTCGGATGGCTGCCTGGCCAAGCTCTCGCCGGAGCTCGGCATCGCTGGAGAGACGGTTGAGGCAGGCAGCGAGATCGTGCGGATCGCGCGCGTCAAAGAATATCGCGGCCCCGTCCCATAGTTCGCGATAGGTGGCGATATCGGAAAGCACCAGAGGCGTAGCCGACATGGCGGCTTCCAGCGCGGCCAGGCCGAATGGCTCGTAGAGCGATGGCGATACGAAAATACCCGCGCGAGCCATCAACGAACGCACCTCATCGGACGGCACTGCTCCCAGAGGAACAGCATGGCTGAAGCTGACATGCTCGCCGTTTGGGCCGTTCGTCGAACCGGCGGCAAACAGAGGCCATCGCGTCAGGGACGCCGCCTGATCGACCACCGCCGCATTTTTGCCCTCGTCCCACCAGCGGGCAGCGGCGAAGACGAGCGGTTGATGCTTTTCGGCCTTCGGCAGAGGACGGGCACCATTTGTGACCACACTCAAGCGCGCGATCGGGCCGTAGCAGGTCTCTAGCATGTCGGCATGGCTGCGGCTCGGCGCGATGACCGCGTCGGCCCGATCCATGCCGCGTCTGTTGCGCTCCTTCTGCCAGGCCCATGCCCCATCCGCCGCCTGTCCTCTGACCGCATGGAACCAGGTCGTCACGCAGGAATGGGAGACCACCACGACCGGGCATGGCGCGTCGAATCCCGCCGCCTGCGAAGGCGCGTTGAAATGGACAAGGTCGATGGCGTGGTCGCGCATGGGCGCATGCAACTCCCGCGGCAGCGCGTCGAGATCACCGCCGTTGCGGGTCATCCAATCCGGCGGCGTGTTCAGCCAGATCAGCTTCGCGAAAGCCTCCGCCTCGTCGGCCTGCTGCCTGGACGGTGGCGGACCGAGGCCGGCAAGCACCACGCTATCGCCGCCGTTGACAAGTTCCCTGGCCAGGTCGAGCGCATAGCGCCACACGCCGCCCACGGCGTCGACCGTCATCAGGATGCGCCGCGAGCGCGGCGTCAGTGTCCGCAACATGTCGCCTCCAGTTCCGCCAGCGGACGCGGGCGCCTTTCCTGGATGTCGCTGAACTTCTGGAATGATGCGAGATAGTGATCATGGGCGCGCTCCCAGGCGAGGTCGTCGGGTTCGCCCCAAAGCTCGCGATAGCTTGGCGAACTCGGATATGGATAAAGCGGTACGGGTTCATTGGCCCACACGCCGTTGTCGATCAGGTGCGTTCGCCAGTAGTCCACAAGGGCAGGGTCATCCTCGACGACGCCGATCAGATTGGCCTGTACGAACGGAACGTGACGCCTGGCATTGACGAGCAGCGCGGCAAGTTCCTCGGTACCCAGCCGGCAGCGTTTCGCCAGCATCGCACGACCTTCCACGGTCAGGCTTTCGAGGCCGGCCTCGATGGAGACACAGCCAGCCGCACCGAGCAGTTCCAGCAGCTCGGGCTTCCAAAGGTCGATGCGGGTCTGCACACCGAACTTCACGTCGCGATGGATCAACGCTTCCAGCAGCGCTTTTTGCGGCAGGAAGATTTCATCGATGAAATAAATGTAGCCGACCCCCTGGGCAATCAGCCCATCGATTTCCGCTATGACAGCCTCGTGGTTTCGGCGGCGATAGGCATCGCGGAAATCGATCTTGGCGCAGAAGCTGCAATTGTAGGGGCAGCCGCGCGATGCTTCGACCTCCGCGCCGAACCCAACCTGCTTGTCATCGAACCTGTGATGGTGATGCGAATGGGCTGCGATCCAGTCTGATGGCCATTGGAGTGGCGGATGATCGACAAACGAGCTGGCGTGGACGCCGCCGTTCAAAACCACCTTGGCGTCGCGCAGGTAAGCGGTCGAGGGGACCGCGCTCCAGTCGTCGCGCCGGGCAAGTTCCGCGACGATTTCCTCGCATTCGCCGCGCACAACAATGTCGACGCCAAGCTTGCGCAAGGTTGGCGCGGGCGTAGCCGAGCCATGCGGCCCGACCGCGACTGTGCGTCCACCGCGCCCGGCGAGACGGTTGAGGAAATCGGCCGGCACGCGCAACTCGGGTGGTGCGCAGCGCCAGAACAGATAAGTCGGGGCGGTACTGACGACCGTCATTGCAGGCGCGAAATCAGCCACACGCTCGGAGAGGTCCGAGTTGTCGAGCTTCTGCAATTGCCCATCCAGCATCAACACCTCATGGCCGGCTGTTTCGAGGAGGGATTTCGAATAGCCGAGTTCCAGCGGGAGATGTGGTTGGCGGCAGCCGAAATAGATGCTGTCGTCATAGGTCCAGAACGGGTTTACCAGGGCGATTTTCATGCGACGTACCTCACGACTTCGGGGCGAGGCTGGAGCCGGTGTTGTTGCAGCCAGTCTGCGAGATCGCGAATGCCTTCGCGCCATGAAACACGAGCTTTCCAGCCAAGCATCGCTTTGATCTTGCGGGTGTCGGCGACGAAGAAGGGCTGATCGCCGGTGCGTTCGTCATCATGGCGGATCGAAAGCTCATGGCCGGTCAAGCTACGGATCTCGCTCAACAGCATGCGCAGGCTGATCGCATTATCGGGGCCGCCGCCAAGATTGAATGCCTGGCCTTTGGTCGTCTCGATACGATCGAGCGTGGCCCTGTAGGCGGCGACCGCATCGGAGACATGCAGTATATCGCGCACTTGTCTGCCGTCGCCGTAAATGGTGATTGGACGTCCCGTCAGCGCACTCAGCAGGAAGTGCGCGACCCAGCCTTGATCCTCGGTTCCGAACTGGCGCGGCCCGTAGATGCAGCTCATCCGCAGCACCGCCGTGGGCATGCCGTAGGATTTGGCATAGTCGAGCACATATTGGTCCGCCGCGCCTTTGGAGCAGCCATAGGGCGTGCAGAAATCCAGGCCGTGGGTCTCGTCGATGCCATTCGCTTGGATGATGCCGTCGCAAGGCAGGTAACGATCGCCGTCCTCGCGCACCGCGACGTCGGGCAGGCTGCCATAGACCTTGTTGGTGCTGGCGAAGACCACCGGAACAAACTCACTGCTCAGCCGCGCCGCCTCGAGGACATTGAACGTTCCTCGAAGGTTGATGTCGAAATCCTCGTCCGGTTGGACCAGGCTCGTTGTGACGGCGGTTTGCGCGGCCAGGTGGAAGATCGCCTTGGAACTCTTCAGAACGGGCGCAAGCGCGTTGGCGTCGCGCACGTCAATCGTTTCGACCATGAGGCGGCTTCCGTGTTTCTGCGCCAGCCATTCAAGGTTCTGTTCGACGCCGGGGCGGCTGAGATTGTCGATCACCAGCACCGGCTCGCCATCCGACAACAGGCTGTCGGCCAGGTTCGATCCGATGAAGCCGCTGCCGCCGACAATGGCGACGGGCGCGTCGCGTCGATTGCGCGTATTCATGACACCAGCCCACGTTCTTCAAGCTCGCGTTTCATGTCGGCGCCGCGGTCGATGGCGGACGAGTTGCGCACCCAGGAAACGAAATCGGCGAGCGAATTCTCCAGTTGTTGCCTCGGCTCGAAACCGAGCAGCTCACGGGCCTTGGAAATATCGGCGAAGCAGTTGCGGATATCCCCGGAGCGCGCCTTGCCGAGCAACTCTGGCGAGCGGTCCGGCGTTCCCATGGCCTCGGCAAGTACCCGCGCGACGTCGCTGATAGCATAGGCTCGGCCGCTGCCGATGTTGATGACGTGACCCCTTGCCTGGCGTTGCTGCAGCGCAAGACGAAAGGCGCGGGCGACGTCATCCACATGGACGAAATCGCGTTTCTGTTCGCCATCCTCGAAGATCATTGGACGTTGGCCGTTGGCGAGACGCGAAGCAAAATTGGCCAACACGCCGGTATAGGGGTTCGATAACGCCTGGCCGGCGCCGAAGACGTTGAACAGGCGCAGCGCGACCGCATCGATGCCATAGGCTTCGCCGAAGATCAGCACGGCGCGTTCCTGGGCGTATTTCGTCAGTGCATAAATAGAGGCGAGATCGACCGGCTTTTCCTCGTCCGTCGGCAGGGGGGAGAGGGGCTCGCCTTCCGGCGACAGCGGATTCCATTGCCCGTTTTTGATGTCGCTCGCCTTGCGCCGGGCATTGTCGATGCGCCGGCCGTCCGATGTAGCATAGAGGCCCTCGCCATAGACACTCATCGATGAGGCGACGACAATGCGCTCGACCGGGTGTTTGATCAGCGCCTCGAGCAGCGTCGCGGTGCCGAGATCGTTGGTGCCGACATAGCGCGCGATCTCGTACATCGACTGTCCGACGCCGACTTCCGCGGCCAGATGAATGACCGCGTCAACGCCTTCCAGCGCCTTGGCGACCGCCTCCCGGTCCCGAATGTCGCCCTTGATCAGCTCGGCCCCGGCGGGAAGGGCGACTGTTTCGCCTGCGTGCACCTGCTCCAGCAGCACATCCAAAATGCGAACCGAATAATCCTGCTCGATGAGTTCCTGGGCGACATGCCGGCCAATGAAGCCGCAGCCCCCTGTAACCAATATCCGTTTCACGACCACTCCTCAGACAGGTAATCTTGGCGACCCGAACTTTTCGGCAAAAGGTTTGTTCCCTTGGCTTCAACAAAGTTCCTTTGGCCGGCTTCGTTCGGAAGCAGCCACATCGCGCTCGCCGCGCCGTGCCGGAACATTGCCGCCCTTGTGCTGTTAGGACGCCGGCAGCCCCGACGATGCCCGATGTTGGCAACGCCGATGATCAAAGGAGATTTCAATGTCCCAGTCGCAAACGACCACCAATCACGACGAAATCCGCAAATGGGCCGAGGAGCGGGATGGACGGCCGGCAGTGGTTCGCACCAAAGGGGCGGGCGGCATCCTGCGGATCGACTTCGGCAAACCCGAGGAAGCATTCGAGCCGGTCGAATGGGACGAGTTCTTCCGCATATTCGACGAGAACGATCTGGCCTTTCTTTACCAGTCCAAGACTGGTGACGGACAAACCAGCCGTTTCAACAAGTTCGTCGAGCGCAACCAGAAAGGCGAATGACACATTTCGAGCCGGCCGATTTGCCCGACCTGGTTCTCGGGCCAATTTCTGGATGCGGTGGAACAATAGAGGCTCCGATCCTTCGGTCGCTGAACCACAGCCGCAGCAAGGATCGAAGGCCTGGGCCTGAGCGCAGGAGGCGGCGGGGCTGGATAGGCGTCAAAAGCTGGAAACCCGCTACTCGTCCTGCCGTGAAACCAAAACGCCGCTCATCAGTCGTCCTGCTGCCTGCGGTGGCGGTGTTTTTCGATTTCCTCGGGCTCTTCATCGTCGATCCGCGTGATGTTCGAGGCATTGTGGTCTGATCGCAGGATCTCATCCAGTTTGGCGTGAATGGCCTGAGTGTCGCGGTGCTCGGCACGCTGGATGAACAGCGTCATGGCCCACGTAAACAAGGTAGCCGCTCCATGCCAGTCCAGGGTCTGTCGCTCGAAGATCATCCAAAGGATTGCGTAGACCAACAGGATCAGGAATGCCGCGGGGCGGGAGGTTAATGTGCCGATTGAGGTAAGCACGCCGGTGACGGGATGATTGGCCATGCGAAAGAACTCGCGGCAGTGACCGTGGTTCCCGACCGCAGTGCATCGCGCCGGCACGAACCAGCTAGGCGCGACGGATGAATTCACGGCGCAGTGCTTGCCGATCGCAGCTACAACGATGACCACTCGATTGCCGGGCGCGCAATCATCAGCCAGAAAATGGCGAGCACGGCGCCGAAAGCTGGGAAGCCGAAGACAAACCAGCGTCTGAACAGCTGATGGTAGCGCTCGGGAGGAGGTTGGTTGGAGAGTGCGGCCTGTGTGGCTAGATTTCGCATCTCGATCTGCATCCACACGACAGGCAGCCAGAACAGGCCCGTTAAGATGTAGAGCAGGATCGAGAGAACGATCCATCCTTCGGACAGCGAATACCCCGCAACCCTAGCGAGGCCCAGTCCGGTCAGAGGTTGTGCGACAACGGCCGTAGCCGTGAACAGGAAATCAGCCAGCACGACAATGCGGGCGACGGCTGCGATCGTCGCGGCATTCCCGGTCCGGTGTGCCAAAAGCATGAAAAAAGCAATGCCGGCACCAGTTCCGAGCAGCACAGCAGCGCCGATCACGTGCAGGTATTTAAGCGCGAAGTACATCATCAGCGTTCCTCCAGAATGGCCAGCGCTGCAAAATGCAGAACGAGGATCGGGAGGATTTTGATCAGCGGCCCGAGTGGCTCAAGCCAAAGATCCGGCCGCAGAATGCTCCCAGCGGTCGCATAGAAAAGCGATACCGCGATTGCGCCGAAAAGACCAAGCTGGCTGGTTGGGCGCCAGGCGATAAGCGCCCCGACGGCGATGTCAGCCAACGCGCCGGCGACTACCGCCGGTTCGGCCAAGGGGCCGGCGGCAGTGCCAATCAGCAAGTCAACTCCGCTGCGCCAGCCGGCGGTCAGGGAAATGATGCCGGTCATGATCCAGAAGAGCGGCAAGACGACAAAGAGCGCCGGCTTGACGAAGTAAAGACCGGCGAACCATCGCTCCTGCACGGTCGCAGGATTTAGACGCAGTGCAGATGTAAGACTTGATGGTTGAATGCCGGTCGCCGTCATCCACGGCTGGGGATCGCCGACAGCGCCACGGGCAATCTCTTTTGCTGCATTGCTGCGCATGGGCGGGCGCCAGCCCAGCTGAGCCGCGGCATCCCCGAACCTGTACAAGATAGCTGCGGCCCAATTCGGCAAGATGAACTCCCGAGCACTGCTCCATCCGAACCAGCGGCGATAGCGACCCACGACCTCGCTCATCGAAAGTGCCTCGGGCCCAGCCAGGTCCAGCGTGAGGTGCGATGGGCTGCCGGGTTTGAGGAAAAACAGGACGGTGGAGATCACGTCATCGAGTTGGACGACTTGGAGACGGCCCGTGTCGGGCATCAACGGCAAGAGCGGCAACGCCGCGAGGCCGCGAAAAAGTGCACTTGCGCCGAAGGCCGGCCTTCCCAGTACTACGGAGGGGCGCAGGATGACCCAGTCAAGGCTACGTGCCATCAGTGCTTCATCGCCGGCGAGCTTGCTGGCGGAAAAGGCGGACGGCTGCTGGCGATCGACCCCGATGGCAGAAAAGTGGATCACCTTATTCACACCTGCTTGCTCACACGCGGTGAAGAGAGCCGAGGCGCCGGTAGAATGGACATGCCGGGTGTTTTCCCGGGCACTATCCTGCAGGACGCCGGCACAGTTTACGACGGCGTCCACACCGGCGAGATAGGGGATCCAGTCCTGAGGTCGCAAGGCCCGCGCCATATCCAGGGAAACGGTTGGGATCTCCGGGTGGACGCCAGTGTCTGCGTGGTGAAGCACGCGAACCACTTCATGTCTCTCGCCGGCCAGGCGCGCGCAAAGCGCGGCTCCAATCAGACCTGACGCGCCGGTGACGAGAATTTTCATTCCTTCCTCCAGCCGTTCGCCGGCGCGTGCCCTTCCATCAACCCAGCGGCTGCGCCTGAGAGAACTCTAGCAAAGCCGAAGTCAGCAGTCTCACGCCGGGTGGAACAAGTTCCGGGCATCAACGCAGCCAAAGATGAGCCGGTAGGGTGCGTTCGCATCTGCAGGTCAACTTCGCCGGAATTTCGTCGCCGGCTCGGCGCAATCGCGGAGGTCGTTATGAATGTGAGTTGCAGCCTTGGCGGCGTCTCCGAACGCAACAGCAATTTGATTGAGCCCCTCGGCCACGTCGCCAATGGCATAGAGTCCTGGCGTTGAAGTCTCAAGGTGTCTGTTGACCAGGACATAACCTTCTGCGTCACAGTTAGCCCCCAGAGCAACCGCGAGTTCGGAGCGTACGTCGCTGCCCATCGAAGGGTACACCACATCGATGTTGCGCATCGGGGCGCCCTCGGCCATGACGACATCGAACCCGGTTCGTCGAGGGATCAGGGCATCGACAGCGTCCCAGATTTCAACTCCGCCTGCCAAGGCGGCGCCCCGGGCAGCTTCGGAAACATCATCCTGGTTATTGGCGAGCAAGGCGACCTGACTGCCATATCCCTTCAGGAACAGAGCCTCCCTGACGGCGAGATGCTCCGGACCAACGACGCCGATGCGGCTACCCCGGGCCTCATATGCATCGCAAACCGGGCACAGTCTGACAATGCCGGTTGCGATCGCCTCCTCCAGTCTTTCGATGGGAGGTGCCTTGTCCACAATGCCCGTTGCCAGAATCACGCGCCTTGCTTGGACAATCCCGCAGGTGGTCGTCAGAACAAAAAACCCCTCGCGTTTTTCGGCGTGGCCTACGCAACCATGGACAAGGCTCGCGCCGTATAGCTGTGCCTGGGCTCGTAGGCGGCCGAGCAGTTCTTCCCCGTTGATGCCGTCGGGGAAGCCGGGACAGTTACGGGATTTTGGGATGAGCTTGGCACGCGCATTCCCCGCGTCGAATGAGATCACCGAACGCAGAAACCTGGCTAAATACATGGCTGCAGCGAGCCCCGCGGGGCCGCCGCCGACGATGGCAACGTCAAAAACTTGTTCGCCCGAAAAACTTGGTTCGCCCGAAAAGCTTGGCATCGGGCCTAACTTCAACTCAACGAGCTTGTTCCACAGGGTCGAAATGGACGCAATCAGGATGCACACTGCACAATAAGAGTGAACTCCAATCGAGTCGTGAAGAGAAAGGCCACTGCCTCATCAAGCCTGCAAAAACCTCGTGGCTCCCAACGCTGTGAGTACAGCACCACTGGGAAAGTGAACGCATCATGGAACTTCGGCTCACCGTCGCGCTTAGTTTGGCGAAAGGGTGGTCTGAGATGAGCGCGACCAGAGAGTTTTTTCAAAACTGGCTACAGGAGAATGTCGGCACACTTCCTGGTCGAGAGGAAGTCAGCGTCGCGGTGCTCGCTCAGCAATTCGAGCAGGATGCCGAGGTGGCTGGTTATGGGCGTGAAGTAAGGGAGGACGAACTCGGAAACATCGAAGATGCTATCGTGCAAGCGATCGAGAACGCCGGGTCCGGGGTGCAGAGCCCGAGCTCCGAAAAGAGCGATCCGGCACCTGTAATGGACGCGTTGGAGGTCGATGATGCCAAGAGCGGACCGTAGCCCCTGACACCTTCTTCTGTTCGCCTGAACAAGCCCCCGGACTGCCGTACGAGCCGAAAAACGGACCTTAGGTGCTTTCCCGTTAGTTCCATGCACCATCGAGGAACATTCCTGCCGCCACCGCGTTAGGAAAGTTCCTTCACACCCGGTGCGCCCGTGCTGACTGCTACCCTCCCAGGCGAATGGCTGACCCGGCATGATCAGGGTCACATCTCGCGGCGGGCCGCTCTTGCGGGTATTTGTTGCTGGCTATTGGGTGCTTCCGCTGAAGCCGCGCCACAGCCATCGCCGCTCGTGCGATTTGGCGTGCTGGGATTTGGCACCGCCGCCTGGGAAGTTGACGTCATGCGGCGGCATGCGTTGGACACTGTGCACGGCGTATCAATCGAGGCTCAGCGGCTTGCCGGGACCGAAGCCGGTAAGACCGCATTGCTGGCGGGCAGCGTCGACGTCATCGTTTCGGACTGGGTGTGGGTCATGCGCCAGCGCAGCGAAGGCGCTGATCTGGTCTTCTATCCCTATTCTCGTGCCGTCGGCGCGCTGGAACTGCCGCAAGGCTCGTCCATTCGAACTCTTGCGGACCTCAAGGGCAAAAGGCTGGGGATCGCAGGTGGTCCGCTGGACAAAAGCTGGATCCTGTTGCGCGCGCTCGGCCTCCGTCAGGTGAAGCGCGATCTTGCTGAAGAGGTGGAGCCAGTGTTCGGCGCGCCGCCTTTGTTGGAGCAGGAATTTCTGGCGGGGCGACTGGATGCACTGCTGACGTTCTGGAATTTCGCCGCCCGTCTCGAGTCAGAGGGGGCAAGGCCTCTGCTCAGTGTCGCGCAAATCCTGCAGGGGCTTGGCGTATCCGTGGACTTGCCGATGCTCGGCTACGTCTTCCATGAAAGCTGGGCGCGGGCCAACCCGATAGCCCTCGCGCGATTCACGAGCGCGACCGCGGCAGCGAAGTCGCTGCTCGAGTCTTCGGACGACGAATGGCGGGTGCTCGCGCCCCAATTGGGCACGGACGATCCTCACCTACAGGCGGCGCTACGCGCCGCCTATCGAGCCGGAATCCCTCGTCGGTTCGGCAAAGACGAACGTGATGGCGCGGCCCGGTTGTTTGCAATCCTGGCCGAATTGGGCGGCGAGGATCTGGTCGGCAAGGCGACGAGCCTCGATCCTGGTGTCTTCCGGGCCATACCGGCTTGAGCTCGCGCCAATGACTGATGTCCCAGCGTTCCCCATCACAATGCAGCGTTGTCAATCGACTGCGGCATTGCTGACCATGGTGCTCGTCTGGCAGATTGCATCATCAATCGCCGCCGATCGGCTGTTTCCTGGTCCGGTCCAGGTTGTTTCGGTTCTCCTGCACGAAGCGGTTCGGGGCGAGCTGCCATACCATTTGGGCATCTCGCTTGCGCGCGTCGTGGCAAGCCTCGGGTCGGCAATAGTCATCGGCGCGGCCCTTGGCTACGCGGCAGGCCGCTCGCACAGAGCCGACATATGGATGAGGCCTTGGATCGTGTTACTCCTCAACATGCCGGCGCTGATCACGGTCATTCTAATTTATATTTGGCTTGGTCTTGCCGAGACTGCGCTTGTCCTTGCGGTCGCGCTCAACAAGATCCCCAATGTCGTGGTGACTATTCGTGAAGGCGCCAGTCAGCTGGACAAGGACTTTGCCGAAATGGCTGAGCTCTATCGCTTCGGGCATGCTGCAAAGCTGCGGCATGTCGTGCTGCCGCAATTGGCGCCGTTCTTTCTCGTCACCCTGCGCAGCGGGCTGGCACTAACGTGGAAGATCGTGTTGCTCGCCGAACTGCTCGGCCGCTCCAACGGCGTCGGGTTCCAGCTACAGGTCTATTTTCAGAACTTCGACGTCACCCACATCCTTGCCTATGCGATCAGCTTCGGCGTTGTGATGCTTGCCATAGAGTATGGACTGCTTGTGCCGTTGGAACGTCGTTTGTTCGCCTGGCGACGCTGATGCTGAGGATCAGGATCGAGGACAAGACTTTCCCCGGTGACGACGGCCAGCGCCGGACGATCTTTCGCGCGCTGTCGCTTGATATAGCCGACGGACAGGTCTGCGTCCTGACCGGCCCTTCCGGTGTCGGCAAGTCGACGCTGCTGTCGATCGTTTCGGGCGTCGACCGCGAATTTCGCGGCAGCGTGAGCGGACGACCGCTTCCGATAGGCATGCTGTTCCAGACACCGAGGCTGCTGCCCTGGCTCACCGCCTTGCGCAATGTAGAGATGGCCATCCCGGATCGCGCGCCCGATGCGGCCCGGTGGCTTGCCGCTGTCGGCCTGAAAGGCAATGAGAAGAGCTATCCGCAGCGACTCTCGGGCGGCATGGCGCGGCGCGTAGCGCTTGCCCGGGCGCTCGCCGTGGAGCCTGCGCTCCTGCTCCTCGACGAGCCATTCGCTTCACTCGACGAGGCGACCGCGCAAGCCATGCGCCGCCTGCTGCAGGATTGTTTCGCCAGTCGGCGGACTACCACGCTGCTGGTTACGCATGATCTCGCCTATGCCTCGTCGCTGGGGGATCGGGTTATTGTTCTGGAGGGATCGCCTGCGCGCATCGTGCGCGATGTCGCAATCTCTGGTGGCGATGAAGCGGGATCGTCGCGGTTTGGGCTGGGGGCGACACAATGAGACTGTTGCTGGGCCTTCTCTTTCTTTTGCTGATCACCGGCCCTGGCGCCACCGAGCAACAGACGATGGTGATCGGGTATATCGGCCAGGAGCGCAAACCGGCTCTGCCCCTTGGACCCCTTGATGAAACCGTCACCGATGACGGCCTGCAAGGCGCACGGCTCGGCATTGCCGACGACGAAAGCACCGGCCGGTTTCTTGGGCAGAAATTTCGGCTGGAGAAAAGAATATTGAAACCAACCGAAACGCCGGACGACGCGGTAAGACAATTCGCCGATGCCGGCATCGCCTTTGTCGTCGCCGATCTCGACGCCAGTCAGCTTCTACAGGCCAGTGCCGCGCCCGGTGCCGAGCAGATGACGTTGCTCAACAGCCGGGCGCCGGACGACGTGCTTCGCCAACAGGACTGCCGTCGGAACGTGCTGCACACGATCCCGAGCCGCGCCATGCTCGCCGACGGGCTGGCGCAATATCTCGCCTGGAAGCGCTGGCAGCGTTGGTTCCTGCTTGTGGGGCCGCATTCGCAGGATCAGGCGATGGCGGCGGCCTTTCGACGGGCGGCGGCTCGCTTCGGAGCCGAGATCACGATCGACCAGCCGTGGACATTCAGGCCCGCCAACGGACGTGCCGATACAGGGCATGTCACGCTGCAGACCGAAATACCCGCGGTCACGCAGGTCAGCGACTATGATGTGCTCGTGGTCGCCGACGAGGCGGATGAATTCGGCGCCTATCTGGAGGGCCGCACTGCGCTGCCGAGAATCGTCGCCGGCACGCAAGGGCTGGTCACCACAGGCTGGAGCGCTGTCAGCGAGGAATGGGGCGCCACGCAACTGCAGGACCGTTTCCACAGGCAGGCAGGGCGCTGGATGTTGCCCAGCGACTACGCGGCCTGGCTCGCTGTGCGCAGTATCGGCGAAGCGGCGACGCGCCTGCACAGTCTCGATCCCGCGGCAATCGGCAGATACATACGCGGCGACGCGTTTCTTCTCGCTGGCTTCAAGGGGCAGGGGCTTAGTTTCCGTCCTTGGGACGGACAGATGCGCCAGCCCATTTTGATCACCGGGCCTCGCCTCTTGATTTCCAGCTCACCGCAACCGGGCTTCCTGCATCAGCGCACGCCGCTCGACACGCTGGGCATCGACCTGGAGGAGAGCACATGCAAGTTCTGATGACGCTGTTGTTGGCGGCGTTCGCTCTTGCTGCTCCCGCCGCCGCCGAGACCATCTACGTTTCCAATGAGCAGGACAATACCGTCGCGGTCGTCGACGGCGTGACAATGACTTTGCTGGCGACGATCGATGTCGGCCGCCGTCCGCGCGGGCTGGCGCTGTCGATCGACAACAAGATGCTGTTCGTCGCGGAAGGCGACGACAACCGCATCGACGTGGTCGACGTCGCGAAGCGGCGGGTCGTCGGGGAATTGCCTTCGGGAGCCGATCCGGAATTCTTCGCAGTCCATCCCGATGGCAAGCGGCTGTTCGTCGCCAACGAGAATGACAATCTGGTGTCGGTGGTGGACATCGCCGCGGCCAAGGTCATCGGCACCGTGGATGTCGGCGTCGAACCGGAAGGAATGGCGGCCAGCGCCGACGGCCGCTATGTCGCCTGCACTTCGGAGACCACCAGCATGGTGCATCTGATCGACGCAGGCACGCTTGAACTCGTCGACAATCTGCTGGTCGATACCAGGCCGCGCGCGGCTTTATTCTCGCCGGACGGGAAGCAATTCTGGGTGTCCTCGGAGATCCGGGGCACTGTCACCGTCTTCGACACGGCAACGCGCGCGCAGACCGGCAAAGTCGAGTTCGAGGTGCCGGGTATACGACGCGAGGGCGTGCAGGCGGTCGGCATGGCGACGTCCCGCGATGGCACGACCGTCTATGTGGCGCTCGGCCCCGCCAACAGGATTGCGGAAGTCGATGTGAAAACGCTGGCGGTCCGTCGGCTCTACCTTGTTGGTCAACGACCCTGGCACGTTGCGCTCTCCGGCGACCAGAAGCGCCTGGTCAGCGCAAACGGGAATTCCGGCGATATTTCGTTTATCGATCTGGAAAACCAGGAGGTGGTGAAATCGCTGCCGGTAGGGCGGGGGCCGTGGGGCGTCGTGATCGGGCCATGAACGCCTTGTCGGTCGAGAATCTGGGCCATAGTTTCGGAAACCGGCGGGTTCTCGACGGCGTCTCTTTCTCTGTGGCCCAAGGCAGGATGTGCATCTTGCTAGGCCGCAACGGCGCCGGCAAGACGACGTTGTTCTCGCTGATCACCGGTCTTTATCACGCCCGCTCCGGCTCGGTGCATGTCTTCGACCAGGCGATGGATGTCAACCCGTCCGCCGCGTTGGCGCAGATGGGCGTCGTCTTCCAGTTGCCGACCCTCGATCTCGATCTGACGGCCGGCGAGAACCTGCGTTACCACGCGGCCTTGCATGGGCTTAGCCAGGCCTTGAGCAAGGAGCGCTCCATCCACGAACTCGGCCGGCTGGACGTGCTGGACAGGATCGACGATCCTGCCCGAGCGCTTTCCGGGGGGCAGCGTCGCCGTGTCGAGATAGCACGCGCTCTGATGCATAGCCCACGCCTTTTGCTGCTGGATGAGCCGACCACCGGGCTCGACGTGCCGGGCCGCCGCGCGCTCGAGCGGCACGTGCGGGAGCTTTGCCGCGAGCGCGGCATTGCCGTCCTGTGGGCAACACATTTTCTGGAAGAACTGAAGGCGGATGACGATGTGGTGGTGCTGCATCGAGGCACAATCCGGTGGGCCGGCCGCGCCGATCGGCTGGCTGCCGATCTCGCTGTAGCGAGCACGGGCGAGGCCTTCGCGTCGCTGACGGAGTCCGAATGAAAACGTCTCACGCGGTGCGCGCGCTCAATGGCATCCTGCGCAGGGAGATGCTGCGCACGTTGCGGCAACGCGGCCGGCTGCTCTCGGCGATGGTACGGCCGCTGGTCTGGCTGGCAATCTTTGCCGCTGGCTTCCGCTCCGTTCTCGGTCTGTCGATCACGCCACCCTACCAGACCTATGTTCTCTATGACGTATATGTGGTGCCCGGGCTAGCGGCCATGATGCTGCTCTTCCATGCCATGGCGAGTTCGCTGGCCATGGTTTACGATCGCGAGATGGGCAGCATGCGCCTGTTGTTGACCGCACCATTGCCGCGCTGGTACCTGCTTGCGGCGCGCCTGCTGGCCAGCGTGATCGTCGGCGTGCCGCTGGTCTATTTGTTTCTGTTGATCGCGCGTTTCTGGGATGTGCGGCCGCCCGTTCTCGGCTACGTCGCGGTATTTCCGGCGCTCGTGCTGGCGGGCCTCATGCTTGGCGCGTTCGGACTGCTTGTCTCCTCGGTTTCGACACAGATGGAGAACTTTGCCGGTGTCATGAATTTCGTCATCTTTCCGGTGTTCTTTGCCTCGACGGCGCTCTATCCGCTGTGGCGGCTTGCCGAGGCGGGACCGGTGCTGGCAACAATCGCCGCCTGGAACCCGTTCAGCTCGGCGGTCGAGCTGATACGCTTCGCGCTCTATCTGCGGTTCGATCCTGTCGCGGCGATTGTGGTCCTTGGCTGCCTCATCGCCTTCTTCCTCGCGGCGGTCATCGGCTACGATCCCGGCCGCGGCTTGTGGTCCCGGCGCGGCGGCGAGGGCTGATTTACCTCAAAGCATAGAGATAAGCGGCGATGTCCCGCGCCTGTTGCTCGGTGATCCTCGTCGACGGCATGGCCGTGTGCGGATTGACTTCCCTCGCCGAGCGTATCCAGCGGATCATGTTCTCCGGATTGTTTGCCAGCAGGCCACCGATAAAGACCCTGTCGGCAAGGCCACCGTCCAGGCGGGGTCCGACCTGGCCTTGCGCACCCGGCACGCCGGGTATCGTATGGCAGCCGGAGCAGCCATTCGCCGTCATGATTGGAATGGCGCGGGCGCCTACGCCGCCGGTCGCCGCATCCGACTCGTGCCGGACGCGCTCGCGCCTGTCGGACCACAAAGTCGCCGCTGCGACAGCCGCAGCCAGCAGCAGGATTGCGGCAAGGGCGCCCCCGATCAGCCTACCCAGGTCTGAGCGCATGTGTTGCCTCCCTGGTTGCGCTGCTGCTTATCCAGAGGCCGGCGAGCAGCAGGGCGGCGCCGCCATAGATCAAGCCGGCCGGAACCCACATTACCAATCCGGCGAGCTGCTGGTCCTCGATCGCGGTCATTCCCCACAATGCCGCGCCGGCGCCATTCTCCGGATACCAGAGTTTGGGCGACATCAGCAGCAGGACACCGAGCAGGCCGGTATGAAGCGAGGTGAAGAAAAGATGCATGACGGCGTTGCCATAGGTTTGCTGTCGACCGGGGCGCGGTAGGAGCGCCCACCAGAACAGCAAGGCTGTGCCGAGGAAGCTCGCATGCTGGGCATAATGAAGAAAGCCCTGCTGGAGCGCTGCCTGGAACAATGCCGGAATGTGCCAGATCCAGATGGCGACGCCGTGAATGATCGTCGCGTTGAGGGGGCGGATCACCAGGGCCCAAACCGATTGCAGCGTCTTTGCGCGCGTGAGCTTGCCCGTTCCGCGGCGAAGTGAGGCCGGCAAGGACCAGAGCAGGACTGCGCCTGGGCACGCGGCGACAAGGAGAGGCGCCGCCACCGCCGTCAGCAGTTCATGCTCGATCATATGGGCGGCAAACACCCGCTCGCCGAGCGCATGGATGGGGCTGACCAGTGCTGCCGTCAGCACGCCCCAACCGGCGGCGAACAACAACGCCTGCCGCATCCGCTCGGGACGGCCTCGGCTGCTGCGGCGCCACAACCGAGTCGCTCCGATGGCATAAAGGAAGGCAATCGCGGCCAGCGGAAACGTGATGGGAAATGCGAGCGTCCATCCGGCCTCGGGCGCGCCGGCGCCGTAGCAGATCGAGGTCGAGAAGAACGCGTCGAAGCTCATCGCAGGCACTCGTCGAGAATGAGAGCCGCGCTGCCTTGCATGATGATGACGAGGGCAAACAGCAATGCCGCAAGCATGCCGAGATCGGCGACGAACTGCTCGGTGCTGCGCGTGCGCTCAGGCTTGAAGGCGGCGCCGCCCTGCCGCTTCGCCCGCCATGACAAGGCACCGCCGAGCAGCGAAAGCACGGCGAGCACCAGTGCCACGGGAAGCACCACCGGCACCTGGCGGTTGCACTGCCATGGTACGAGTGCGTAGTTCAGCTGCGTCGAGATTGCCCAAGCCATCGGCCCCGACAGAAGACCACCCCAGGACGTTCCCATTTTCAACGCACGCATCAGCCTAGCCTCGGCATCCAGTAGATGAGCAGATAGATCGGGATCCAGGTCAGCACCACGAAATCCCAATAGAAGACATTGTCGCCGACATCGCCGAAGCGCCGGCCGCTATAGCCATGGCGTGTGAACATCAGCACCGTCAAAACGATGGTGTCGCCGACATCGGTGATCAGGTGTGTGGTATGCAGCCCGAGCAGCACCCAGAGCATCGAACCATAGGCGTTCGTGTCCCAGTAGATGTTCAGCGCCGGGAATTCGAACCAGCGCACGACAAGCGGGGCCAGACCGAGCAGCGACATCACCACCAGCCCGATCCGCACCGGCACGATCGCGCATTGCTTGGCATGGCCGTGGAGGATGTGATTCGGCACCACGCTGATAATGAACAGGATGGTGACGATCGTTCCGGGCCAATGGTTGGGGTGCGGGGCGCTTAGACGCCAGTTGGGCCACAAAGTGGCGAGATAGAGATAAGCGCCGGCGGCCAACGCAAAGCCCATGCCTTCCAGCGCCATGAAGCCGAGCGTTCCCCACCAGGTCGGGCTGCGCGGACCATGTCCAAAGGTTGGGAGGTCCGAAAGATCCAAGCTGGGACGCTCACTCATCCCTCATCCTCCGGGTCGTCCTTGGGCCAGAACCAGCCGATCAAGGTGATGGCGATCGGCGCGGCGCCCCAGACGATCGCCCAGGGCGTGAAGATCGAATAGACAAACGTACCGCCGACAGCGATTGCCGCCAGCAGCGGCCAGATCGACGGTGTCGCCGATTTCTCGCGAATGTCGGGGTGGGCTTCCGCCACGGTTGAGATCAACAGCTCACGGACATCGACGCGGAGACCGGTCGCCACAGGCAGCGCCTCCCGTTCGGCCCAGAGCGGCTCGACATGCGTGACAATCGGTATCCGCGCGAAATTATAGCTTGGCGGCGGCGAAGACGTCGCCCATTCGAGCGTACCGGCATCCCAGGGATTGTTTCCGGCCAGCGCGCCCTTCAACGCGCCGTGTACAAGATTGAAAGTGAACAGTACGAAGCTGAGGAAAAAGAGCACCGCGCCAGCGCTGATGAACAGGTTGATGTTGCCCCAGCCAAGCTCGGCCGGATAGGTGTAGACCCTTCGTGGCATGCCCCAGAGCCCGACGAGATGCATTGGAAAAAAAGCTGCGTTGAAGCCGATGAAAGCCAGCCAGAAATGCCAGCGCCCGAGACGCTCGCTCATCATGCGGCCGCTGATCTTGGGGAACCAGAAATAGGCCGCGCCCAGCAGCGGGAAGACCGAACCGCCGATCAGCACGTAATGGAAATGGGCGACGACGAAATAGGTGTCGTGCACCTGGAGGTCCAGCGGCACCGAAGCGAGCATGACGCCGGTGAGGCCGCCGATGACGAAGATGAAAAAGAAGCCGAACACGAACAGCAGCGGCGTGCGGATCACCGGCCTGCCGTCCCACAAGGTCGCCAGCCAGCAGAAGATCTGAATGCCATTGGGGATGGCGATCAGCATGCTCGACGCGGTGAAGAAGCTGGCGCCGAGCTTGGGTAGTCCCGTCGCGAACATGTGATGGACCCAGAGGCCGAACGAAAGGAAGCCGACGGCGATCAGCGACAGGACCAGCCCAAGATGTCCGAACACGGGACGCCGGGCGAAGACCGGGATGATCGCGGAGACCATGCCCGTCGCCGGCAGGAAGATGATGTAGACCTCCGGATGGCCAAAGAACCAGAACAGATGCTGGAAGAGCAGTGCGTCGCCGCCCTCGGCCGGGTTGAAGATATGTGTGCCGACCAGCCGGTCGAGGATCAGGAAGGTCGAGGTGATCATCACCGCGGGCATGGCGAAGACGACGACGAAGGAGGTAACCAGCATTGCCCAGACGTAGAGCGGAATCCTGTCCAGCGACATGCCGGGGGCTCGCTGCTTGAACACGGTGACGATGGTTGCCACCGCGACGGCCAGGGAGGATACTTCTGTATAAGTGATCATCTGGGCCCAGACGTCGGCCCGCTTGCCCGGCGCGAATTCGGGGCCTGACAGCGGCACATAAGCAAACCAGCCGACGTCGGGCGCCATGTTGAGCGCGAAAGACACCCAGGCAAATATACCGCCCGAAACATAGATCCAGTAGCTGAACGCGTTCAGGCGGGGAAAGGCGATGTTGCGGCTGCCGACCATCAGCGGGACGAGATAGATGCCTGTCGCCTGCACGATGGGCACGGCGAACAGGAACATCATGGTCACACCATGCATCGTGAACAGCTGGTTGTAGAGGTCCGGGCCGATCAGACCGCGCTGCGGCCCTGAGAGCTGGATGCGCATGGCGACAGCGTTGAGCCCGCCCAGGCACAGAAACACGAAGGCGGTGATCAGATAGCGCCGTGCGACGACCTTGTGGTCGACGCTCGACAGCGCGCCGATGATGCCGGGGGGCGTGCGCCATGTCCGCGCCAGCCAGCGATCCAGGCTGGCATCGTCCATGCCGGTGTCGCGCGGTCCGTCATGCTCGGGTGCGACGTCGCCTGTGGCGGGCGTTTCGCGCGGCAGGTCGCGTTCGCTTGTGAGGTCCGCGCTGCTCATTTAAGCGCCTCGAGGTAGGCGACCATGGCGTTGAGTTCGTCGCCGCTGAGCTCCACCACCGGCATGTGGGATCCGGGCTTGATGCCCTGTGGGTCGGCTATCCAGGCGGCGAGATTGCCGCGGCTCATCGTCAATGTCCCGGCGGCAAGCGTCTGCCGGCTGGCTATATGGGTGAGGTCAGGGGCGACCGTTCCTCCGGCAGGCGTGCCGCCTATTCTGTGACACATCACGCAAGGGCGCTTCAGAAACAGATCCTGGCCGGCCTTGGCCTCGTCCCCCGTCGGAGTAGCTGCCGGCTGCAACTGGTCGTTCCACCAGGCGTCGAACTTCGCACGCGGCTCGGCGATGATGAAGGTGCCCATGTTTGCGTGCTGCGCCCCGCAGAACTCGGCGCATTGACCTCGGTAAACACCAGGCTTGTCTGCCTTGAGGTCGAGCACGTTCATGTGGCCGGGAATGAGGTCGAGCTTGCCCGAAAGGCTCGGAATCCAGAAGGAATGGATGACGTCGGTCGAGGTCAGAAGAAGCTTCACCGGCTCCCCGGCGGGGATATGGATCTCGTTCGCCGTGGTCAGGATCCGGCTTGGCGTGGCATCCTCATAGCGCACCTCCCACCACCATTGATGGCCGGTGACCCGAATGGTCAGTGCGGCATCCGAGCCGATCGCGGCGAGCGTCCTGTTGGCGAAGAAGCTCAGCAAGGTCAGTCCGATCAGGACAATGGCGGTCAACCCGACGGCGGTCATCACCGCGCGCAGCTTCCGGTCGTCGGCGCCGGCCTTGATCGCGAGCGGCTCCGCCTGCGCGCGCGACCGCATCATCAAGGGTACGACGAGGGCGATCATCACCAGCACCCACACCACGGCGCAGAGCGCGGTGAAGAACCAGATCAGCCATGCCAGTTCGCTCGCCGCGGGACCTTTCGGGTCGAGGGCGGATTGCCAGCCCGCGCATCCCTGGAGCAACAGAGCGCCGGCGGTGGCGAACGCCATCGAGACGAGACGTTTCACGGCGACTTCCCCAGCGTGGCCGCGTCGGGCATGCGGTTTTCCGACGGATGCGCCATCATGTCGTCATTGCGTTGCGGCGCGGCGGAAGACGGCGCGTTGCCGCTCAGCGAGCGCACGAAAGCCGCAAGCTCCCAGATCTGGTCGTCGGGAATCTTGTCGCGGAAGCTCGGCATGCCGTTTGGCCGACCGTCGCGGATCGTGGCATGGATGCTTTCGATCGAGCTGCCATAGAGCCACTTCTGGTCCATCAGGGCCGGCCCCATGCCGCCGCCGCCATTGGCGTGGCATCCCGAACAGTTGAACCAGCCGAAAAGCCGTTTCCCTTCGCTCATATGGAAGGCGTTGGCCTCGAAGCTCGCCGCCTTGTTATCGCTGGCGGGGGGGCGCTGTCCGCCGGGCTCCAGCGTGGTCACAGGCGTCGGCTGCTCGCCCGATCCGAGCGCCGATTGCGGGCGCGTGTCACGTTCCTCGCGCTGGCAGGCAGCGAGCGCCAGGACTGGAAACAGGAGCATGGCCACAACGGCTCTCATCGCACCGGGCTCCCCGAGGCATCGAGGCGCGGCACGCCGTACTGTGACAGCAAGGCATCTATCTCGACCTTGTGCCTGGAGAGGGCGCCATTGACATCGCCGCGCAGCGCATCGTCTTCGCGGCGGACGCCCATCGAGATGTCGTAGATCATCGGCAGTTGCGGTCCGTCGATGCGGGGCGCAACCGGCGTGATGCGGAGCGGCACCTTCTGCCTGGCGGCGAAGTAGCCGGCGAGGGGGCCCCAGACCACGGCAAGGTCGATCTCGCCACTCGCCACCGCTTCGACGATGCGCGCCGGCGGGTTGGGGGCAGAATAGTCGCCATAGACCGGATAGCCAACGAGGTGCCCGACGATACCGCGGCGGCCAAGCGCCTGGACCGGAGGCGAATTGGCGCCATCGTCGCCGATGAGCTGAACACCGATCCGCATGTCGCGCAGCCGCGGATCATTGAACGATGCTACGTCGGGGCCGTCCCTGCGGGTGACGAAGACATAGGACGATCGGTAGTAGGGCGTGGTGGTGCGCAGCATTTCGAGGTTGCTCGGCGTGCCCGGCACGAGATCGCACAGGCCCGCCTTCAGCGTGTTGCGGATGAAGCCGCGACGCTGCGCCCACCAGGTATAGGTCAGCTTGGCGCCGAGATCGGACGCAACGATTTCGGCGATCCTGTTCTCGAAGCCCTGACCTGCCGCGTTGGAGAACGGCAGGTTGTTCGGATCGGCGCAGACCCTCAGCTCACGTGCGTCGGCTGTGGCCGTCAAGAACACGAAGGCGATCGCGGCCATGCCGATCGCCAGCCGTTGACACCCCTTTCGCGCCGGACCTACGGTCAAGTACAATCCATCAAGGCAGCCGGAACACATAAAGCGTGCCTCCCGAGGTTGTCGCGTTCTTCAGATCCTTCATGGCATTGACGAAACCGAGCGCGGCGGTGGCGTCACGCGGGTCAAGATCGCCCGATACAATGGCGCCGGCCCAGCCGCCGACGCCTGAGAGGATGGCGACATATTGGTGCCCGTCGGGACCGCGATAGGTGATGGGCTGGCCGATGATCCCGGACGAGGTCTTGAACTGCCAAAGCAGGTCTCCGGTCTTGGCGCTGACCGCCTTGAACCAGCCTTCCATCGTGCCATAGAAGACAACGTCGCCGGCGGTCACCACCGCGCCGCTCCACACCGGGAAATTCTCCTTGAGGCTCCAGGCGGGTTTCTCCGCGGCGATGTCCCAGGCGGTGAAGGCGCCGCGATTACCGCCGGGCCCTGGTATCATGCGGACGTTCATGCCCACATAGGGCGTGCCGGCAATGTAGTTCACCTCGACGCCTTCTTCATCCATGCACAGATTGTTGTGCGGGATGTAGAGCAGGCCGGTCTTCGGCGAGAACGCGGAAGGCTGCCAGTCCTTGAGGCCCGACGCCGTCGGACAGATATCGCGAACGACCTTGCCGGTGCCGGTCTTCTTGTCCGGGTTTACGATCAGCCGACCGGTTTTCAGATCCACACCTTTGCTGGAGTTGACCGGACCAAACGGTTTTGCCGACAGCACCTCGCCGGTTGTCCGGTCGAGGATGTAGAGATAGCCGTTGCGCTCCGGCCGGATCAGCACCTTGCGCGGCTTGCCCTGCCAGGACATGTCGAGCAGGATCTGCTCGTTGATGCCGTCATAATCGTGGAGGTCATGCGGGCTCCATTGATAAAACCATTTCGCCGCGCCGGTGTCGGGATCGCGCGCGAAAATGCCAGACGTCCACTTGTTGTCGCCCGGCCGCAAATCCGGATTCCATGGTCCGGGATTGCCGGTGCCGTGGAAGATCAGGTTCAGATCGGGATCATAGGAAATCCAGCCCCACATGTTGCCGCCGCCGATCTTCCAGGCTTCCGGCGGCCATGTCGTGACGCCAAGATCCTTGCCTTTGTCCATGTCGTAGTGCGGCTTGAAGTCCGGTCCGATCAGCACGTCCTTGTCCGGCCCGGTGCTATAGGCGATCCAGACGACATGACCGTCGCCGGCGTCGAGCGCCTTTACCCAGCCGCGAACGCCCATCTCGCCGCCGGAATTGCCGACCAGCACTTTGCCCTTCACCACAAGCGGCGCCATGGTGATGGTCTCGCCGATGTTGATGTTGCCGACATGAGTGTTCCAGATCGGCTTGCCCGTGTTCGCATCAAGGGCAATCGTGTGGCCGTCCAGCGTATTGAAAAAAATGCGCCCGTCGGCGAATGCCACTCCTCGGTTGACGACGTCGCAGCAGGCCACCCCCTGTGCTGCCGGCTCCGGATTGGGTTCGTACTTCCACTTCATCGGGGCGCCGGGCTTGGAGAGATCGAGCGCATAGACGAAGTTGGGAAAGGGCGTCACGATATACATGGTGTTGCCGACGACCAGCGGCGCTGCTTCCTGGCCCTTGTTCACGCCTGTCGAGAACGTGAACGCGACCTGCAGGTTCTTGACGTTGCCTTCATTGATCTCGGAGAGTTCGCTGAAGCGCGTCGACGCGTAGTTCTTGGCCGGCATCGTCCATTGGCCGTCATCGGGTGGCGAAGCTGCGCCTGGCGGTACGATCGCTGGTGTTTTAGGAGGCTCGGACGCAGCGCCCAGAAGCAGCAGGCAGGCGAGCAGCGTCACCAGAAGGATAGCGCCAAAGGAATTCCCGGCTGCCAATTTGCGGGTACGTCGTTCTACGTCAACGCGCGTTAATGCCAACTGCGGCATAGCTTTCATTTATTGATCGAGCCTCCCACGCCGGCGCCGAGTTCGGCGGCGATGTCGGCCTCCGTTCCGGCACAAAGCGGATGGCCCCAGCCCGAAGCGCTTTTGCCGCCGGGGTCCAGATCGTAGACAATGGCATCCTTGCGATTTGGATTGACGCCTGCCGGGACCTTGTCGAAGCCGAGCGCCGCGCGGATACGCCAGGCAACATTGTGATCGGCGCATGAGGAATCGCCTGAAACGCCGAGGCCGCCGACAATGCTCTTGCCGTCGTAGAGGGCAAGCCCGCCGCCAAACACCACGACGCCTCCGATCGGCTTGCCGACGAGCGGGTCGCCGGCGCTTCCGAACGTTTTGGGATCGCCCGTATAGGCCGCGGCCTGGTTGACGGGATTGGTCTCCTGCAGGCCAAATAGCGGCCCGCCCGGCTGCACCCCCGCATAGAGATTGGCCGTAGAGAGGGCCATCTGAGCCAGGCTGAGACCGTTGGCCGTGTTGGCTTTCTCCGCTGCTATGAGCCGACTTCCCGGCCATTGCGAGTCGGGGGTGGGGCCGCTGAACGCAATCGCGCAGACAGTGCCGTCACGGGCAACGATGGCTGCCCATTCGTTGGTTTCAAAGCCGCCATTGGCTGGTCCGCCGCTTGCCTTCACGTTGGCTTTGAGGGCTGCAAGCAGCTTGTCGTGATCGGCCGGACAGGGCTCCTGCGCCATGGCATCATGCCCGTGGAACAGGCCACCCATCAGCAACAGCAGGCCAAAAAGAGGTACGAAAAGCTGCGAGCGATACATTGTCCTGGCATTCGTTTACAAAAAAAGGACCACCCAGGCAGACCGCAGAATGCGAGGATACGTCCAATGGGTCAGTGCCTAACTCGCGTAATGCTTCTATGTTCCTGCTTTGCATAAAATTCGTGCAGTTGGATTTGGGTGCAGGTGTTCAATCAAAGCATGGGACCTGGATACCCGTGGCCACAGGCCAAGCGGTGAGGCAACGCGGCTGATCCAGGAAAATGCGATCGGGATGGCGCAGACGCACCCGCCCTGACAAACGCTGTTGCCTTGTCACGGCGTTCGACGATGGATGATCTCTTCAATAAGTTTCGCGTCGGCTTCGTACTCCGCGGCCCGCGCAGCCATTTGGCTGGCCAGGCTGTGTCTTTCCCGCGCGGCTTCGCGTTTTGCCGTACGTTTCGCCAACTCAGCCCGCTGCTGGTGCGCTCTTAGAAGGCTCCAAAGAGCCTGTTCCGCATCGTCAGCCTGGGCCTGCATCAAAACGTCTGCCCCGAACGCATGTCCGGTGTGGCAGCGGTAACGGGTAATCGGCCCGTCTTCTATCTCCCATAGGGGGCCATGACATTCGGGGCAGACAAATGTCGAGGGGGCGCCAAGCTGGCCTTCGGTCAGTTCCATTGTGCTGTGCTCCTGAGCTGCAATCGCTGCCTCAAGGCGGATGCCGGACGGGATTTCTGGTGTCGGTCCTGCGATTTCGGAAGCAAGCCTGTGCAACAGGCCAGCCATTTCGGACAGAGGGACGCAATGGTCGATTTCCACATTCTGCAAGGCGCTCAGCGGCATGTCGGGTACCGCAGCGTCGCCGGGGTCCTGGACTACGCTGACGCCTCCGCACATCTTGATTGCGTGCAGGCCGGCGGTGCCGTCGGAGAGGCTGCCTGTGAGCACGACGCCGATCACGCTGCCGCCAAAGCTGCAGGCCGCCGATCGAAACAGGGGGTCGATGGCGGGGCGCGCCAGGTTCTCGCGCGGCCCGCGCCGCAGCAGCATATGATCGTCATGTAACAGAAGGTGAGCTCCGGGCGGTGCAACGAAGATGTGCCCGTTTTTAACCTTCATGCCGTTGGAGGCATTTGCAACGGGCATGTTGGCAGCGCGACCGAGAATGTCGCCGAGGTAACTCGTGGGACCAACGTGCTGTACGACGAGGAGAGCCGCCGGGATGTCCGGCGAAAGATCGCGGACAAGTCTCTTCAGCGCGTCGACGCCGCCGGCCGATGCTCCGATTGTCACGATGCACCGGTTCTCGCAACCGTCGGGACGGACCTTATCCGGCTGGCCCGCACGCTCCGAATCTGATCGTGGTGCGGCGGTGGCCATGGTTGCTTCACCCACATTCAGCACAGATGTCGATGCGAGCGCTCCGGCCAGTCCGTTGCTGGTCGGATGCCCTGCCTTCGTCGGTGTTAGCTTCCGGCCGCATCGCGGAACATAGATGCCCGCAATGATGTCGGCTCTGTGCTAACGCCTACGTGCGCGTTTGACGGCAGCCTCTGCCACGGCCGGGGCCTCCTGAATGCTTGCCGCGCCGCCGAAATCGGCGTTCTTGGTACGGCCAGCTCCTGGGCCCGCTCCTAGATCAGCGCCTGTCGTCGGATCGGAAGCCGGATCGGAAAGCGTACGGTCGGCCATCCTGGCCACCACCTTCATGTCTTTGGCCCCCAGCTTGACAGTTGCCAGGCCGTCTCCGCCGTCGACGGGCATCACCTCTTCAAGGTCATCGATCCGATCCCACTCTTCGCCGGAATTCCACGGGCCAGCGACATCGCCGTCGCCTTGAGAGGTGTTGACATACATGCTGGCGTACTTCTCTACGCCTGGGAGCTTGCCGGAAGGGAAATTGTTTTCTATCGCGTAAAGTGCTTTCTCAAACGACTTCTGGTGCGCGATCTCGCGCGTCATCAGGAAGCCGAGCGCGTCCTTGATTCCCGGGTCGTCGGTGATGTTGATAAGGCGTTCGTAAACGATCTTGGCGCGAGCTTCGGCCGCGATATTCGATCGCAAATCCACCGTAGGTTCACCGCGCGAATCGACATAGGCCGCGGTCCAGGGAACGCCGGCTGAGTCGCACAGCGCGGGAGCGCCGCCGAACAGAATTGATTCCTTGGCTGTTGTGCCGCTGGCGCCGATCATCAGGTAAAGGTCCGCTTCCTTCATTTGGCCCTCGGCCAGCTGTGCCTTAAGCCCCTTGTTGAGCATGGTGACGATTGATCCCACCACTTCGAGATGGCTGAGTTCTTCGGTCGCAATATCGAGCAACATGTCACGACGGCCAAGATCGTCCTCGCCAAGCCCTTGCGTGAAATAGCGCATGGCCGCTGCAAGCTCGCCATCGGCGCCGCCGAACTGTTCCATGATCATGCAGGCCAGGCGAGGATTCGGCTCCGAGACGCGAACGGTGTATTGCAGGCGCTTGTTGTGCATGAACATGGACATCTCTCCGGTTAGATCATCCGAACATCCCGGCAAGTTGATTGTTCCATCCGGCCATCGGCCAGCGAGCATTTTTACGGTAACTTCAGTGTTGAGCATCGCAGCAAGCCAGAGGCGGCATTTATTTCTCCGACCGGTGACCGGCGGCAACGAGATTTCGATCGTGCTGCGCCATCACAGCAATGAGCAAGGCCGCGGATGGGCAAGAGGTAGACAAAATCTGGAGGGATACTGGCTCGGAAAAGTGAAGCCGGGCCATATTAATACGATGTCGGTGTCGACACCTTCGGCCCGTTTCGCCGAACACCTTACGCGGCAAACGCCGGGTTCGGTCACACGGCGAGCGTCGCGGGCTGTTGCCCGTTCACTTTCGATCCAGCACCTTCCGGACTTTCTCTGCCAATTCGTCGATCGTGTAGGGCTTGGTCAAAAGTTCGGTTCCGAAATCGAGCGTGCCGTTGTGGACAATCGCATTTCGTGTGTAGCCGGTGGTGTAGAGCACTTTTAGCGACGGGTGCATTGTCTTGACCTGATCCACCAGCTCCCGGCCCGACATCTCCGGCATCACCACGTCGGTGAACAGAAGCGACGGCACTTGCCCGCTTTCGACGGCCACCAGCGCTTCGCGTGGACCTTGCATTTCCAGCACGGAGTAGCCCAGTTCCCGCAGCGCTTCCGCGGCCATCAGCCGGACGCGATCTTCATCCTCGACAACCATGATGATCTCGTCTGCACAGCCGGGGTGCTCGCCTGCCACGACGTCGATTTGGCTGTCGAGCACGCCATGGTGCGAGCGCGGCAAATATATTTTCAAGGTGGTTCCGATGCCCTGCTCGGAATAGATCTTCACACTGCCGCCGGACTGGCGAACAAACCCATAGACTTGGCTGAGTCCCAGCCCGGTGCCTTTGCCGACCCCCTTGGTGGTGAAGAACGGATCGAAGGCTCTTGCGACAACATCAGCAGTCATGCCCGTTCCTGTATCGGTGACCGCTATCATCACATACTGGCCGGAGGGGATCGCGTTCTCCCTGGCATAGCGATCGTCGACGTGGGCGTTTGATGTCTCGATCGTCAGCTTGCCGCCAGCAGGCATGGCATCCCTTGCGTTGACGCAAAGGTTGAGCAGCGCGCTTTCCAATTGCCCTGCGTCGGCCTCGACATGCCATAGGCCCGCAGCGAGCACGGTCTCGATCTGAATGGTCTCGCCAAGCGTCCGGTTCAGCAATTCGCTCATACCGGAGACGAGGCGATTTGGATTCAGCCGCTTCGGCGCCAGTGGTTGCTGGCGGGAAAAGGCGAGCAGTCGCCTGGTAAGTTCTGCGGCACGTTGTGCTCCATCGATCGCGCCGGTTACGAATTGGTGGACGTTGGTATCGCCGTTTCTGAGCTTGCGCTGCACAAGGTTCAGGCCGCCGATGATGACGGCCAGCATATTGTTGAAGTCGTGCGCGATGCCACCGGTGAGCTGTCCGACAGCTTCCATCTTCTGGGCTTGGCGCAGGTGCTCTTCTGCTCTGGCGCGTTCCGCTACTTCATCTTTGACACGCTGTTCGAGCGTGCCGTTGAGTGTCTGCAGCGCCTTGAACAGTCGGGAGTTGTCGATTGCCGTCGCGGCATGGCCCGCAAGCCCCAGCAAGGCCGCCTCTTGCTGTTCGGCGAAGACGCCGATTTCTGGATGGCCAAGGAAGAGGCCACCCAGCACCTCGCCCGAACGCGAGACGACCGGCACGGCGAGATAGGAACGCACCGGCAGATGGCCCTCCGGCATTCCCTTGCGGGGCCAGTTCTTTCCGTAACGGGGATCCGTGAGGATATCATCGGAACGCACCACGCTTGTTCCGCGGAAAGTGGGCTCGAACACCGCGGTGTTGCGCGGCATCGGAAAGTTTTCGAAAGCAGAACGAGGTGCCCCCGACAGGGCGTAGAGCACATAGCTGTCGCCCTTGTCGTCGATCACATTGTAGAAGAAAGCTCCGAATTGTGCGCCCGACAGCACCACGCCGGCATCGGTTACCGTCTGGACAATTCGCTCCACGTCAAGCTCGGCCGCCACGGCTGCCGCAGTGGCGTTCATCAACTGAAGCTGATGCTCCACCCGCTTTCGCGCGGTGACATCGACCACGGTGCCGATGAAGCGGATCGCACGGCCGGACTGGAAAAGCGCTTCCCCCGTTGCGGCAATCCAGCGCTCCTTGCCATCCCGAAGGCCGATCGTCCGGTATTCGATGTCGTAGCGGGAGGGGGGGCCCGGCGCAAGCGACTGGCGTACGGCCTCGTCGGCCCGTGCGCGATCTTCCGGGTGGAGGCCCGCCAGGAAGGCGCTTTCATATGTCACCTCCGCGTCCGGCGGCAAACCAAAAAGGGCTTTGCACCGGTCGTCCCAACGCAGCACTCCGCTGATGGGATCGTAATCCCAGGTGCCGATAGCGGCCGCGTCGGTGGCAAGCCTCAGCCGCTCCTCGCTCGCCCGTGCCGCCTGCTCCGAGCGAACGCGCTCGATGTGAGCCCAGGACCGCTCCGTCACCTCGGTCAGCAAGGACAGTTCGCGTTGCGACCAGACGCGGCGCTGCTTGTCGTGGATGGCCATCAGGGCAGTCAGTCGGCCTTGTTTGACCAAAGGCATACAGATGGTTGCCGTTATCCCGATATCCTGAAAGGTCTTCGCTTCCTCGGGAGCAATTTCCTCAAGGTTGTTGTTGATGATAAGCGGCTTGTTGGCGCTGAGATTGGTGACAGCCAGGCGACCGAAATCGGCAAGACTGTAATATCCCCTGATGCTGGGCGAGCCAGGTGCGCTCCAATCGCCGCGGATGGTGAAATGGTCTTGGTCCTGCTCCATGTCGGCATAGGCGCAAATCGAGACGCCAAGATGTTCGCCGAGGAGCCGAGTGGTGATCTGCATGACAGCATCGGCGTCGGCCGCGAGGGCTATCTCCCTGCCGAGGCGGTCGAGAAAAGCAAGGCGTTCGGCGTTCTCACGCAGGGCCAGTTCGGCGCGAAGGCGTTCTATCGCCGTACGCGTCCGGTCCGCGACTGCCGAAATGAGGGCTACTTCCTCCGTCGCCCAGCGTCTGGGCGCGGAGTGGTTCAGGTATAACAGCGCCACCAGCCCGCCATGCTCGGTGACGGGCATGTTGATGACGGATTGGGCGCTGATGGCTTTGAGTGCCTCCGCATGGCCGCTGGTTCGCGGATCTGTCTCGGCGTTTTCAAAGACAACGGTTTCGCCTCGCTTCAAATCCTCGATATACGAGCCGTAGTTCCTGAAATTCAGCGTCCCAGCCAGGCTTTTGATGCCTGGCGCGTTCCAGTCCCTGTCGATGGTGATCGTTTCTTTCTCTAGATCGATCGTGCCGTATCCGGCTCGGCTGATGCCAAAATGGTTCCCCAGCAGTTCCGCGGCTGCGTAGGCCAGTTCTGCGGGATCCGTAATCTCGCGAATACGGTCGCCCAGCGCTGCCAAAAGCTCGAAGCGCTGCAGTTCAGATCGCGGATTGCTTGAAGTGGCCCCCATTTCGCCCCCGTTTTGCCCGGACTTAAATGCAGTCTGCGGCCAAGAGTTCCCCGCAGGACGGCAGTTTCTTTGGCGGGCCGGTCAGCCGAACACGCCGCACCGGTCATAGGTTAATGACAGCTTGGCGCGCTGTGGCGGATAAAGGGGGAAACCAGCGGGCACTTGACGAGCTCCCGCTGGCTGGGTGCCCGAACCGCACTTCACTCGTTTGGAGACGTTTGATGCTTGACCGACCCATTCTTACGAATACGGACGCTCTCTATCCAGACGACCTGAAAACGCTTCGGTCGGTTTTCGACGCGCTGTGTGAGGAATTTGAGATTTCGTCGGACACTACCGCGGCAGAATCCATCGCGAGAGAGTTGGTCAGACTTTTCCAGACCGGGATGACGGAAGCGGCCATGCTGATGATTGCCGTGCGCGCACGTTGGCAGGGTGATTGGAAACTGGGAGGCAGCAGCGCTGCCCAGGCTTAACGGTCCCAACTCCATGGAGAAGGCCTACTTTAGCCGCTTGAGCCGGTTGTACAGCGTTGTCTTGTCTGGCGGAACAAGCTTTCGCCCCGAGAGTTGGGGTCGGCAGATAGTTTCCAACAGGCACGGGCATGGCGTTCGACAGAGATGGACCGAAACTCGCGACCGGGTTGCTCGCGGCCTCGTTGGCGGCGCTGGCGGCATACAACGCCATCCGCGCCAAACGTGCGATTGCCGGCCGGGCGTGCGGACGTGTGATGGAGATCGATGGTCTGCGCCTGCATTTTATCGAAGCCGGAACCGGCATGCCGCTGCTTCTCCTGCATGGCAATGGATCCATGGCGGAGGATTTCAAGTCGAGCGGCATCTTCGATGAGGCGGCAAAGACCTACCGGGTGATTGCATTTGATCGTCCCGGTTTTGGGCGAAGCTCACGGCCGCGCGGCCGGCGTTGGTCCGCTCGCGACCAAGCCGACCTTATACATGCCGCCGCCTGCGGGCTGGGTATAGAGAAATACCTCGTGCTTGGACATTCCTGGGGAGCTTGGATCGCCCTCGAGTTGGCGCGAAGGCATTCTCCATCGGTCGCCGGCATCGTGCTGGTCTCGGGTTACTACTATCCGTCACCGCGGCTGGATCTTGCACTGGCCGCACTCCCTGCATTGCCTGTGATCGGCACCGCGTTTCGTCACACCTTGCTGCCCCCGCTTGTAAGGCTTGCCTGGCATTGGGCAATGGAGAAGATCTTTAAACCCGCCGTCGTCGCCAGCGACTTCGCCGCACTGGCCAAAGATGTCGCCAGCCGCCCTTCCCAACTGCGGGCGGTTTCTCTGGAGACAGCATCGATGCTGGCCGCGTCCCTCTTGGGAAAAGCCAACTATAGGGACATTGCCGTGCCCACCGGCATCATGGCGGGATCCGGGGACCGGTTGTTCGACGCGCAACGCGATGCACGACGCTTGCACGCGGAAGTCGGTAGGTCTCTCCTTGAGGTGGTTCCGGGCGCCGGCCATATGGTTCATCAGAGCGCCCCGCGAGCCGTGGTTGGCATGGTGCACACCATTGCAGGGCGGCACGCCTTGTTCCAAGCGGGCCGTCGGCAGCGACCCAAGTCGCGTGCCGACGAGTTCAAGGCAGATCCGGCCTCGCGGGAGCCACCGGCGATAAGCGACGCCGCTTGCACGGAATGATCTCCAAACGGGGCTTTCAAATGAGCGACCAACGTCCAGCCGACATGCAGTCGGTGCTCCACCAGAACATACAGGCCCTGGTCGAGCACAGGCGACAGCAAGAGGAGCACCAAGGTGTTCAAGCGTGGGTCGCCGGCGTTGTTTCGCGCTTCGCGGGAAGCATGACTTTCGTCTATTTGCACCTTGCAATTCTTGTCGTCTGGGTCCTCGCGAACCTTGGCGCGATACCAGCCGTCCCAGCCTGGGACCCGACTTTCGTGATCCTGGCCATGGTCGCCTCGGTTGAGGCAATCTTCCTGTCTACTTTCGTGCTGATCAATCAGAACAGAATGGCCGCACACAGCGAGCGCCGAGCCGAACTGGATTTGCAGATCAGCCTTCTAAACGAACATGAAACCACGCGGCTGATCGAGATGGTGGCTGCCTTGACGGCGCGTCTGAATATCTCGACCCCGGCCGACAAAGAGCTGCCGGAACTCGCCGAGAATGTCGATCCCCAAAAGGTGATGACGCAAATCCAGCAAGCTTCTGAAGATCAGGAGAACGCTTGATCAAAGCGACCTCGTCGGCGACGGTTCAGCGTCGGCTACAACCTGTAATTCAGCCTCATTGCCAAGGCTGTCGAAGCAGCTAAGCCGGTGTCGGCCTTTTCCAGGGTGGCTTCCCGACGTCACAAGTCCGCCGCGCAATCGAGGCAGCGTAGAGCTTCGATAGCCAAAAGGCTGCTGCGGGTCAGATGGAACCAAGTTGACGCCGAAATCGTATTAGCGGTGGCGGCTTGGGGAGATTCCGGATGAGCGAAGGTGCTGTTCTGATCGTCGAAGATGAGACAATGATCCTGCTCGACCTCGAGTCAGCTTTGGAGGAGGCCGGCTTCCAGGTGGTCGGCACTCGGAGTGCCGCCGAGGCGCTGGCGGCTTTCGACCCCAATCCGACCAAGTTCAAGGCCGTACTCACGGACATCCGTTTGGGACCAGGACAGTCGGGGTGGGAGGTCGCTCGGCACTTGCGAAGGTCCAACTCGACCATCCCGGTTGTCTATATCAGTGGCGACAGCGCGGTACACTGGGGAGCGGAAGGTGTGCCCAACAGCATAATGATCACCAAGCCCTTTTTTCTGCCGCAGATCATAACTGCCGTTTCTCAACTTTTAAACGCGCAGCAAGGTGCAGAAACTCACCTCTAGGAATCGGACCGCGGCTCCACGAAAACCACGGAACATTCAATCGGCGCCGTCCGGCGTAAAGCGTTCGCGTCTGCTTGGGCCGGCGGCCTCAACCAGATGTCGACCTCAGCTCCTTCCCCTCGCCACCGGCTCGCATCCACTCGGGAGCCCTCCCGAAAGCAGGGGCGCTCATTGGTTGAGCTTTCGGTCGAGTTCGTCAAGCAATGACCGATGCTCGCTGGGCATGTCCGTATCTGTCGGCAGATCCAGCAACTGGCGAAGCTGGCGACGATTGGCGTCCGATGAAATCCACTGCCGTATGAGGCGGGCTATGACCTTTTGTTGTGCCTTGCCGATTTCTTCCATGTTAGAACCCGAGCTTGTCCGTTGGACGAACTCGGCGGCTCTTTGATGGTTCCCCGTCCTGTACACAAATCGAGGCGAATCGAGGCACAATCTATGGGTTAATGTATGTCGCTCAAAAGTGGCCCTGGTTTTGAGACAACGACATGCCAGTGGATGTTTGCAGTCTCAATCCGCGCGCCTAACGCTGAGCGCAGAGTGCAAATTTAAGCGATCGATTTTACCCGAAGCGAGAGGCTCAGCCGCAAAATCTTGGCGCCGTTTTCATCACGCACTTCGATAAACAATTGCTGCCCGTCGACGCTCTTCAGTGACTCTCTCGTGAGGTCGACAAGGCCCTCGAATCCCGCGCGGCGGACCTCTTCGAGGCCAGCGCATTCGACACCTATTTCGTCCTCGAAGATGAGATCGCCATCGCCGCTGTCGAAGAAAAATCGTGCCATCGGAGAGCTTCCGTCACTGCTAATCTGCGGGGTTCCTTTGGTGCAGGTAGGTCGTGTCGAAATCTCCTGCGTGAGTGAGGCCGGCCCAGTCCAGTGCGTGAACTTTTGATCCCGAGGTGGCAATGAGGCCTCTGCGTCGTAGTTCCTGGAGCATCCGGTTGACGTGGACCGTGGACAAACCCAGTGCATCGCCAAGGGCCGCCTGGGTAATGGGAATATCCGCCACGTGATCCTCAATGCGCCCCATGGAGCGCAAGCGAAAAATCAGTTCGCAAAGGATGTGAGCCATGCGGGTGTATGCCTCGCGTCTTCCCACATTGATGACCCACTCCCTATAAATCGCGGCATCTATCAACGTCGACCGCCAAAAAGCGGTGGCGATGCGAGGGTGCTGGTCGCAAACGGCACGCAGAGTGTCATGCCGCATGAAACCTACTCGGGCCGGCGTAAGGGTCGAGAAGTTACAATCCATGACCGACAGATGCAGCCCATGCAGATCAGGAATGTCGCCAGCGACGAAGAATGATGTGATTTGTCGCTTTCCTTCGCCCGTATGTTTGGTGGAACCGACCAAGCCATCAAGAACGATAAACGAGTAAACAGGACGGTCGCCCTCACGCACCAGATCGTGGTTGGCCGAATATTCCTTCTCCTGGATCGGAATGCCTTTCAGAACGCCGATGTCGGCCTCTCGAAGATCCGAGATGGTCTGAAGCTTGCGAATGAGTACATCCGAGGATGAGGTGGGGAACAAATTGACTACCTGGCTGATGTTGGTGATCGAACTATTATCCGCGCCAAAAGTTCCGATTGGCATGGGGACATATGCGCGGCGGCAGAAGGCGCCGCCGTGCGGCATGGTCCCGTGCCTGGGGCGTTTTGCCAGCGTCGAGGGTGGTTGAAGATCCCGGAATGATCCAAGCACCAGTTTTTTAGGACAGCCATAGGTGAGCCAGGCAGCAATGCATTAACCTATGACATAGGCTCGGTTAGAAATTGTCCCGCTGGGCAGCCAGCCCCAGGAGTTCGCCGATCACGGCGCAGCTTTGACCCAGTCGCTCCCCCCAATTTCAAGGGCTGCACCCGCAGCCAGTCCTGGAACTCTTTGATGCGCCACCAGGAACGGGGTGGCTCCGCTGACGTTGTCTCAGTGGCAAGGTGAGATTTCAGTGAACAGGCATATTTCGCGGACGGATGTCGAACAAATCGATCACACGGATGACAGCGGGTTTGCGATAGAGCACGGCGGACCGCCATCCTCAGCAATCGCGGTAGCGCTGGCCCGTGGGCTGGAGACCAGTCGGGATAAGCACATCGTCCATATAGCTCCCTCGGAACGCAGTGCCGAGGAGATCGCCAGCGCCTTGCGTCAGTTCCTGCCTGACGCGGATATCATCTTGCTGCCGTCCTGGGATTGCCTGCCCTACGACAGGGTGTGGCCCACACGTGCCAATATGGGGCGAAGGCTTCGTGCGTTGCGTGAGATCGCAACGAAGCCGGATCGCCCGCGCATCGCTGTAATGTCGCTCGAAGCCATTCTGCAGCGGGTGCCGCCTGCTCCCGTCATCGCTGGCGGTTTCACAATTCTGGAGGTAGGCCAAAAGCTCGACCGTGACGATTTCAGAACCAGGTCCGAAGCCATTGGCTATGTCGTCGACGAGAGGGTCGACGAACCGGGTGAGATAGCCTTTCGGGGCGATCTCATCGATATTTTCCCTGCTGGCGCGGATGGCCCCGTTCGCATCATCGTTGGTCCCGATGCCTGCATCGGCCAGCTCAAGACCTACGACCCGCTCAGTCAGCTCAGCGATCAGGTTCGAGACTCGGTTACGGTCGGACCGGCATCCGAGCTGATCTTTAAAGCTGGTGAGCATCCTGAGCTGACAGCGATGCGCGCGACGTCGATGGAAGAGCGCCTGGTCGCATCGTATGGCGCTATGCCATCCGTCTTCGATGCGGCTTCCAGCGCCTCGATCTCCTTCCTTGAAGGGACCGACGGGCAGCCGCTCGGCAGAATTCTGGATCTGGTCGAGGATGCACGTCGTGCCAGGCAGGAGGCAGCCGGAACGAAAAAACCTTTGCCGGGACGATTTTACCTATCCCGTGAAGAGTGGGACGCTGCTCTGCTTAACCGCTGCTGCGTGAGACTTGCCGTTTCTGCCGTGGGAGTTCCCAAATTCTTCCGCCAGGCCCGACCCGGGCATGATTTCGCGGAATTCGTCACAAGGCAGACGAGCGCCGGAGTCAGAGTAGTGTTCACCGGCGATGCCTCTGAATTGCAGCGAGCAGATCGCCTGCTCGATAGGAGACTAGGCCGGCGGGCAGAGGAAGCGGCCGACTTGCCGCAAATACTTTCGGCCGCAAGGGGCTCTCTTATCAAGGCTGAATTCGTCCTCGACGAAGGGTTTGTCGACGCGCAATCCAATATCGCCTTGGTCGCCGCATCCGACCTGTTTGGTCCCGCGTTGAAGGCGAACGGGAGCGCGACCACGGGCATACTCGAACCCGAGTTGCGCATTGGCGATGTCGTTGTCCATGAAGACCATGGCCTGGGCGTGCTCGCCGCGGTCGAACAGGTCGAGTTGGCTGGCCAGCAACAGGATGTCGTCAGGCTCGAATATCATGGCGGGGCTTCCTTGCTGGTTCCGGTCGACGACTTTGGACGAATATGGCGCTACGGCTCGGAACCGGAGGCAGTGTCCCTTGATCGCCTCAACGGCGAGGGCTGGCCGAAGCGACGCGAAGCTGCGTTGCGCGAGATCGACAGGCTGGCCAAGCGCCTCTTGGGTCTTGCCAAAATCAGGTCCAGCCAGCCTGCCGAGATCATGAAGCCCTCCCGCACGGACTTGGCTCGTTTTGCGGCGAAATTTCCCTATACGGAGACGCCCGACCAAGCGGCCGCCATCCTCGCTGTGCTCGATGACCTTTCCTCCGGAAGGACAATGAACCGGCTCGTCTGCGGCGATGTCGGCTTCGGCAAGACAGAGGTCGCCCTGCGTGCTTGCGCCGCCGCCGCTCTCTGCGGGAAACAGGTTGCTATCATAGCTCCGACAACGGTGTTGGCACGGCAGCACTATGAGACGTTCAGCCGCCGCTTCGCAGGAACCGGCCTGCAGGTCGCCCACCTTTCAAGAATGGTCGGGGCAGCGGACGCGAGAGCGGCAAAAGAGGGTCTGCGGAGCGGCCAGGTTGCGGTCGTTGTGGGTACCCAGGCCTTGGCGTCCAGGAGCGTCACCTTCGCCAATCTTGGACTGCTGGTGATCGACGAGGAGCACCGGTTCGGGGTCAAGTTGAAGCGGGCCCTGCGGACCATGGCGCCTCGCCTCCATACGCTGAGCATGAGCGCCACACCGATACCCCGGACGCTGCAATCGGCGTTGTCGGGTATCCAGGACGTCAGCGTTCTAAACTCTCCGCCCGCCAAAAGACGTCCCGTTCGCACGATCTTGGCAGCGTTCGATCCAGCATCGGTGCGCGCGGCCCTTCTGCGTGAATTTCACCGGGGTGGACAGAGCTTTTTCGTGATCCCGCGGATCGAGGATATTGCCCCGGCCTGTGACCAGCTGAACAGACTGGTGCCGGAACTCGAGGTCAAGACGGCGCATGGTGAAATGAAGGGGAGACAGCTGGACGAAGTCATGGTCGGATTCGCCGACGGTGATGGCGACATTTTGTTGAGCACCGACATCATCGAGAGCGGCCTCGATGTGCCGCGGGCCAACACCATCATCGTTTGGCGCCCCGACCGGTTCGGTCTGGCGCAGTTGCACCAGCTGCGGGGCCGGGTCGGAAGGGGGGCGGTGCAGGCTGTTGCGTTTCTTCTGACCCAGCCTGGCGTTGAACTGGCCGACAGCACCAGGGCCCGGCTTTCGACGATGCTTGCGCTCGATCGGCTCGGCTCCGGCCTGGCAATCAGTCAAAGGGACCTCGACCTGCGTGGCGCCGGAGATCTTTTCGGAGAAGACCAGGCCGGGCATATGAAGCTGATCGGAGTGGGCTTGTACGAGCACTTGCTGGAGCGGGCGATCTCGGCGGCTGGCGGAGGGGCCGACTTCGACAAGCAACTTGCCGAGATCAACGGTTCGGGAAAGGGCGCTTTTCCCAAGAGCTATGTCGAAGAGCCTACGGTGCGTGTTGGCCTCTATGCGCGGCTCTCCCGCATCCGTTCGGAGCCGGACCTCGATACATTCAGCGAAGAGCTCGAGGACCGCTTTGGAGACATGCCTGGCGAAGTAGCCCTTTTGCTGGAATTTACCAGGTTGCGAATAGCAGCGTCGGAACTGGGCATCGGCAAAGTCGATTTGGGTCCCGAGGCCATCGCGATCACCCTTCGGAACAAGCCGTCGGCGTCCCAATGGCGGAACAGCAAGGCGTTGGGCCTGGAGTACCGGAACGGCCGCCTGATTTTCAGGCCGATCCCGCCCGGCGTCTCTGGCGTCGACGCCGTTCGCTTAGCGCTTGATGCCATACGTGCAGCTCAGCCAAAGCACGAGATCTGACTAGCCTTTTCTCTCCATCCGGCGGCGGCACGACAATGGGAGTGCCGCAGCCACGAGTCTTCACCTCGGAATTGCAGTGCCAGTGGTGTTCAGCCACCAGTACCGCAAGTCCGGATGTTCCGCAGGGGTCGTTAGTTGCGGCCGTTCTCGTCCATGGTGAGGGAACTCGAGAGCTCGCGATAGGCACCGATCTGCTGCTGCAGAATGGCAATCTTCTGCTCTGCCGTCGCAATGGCGTCAGTACCGGCAAGGAAACGCTGGGGGAGCACGTCCCCAGACGTGAGCGTGATCAGGGCGCGCGCGAGCTTGGCCGGATCACCCCCCTGCTTGCCGTTCTGAGAACGCCAGAAGGCGATCTGCGCCGTCCGCCGCTCATGGTAGTCCTCGACGGAGGGGGCGGCATAGTTGGTCGACTCTTCCGTGAGAAGCTCGGTGCGGAAGAAGCCCGGGTTCACGATCATCGTCTCGATGCCGAACGGCACGACTTCGGTCTGCAGCGCCTCCATCCAGCCGTCGAGGCCGAACTTCGAGGCTGAATAGGCCGTGCAGAACTCGAAACCCATTAGCCCGGCCGTCGAGGAGATCGAAATGACCCTGCCGGACCGCTGCTTGCGCATCGCTGGCAGAAAGGCCCGCGTCACATTCATGGGTCCGACGAGGCTGGTGCTGAGCTGCAGTTGCATCTGTTCGGCGGTCAACTCTTCGAAGTACCCGGCAAAGAAACTCGCCGCATTGTTGACCAGCACGTCGATGCGGCCAAACCGGTCAAACGTGGCCTGGGCAGCGGCTTCGGCGTCGGCCGCGCTCGTCACGTCCAGCTTGACGATAAGGAGGTTCTCGGCGTTTCCCACGGCCCTTGCGACTTTTTCCGTGTTGCGGCCGGTTGCCACCACCTTGTGGCCCGCCGCCAATGCGGCCTTGGCGATATCCAGACCGAGGCCCCGGCCTGCGCCGGTGATGAACCAAACACTCATATTGGGCTCCTGTTCTCTAGGCCGCAGCTCGGCCCCGGATTTGGACGCGATGGCCAGCAGGGACTGATCCCCATGTTGATCCATCCGCCGGCGGACTGCGTCACTGCGGAAGGCCGGCGCCTTCGGTGATGATGCGAAATCCTTCGGTCGACCTGGTAAAAAACTGCCGGGCCGCTGTGTATTCCGGCGAGTTGTAGTAGCGCTTGGCGTCAGCAAGGCTCGGGAACTCGGCGATGGCGATCACCGATCTCGAGCTTCCTTCGATGGCAGTGACATTGGGATTGTAGACGATCACGCGGCCGCCATACTTGGTGACGAGCGGCGACGCCGCTTCGATGTACTGCTGAAACACCGCCTGATCCTTGATGTCATAGCTGCCGATCATGTAGGCGCGGGGAGCGACGCCCGTCGCTTGCTGAGCAAAGGCGGCCGGGCTCACGATCATGGTGAGGGCGGCGAGCGCGCCCACGATTACCTTCTTCATATTGTTCTCCTTCAGTGGGCCAGTGGGACGGTAGGCATTGCGCGGAGAGTTGCTCCGGTTGACCGTCTGGCCTTGAGTCAGGAAGTTAGCTCCTTTAGCGACATGCAATTAGGTGGTATAATCTGCATGGGCTTAGAAGTAGGATTGATGAATGCGTCGCGATAGTCTGGATGACTTCCTGACCTTCATCGCCGTCGCCCGCGAGCGCAGTTTCACCAAGGCGGCCGCCATGCTCGGCGTGTCGCAGTCTGCCCTGAGCTATTCGATCCGGACGATGGAAGAGCGCCTCGGCGTTCGGCTGCTGACCCGCACGACCCGCAGCGTCTCGCTAACCGAAGCGGGGGATCGCCTGTTTCGAAGCATCGCTCCCAAGTTAGATGAGATCGCAAGCGAGATTGCCGCCCTCAGCGCCCTGCGCGACAAGCCGGCCGGTACAGTCCGGATCACCACCGTGGAGCATGCCGGCGAGACCATCATCTGGCCCGCCATGGTCGGGCTCATGCGCGACTATCCCGACATCAGGGTCGAGATTATCCACGACTACGGCTTGGCTGACATTGCGGCCGATCGCTTCGATGCGGGTGTACGGCTCGGCGAACAGGTGGATAAGGACATGATCTCGGCGCGCATTGGGCCAGACTTCCGCATGGCGGTTGTGGTAGCGCCTTCATACTTTGTAAGCCGCTCCCGTCCGGTCACGCCTGAAGATCTTGCCGATCATGCATGCATACCCCTGCGACTGCCCACAGGCGGCTTTGCACCGTGGGAGTTTCGCAAGGAGGGGCGGGAATTGAAGGTGCGCGTTCACGGACACGCCGCCTTCAACACCCTCGCGATGATCTGCCAGGCCAGCCTTGAAGGGTTCGGGCTCGCCTATCTGCCCGAGGATCTAGTGACCTACCTACTCGAACAGGGTCGCCTAGTGCGCGTTCTTGAGGACTGGTGCCCCCTTCGGCCGGGATATCACCTGTATTATCCAAGCCGGCGCCAACACTCGCCGGCTTTCGCACTCGCGCTGGAAAGGCTGCGCTACCGCGACTGAGTGCGATTGAAATAAGGATCGCCAGACCTCGACGACCATGGCGCCTATCAAAGCCGCCCAGTACAGGAAGTCCGGAGCGCCCGTTTCCCACCGATCCCAGTCTCCCCAATTTATGAGTTCACTGCCTAGTATCATCTCAGCGTTGCCGCCGCAGCTTGGCTCGGGCCATCGGTGCGAATGGTGCACTGTGGGCGGCCGTGCGTTCGCAGGGCAGCGTTCAAGGCATCGTTCCGGCTTGATGGGGTGTCATGGCAGCCATGTTTTGATTCAGATGGGCCATGATCCAGATAGAGCCCAGAACCACCAGCGCGACGATCAGCACGCCGAAGGCCAGGGCCAGGATGTTGTTGGTGTTGTCCGGCCCGGTGGTCAGGTGCAGAAAGAAGACAAGATGCACGCCCATCTGCGCAACAGCGAGCACCACCAGGGCCGAGATGACCGCGGGCTGGTAAATCAGATCGGTTCGCGCCGCCAGGAATGATGCGATCGTGAGCAGGATGGCCAGCCCGAAGCCGAGCACATAGCCCGAGAGGCCCCCAGCCGTTTCGTGCTCGCTTATGTGTTCCTCGCCCGGCGCTGAATCGCGGCGGTCCTGCAACTCGCCGGTCTTGCTCTCGAACTCGGTCATGACGATGCTCCCAGAAGATAGACCAGGGTGAAGATGGCAACCCAGATGATGTCGAGGGCGTGCCAGAAGAGCCCGAAGCAGTGGAGCCGCCGCAAGATGTCGGGCCGAAAGCCCTTGACCCACAGCTGCGCCATCATCGTTCCCAGCCAGAGCAGGCCGAGACCGACGTGGGCGCCGTGGCAGCCAACGAGCGCAAAGAAGGCAGAAAGAAATGCGCTGCGCGAGGGGCCTGCCTGCTCGCCGATCATTGCCGCGAACTCCTGTAGTTCCAGGAACAGGAACGCTGCCCCGAGCAACCCCGTGACGAGAAGCCAGAACTGCGTGGCAGCCATTGATCTGCGACGGGTGGCGAGTGTTGCCACGCCGCCGGTGAAGCTCGAAGTGAGCAGAAGGCCCGTCTGGACCGCAACCCGTGTCGGTTCGAACAGATCCTTGCCTGTCGGTCCGCCGGCGGTTGCCTTGGCGAGCACGGCGTAGGCGGCGAAAAATGCCGAGAACATGATGATGTCGGACAGGAGAAAGATCCAGAAGCCGTAGGTCACCGTGACGAACTTTGAGGCCGGGCCGCCTTCTCCGTGGCCCGTCGCAGAGCGCACCGCATGCCGACCGGTGTGATTAAGCCGATACGGGTCCCGTGCCTGGGTGCCGGCGCTGATGTCGCCGGAGAATGCGTGATCGCTCATGCCGGGCGCTCCCACCCGCGCAGCCAGGCAAACTGGGCTGCCTTGTGGTCATGGTCGATGCGGGCGACCTCGTCGACAGGGATCTCGTAGTCTCCATGATCGCGCCAGGCGAATACGACGAAGGTTGCGTAGGCGCCGATGAAGCCGACGATCGCCAGCCACAATATATGCCAGATCAGCGCGAAGCCGATCAGTGTGCTGAAGAAGGCGGTGACGAAGCCAGTCGGGCTGTTGCGAGGCATCTCGATCGGCTCATATGCCTTTTCCTCGTCCGCGCTCTGTTCGATCCCTCGTTGCTTGATGCTCCAGTAGGGCTCTTCGTCTTCCACGTGAGGCAGCCGTGCATAATTGAAGACAGGAGGAGGGGAAGATGTCGACCACTCCAGCGAACGCCCGTCCCACGGGTCGCCGGTTTCGTCGCGAAACTTGTCGCGATGCCGGATCGAAACGAAAAGCTGTGTGATCTGCAGCGCCGCGCCGGCGATCATCACCACCACGCCGAAAGCGGCCACCACCAGCCACGGTGCCCAAAGGTCCATATCGATATGTTGCAGGCGCCGCGTCATGCCGAGCAGACCGACGATATAGAGCGGTACGAAGACCAGCATGTAGCCGGCCAAGGTGACCCAAAATGCCGCTTTTCCCCAGCCTTCGTGCAAACGGAAACCGAACGCCTTGGGGAACCAGTAGGCGAAGCCGGCGAATGCTCCAAACAACACGCCCGAGATGATGACGTTATGGAAATGCGCGACGAGGAAAAGGGAATTGTGTAGCACGAAGTCGGCCGGCGGGACGGCAAGCAGGACGCCAGTCATGCCGCCGACGGTGAAGGTGGTCACGAAAGCCAGTGCCCAAAGCATCGGCGTGTCGAAACGAACGCGCCCGCCATACATGGTGAAGAGCCAGTTGTAGATTTTCACACCGGTTCCCACGGCAATGACCGACGTGGCGATGCCGAAGACGGCATTAACGTCTGCTCCGGCACCCATGGTGAAGAAGTGATGTAGCCAGACCATGAACGAGACGATGCAGATGAACATCGTGGCCGCGACCATCGAACGGTATCCGAACAGCGGCTTCGATGAAAAAGTCGAGAAAATCTCGGAAAAGATTCCGAAGGCGGGAAGCACCAGGATGTATACTTCGGGATGGCCCCACGCCCAGATCAGGTTGACGAACATCATCTGATTTCCACCGGCTTCGTTGGTGAAGAAGTGGAAGCCGAGATACCGGTCCAGCGTCAGCATTGCGAGCGTGGCGGTAAGGATCGGGAAGGCTGCGACAATGAGCAGGTTGGACGCGAGCGAGGTCCAGCAGAACATCGGCATTCGCAGATAGCCCATTCCCGGCGCCCGCATCTTGAGGATGGTCGTCACCAGGTTGACACCGGTGAGCAGCGTGCCGACGCCGGAGATCTGGATCGCCCACAGATAATAATCGACACCGACGCCCGGCGAGTAGGTGGTTTCCGACAAAGGGGCATAGGGCAGCCAGCCGGTGCGCGCGAACTCGCCGACCACAAGCGAGATGTTGACCAGCAGGGCTCCGGAAGCCGTCAGCCAGAAGCTGACGGAATTGAGCGTCGGAAAAGCGACATCGCGTACGCCAAGCTGCAGCGGCACGACGAAATTCATCAGGCCGATCATGAACGGCATCGCGGCGAAGAAGATCATGATCGTGCCGTGCGCGGAAAAGATCTGGTCGTAATGCTCCGGCGGGAGGTAGCCCGGCCCGTGAATCGCCAGCACCTGTTGTGTGCGCATCATGATAGCATCGATAAAACCACGAAGAAGCATGAGCATCGCCAGCACAATGTACATCACGCCGATGCGCTTGTGGTCGACCGAGCTTATCCACTCGCTCCACAGATATGGCCAGTAGCCCTTCACCGTTATCCAGCCAAGCACGGCGGCTGCTGCCAGAAAGACGCCAAGGGCTGCGCCGAGGGGGATGGGTTGATCGAAAGGAACGGCCGACCAGTCGAGCTTGCCCAGCATCGTCATTCTGCGCCTTGTGGATGATGGGTCATCGTTGCCGCCGCCGCGGGTAATGCCCTTGGGCTCACCTGTGGCTCGCCGCTGGCTGCGCTCTCAGCAGGCCCCGGACCCGGTGGGAGCGTCTGCTGAACGACCGCTTCGAACAGCCCAGGCTGGACATGACCGAAGGAAGCCGGCGCCACATTTGTGCTTTGCCGGGCGAGTTCGCGATAGGCGTTGGCGTTGAGCACGCCGCCCCCGCCACGCAGCGATGACGCCCAGCGGGTGAAGGCATCGGCTGAAACCGCGCTCACACTGAAATTCATATCCGAGAAGCCGTCGCCGCTGAAGTGCGCCGACTGGCCGAAAAAGCTGCCCTCGCGGTCGGCCTGCAGATGCAATTCGGTCTGCATGCCGTTCATGACGTAGACCATGCTGCCAAGCTGGGGCACGAAGAACGTGTTCATCACGCTGGCCGAGGTCAACTTGAAACGCACTGGAACACCGGCGGGAATAACCAGTTGATTGACAGCGCCCACGCCCTGCTCGGGATAGAGGAACAGCCATTTCCAGTCGAGCGCCACCACCTGAATGTCGAGCGGCGGCTGGCTAGAAGGGATCGGTTTGCGCGGATCGAGCTGATACGATCCGTAGTAGATCAGACCGCCAATGAACAGGATGGTGAGCGTCGGGATCGACCAGACGATCAACTCCACGCGTCCCGAATAGGTGAACTCCGGGTTATAGCGGGCGTTGCTGTTCGAGGCGCGGAACTTCCAGGCGAATGCCAGAAGTGCAACAAGCGTGGGAACAACGATCACCAGCATCACCGCCAGCGAGTTCAAAAGGATCGTGCAATTACCGACACCAATTGGTCCTTGGGGATCGAGCACTCCCCCCGCGCAACCGGGCAAGAATGCGCCTCCGACGATCCAGAGCAGTTGGCGTGTCAACTTAGGGCTGGATGGCAAGAACACCGGCTCTGCAATCTCTCTTTGCGGGAACGCGGGCTAGAGGCATGCGTTCGTCGGGTTTCCATCTGAGCCTCCCCATGGCGCGGAACCTCGCGGCACTTCGCAGGGTGTCGCCACCTGAGCGAGTGCCCCAACTGTCGCCGGCTGGGTTTGTTCCGCTGGACGAGTTACTCTGTCCGATGTCCCGCGTTGGCCCAATCTGACCATAATTCAGAACGATGGCGGCTCGATTGGCCTAGCTATCGGCGACGCTGGCTCGCGCACGAATTTCAATTTCGGCGGGACGGCAAATACCCTGAACCGCTCAGCCAGGTTATCGAGAGCCTGACGCATGCCCACTCCCGCAGCAGCCGCGCCGTGCCCACTGATGACCATATGGGGGCTCAAGGCAGCCAGATGCTTCACGGACCTTTCCGCGGCATCCCAGTCTGGCGTGAAATAGCGCGGCGGACCGTGCATCTCGAGATCCTGAATGGCGACTTCATAGACCGACTCCTGGCCGGTGGTGATGAAAGCGTCTCCTACGATGAGCGAGCGGTCTTGCTCGCGCCAGAGCGAGATATGCCCAGGGGCATGTCCGGGTGTGTGCAGCCATTGCCATCCGGGCATTCCGGGGATCGATCCGTCGGCGGGCAAGGGTTCCAAACGGGTGCCAAGATCGATTGGCCCGCGTGGGAAGAGCGGTGACAGCAGCGCCATCAGTCCACCCCCAACCCAGGGATCCGGTGGCGGATAGGATGCGGTTCCGTCCAAATAGGGGTGCTCGAGTGGATGGGCGAAGACAGGCACGTCCCAGCCATTTGCGAGTTCTAGAACCGTTCCCACATGGTCGAAATGGCCATGGGTCAGGATGATTGCAGCCGGCCGTGCGTTAACGCCGAACCGCTTTTCCGCGACCGCTAGAATGCTGCTGCGAGACGTCGGCAACCCGGTATCGATCAGCACCCAGTTCCGATCTCCGCTGCCCGGTGCGCCGAAGAACACGACATTGACGATTGCTAGCCGCAAGTAACCCAGGTCCGGTGCGATGCTCCAAGCGCCGTCGCCACGATCCTCGCGCCTGGCGTGGTCGATCTCGGAAAGTCGAATCTGAACGGTCATGTGATCCCATGCCTCTGTTGTTGCCGAGCAGCCGCTCGAGTGGATGACGGCGGCTGTACATCGCCCCGAACTTGGGACGGGCCTCCTTGTTCCTCATTTGCACGCGGCTCCCGGACAGTTCACCACCGGAACAAAGGCTCTACCAATGGGTTCGGCACTACCCGGCCACGCAAGGACGAGCTGGACTGAGCAACGAACATGGGGCGCGCCCGACTGAATTCGGTATTTCGCCAACGCGGTTCCCGGTCCGGACAAGGCCGCCGAGTTCGAAGCCGATTGCCCAAAGGAGACTTCGACAAATGAGCGAAGTGGGACCCCAGACGGAGGCCTCGGTTCCGGAAGCTTCGCGCTTCGCCAGTTTTTTCATGGCAGGCTTTGAATGCTCCTCGCACCGACGGAAGGACGGCGTTCGCCTCGATCTTATTCGTGCGACCTCGCATAATTTGCATGCCCTGGGCGACTACCGCGGCTGCGCCGAACTCGGCCTTCGCACCATCCGCGACGGCCTGCGTTGGCATTTGATCGAAACCGCTCCCGGAACCTATGACTGGTCAAGTTGGGAGCCAATGGTCGAGGCAGCCCGATCGGCAGGTGTTCAGGTAATCTGGGACATCTTTCACTACGGATCTCCGGACCATGTCGATCAGGGCTCGCTGCATTTCATCGACGCCTATGCCTCGTTCGCGGCAGAAGCCGTCAAGGTACACCGTTCGATCACCGGAACATCGCCTCTGTTGTGCCCCATCAACGAAATCTCGTTTTTCGCATGGGCTGTTGAGGTCGGCTATTTCCCGCGTGTGGGGCCGAACAAACGTGGATGGTTCAAGCGGCACCTCGTCAAGGCCGCCATCGCGGGTGTTCGTGCAATGCGGGAGATCGATCCCGCCTGCAGATTTGTCTGGGCCGAGCCGCTTATCCATATCGCCCCTCGTGACCGGACCCGCAGCGAACGGCGCCGGGCCGAAAACGCCCGACAGGGACAGTTCGAAGCTTACGACATGTTGCTGGGCCGCGTCGAACCTGAGTTGGGCGGGAGCGAAGATGTTGTCGATGTCGTGGGCTTGAATTTTTACCCGCACAATCAATGGTACGTAAACGGGCCGACGATTCCGATGGGACACCACGAGTACCGCGCCCTGTCGGAAATGTTGCTAGAAGTTGCTCATCGCTACGGTAAGCCGATGTTCATTGCGGAGACCGGTTCCGAGGGATCCGGCGGGCCGGCTTGGCTCCACTATGTCTGCGACGAGGTGCGTTCCGCAATCAGTCTCGGAGCGCCGGTCGAGGGTATTTGCCTGTACCCGATAACGGCCTACCCGGGCTGGGACAATTCGCGACATGCCGAGGTTGGTTTGTTTTCCGTCATCCAGGCTGATGGCAGGCGACACCTGCGCAAACCCACAGCAGATGAACTGGCCCGTCAGCAAGCTCTTCTCGTGGCGGACACGACGCCTTGAAGAGGCCTCAAACGAGGGAGGGGCGGGCGAGCGTCTGTTTCGAAACGCCGCCCGCGCCGGTGCGGTGCATCAGCTTTTTGCAGTCGCCCCGGCCTCGCGCAACCTGGCATACCGCATGGTAACGTCGCTCAGATTTTCCTTGAGCCAGTTGGCCATGGCTTCCTCTTCGTTCAGGTTCTGCTTGAGGGCCCTTTCAGCATCCTGGAAGCCCCCGGCGTCGGCCAGTACCAGCAGCGAATTGTAGGCAGCAATCTCGTAGTTCTCGAATGCGAAATTCGCCAGGCTGTTCTTGATGATCTCGTCGCCGGCCATCGAATGTCCAATGGCGGCCACGCTGCCAACCATCGACAAGGCAGTGTCCTTGAGGGTGGAGTGCTCCTCACCAAGGCCCTCCAGGACGGACTCGAGTCTCGTGATCTGGCCTTCGGTTTCCTGAATGTGCCGGCGCAAGCGATCGGCCACCTCCGGATAGTTCTCTATACGCTCGACCTGAGGCTTCATGATCGACAGCGCTTGATTTTCCATGGCGTGCGCGTTGCGCAAGCCGACGATAAATATCTCACGGCTTTCCGAGTTGAAGTTTGTATCCATCGAGTTTCTCCTTCTGATACCCGCCCGATCTTCCGTCTTGGAAGAAACTATCTTCTCGGCTCGGCCAACAACGGCTCCTCCGTGCGCGCCCAGGCCGGGAGGCTTTTTTGGATGCGCGCGAAAGTGGCCAGAGCCTGTCCGACTACCTGGTCCATGTTGTAATAGCGGTAAGTTGCAAGCCGACCGACAAACCACACGTCTGGGCAGCTTGCCGCGAGCGCTTCATAGCGCTTGTAGAGCACTTCGTTTTCGGGCCGGGGCACGGGATAGTACGGGTCCCCGATGTCCGTGGGATATTCGTAGGTCAGGCTGGTCCGCGAACTCTGCTGGCCGGTCAGATGTTTGTACTCGGTAATGCGCGTGTAATCTTCCGTCTGGGGATAATTGACCACGGCAACCGGCTGAAATTGCTCGCAATCCAGTGTAACGTGCTCGAAACGAAGCGAACGGTACGGAAGGTGCCCGAGCTGCCAGCCGAAATATTCATCGATCGGGCCGGTATAAACCATGCGCCTGAACGGTATCTTCTCACGAATTTCACGGAAATCGGTCTGCAGCATGATCTTGATATTCGGATGGTCGAGCATGCGCTCGAACATCCGCGTGTACCCGCCGGCCGGCATTTTCTGGAAGCTGTCGCTGAAATAGCGGTCGTCACGGTTGGTCCTGGTCGGCACTCGTGCCGTCACGGATTTGCTCAGCTGACTGGGATCGACGCCCCACTGCTTTCTTGTGTAGCCGCGGAAGAATTTTTCATAGAGCTCGCGCCCCACGGTGCTGACGACGACGTCCTCAGCCGTTCGGACATCCTCCACCGTTTCGCGTCGCGACGCGAAGAAATCCTCCAGCTGTGCCGAGGTCAGGTCCAGCCCGTAAAGCCGGTTGATGGTGTCGAGATTGATCGGGATGGGAACCAGTTGCCCGTCCACGGCCGCCAACACCCTGTGCTCGTACGGCCGCCATTGCGTGAACTGCGAAAGGTGGTCCACGATCGTTTGGCTGTTGGTGTGGAAGATGTGCGGGCCGTAGCGATGGATGAGGATGCCGGCTTCATTGTAGCAGTCGTAGGCGTTGCCTCCGACATGGCTGCGGCGATCGATCAGCAAAACGCTTTCTTGACGCTGGGACGCTATCCGTTCGGCAAGCACACTGCCGGCGAAACCCGCGCCGACGATCAGCCAATCGAACATGGCTATGCACTCCTGCGAAGGGGCACGACCTTCTTGCGTTGGTAGGCGCGCTCAATGTGAGCTGCCATGGCATTCCATGTCCGTTCCCAGGACATGTCCGCAAGGTAGGCATCGACTTGCTGCAGGAGCATCTGACGCGGTCGCGAAAGAACGGAGCGCAGCTTGATTTCCAGATCGTCACAGTCGGCGATTTCCACCAGCCCGGCAGCACCGTAACTGCGCACCACGTCGACGATTGCCGTCGAGATCACCGGCAGACCTGCGGCGAGGAATTCCGGCGTCTTGGTCGGGCTGATGAAACGCGTGGCCTCGTTGAGGGCAAACGGCATCCATCCGGCGTCCCAATGGCGCAAATAGTCGGGCAGATCGCAGTAGGCTTTCGGGCCAAGCCAATGCAGGTTTTCGGCTTGCGGCAGGCTTGCAGGGTCGATCTTGACGACCGGACCGAGCATGACGAAATGCACGTCCGGCATTGTCTTTGCCGCTAGCGCCACGAGATCGACGTCCAGCCGCTCGTCGATGACGCCGAAATATCCAACCCTCGGGGAAGGAATGCCGGCCTGGTCGGCTGGGTCCCTTCCTGGCCGTCTTGCGGTGTGAAAGTGCCTCACATCGATGCTGCTCGGAAATGGAAAGATGGCAGGATGCAGGTGACGCTTGGTCTCGAACAAGCTTAGACCACCGGTGAAAACCAGATCCGCGCGGCGCAGAAGCGCCTTTTCCATCTGGCCCAGCTCGGGAGGCGCATTCTTGAACGCAGAGAGTTCGTCCATGCAGTCATAGACGCATATGTCTGGGTCGAGGAATTCCGTGAAGCGAAGAGCCATTGGGGTGTAGTACCAGGCGATCAGCCGGCTATGCGGCATAGAAGCGATGGTCTGCTGCACAAATCTCCGCTGGACGGCATCTGCTTTCGCGGCCGACGTGCCGAGCGGCAGCACTGGTGTGACAATTAGAATGTTTTCCGATGCCACGCTCGTCCGCATCAGCGGCTGCGGCAAATCTTGGAAAAGGGGTTCTTCAAAGTAGACCACTCGCTGCTGAGCGGATGCGAGAGTGAGGAGATGCTGCGGACGCTGGTGAACAAAATTCCATCGTAAGTGGGAGAAGCAGACCAGTATATTTTCGCGACGAACATATTGACTGCCGGTTACCCCGCCAAAGGCCGCATCCATTGACATACTCCCTCTGTGACACTATTTATGTTACGATTAACATTTGTTAATCGCGAATGGAGAGAACTACTTAGTTCCAGCTCCTAACTTTCGATCAGGTGAGTTGTTCCAACTGAAATGAAGAAGGCCCGGTCGCCCGCTTGTTCCACGCACGAAGCGGGATCTGGTTGCGGAGGCGAGGGCGGCTGTCGGAACCCGGCCGCCACTGAAAGCGTGGTTCAACGAGGAATGCTGGTGGACAGCGGCATTGCCGTATTTGCGTTGAACTCGTTGGCTATAGAATGTGCCTAACATCAATGATTCGCCTGTATCTCTGCGCGTCTCCGACTGCCGAGGCGAATTCCGGGGCTGACATGAACATCAACTTTGAAACCAACGTTTTTCCACTGTTTCATCCGCAAAGCGTGGATGATCTCAAGGACCCGTGTCCTGTCTTCGATGGCCGTGTCTGGCACGTCTTCGGGTCAAGCGGCACGGTCACCACCGAGACGTGGAGAATCTTGCATGCCACGGCGCCCGATCTGTATGGGCCGTGGGCCGAGCATGAGCCGATCGAACTTCCAATCAACGGCACTGGTGTTGCGGCTCCCGGTGTGACCCACGAGTGCGGCGTCTTCCACATGTTCATCCAGACGGAATTCATGAAGTCGGGTGGCCGTTGCGAGCATGCGGTTTCCAACGACGGGTTCCATTGGGTAGTCCTCAGTCCGGCCATTCTGGCCATCCCGGACACGGAAGAGGACGGCATTTACGATCCGCATCCGGCAGTCATTGGCGGTGGGCGCTACCTGGTTTATTCGGCTATGCCAAAATTCACCAGGGTGCCTCAGCCCGACATCTATCTGGCACGTAGCCAGTCCGACTCGTGGTTCGGTCCGTGGAAGCGGATCGGCAAAATCCTCGACCACAACGATGTTCCCCACCATAACACCAGAGATGATCCCGACTACGAATGGGGCATTGAGGGCGCGCAACTGATCGAATTGCCGGACGGCCGGGTGCTTCTCAATGCCACGTGCTTTCTTCCGGACGGCCTTCGGGGAAACCGGCAACGGGTGTTTTTTGCCATAGCCGACGAGGTCAGCGGACCTTACGTTTCGATCGGCCCGGTGCTGGAGCCAGGTCAACCGGGCGAGAACGGCCACTCGACAGTCATGATCGAAGGAAGTCAGCTTTCGCTGTTCTACCAGAGCCGGGTTGCCACAACCGATCACCGATGGCGCTACGGTTTGGCCAGATGCGACGTCGCTCTCTTTTCAAAGGTCGCGTGATTCCAGGCTGCCATTAGCGCCTTGAGGCTGCCATTAGCGCCTTGAGGCCGATGCGCGTCATGAAACTCCGGAGGGTTGAGGTGATCCGCGTCGGTGACGTTAGCAAAGTGTCATCGCGACACAGACGGATCGACGGATTGCCGCGATTGCACTTGGGGGCGGCAAGTCGGGAAGGCTGGCCTTGACTCTGTGGCTTTAGCGAAATGATTTCAGCCCGTTCGTCAATTTTCTCCGTAGCATTGATGACACCGCCAGATGCCCGACTAATGGGCTCATAGCTATTTCTTCGGTCCCTTGACAGGGAATGTCGCGTCGCCGTCTTTTTTGCCGGAGATCACCCGCGGATCGGCGCTGGCGACGCCATCGTTTCCGCCGCCCTTGTGGTCCTTTTCCGACTGACCCTTTGCGTCTTGCTCGGGTGTACGTTTTGATGTTCGAAGCGTCTTGTCCGCCATCATGGCCTCGCGGTCTGCCATCCGAACTCCCGGCAATTTCGAAAGTTCCACCGCTTTAGCAAGGCCGAAGGACCCAGTGAGTTGGAACGTCGTGGCGGGACGTGAGTTGTAAGCGAGGATATTCACCCGCAGGAGGACGCTTATGGCTAACCGCCGAGAGCAGCAGACGGACCTCACGCCCGCCGAGGCGACAGACCGCATCTGGGAACTCGCCGAGGACATCGACGTCTGCATGTTTGTGACCTGGGACGGCGAGTACAATCGAGCCCGTCCGCTGTCTGCGCGTGTGGTCCGTGAGGAAAACGCCATATACTTCCTCGTCAATGACGACAGCGCCAAGAGCAAGCAACTGTCGACCTATCCAAAGGTCACTTTGGCCTGGAGTGACAACAGCCACTACAAATACGTCACGATGTCAGGCCCGGCCACAGTGACAAATGATAGGGAAAAGATCACCGAACTCTGGGAGAAAACTGACGCAGCCTGGTGGGATAATGCCGATGATCCCGAGATTCGTCTGATAACGGTCAAACCCGACGAAGGCGAATTGTGGGACAGCCGGGGGCTAATGATGGCTACCGCAACGATGGTGTTTGCGGCCGTTACCGGCGCCAAGCCGAATGTGGGCGACAACGCAAAGGTCGAGCTCTGAGCGAGCGGCTAAACTAACCTCTGCTTTAGAGGCAGCGTCGATGAGCATTTTGGAAACCAGCAAGAAAGTGATCGAGAACGTCACCGGTTTCGCAAGACCGCGCAAGCAAGCTGTCGCCGGATTTGTGAGGCAGCGAAAGTCGAATGAGTTCTGGTTCAAGGATGATGGACTTGTACCCAATCATCCAGCATGGCCGCTCGTCGTTTATCGAGGCGCCGTCGAATTGCCCGAAGGACTTGATCCAGCAGCCGTCATGGAGGTGCTTTTCGATGCAAACGGATGGGGCGATAGCTGGCGAAACGGCATCTATGATTACGTTCACTATCATTCGCAAATACACGAGGTTCTGGGCATTGCCCGCGGAAATGCTGAAGCCCGGTTTGGGGCAAGAAAGGACGAACGCTGTCGCTGAAGGCTGGCGACGTCGCGGTCCTCCCGGCAGGCACCGGGCACCAATGTCTCTCGGCATCCGATGACTTTTTGGTTGTCGGCGCGTATCCTCCGTTTGGGACTTATGACGAATGTAGGAGCAAGGATCAGCATAGCGATGCGCTCGCAACGATCCCCAGGGTGGGGCGTCCGCGCAAGGATCCTGCATATGGTAGCCAAGGTCCGCTGCTGAAAAGTTGGAAGCGCTAATTTAGTCGTCGGGGTCGAAAGCCTTGGCAACCGCCTCTTTCTCAGCCTGCGGCAGGACTGTCATTGTGAGAATGAACGCTGACAGCAGGAGACAGACGCCATTCGTGATTATGATCGGCCACTCTGCCTTCATGATGCCGAAGGCCAGCCACAAGGCGAACCCCAACACAGTGATGGCATACATCGGTGCGGAAATGCCGCTTGTCTCTCGTGTCCTGATGATTTTCCAGGCTTGCGGCGTGAAACTGCTCATCGAGCAGACGGTCGCGAGATAGCCGATGAGCGTGACTGTCTGCATGGAAGCGGCCCTGACCTACGTCGCAGATACGCGCTTGAGATCAGATACGCGGACCACGCCGTGCTGGCTGACAAAGGTCAGGGTGGAGGCCGTGCTCTGGCTCTGCGAAACACCGGATATGCGATGGTCGCCCGTGTCATAAATCTCCATCTTTCCATGATCGTCGATGACCAGGCGGCTTCGCTCAGGAAACGCTGCGTAACGCATATTGTTTTGAGAACCAGCGGCAGACGGGCTCCCAAACTCCTCAGGCCACCATGAGCCGGCGTGGGCCATAGCTGCAGAACGATAGCTCGTGTCGTCGCGTTGTGGCTTGGCGGGATGTTCGCGCAGGTAGGCCGAGAGCTCCGCCGCGATAGTGTTGAGCTTCGCCTTGAGGCTGTCATCGAACATGTCGCCGACCATCGTCATGCCGGAGGACCATTGTGACATTCCTCCGAAGTCGACGTGGCTGAACTGGGCCATGGCTCCACCACCACGCCGCAACGCCTCAAGGACAGCCATGACAGCGCCATCAGTGACGCCATGCTGGCGTGCAAGGCGCGCAATCAGTTCAGCTTCCTTTTGAGTGTTTGTCATCATTGCGTCCTTTGAATCGCTTGGCGCCGGCAGTCCTCATTGTTGACGATAGACATGCGCGGCCAAATGTAATCACGAAGGAGCGCCACTAGGTCTTCAGGCTCCTTGCCGAGGAAGCTCAATCAAGTTCTATCCAGGCTGGCGCATGATCGCTCGGCTTGTCCCATGCACGCGTTTCGGCATCTACTCCGGCATTCTTCAGGCGATCCAATAGGGATGAACTCAGCAAGAGATGGTCCATCCGGAGCCCGGAACTCCGATCGTACCCGCCGCGGTAGGAGAAGTTCCAATAAGTGTAAATTCCTTTTTCTGGATGAATGCGACGAACCGCATCGAACCAGCCCTGAGCAAGCATTTCGGCGTACGCGCTCCGGCTCTCGGGGAAGTAAACGGCATCGCCAACCCAGCGCCCCGGCACCGCCGCGTCGATCGGGCCTGGAACGACGTTATAGTCGCCGCACAGGATGGTCGGTGAGCTATCGCCGAGCAGCACCTGGCCATAGGTGATCAAACGTCGGAACCAGCGAAGTTTGTAGTCGAACTTCGGCCCCGGCGCTGGATTGCCATTGGGCAAATACAGGCAGCCGACAACAAGCCCATTCACATCTGCCTCGATGTAGCGGCTGTGCGAATCGTCGGGATCGCCCGGCAGACCTCGACGACGTTCCAGCGGCTCAATCCCGCGAGCGAGGATTGCCACGCCATTGTAGGACTTCTGTCCGTGCCAGATTGCGCCATAGCCGGCGTTCCTAATCGCATCGACGGGAAATTTTTCGTCAGAGGTCTTCAGTTCTTGAAGGCAGACGATGTCATAGCCGGTTTCGCCAAGCCACCTGAGAAGCACTGGCAGTCGGCCGTTGACGCCATTGACGTTGAAGGTTGCTATGCGGGTCATCTCGACGATTTAACGTCTTTGCGCCGCTTCGATGCGACATTGAGTCGGTAGCCAAATCTTGCCTTTTGTCATCGTCCATCTGCATTTTTGCTCGAAGCATTGGTGCTTTGACCGGAAGCAGCGGATGTCTTTGCATCTTTGGAATGCGCAGCAATCGCCGGACCCGCGCCGGTAGCTTTACGCATATCGCCGCTCCCCTTGCCGTCAGTCGATTTCTTGCTCAACAGTCCTGAGAAATATTTTCCAAAGAAGCCCATCCGACTCTCCATGTTGGCGCTCATTCGGCGACTTTGCGGGTCCTGAACTCAATCTCGGCGCTCTTCTCGCAGCTGCCGAGGATCGCTGCGCGAACCGCCAAGGGCGCGGCGCCTGACCAGCGGGGCCGAACACTCAAGCAGGAAACTTTCCAGTCCTTTGTAGATATGCGTGATCATGTCCTTCATCTCCCGGGACCGCCTCGGCACATTGGTCGCCGAGGCGGTTGGGTAGGCGATCAATCAAGCCGCTTTCCGTTCTGCCGCTCGTTCGTTGACGCCGGCTTCACCGAGGGCAGTCAACGCCTCGTCGGTGGCCTTCTCCTCTTCAAGTGTCGCATTGAGGAGCGCAACCACGTCATCCTTGCCGAGCGTCGTAGCCCAGGCAATCAGGGTTCCATACCTGGCGATCTCGTAGTGCTCCACGGCTTGCGCGGCACCGACGAGCCCTGCATCGAGCGAAGTCGAACCCTTGTACTCCTGAAGGATTTCAGATCCTTCCTCCAGGATGCCGTCGATCGCCGGGCAGGTTTTGCCGCGCGCGGCCGCGCCGAGAATCTCGAAGACCTCCTCCAGACGTTCGACCTGCCCCTCGGTTTCAGCGAGGTGCTTCTCGAATGCTGCCGAAACTTGCTCTTCGGATGCGCCTTTGGCCATCTTCGGCAAGGCTTTCAGAATTTTCTTCTCGGCATAGTAGATGTCTTTGAGGCCATCGAGGAAAAGGTCCTCCAGGTCCTTGTTGTTGCCATTGGCTTTCTTGGCAGTGGGCATTGTGCCGTCTCCTCTGTTGAAAATTGCCCGTCGCGAGCATTTTCTTAACTCGGAAACCCGAACCCGGTTCCGGGATAATGGAGATATCTAAATTTAAAGGGTCCTGCGCTTCACTGAGAACAACGACCACGTCATTCTCGTCGAAGAGCCGCGGCGGGGCGCACGCCATCGGGCTCCCGCCAACGGTCGTGCGGTCTGAGGGCCTGGGACTGCAGGAGACGCAAGTTCCGCGGCGGCAGCAGAGCAGTCGGGGCAACGCCTCTCAAGCCTCCTGACCGCTCTGCAGCCGCTTGATTGCTGGCCCTGCTTGCATCCAGCAATTGGGTGATTGGACGCTGCGTATGCAACCAGAATACCTCAGAATGGTTCTAGCTATGATTTGAGCGGGATGGCAGCGAGCGCCGTCCAAAGGTGGCAATTTTTATGGACGTATCACTTTCGCGAACCGCAGACGACAACATCAAAACCGGCAAGAGCGGCTTGCTGCTTGTCTCGGACAATTATGACGCTTTCGCTGTGCGCGTGCTGGCGGCAAGGAGCGCTGAGCGCAGCCTCGACCTGATGTATTACCTTTGGCATGATGACCACACCGGCCGCTTGCTGCTTCGCGAGGTTTTTCGAGCTGCTGAGCGCGGTGTTCGGGTGCGCATGCTCCTTGACGACGTCAATCCGCGTAAAAATGATGCGGCATATCTGGTGCTGAACAACCATCCAAACATCGAATTGAAGTTGTTCAATCCGAGCGGTATCAGGCGCGGCCGGATCATGCGTGGTGTGGAAGTGCTGTTGCGGCTCTTTGCATTGACGCGACGGATGCACAACAAGGCTTGGATCGTTGACGACAAATTTGCCATTGTCGGCGGTCGGAATGTTGGCGATGCCTATTTCGATGCGGCAGAAACCAATTTCCGGGACCTCGATCTGCTGCTCCTGGGGCCTGCGGTACGGCAAACCGCGGCGATATTCGATGCCTTCTGGGCTTGCAATGAAGCCAAGCCAATCAAAACCTTGGGATCAGTGGCTGAGCATGAGCATCCCAAATGGCTTGAAGGAAGCGATACCGGCCCCGATCCCAAATTCCTGAACGGCATCGGCAACCGGGGCTCGATCACGGAGTTTATTGCGGCCAGCAACGACGTTCATTGGGTGGATGGCGTGCGGGTCATTTCCGATCCGCCGGAGAAAGTTCGTGGTTGGAGACGTCGCAGCTGGCTTATGAAAGAGCTGCGTCCGATCATCCAATCCACGCGCGGGTGTCTGGAGATTGTGTCGCCCTATTTCATCCCCGGCAAAAGGGGCACAGCGATCTTGCTGGACCTTGTCGGCGCCGGTGTTGACGTTTCGGTTCTGACCAATTCCCTGGCCGCCACGGACGTCGCCGCAGTCCATGGCGCTTACGCAAACTATCGCAAGCGGCTGCTGAGGAATGGCGTCAATATTTTCGAGCTTCAGCCGTTCAACCGGCGCTCCGCAATCTCGGTGTTTGGCTCGAAGGGCGCCAGTCTGCATACGAAAGCTTTCACCGTCGACGACAATATCGGCTTCGTCGGTTCCTTCAATTTCGATCCACGGTCAGTGTCCTTGAACTCGGAAATGGGCGTGCTGTTTGAGGATCCGAAATTGGTCGCCGAACTGCGGCATCGATTCCAATCGGAAATATCTCCGGAAACAAGCTATCGGCTCGAACTGAAGCACAATGTTCTGCATTGGCATGGATGCGGCGAAGGCAAGATTCAGGACTATACGCATGAACCAGAAGCCGGATTTTTTCGCCGTATCCTGGCGGTCTTCGTCCGTCACCTCCCGATCGAATCTCAGCTCTAGCATCCGACGATGGCCGAGGACCTCGCGATCTCAGCAAATTGCCCTGCCGGGGATCGCGTGAGCGAAACGTGAAACCCTGATCTACCACGGGTCAGCCAGACCGCATCACACCCGGTTCTTCGACAATCGCGTCGCCAATCCCATGCTGTCCGGCGTCCGGATCACTCGGCAACACGTCGGAAAAATTGACTGTGGCGACCAGGTATCCGGCTTCATCGTAGACCTTGATAGTCGATCCCGATTGCTTGGTTCCTGACCCAGGATCCGCCGCCACCGCTACGCGCGCCATCTCTATTGCTCTCGGACTGGCCATCTCCGCACTCGCTAGCTCTTCCTCGAGAGCGGTAGTCTGGCCGGATACTGTCGTCTCAAAGCGGAATTTTGGCATGGGCAACCTCCTGTTCCTATGCAATTCCGGTGTCCGGGTTGCGTTCCAAAGAAACAGAATTGGTGGGAAGCAGCTAAGATCGCCGCGATGGCCAGACCCGTGTCGCCACGAAGGTCAGCAAACCCGTGATCACAATCCAGGCCTGCACCTCGCGTTGGATGGTTGGTCTAAGGTTCGATGTCTGTCGCGACGGGCTCTCTGCCTCCACTATCGGTTGAAGGTCGGACCGACTGCCGAGACGGACGGAATAGGCCCGCGTGAACTCGGCGCCGAGCAGGAATATCTCAGACGAATAGTAAACCCAAAGCAGCACGACCAGCAGTGCACCCGCCGCGCCATAGGAGGATGCAATCGCGCTGGTTCCGATATACCAGCCAATCAGCGACTTGCCGATGGTGAAGAGCAAAGCGGTCACTGCCGCGCCAATTGCGACATCGCGCCAAGCGAGCGACCGGTCCGGCAGGATCTTGAAGATCGCGGCAAACAGAGCGGAAATCAGCACGAATGATACAATGCCGTTTATCGACGCGAGAATGATCGTGCCGAACGGCAGATGGGCGTTGATGGCAGCGCCAAGCGCGGAAATGGCGGCGCTCGCCGCCAACGAGACAAGCAGTAGAAATCCTAACGCTGCAACCAGACCCAGGCTGGCCGCCCGCGCCCGCACCAATCGCGACACAGACATGGGTGGTGGCTCAATCTTCCAGATTGTGTTGAGCGAAAGCTGCATTTCGCCAAACACCCCTGAGGCTGTCACGAAGAGGGTGACAATGCCCACCAAAGTGGCAACAGTGCCGGCGGTTCTGTGAGAAGCGCTTTCGATGGTGCTGCGCAGAAGGTCGCCGGTTTGCGATCCCATCACGCCTGCGATTTCGGCCGACAGAGCGAGTTGAGCTGCTTCATGCCCAAAGACAAGTCCAGCAATCGCAACAACGATCAACAAGATCGGGGCCAGGGACGTAACGGCATAGAATGCCATCGCCGCACCGTGGCTGAGGGCATTGTCGTTGATGAATCCGAGGATGCTCTCCTTGCCAAGAACCCAGGCTTCGCGTGCCACCCGCATGGGGAATTCCTTTTGCCTCAACGAGTAACCTAGTGCTGTGGGCAACGAAAGCGAGACCTGCCGCCAGTGCGCGAGGCGTGACTGCCGAGACACGCCCGCTTGTCTCTGCACCACGCCCAGAAATGTTCCATGCGGCGCCGGAACTCGCCGGGCTCGTAATGGTTATCGGTCATCCGATTGGAGTGATCAAAAATGCCTGATAATGAAAACCGTCGCGAGACCGGCGCAACGAAGTACCCGGCTAGAACAGGTCCTGATCCTTCGGATGCGTTCTCTCAGGATGCGGCCGGCAACAAGAAACCCAAGAGTGGGGTCGGTCTGACGCGGCCAGTCAACGAAGTGGATGACAAGACGCACCAATCCGATGGCCAGAACGCCCCGGCGAGGCCGGGCGGCGGAAACACGGTCAAGCCATGAACGTTGCCAATCTTCAGCTTGAAGGGTTGATGATGGCGGTCGCGTCAATCAACAATCTGCTCGTTCACAAAGGTCTGCTGTCAATTGACGAGATCGATACCGCCCTGCGAAAGGCAGAGGCGTCCATGACAAGTGACGAGCGGACCTACGAAGACATGTCACCGGCCAACCGTGACGCGATCTGCTTCCCGATCCGGCTTCTGCAGATCGCAAACAACGCGCAAGGCGAACTGGACATCCCACCATTTTCAGAGCTTGCAAAAATGGTTGGGCAAACCAAGGAACCTTAACGTCAGCGGTGACGACACCTGTAGTCTCCGTGAAGGCCTCATTTGACGCCGACGCCGCTCTGAAGCGGAAAAGCAGCGTCGGCGCTGTCTCGGCCATGAACCGAACCAAATCTCACCCACTGCGTTGAGTCCGGCGTTGCGTCATTAGTCGGGGCACTTCCATGAAAACGGGCGAGCTTTCAACCTACCGGGCGAAAAGGGATTTCGCGAAGACGAAAGAGCCCAGCGGCGAAAGCTCGATTGCGGGTTCGAATCGACTTCGGTTTGTCATCCAAAAACACGCGGCCACGCGGCTGCACTATGATCTTCGCCTCGAGCTTGGCGGGGTCTTCAAATCATGGGCTGTGACCAAAGGTCCATCACTGGATCCTCACGACAAACGACTTGCCGTGGAGGTTGAGGACCACCCGCTGGAGTACGGCGACTTCGAAGGCACAATTCCCAAAGGACAATATGGTGGCGGCACGGTGCAGTTGTGGGATCGCGGATATTGGGAACCGGAAGGCGCCATGTCTCCCGAAAAGGCGTTGGAAAAAGGCGACCTGAAATTCACGCTGCAGGGCAAGCGCCTGCATGGAAGCTTCGTCCTCGTGCGCATGAAGCATGACCGCAATGGCGGGAAGCGGACCAACTGGCTGCTGATCAAACACCGCGACAAATACGCGACAGAGGGCAATGGCGATGCGGTGCTGGCTCAGGACCGATCCGTCGCCTCCGGTCGGAGCATGGAAAGGATTGCAGCGGGAAAGGGGGCAGGTCCGAAGCCGTTCATGATGAAAGGTTCATCGTCGGCCGATGCGGATGCCGTTTGGGACAGCAAGCGCGGCCATGCCGACAAGCGCGCCGCCAAGTCGGCAAAGCCTGCTCCGCGGCCGAAGCGAGCCGCTGGTGCCTCAGCGGCGAAGATGCCCGACTTCATCCCACCACAGCTTTGCGCAACGCTTTCCCGGCCGCCGGCCGGGACGAACTGGGTTCACGAAATCAAGTTTGACGGTTATCGCGTCCAGTTGCGCGTGGAAGACAAGGACATCGCCCTTAAGACCCGCAAGGGTCTTGACTGGACGGAGAAATTTGGCGCCATCGCAAAGGAGGCCGCCAGCCTCCCCAACGTCATCATCGACGGCGAAATCGTAGCGCTTGACGAGAACGGCGCGCCCGATTTTGCCGCACTGCAGGCGGCGCTGTCGGAGCGCCGGACGAAAGACCTGATCTACTTTGCTTTTGACCTGCTCTTCGCAAATGGCGTCGATCTGCGAAAGATGCCTCTCTCACAACGGAAGGAACGTCTGAGCGAGATGCTCGGCGAAGTCGATCGCGGCGCGCAAAATCTCATCCGCTATGTCGAGCACTTCAGCAATGGCGGCGACGCGGTGCTGCGTTCTGCCTGTCGCCTTTCGCTTGAGGGGATTGTCTCCAAGAGGGCCGATGCAACCTATGTTTCGGGGAGGACCGACACCTGGGCCAAATCGAAATGCCGCGCCGGGCATGAGGTGGTCATCGGCGGCTGGTCGACGACCAACGGCAAATTCCGGTCATTGCTCGTCGGCGTCAATCGCGGTGAACATTTCGCCTATATCGGCCGTGTGGGGACCGGATTCAGCGAGGCAAAGGTCAAGCAGCTGATGCCCAGGCTGCAGGAGATGAAAGCCGCGACGTCGCCGTTTACCGGCGATGGCGCACCGAAAAGGAATTCAACCGTCTTCTGGACGAAGCCGGAATTGGTCGCGGAAATCGAGTTCGCCGGCTGGACCGGGGGTGGCAATATCCGGCAGGCCGCCTTCAAAGGCCTGCGTGAAGACAAGCCCGCAAAAGACGTCGATGCCGAGCGTCCAGCTGATCCTCAAGAGACGCCGATTGCCGACCCTGCCAAGGTGACTGGCAAGACAGGAAAAAGCCCGGTTGTCATGGGCGTCATCATTTCCAAGCCGGACAAGCCGCTTTGGCCGAATGCCGGCGACGGTCAGCCCGTCGACAAGCTCGATCTTGCAGAATATTTCGAGACCGTTGGCCCCTGGATGATCAGACATATCAAAGGTCGTCCCTGTTCACTCGTGCGCGCGCCGGATGGCTACGCCGGCGAGCAGTTTTTCCAGCGCCACGCAATGCCAGGCACATCCAATCTGCTGGAACTGGTAAAAGTCTTCGGCGATCACAAACCGTATCTGCAAATCGACCGCGTCGAGGGTCTGGCCGCGATCGCCCAGATAGGCGGCCTTGAGCTTCACCCCTGGAATTGCCAGCCGGGTCATCCCGAAATACCTGGCCGACTTGTCTTCGACCTTGACCCCGGTCCGGAAGTCCCTTTTGCGAAGGTGGTCGCGGCAGCCAAGGAAATGCGCGATCGTCTCGAAGATCTGGGCTTGGTGAGCTTCTGCAAAACCACGGGCGGCAAAGGCTTGCATGTCGTGACGCCATTGACGGCCCAACGCAGCAAGACGACATGGGCCGAGGCCAAGGCCTTCGCAAAGGCCGTCTGCATGCAGATGGCGGCAGACAGCCCCGATCTCTACCTCGTCAACATGGCCAAGAAGCTGCGGACATCCCGGATTTTTCTCGACTATCTCAGGAATGATCGCATGGCGACAGCCGTCGCCCCTTTCTCCCCTCGCGCCAGGGAAGGCGCGACTGTATCCATGCCGCTGACTTGGAGTCAGGTGAAGGCGGATCTCGATCCGAAAAAATACACCGTTCGCACGGTTCCGGGCCACCTCAAAAAGACCATCGCCTGGGCTGACTACGACGATGGCGAACGGTCGATCAGCAGTGCCATCAAACGGATTGGTTCAGCAAAGCTCGCCGCATGACGACGTCGGTTCGCGCAAGAACGCCATGACAGCTGCGGCTACCGCCTCGGCTGCTTCTTCGGCCATATGATGTCCGCTTTCGATCGGTTGGCCCTTCAGTTCGGTGGTCCAGGGTCGCCAAACATCGAGCACGTTGCCGTAGAGTGCCTCAAGGTCATCGCGGGCGGACCAGAGCGCCAAGGTCGGGCACGCGACCCGGCGACCAGCTTTCCTGTCGTCGGCATCGTGCAATTGGTCGATGGCCAGACCTGCCCGATAGTCTTCAAGCATGCCGTGAACAACATTCGGATCGTGGATTGCGTCCTTGTAGTCGACATAGGCCTCAGCCCCCATGGACTCGGCTGAGCCGCCATACCATGCGTCAGGATCGGCCATGATTGCGCGTTCGGGCTTGTCCGGCTGTGCGAAAAAGAACCAATGCCACCAGAGCTTCGCAAAGCGGGCGTCGCAGCGTTCGAGGGCTTCCAGGATAGGGACGCTGTCCATGACGATCAGATGGCTGATCGCCGGCGGGTGATCCATGGCTGTTCGGAACGCTGTGTAGCTGCCGCGGTCATGGCCTGCGATGGCAAACCGGCGAAAGCCGAGATGTCCCATGAGAGCAATGCAGTCCCTGGCCTTGGCACGCTTGGAGGATCCAGCATGGTCCACGGCGTCCGCCGGTACCGAGGACTGGCCAAAGCCCCTCAGATCGGGGCAGACAACTGTGTGGTCGGGGGCGAGAAGTGGGGCTACCCGGTGCCAGGTAACGTGCGTCCGAGGATGGCCATGCAGCAAAAGAAGCGGCGGGCCTGAACCTCCATACCTGACTCGCAGTGAGGACTCGGGCAGATCCACAGTCTCTAGCTTGAATCCTTCAAACATCCGCTTCTTTGTCGTCAGACTGTGAAAACAAGTCCCGCATGTCCATCTTCAACCCACCCCGGTGAAATTGGTTTCGGGCATTTGTCCGTTTGGAGATCTCTCTCATTCCAATGGTTCGGCCGCCGTTCCGCCAGCCCTGGCGCTGGCTTGCAGGTACGACGCCCGAGATCCAGCCTCCTGCCTCACCGGTCTCTGGGATTGCCCAGGGCGGGGTCGCGCGCCCGGGTGTAGCCCTCGACGCGAGGCAAACCGTCATCCATCCTGATAAACGGCAGCCGCATTTCCCAATAGGCTTGAGCTTGGGGATGGAACTTCTCGGGCGCGTCCATGAATCCGATCGAGATGTAGAACTCATTTGGCAAGCCTTCATCGGTGTACCCAATCGAGGTGCCACATTCCGAACAGAAGGAGCGCACGACGCCCCTGGTTTTCGAAAATGTTTTTGGTTTGGAGCCGAGCCAATCGACCTGATCTGGACGATAGCCAATCCAGATCGTCAGTGGGCTGCCGATCGCTCGTCGGCAGTCATCGTCGTGGTCGAAACAAATCCAAAAGGGATCGCCACTGAATTCAGCTGTGATGGCTCCGCAAAAGCAATGCCCTCGATCAATCCGGGCCGGTTTTCTGATCGTCGTTCGGGGTTTGTCGTCCATGGTAATCTTCCGGCCAGCGTGGTGGCGTAACGCCGCGGACGGCAAGCAGTTCCTTTGGACGTCACAGAGCCGCAGATGCGCGCAACCGGCGGGCTGCTGGTCAATATCATTTGAGGCAGGATCAGGCCTTAATTTGTTGGGAACATTTTTTCAGGTCCGCACTTTGTTCGCCGTCTGACCAAAGGAGGCGACCTTGAAAACACGACGCGTCGACAGGGAAAAGATCGAGAGGGCGGATCGAGAAGCCAAGTTGCTGTTGGAAGCGGAGCGGCATGCCAGGGAAGCCAAGACGGCGCGGCTTAGAGAACAGCGACAGTTGTTGGAGGCATCGATAGCGCAGACCCCGCCCGCGCCCGTAGCCGCAAAGCAGCCGCCCCGCCAACGAAAGCCGACGCGCAAGGTAATCGAGGTGGACTGACGGTTTGGTCAGTTGGGGCTTTTGCCAAGGTGGGGAGTTGATATGACAGGGCAGGGGATCCGGCAGCATGAATACCAAAGCGGTAAGTCCGGCCGTCGCCAAAGCGGCTGCTCGGCGTGCTGGATCGGGGTCTCATCACCGGTGTGTCCGACGACGATCCTGCGAGAGCCGCTGAAAAAGGCGCCCGAGCGGGCCGAGAACCAGCGAATCCGGCTGGACACTTACGTCGGGAACAATCGCACGCGCGGACCGTTCCCCAAGCGATCTTCACGCTCAGGATTTGCTCTTGTTGCAGCGACCGGATGAAATTCTCAACGAGGCTTCGCAAACGGTTGGTGACCCTCTTGAGCGCGACGCCGTAGGTGGGGAGCCAACTGGCGATCGCGCCATCCCGCGTCGTCTGGTTGTCGTCTCGAACAGGCTGGGGAACATTCGCGATCTGTCGCAAGCCGGCGGACTTGCTGTAGGCATCGGGGATGCGTTGGCCGAGCGTGGAGGCCTGTGGCTAGGAGCAAGCGCCGAGTATCAGGACTACGCCGCGAGCGACGAACCGCTGATCCGCTTGGAACGGGTGGGAAAGATCGAGACGGCTGCGCTTACCCTGCCCTATGAGGAGTATTCGCTCTATTACAATGGCTATGCCAACAGCACGCTGTGGCCGCTTTTTCATTACCGACTCGACCTGGTGAACCACCGGGCAGAGTTTCTACACGCCTACCGGCAGATCAATGCGCGGTTCGCGAAGGCGCTCGCAGGACTGCTGTCGGGCAACGACCACCTGGTGTGGGTTCACGACTACCACCTTATCCCCTTGGCCGCCCAGTTGCGGCGGCTGGGAGTCCGGAATCGGATCGGGTTTTTTCTTCACATACCGTTCCCGCCGCCCGACCTGTTTGTAGCCACGCCCGACCATGAAGAACTCATCGATGATCTGCTTCAATATGACGTCGTGGGGTTCCAGACCGAAACGGACGTGGGGAATTTCCGGCGCTCAGTGCAGGCGGCCAACTCCACTACTTTTGATATCAATGGTTCGGCTGAGATGAACCGCCGCACGGTGTTATCGAGGTGTTTTCCGATAGGCATCGACGTCGATTCAATCGCACGCATGGCCAATGAGGCGGCGGAGGATGTGCAGATCGATTCCATGCGCCGCCAGATTCTGGGCCTCAAGCAAATCATCGGCGTCGATCGGCTGGACTACTCCAAGGGTCTCCCCGGCCGCATGCAGGCTTTCGCGCGTCTTTTGGAAAGGCATCCGGAACACGAGCGGGCGGCAACCTATTTGCAGATTGCGTCGCCGACGCGCGAGGAGGTCAGCGCCTATGCCGACATCCGGGCCCAGCTTGAAGCAACCGCCGGCGCGGTCAACGGAAGATACGCGGATTTGGCTTGGACCCCGATCCGCTACATCCACCGTGCCGTATCACGCTCTCGGCTTGCTGGCCTGTTGCGCGCTAGCCAGGTCGGATTGGTCACACCCCTGCGTGACGGAATGAACCTCGTCGCCAAGGAATACATAGCCGCGCAGGACGAAGCCGACCCCGGAGTGCTGGTTTTGTCGCGTTTTGCAGGTGCGGCCGAAGAACTTGCCGAATCCTTGATCGTGAACCCGTATGCGGTCGACGAGGTTGCCGATGCGATCGCAAAAGCGCTCGCGATGCCGCTTGAGGAAAGAATTGCAAGGCATAGTGCACTGCTCAAGCGCATCAGGCGCAATGACGCAGCAGAATGGCGGCGGTCATTTCTCGCCACGCTCGCGGGCGAGAACTAGCGCCTGGCATCGATGCCTGAATCCGTCCGTGTGTCACGCGTCCCACACGGTCATAGCCCGGCCATAACCCGGCTTGCCTAGCAGTTCGAAAGGCCTTGAAGCTGATCATGTACCTTGTCAGCCCGCATCAGAAACTTTTCGCTCGTTGCCGGAAGCGCGATAGCCCGCCTCAATCGGTGGACTATCGAAGGTTCCACGGAACACACCGCCGGTCCGGTCGTTTGGGCTCTGATAGGAGATCTGCGATGACAAGGAACCCCACGCGAAAGGACAGTGATCTCTCTGAAAAAGAGGCAATCAAGTTGGCCGAAGTCACCGACGTGTCACCCGGGCAGGCCAAAGAGCTTGCAGCCGAGCACGGCAAAGACGGCGCCAAGAAGGAAGCAAGAAATTACAAGGCGGAGGGCTGACTATGGCGGCCAGTGGATCCGCAAACGACAGAGACGCACGAGCCACCCTCTACGCACAAGGAGTAATGGAAGCCGAGCGTAAAGCGCGGGAAGAGAAAACGGCGCGATTGCGCAAAGCCCGTTTGGCGCATGAGGCGGTCAATTCGCCTGCACCCGAGCAGAAACCGGCAGTGCCGGAAACGCCAAAGCGGGTCGCCAAACCAGGCAGCCGAAAAGCTGGAGAAGATTAGCTTCAGCTTTCTTCAGCTGTGCCGGTGGCCGGCGCCGGGAAAGAGCAGACCGTGCGGTCGATCTGCACGATAAATTTGTACTTCATCGAATGACACAAAGGAGTCCAGTGATGACGGAGCATGTGTCCCGGAAGGAAGAACAGCGTGGCACCCGAAATGTACTCGGCTGGGGCGTCGTCATTGCGGCTGTGATCTTCGTCGCACTGCTAGCCTTCTTTGTGTTCATACCCCTTTCAGGCGGATCGTGGCAGACATCGCGAGTAAAGCGCACCCCGGAACAGAACCAAGGCGGCAATGCCCCCGCCGAGACATCACCCGCGCCCGGCGTTAAAAAGAACCCGCAAGAAAATACCGAGATGCCAGGGCAGCAGTGATCGACCTTGGGCTGCGACCCAAGTTGGCCCTGATCTTCCTGGTCGTCTCATCGGCGTCATGATGGGATGAGGGCCTTTTTCTGGGCGCAGGAACCGCTGAGCTATTGAGACTGGGGTTTCGCCCACATCAAGCGCAGAAAGATTACCGCAGCAGCATGGGTCTGGCGAACGAGGCGATGACACCATCGTGGAACTCGAGGCAAATCAAGATGCCTAGCTGCAGGCCGTTCAGTTGGGATTTTTCAGCTGCTTTGACAACAGCAGTTGCTGCTGCAGCTCAAGGGCGAGCTTCAACAGCCGTTCAGGTGTTTCCTCTTCCGCGATTTCGTCGAGCAGCGCTGCGAGTGCGTCGCCCTCAACAGGATCGCGGAATGAGTCAGGTTTGGTTTGCGGAGGTTTGGCCACGAGGATTTCTAGCAGGAATGCGGCCGTATTTGCAAGACGAAGCGAAACGCTCTTGGGGGAGGGTGCCGCGGCGGGGGGCGGTCGACAGGGCGGCCTGCGGCAAACCATCGGACAATCTTAATTCATAATGCCAGACCTGTCGTTGCTGAGCACCTCCTCCATGAGTGTATTGAGCCATTCGCTCAAGGGAAGGTCATGCCGCGACAACCGCTCCTCCAGCGCCGCCTTCAATGTCCGTTCCACGAGGCGATCGGCCGCTTGTGGGTCGCCTAACAACAGCCGCGCGGACAGCCTCAGTTTTGGAAGAGCGCGGAAAACATTGTCTTCACCAAGCGCTGTTGATTGCGCGGCGAGAATCCCGGCAACCGTCCTGAACCCGGCCGGCTTGGAGAGGTTTTGGGTGTATCGGAACCGCTCCGGTAGGGTGATCTGATCGTTTCCGGAGAAGAATACGAACGGGATGCCTCTGTCCGTCAGCTCATCGGCGAGGGGAAAAACAGTCTCACCGTTGAGATCGATGTCCAGCACCGCCCCATCCGCTGAATCGATATATCGTCGAGCCCGGCTGACTGACGACACCGGCCCCAAAACGGTCGCCCCACAATCGCTGAAATAAGAGGCAAGTTCGCTTGCCAGCAAGAATTCGTCCTCGACGAGCAGAATTCGCATGCCTAATAACATAGCAGCCCTCCGGGCTTTAAACGGCGGTCGCGTCCATCGGTTCCGTGGCTATCGGCGGTGCGGGATGGGAATTCGACCAGGAACGGTTTACACATTGGATCGAAATCAGCGCTGCCGCGTTGCATTTCACTGAAGCAGGACAATTGATGCAAAAGCTGCCGAGGTTCCCCATAGTCGGTATTGGCGCCTCTGCGGGCGGCATTGCCGCCATGGAGGGATTTTTTCGCGGGATGCCGTCTTCGAGCGGGATGGCGTTCGTGATCGTCACGCATCTCAGCCCGGAACGGGAAAGTCTGCTGCACGAAGTGATTGCGCTTTACACCGGAATTCCGGTTCGTGTCGCTGAAGATGGAATGGGTATCCATCCTGACACCGTCTACGTGATGCCGCACAACGCGATCCTCACCATCGAAAATTCCAGCCTAAAGCTGCGCCAACCGAATTCCGTGTCCAGGGAGCGCAAGCCCATCGATATCTTCTTCAGCGCGCTGGCCGAGGATCAGGGCGAATACGCCGTCGGCGTCGTCCTGTCGGGCGGCGATTCAGACGGTACGTTGGGCATCAAGGCAATCAAGGAGAATGGCGGCCTGACGCTGGCGCAACTCTCCGATGAGTCGGGTCCGAGCAATCCCGACATGCCGCGCAGCGCGATCAGTTCCGGTCTGATCGATATCGCCATCCCAGCCGATGAGATGGGTGCGAAACTCATGGAATTTGCCCACAGCTTTGAACTGCTCGACGAGCTTGAAGCTGACGATGGCAAGGCCAGTGCTTTGAAACTCCGCAAGGGCCAGGAGGAAATCTACGCGATCCTGCGCAGCCATTCGGGACATGATTTCTCGGGCTACAAGGCCAAGACGTTCTTGCGTCGCGTCAGGCGACGCATGCAAATAACGCAGAACACCGCGATCGATGCCTATATAGAGTTGCTTCGTTCAAATGCGGAGGAAGTGCGGTCGCTGTTTCGCGACCTGCTGATCAACGTGACAAATTTCTTCCGCGACACGGACGCTTTCAAGACCCTGGAAGAAACCGTCATCCCCAAACTTTTCGAAGGCAAGGACGCCAACGATACGATCCGCGTCTGGGTGCCCGGCTGCGCAACCGGCGAGGAAGTCTTCTCGATCGGAATGCTGATGCGCGAGCATATGGATACACTTTCGGCTGTGCCGCGCATCCAGATTTTCGCCACGGACATCGATGACGCGGCGCTGGGCATCGCACGTTCGGCGCGCTATCCGGAGTCATTGCTTGCGGGCGTTTCGCCTGGACGTCGCGAACGCTTCTTCAGCAATGACGGCACAAGTTTCATCTTGAGCAAGAGCGTACGTGATCTCTGCATCTTCTCGGCGCACAGCGTCATCCGCGATCCACCCTTCTCGCGCATGGACATGGTGTCGTGCCGGAACCTGCTGATCTATTTCGGCCCCGATGTGCAAAAGCAGGTTATTCCGACCTTCCACTATTCGCTGAAGCCCGGTGGCTATCTGTTCCTTGGCACCTCCGAAAGCATAAGCCAGCATGCCGACCTGTTTGCACCGGTCGACAAGAAACAACGGATCTTCAAGGCACGAGAACATTCGGCGCCGCCGCGGCTGCCGATCTTGTTGAATGCTGCGCCTGCAACCAACTTTTCCAGCGCCAATGACACACATGCCCGCCGCGGCTTGTCTTATTCCCTAAGGCAAACCGTTGAAGCGCAGGTTCTCGAACGCTTCGCTCCGGCTCACGTCGTCGTCAATGGTGATGGAGATGTCGTCTATTACTCGGTCCGAACCGGCAAATATCTCGAGCCGCCGCAAGGGGTGCCGAGCAGACAATTGCTCACAATGGCACGCAGCGGCCTGCGTCTGGAATTGCGCGGCGCTTTGCGGGAAGCCGCCGAGGGCCGGCGCACGGTTGTGCGCGAAGCGATAGCCATTGAAGAAGATGAAGATCGTGTCCAATTCGTCACATTGACGATCGAGCCCTTGACTGATCGCGGCAGCGGCGAGCCGCTGTTTCTCGTCCTGTTCGAGCCGGTGGGCCAGCCGCAGCCGCGGCTGGAGGCTCTAAAGGTTCGACAGCCGGTGGCATCTGGGATTGCTGATTTCGAACGCGAGCTCCGCGATACGCGCGAGCGCCTGCAATCGACGATCGAAGAATATGAGACCGCGTTGGAGGAGTTGAAATCTTCCAATGAGGAACTCGTCTCGGTCAACGAAGAAGCCCAGTCCTCCAATGAGGAGCTCGAGGCCTCCAAGGAAGAAATGCAGTCCCTCAATGAGGAATTGAACACCATCAATGCCGAACTGGTTTCCAAGATCGAGGATCTCGATCGTGCCAACAGCGATCTGAAGAACCTGTTCGAGAGCACACAGATCGCGACTGTTTTTCTCGATACCAAGCTGGTTATCCGCAGCTTCACGCCGGCGGCGTCTTCGTTCTTCAACTTGCTGCCGACCGACATCGGAAGACCGCTGACCGATCTTGCCAGCCGGCTCGATTATCCGCATCTGCGCGACCATATTGCCCAGGTTTTCAGGGCCGGCGAGATGATCGAGCACCAGCTGCCGCGCGATAGCAACGGCATCCACTATCTCGTGCGGCTGATCCCCTACCGCGACAGCGCGCGGAAAATCCAGGGCGTGGTGGTGACCTTTGTCGATGTGACGACCATGGCTGAAGCCGAAGCCCACCAGCGGGTATTGATCTCGGAACTCAACCATCGGGTCAAGAACATGCTGGCTGTTACGGTCAGCATTGCCAGTCAGACCCTGAAAAATGCTCCCTCTTCGGAGGCTTTCGCCGAAGCGCTCATCGGTCGCCTGCGCGCCATGGCGCGGGCCTACGGAGTGCTCTCGCGCGAAAGCTGGAAAGAGGTCTCGGTAGAGGAAATCGTGCGGCAGGAAGTCGAGCCGTTCGGGCTGGAACGCATCAACACCACAGGCGAGGACATTCGGCTCAAGCCTCAGCAGGGCCTGTCGCTTGGCATGGTGATCCATGAACTTGCCACGAATGCTGGAAAATATGGCGCCTTGTCCGTGCCAAACGGCGTGGTGTCCGTGACTTGGTCGGCGTCGGATCACGGTTTTCAGCTTGAATGGTTAGAAAGCGGCGGTCCCGCTGTCAGTCCGCCTGAGAAGACGGGATTTGGTCTTTCGCTGGTGAAGGGCGAAATTGAGTATCGGCTTGGCGGAAATTTTGAAACATCTTTCGGTTCCGATGGTTTGAGCTTGCGGATTGAGTTTCCGTTTGATCATCGGGAGAGCGAAACGTGACTGCATCTCGTATCCTTATCGTCGAAGATGAATGGCTGGTCGCGGAGGAGCACCGCGCAATTCTGGAAGAGGCCGGCTTCGCCATCGCCGGGCCAGTGCCGTCCGTTGCTCGCGCGAAAAAGCTGATCGAGAGTGAAGTCATATCTGCCGCGGTCCTGGACATTGGTCTCGGCGGCGAGACCAGCGCTGCCCTTGTCCCTCTTCTAGCGCAACGCGGAATTCCGTTTGTTTTCGTCAGTGGGTACACGGCATCCGACATCCCGCAAGATTTGCGTCATCACAAGATGCTGTCAAAACCCGTGTGGGCTGCTGCGCTGGTCGAGGCCGTGCGAAATATGCTCGGTGTTCAACCGACAGCTTTGGCAAGACACCAGGACAGCGGAACGGTGCCAACCCAACGAGAAGCCCGGTAACTGCACAAAGACACTGGTTTTTCATCAGATATGCGACGACATTCGGGTCCAGGCCCGAGACGGCGTCGCCGGCAAGTGCCTGCGATCCGGCCGGCACGATTGGCATGCTCCCGGTCTGGCGTACTCCAGCGCTGGGCGAAACTTCGCCACGGCGCGACGATTGGTCAGGCGATGAGCCTATCAAACGACGGGCAGTTCGCCCTCGGTTTGCCTCGCGTCGAATAGGACGCCAAGGCCGTAAGTGACGGCGCCAGCGGCTATCATCTCTGCCAACGCTGCGCTTGACACCGGGCAATGCGGCATGACCGCCTTGATCGCGAGTTCGGCATTCGCGATCGACACGAAATCGTGCCGTCGCTTACGGGTCTCCAGATATTGTTCGATCAACATCTGCAGTCGCCTTCTTTCTATTTCATCGCCAGCCATTGGTTCCTCCTGTAGACAGTCTGAAAGCCCACCACGCCTAAGGAGCGGTGGGCCTGGCGGCCCTTTTTGAGGACCGTTGACTCGAGTGAGGCGGGCAGCGTTGCTGACCAGGATGTCGAACCGCCGAGGGGCGTTGCTGCTTCATCGACCAGCTTTCTGCAAAAGGCCTCATTGCGGATATCGCCGGCAAGCGTTTTGACCTGCCGCTTTTATTAGGTCCACCAGTTCGTCGGCGTCTTCCTGTTCTTCGGGGAGATAGCCGAAAGCGACGTCCGCACGCTCGCGCGCGAATGCAATCGCCGCCGCACGACCAATTCCGGAATCGCCGCCGGTTATCAGCGCTTTGCGACCGGCAAGCCTGCCTGATCCCTTGTAGGTCGTTTCGCCGTGATCCGGGCGTGGCACCATCTTGGTGGCCAAACCCGGCCACTTCTGTTCCTGTGGCTTGAACGGCGGCTGGGGATATTGCGTCACCGGATTCTGTTTGAGCATCGGGCTCGCAGGGCCTGCTTTAGCAGGCACTGTTCCCGTATCGGCTGACGCCGTGGAAGCATAAGCGACGAGAATTCCTCCCGCCATGCTTCCGACGACAAGTCTACGCGCTGCGTCTGGTACATTGTCATGCTGGTCGTGGTTCATCATGGGCTCGCTTTGACGGCAGGTGACCGTTACGGAAGTGGCACCTAACCGGCCGTCGACGCGAATGTTCCCTTGTGATTGCAGTGAGTGTCGGTCGCCTTGCCCGTCTTTGCTGTGAGGCCGCGTCACGACTTTGATGCAGCCATCCTGCTTGTCGCGGAACGTCTTGTAGAGATCCGGCCCTGCTTTCAGATCGGCCCGGTGGGTAATCACAAGGAGGGATCGATTGCGGCGCTCTGGACCATGGCCAAAAGAGGTTCGAGGCAGCGTTGCGTATGCGTCTGGCCCATCCGGAAAGCCGGTCTCTTATTCATCGCCGCGCCAGACGGGATGTGATCGACCAGGCCAACACAGACGCCGTGGGGACCGAGATGGTGCCGTCCTTGCGGCAGCGATTGACTGCGTCGCGCAGCACATGCGGTCTCTGCGAATGCCAGCCCGTTTGATGGCGCGAAATATTGGCTCAGTCGCTGGACGCCGACCCCGGCTCGGCCATCCTACGGTGCTGTTCGGCCAAAGTGCCTGCCGGCGTGACATGCGCGGCGGCAACCTGCAGCTTGTTTTTCCAACCGCTGACGACCTGTTCATCACCGGCCATCATCGCCTCGTAACCCGTTTTGGCGACATCGGCCGGATTGCCCTTTTCATCGGTGCCGATCTTGGTATCCATCATTTCAGCGCGCTCGAAGAATCGCGTCTGCGTAGGGCCAGGCATCAGCACGGTGACCGTCACCCCGCTATCTTTCAGCTCATGGCGGAGCGCGATCGAGAAGGAATCGATGAACGCCTTCGTGCCGTTGTAGACGGCCTGGAATGTGCCGGGCATGAAGCCGGCGATCGATCCGGTGAACAGGATGCGCCCGCGACCTCGCCGGGCCATCTTGGCGCAGAGCTCATGCGCCAGATAGACCGTTCCGGTGACATTGGTGTCGATGATCCGGCGGACTTTTCGCCAGTCCTGGTCGACGAAGCCGTTGCCGAGCCCGCGTCCCGCATTGAGAAACAACAGGTCGATATCGCGATCGCCGATCTGGGAGATCAACCGATCGGCGCCCTCGACGGTCGCCAGATCGGCCTCAATGGCTTCGACCGTTACATTGTGGGTCTCAAGTGCCTCTGCCGCCTGCCGGATAGCCGGCTCGTCGGCGGCGATGATCAGGTCGTAACCGTCTTTAGCGCACAGCTTTGCGAGTTCCCTTCCGATGCCACTCGAGGCGCCGGTCACCACAGCGAGTTTGGCGTCCGTCATCATATCCTCCATCTTCGTGCCATCGGAACCACGAGTGGGCACAATTGTTCCGCGGCGTTTGGGCTGGATTGGTCGTGCGCTGTCATGACGGTCAGGCGACGGTCGTCATCGCGGTCGTCGCGCGCATTCATGGATGGGCCGTTGCGACAAAAACCGTTCTACGCCATGAGAACTCGCCATGGCCTACCTTCAAAAAGGCCCCCCAAACGCATGGATTGAGTACTCAGAACGGATCAGTTGAAGTTGGAACAAGTGGCCCGGTTGGAAGTTCGAACCGTGCAGCGTTGTTGCCCTCCCATGTTGATGCTGCGCGATCGGGTCATCCCCTCAGCCCGATCTGCCCGCGCTTCTCCGCGCCAAAGAGAAGCGCGGGCCCCCCTCTTTTAACGGCTGTCCGGGATGGAGCGTTTTGTTACGTTGGACTAGCCGACCTCACAGGCTCGTCGTCGGTTTCGTTTGACGAGCTCTCCGAGCGCTCTAGATCATTGATGCCGGACGCAGTTGGTTCGGGCCGGGGAGGAAATCCGCGTGGCGCATCCAACGCGCGCTGTACCCCATAACGACCGTCATTTTCCGGTTGGCTGCCTGTGCTTGCTTCTGATTCTAGCCGGGTTGGCCGGATGCTCGTCTTCCAATCAGGTGGCGCAGCAATCACGAACAGCGGCCTCCGCGGCACAGACCGTATCGATGGTACTGGATGCCTGGGTGGAGGGAGCGGCACCGTCCGCCTATGCCACGGCCGCACTGCACTCGGTCGGAAAAACGCTGGCCGATGTCGAGGCGCAAATTCGATCGGCCGAGACCGCTGAACCAGCCGGGCGAGCAGGACTGACGGCAGCAGTCAACAGTTTGTCGGTGGCGGTGGCGCATGCCGAGGCGGGATTGCAGGTGAACAATCGCACTGAGGTGAAAAGCGCACAACAGGATCTTCGGGCGGCCATGCGCTCGCTCGCCGCCGCTTACACCAGCGCTTTCGGACCAAAGCCGTGAAGAAGCTTCTGGAAATATCGCTTGGCGTCGTCACCAGTGTCGGAGGTTTCCTCGAAGTCGGGTCGATGGCTACGGCGGCGCAGGCGGGTGCCGCCTTCCGATTCCAGCTGATCTGGGCCATAGTTCTCGGCACCATATGCATCATCTTTTTGGTTGAAATGGCCGGTCGGTTCGCCGCGATGAGCCATCACACGATCTCAGAGGGCATTCGTGAAAGATTTGGGTTCAACGTCTTCCTATGGCCGTTGCTCGTCGTCCTTCTCGTCAATTTCATGGTGCTGTCCGCTGAGATCGGCGGTGTGGCCATCGCACTCGAACTTGCCACCGGCATAGGCTTCCAGTGGTGGGCACTGCCGGTGGCGTTGCTGGCATGGCTGCTGCTGTGGAAAGGCACGTTTGGCTTTATCGAGAAAGGCATTTCGGTCCTCGGCCTCGTGACGCTGTGCTTCGTGGTTGGTGCGGTGATGTTAAAGCCCGACTGGACAGCGGTCGCTGGCAGCGCCGTGCCCTCGCTGCCGGCTCACGATGCCATCAATTACTGGTTCATGGCGGCCAGCATTCTCGGCGCCTCGATATCGCCTTATCTTTTCATGTTTTATTCCTCGGGAGCTATCGAGGACAAATGGGATGAAAGCCACCTTGGAGCCAATCGTGCCATCGCCGGGCTGGGCATGACCTTCGGTGGGACCATTTCGATCGCCGTGTTGATCGTCGCTGCTCTCGTTCTCGCGACGCACGGCATCGACCAGGTGGACGACTATCACCAACTGCCGTTGATGCTGATCCCTATATTCGGCTTCTGGGGGTTCGTTCTATTCGTTGCCTCGCTAGCCATTGCCTGTTTCGGCGCCGCACTCGAAGTCGGGTTGCAACAGGCATATCTGGTGGCACAGGGCTTTGGCTGGACGTGGGGTGAGGATCGAAAGCCGCGCGATGATCCGGGCTTCAGTGCCGTCTATACGGCATCATTGTTTTTGGCCGCCATTCCGATCGTGCTTGGCCTCGACCCACTGAGGCTGACCATCTTTTCCATGGCGGTAACGGCGGCGAGCCTTCCGCTGACGGTAGTTCCATTTCTCTTCCTGCTGAATGACGAACGCTATGTCGGCGAACATCGCAACGGCATCATTTCGAATGCCGCCGTTATCTTCATTATCGCGCTTGCCTTCGTGCTCGCCGTGGTGACGATTCCGCTGCAGATATTCGGAGGCACATGATGGAATTGATGCGTGATCTCCTGGACAAGCAGGTGTTCGACCGCCGGCGGGTCAAGATCGGCAAGGTCGACGGAGTGGTGGCCGAGTTGCGGCGGGGCAAACCACCAAGGATTGTCGCGATAGAACTCGGCTCCATCACTTTGGCGCGCCGCCTTGGCGCGCGGCCCGGGGAATGGATGGCGCAACTGGCGACGAGGGTGGGTGGCAAACGCCACGCCGAGCCACACAGGATTGCGTCGAAAAAGGTGCAGGACAACGGGCTCGACATCGAATGTGACATCGAGGTGGGCGAGACGTCGATTTTCGCCTGGCAGGACTGGTTGCGCGATCATGTCATCGGGCGCATCCCAGGAGCGTGATGATGAGGACAGTCAACCTCGAACATCTTGCCGGGCGACGCGTGCTCTCGCAGCGTGGAAAGAGCATCGGTCACATCGAAGAGATTCTCGCCGAACAGCGTGGCGACGAGCTCGTCGTTACTGAATTCCACGTTGGCATCTACGCCGCGTTCGAGCGTCTGTCGGCTTCGACCATCGGCGTCGCGATGCTCGACCTGTTTCGGCTGCGCCGTCGCGACGGCCTGTACCGCATTCCCTGGGATAAACTCGATATCTCCGATCCGGCGCGACCGCGGCTGCTATGCCCGATGACCGAGCTTCCCGGATGGAAAGGGCAAAAGGACCTTCGGGAGTAGATGGCTACGGCTGGGAGCCGGCGTTTTGCCGGCGAATTAGCCGTTCGTGCAGATGGCGCCTCCGCAAAGATTACTGCAGGTTCTTGCGAAGGAAGATGCGGGCGTGTCCTGGAATAACGAATTCGACTTTGCCGAATTCCTCAAACCCATGAAGCCGGTAAAATTGAGGCGCCTGGAAACTGCTCGTCTCGACGACGGCTCTCTTACATCCACGCCTAACGGCTTCCTCCTCAATCGCCATAAGAAGCTGTGATCCATAGGATCGGCCACGCAATTTTTCAGGCAAGAAGAACATGTCGAGAAACAGGAGCCCCAGTTCCGTTCTGCCCCAAATTCCACCCCAGATCTTTCCCGAGGGGTCGGTAAGCTCCGCGCCGATCACTGCCCGGTCATCGATTCCGGTTTGTTCGATGTTGTGTCGATAGAGCGCAGCGGCCGCCTGCGTTCGTGCATCCCCGTTGTGAGCCAGAGCGATTGTAAATCCTTCGGATCGAGCCGGCATGCGTTCTGCTCCTGCGTCGGAATGGTCTTGAGATTCAACCATCAGATTAACATCAAGGCGGCCGGTTCGCTCGCAGCTCTGATCGCCGCTTCTGTTGTAACCCGTCTTGCCCACATTCCGCATCGCGATCCGCGTCGGATGCATGCAGCCGCGCCCAACATATCGCTTTGGTGTTGAACAAAGCCCATCCTGCCTTGTCAGGTCTCATCACAATTCGTGCGCCGGCAAGAGTATCCACCTCGACGAAGGCTGCTGCGGATCACAATCCATTACGCCGGGAACAATGAGAAAAACCTGTCGTTGGGAAAGCGATCGCAATTCGGCGATTCAAACACGGAGACTCCAATGTTGAAGAAAATTCTAGCCGCGTCGGTGCTAACTATTGCCTTGGCCGGTTCCGCCCTGGCGCAGACAAATGGAACGGGTGCTGGCGGCACGGCTGGCACGGGTAATGGAACTGGTACTGGAACTGTTGGCAGCGGCGGCGCCGCTGGCAATGGCACTGGAAGCGGGAATGCGGCCGTGCCAACCGATCCGAATTCCACAAACTCGACTACAAAATCGAACGGCATGACCGACCGTTGCAAGGATGCCGCAGGCAATGACATCGATAACAACACTGCAAGTGGCGCAACGACCTCGACCGTGCAAAATTGCAACAAGTAGCCGATGGACCTAGCGGCTTCGGCCGCCCGAAGGCCCGCCATCAAGACAATGGCGGGCCTCCGAGTACGTGCCTCGCATGGCTGGATACATAGGAGCACATGTGTCCAAAGAGACCCGGCGGGCCAAACTCGATCGCTTAGCAGCCTCGATTCCGAAGCACGAATTCGAATTCCTAATGAAGATTGCAAAGCTAAGCCGTCATGACCTACTTGGCCTGGTCGCTAAACACGATGGCGGCAGGGACAAGGTCTATAGGGACCTTGCGGCCCACTTGGCAGCAACTGAGGCCGCCCCGGAGCCCGTACATGAGGCGGCAGCTGACGACGGCCAAACAGCTGGAGCATCCAGCCACGAACTCGCCCGCCGGCAAGTAGCGGCGAAGATCATTTCGGTGCCAGCCCTGACGCTCCACGGAAGCGACGACCGTGTCGTCCTTCCAAAGTCTTCGAATGGGTTGGACGAGCATTTCACCGCGCCTTACCAACGAGAACTGCTGGATACGGCAAGCGGTAGGCGCTTTAAGTCCGGCCCGCCATTCAGCTTCATCGGACATGCCGGAACCTGAAGCGCCGCCGCGCATTTCGTCTCCAGGCATCTTGCGGTCATCGCCAGGGAGAAATTCAGATGCAAACTTCAGGCGCAACTTCACAGCAAAACCTTGGCCGATTGGCCATAGAACCGTTTTCCGGCACGGTGACGGTGCGGTTTTCCGACGCCATCGTCGCAGCTACGGAGCGGGCGAAGGTCCTGCGTGAAGACGGGCACGAGCCCGTTTTCTATATCCCCTTCGAGGACATCTATTTCGATCTTTTCGAAAAGGCCGACACCACCACCCGGTGCCCGCTTAAAGGCACCGCAAGCTACTGGCGTGTCCACGCCGTCGGCAGTTCTTCCGACGATTTCATGTGGGCCTACGAAACGCCCGATGCGGCCGCTCTGGCTATTGCAGGTCACGGCGCTTTCGATCCGGAAAAAGCCCGTATCGATGTCGATCCTGCCGAGGACAAGCGACACACGCCACATATCGTCGAATAGGTTTCATCAGGCAGAGACGATCGCGGTAACGACAGGCGATGAGCATTTTCTACCAGGCGGCAAAGATTGCGGAGGAGGTTCACGCGTCGCAGCGCGATAAGACCGGGCGGCCCTACATCGAGCATTGCCGCCGTATCGTCGACGCCGTCGAGACAATCGATCAGAAGACTGTTGCCTACCTTCATGACGTTCTGGAGAAAGGCGAAGGCTGGACCCGCGCCAAGCTCGAAGAAGCAGGCTTCGGACCGACAATTGCCGCGGCGGTCGATGCCATGTCGCGCAGGCCGGATGAGGAGTATTTCGCCTTTGTCCGGCGGGCTGCGTCGAACCCAGTGGCGCTCCCCGTAAAACGCGCCGATCTGGAGGACAACATCTGGCAGTCGAGGCAGGTCGGAGCGTCGGCGGCCAAATATGAAGAGGGCCTTCGCGTACTTGACCAAGAGTTCTCCCGACAATAATGCGCGCCCGACGCCGGCATTGCATCTGCCGAAGCAGCCATCGCCTGCGAGAGCTTGCGGCGCACAGCACGTTTCGGCTCTCCTGGCCGTCAGTTTTTCCGCGCCGGCGTGCGCCTGAGAGTCGTCGTCTGGACCATGGAACGTGTGATCGGGTCAAAGCTCCTCCGGAGATGGATCGCAGCGTCTCGAAAAGGAGTAACGGCCCCGGCTCGGAATCAGGAACTCCTGCGGCACCGGTGCGTTGACCAGCAAGCCGGGACGAGTTCCCGGCCTCCGCGGGTGGCGGGCAAGCCGCCGCCGAACCCGAACTTCTGCACAATGAAAGGTAAGGCCATGGGCTTCTTTTCGAAGGACATCAAGACTCTCGACGATCTCTTCGTGCACACGCTGCGCGACATCTATTACGCCGAAAAGCAGATCGAGAAAGCGCTGCCGAAGATGATCGGCAAGGCAACCGATCCGCAATTGAAGGCCGGATTCGAAAAACACCTCGAGCAGACCAAAGGCCATATCGAGCGCGTCGAACAGGTGTTCGAATTGCATGGCGTCAAGGCCAAGGAGGTCAACTGCCCGGCGATAGACGGCATTCTGGAGGAAGCCGACGATGTGAGCGGCGACGTCGACGACAAGGAGGTTCTAGACGCGGCACTGATAGCGTCGGCGCAGGCGGTCGAACACTATGAGATGACCAGATATGGCACGCTCATCGCCTGGGCCAAGCAGCTTGGCCGCAGTGACTGCGCCAACGTATTGGCCAAGAACCTGAAAGAAGAGCAGGCGACCGATCGCAAGCTCACCGAAATGGCGGAAAGCAAGATCAACATGCAGGCTGCCGAGTAGACCGTCCCAGGTCATGATGAGATTGGTTGAAATCTCATCATGACCTAACCCTGTTGGAGCATGATTTTTTCCAAAGCCGGCACCAGTGCTGCGTTGAGTCGATCTCCATCGTTGTCCACGGAACTTTCATGACGGGCGAATCTGCCATCTCTCGCGATCTGCCGACGAGTGTAAAATCGTCTTTCGGCGTGGCGTTGAGCACGGCGCCGATGGAAGCAAAGGCTGCCGACACGTTGCCGGCCGATGCTGGCCGGTGGCAATACGAACCCAAATGGGACGGGTTCCGCTGCCTGGCCTTTAAAGCCGGCGCGGCTGTGGAGTTGCGAGCAAAATCCGGCAAGCCGTTAGGGCGGTATTTCCCGGAAGTCGTCGCGATGTTGCATGAACTGAAAACAAAAGAGTTCGTGGTCGATGGTGAGATCGTCATCGAAATTGCAGGCTCTCTTTCTTTCGACGCCTTGCAGATGCGGCTGCATCCGGCGGAAAGCAGGATCCGGAAACTGTCGGTCGCGACGCCGGCAAAGCTGATCCTCTTTGACATGTTGGCGACCTCCGAGGGCGCCTTGATGCAGCAGCCGCTCTCGGTTCGGCGCGCTGCACTCGAACTGTTCGTAAAGTCGGCCGGGCGAAAGGATCTAGAACTGTCTCGGGCAACGCTTGATTTGGCGGCGGCAGGCAGATGGCTTGGCCAATCCGGACAAGGTTCGACCGACGGGGTCGTTGCCAAGCTTCTCGATGACGAATATCGACCCGGCGAGCGCGCCATGGTCAAAGTCAAGCGCCTGCGCACGGCCGAATGTGTCGTCGGAGGGTTCCGCTACCTGGCGAAGTCGCGTGAAGTCGGCTCCCTGTTGCTCGGTCTGTACAATGACCAGGGGCAACTCGACCATGTCGGGTTCACTTCGACGATCGCCCGGGAGGACAGGGCCAGGCTTACGCGACAACTTGAAGCTTTGCGATCGGCTCCCGGCTTCACGGGAAAAGCGCCGGGCGGCCCCAGTCGGTGGAGCACGGAACGAAGCGGACAATGGGAGCCATTGCGGCCCGAACTGGTGGCGGAGGTGCGGTTCGATCATGTCACCGGCGATCGTTTCCGTCATGGCACCAAATTTCTGCGATGGCGTCCTGACAAAAGCCCGAAGCAATGCACGTTCGAACAGATACTTGGAAAATGAGGCTTGGCGAAGCGTCGGCAGGTCCACACTATCGAGACCAAATCCGTCAAACACTCGGCGCAGCCAAATCAAGTCGCATTTCACTGGCGATCTTAAAGCCGGCGGCGAGATAAACGCCTTTGCAGGAGGATGCCGGACCAAACCCGTTGTTCAGTCTGTCACCACGCCTCGCTTTGGCGGCTCACGGTTCTCGTCCGGATTAGGAACTGGCACTTCGTCGGGAAGAAGATCCGGCTCAGGCTCGCGTATGTCCGGGGTCCACGTCGGCGCATCCACTGGCGGCTCTTCGGTTGGCTCTGGTTTGGGGGGCACATCTATTCTCCGGGTTTCGCTTGGGCGTGGGGTTCTGCCCGCCACAGGTCGCGCGTCGCCGCGTCTGGAGGCGAAAGGTCTTTTCACAGCCCATGTATTTTAACCGATGGCCAGCGGTCCTGGGGCTTGTCGGCGCCCGATCAGAGTCCTGCGTTCCGGCTCCTTGAGCGCAATGTTGGCATCCGCTGCCTCTGGCTCTTTGAGGACTGCCCTGTCGACGCTCTTGATCTCGGCCATAAGGCATCGTCCTTGGTGGCCAACGGGCAACCGCGAGAATTGTTCCGAGCGATTTAGGGCGGCTGGGGCTGCTGTGCGGACCTTCTGGCTGGGCAGTTTCAACTATGCTGTCTTGCGTTTCGGTGAGGCTCTCTTTGTGGATCTCGCCAGCCCTTCCTGTTTGAGGCTCTTCTTCAGCACCTCAGCGAGGTTGATGACATTCTCCTGTGGCCTTGGTGCGGGCTTCGGCAGCTTCTTGCCTTTGCGCTTTGCATCGATCATGGCGATCAGCGCGTCTTCATAGGTGTCTTCAAATTTCGAGGGATCGAAGGTCGTCACTTTTTTGTCAATAAGCATGCCGGCGATTTCGAGCAGATCGGGGTCGTATTTCTGCTTGGCCAATCCATCGAACACAGTGCTTTCCGAAACCATTTCGTTGTGGTTGCGAAGCTCGGTCATCACCATGCCCTTGCCATAGGGCTGAATCAGCACTTCGCGGCCGCGCTGGTAGAGCACCACGCAGGATCGAGCGGCCACGCCCTTGTTCTTCATGGCATCGCGGATCACTCCGTATGCTTCGATTGCGGCGCCGTCGGCCGGGATCAGATAGTAGGGCTTCTCGAGATAGCGCGTATCGATATCGTCAATCGATACGAATTCGCCGACTTCGAGCGTGTGCTTCGACGTCAGCTTCAACTTTATGTCGTCAGGTTCGATCTGGAGAAATTCGTCCTTTTCGATCTCGAAACCCTTCACCTGATCCGCTGCATCCACCAGCTTTCCGGTCTCCTCGTCGGCGTAGACGCTCCTGACCGGCAGACCGTCCTTGCGGTTCAAAATCTTGAAATGGATCTTGGATGCTTCGCTGGTTGCGCCGACAATCTTCACGCCGCAAGTAACCGAACCAACCTTCAAGAAGCCCTTCCAGGCAGCACGTGGCGCGGCCATTTTGCGCTTATCCCGTTTCCAGCTAGGGCAACGCGTTTCCGTTCGAATTGTTCCTGCGGCGGGGGCTCGGTGCACGTCAATGTCCGGCGGGGAAGTCCTGTCGGTCTCGACAGCCGGGCCGACGCCCTGCATCCGCAGGAACCGAAACCGCACCATGAACATTGTCAGACACGGGCAGGAGAGTGTCATGCAAGTCGTTCGGACCGAAGTGGTGAATGCCAGGGCGCCAGACGGGCAGTCGGTTCGCCGGGTGATATTTTGCGGCGAGGGCGGCGACTGCGTTACGGTGGACATGGCAAACGTCGGGATACAAGCTGAAGATGACGTGCTTGCCCGCGCAAAGGCAATCCTGGTCCAGACAGCGACCTTTGATCTCGCAGCCAATGAATATGACGCGAGCAGCAACGGCAATTTCGACCAGGTCGAGATAACCTCTGCAAGCGACGGCGCCGGCGACGTATATGTCTTTGAGTATCGCGATGGCGAAACCAGCCGACGCATACCGCCGTCGAGGATGGCGAGCCTTGAGGCGGCCCGGTCCGAAGCTGTCCGCTGCGCAATCGATCTTCTCGCCGACCTGCAGCCTGGCACGGACGCTCTGTCCGGCTGGCTTGTGAGGGTATCCAACGAAAACGGTGAATTGCTTTACACTGTTGATGTGGCTGAGGCCGATGCAGCGCGGCAGGCAGGCCAGTAACCCAAACCCGACGGAATCCACCAGTGGCCGCCCAAGGATTGATTCACGGACCAATAGGCGACGATGGCCTGCATCTGTGCGTCGACATGCAGCGCCTGTTTGCGCCGGGTGGACCTTGGCCCGTGCCGTGGGCTGAAAAGGTGGTCCCGGCGATCGAAGAACTCGTCGCTAGACATGCCAGCCGTACCCTGTTCACGCGCTTCATTCCTGCCGCCCGCCCGGGCGAGGCGCCGGGAATGTGGGCAAACTACTATCGTCGGTGGGCGGAGGTAACCCTTTCCAACATCGATCCGCGCCTGATCGAGCTGATGCCTCAACTTGCACGATTTGTACCGCCGGCGACGGTGGTCGACAAACATGTCTATTCGCCCTGGACCGAGGGGCGGCTCGACGCGCTGCTGAGTGGCTCCGGCGTGCGTGCGCTCGTGATCACCGGTGGCGAAACCGACGTTTGCGTTCTCGCGACCGTGCTTGGCGCCATCGATCGTGGCTTTCGCGTCATTCTCGTCACCGATGCCATCTGCAGCTCTGCCGACCAGACCCATGACGCACTGATGGAAGTCTACCATTCCCGCTTCAGTGAGCAGATTGAGGCGGCCAGCATGACGGAGGTGTTGGAGTGTTGGCCACAACTCACTCGCTGATCTGGGGGGCTTCAAGTGAAAGGGCCGACAATCGTCATTCTGGTCGGGCGGACTGTTTCAGTTGGCGGACGGCACTACAGTGAACCGGAAAACGTATATGAACGGCACGATTGCCTGATCTGGTCGCTCGCGTGAATCAGTGTCTGGAAGCGTACAAAGCCTTGCAGAGCTATCGACAGCGCGGCCAACCGTCATAGAATGAACAGGATACAGCGCCGAAGACTCGATGCCGGCATCTAGCAATCTTTGCGAGACATCCGGCGCCTCTGCCGTCGGCCTTCCGCAGGGAGGATGATGCGAAGTCATTGACCTTGAAACCTATAGCGCAGTCTACGCGGTGATCTCTGGCTATCGCGCTGACGACATTATCTCGACGGCGTTTGCGGTCGATGAAATCCGCCCAAGGTTTCCTGAGTGTCGCTGCGACGACGAGGAATTGGTTGGGCTTATGGTCCATGCCATGTCCGGTAAGAAAATTGCCGTGAGCTTCGACCACCGGGTGGAACCGGTCAGGCGGCGTGCTGCGCTGCCGATCGCTTCGGAGAGCAAAGGACTGCGATAATTGGACCACCATAGGTCCGTTGCGATTTTGGAAGACGAGGCGTTTATCGCGCTCGAACTTGAAGACATGTTGCGCGACGCGGGGTTCGACATCGCTGGGGTCTTTTCGTCCTGCGTCGACGCGCTGGAATGGTTCAGGGGCAGTTCTCCCGACATTGTTGTCATGGATATCGGCCTGGCGGATGGGATTGCGTACGAATAGCTACGTTGCTTGACGCCCGAAACATCCCCTTTGTCGTCCATTCGGCAAGCTACGCCAATTCGGGTTTTCACGATCCGATTTTCCTTCAAGGGACATGGGTCGCAAAGCCTGCCTCGCCTTCCGAGTTGCGCAACGCAATTCATGCCTCTCTGGCAATGGCAAACGGCGATGACGTGTCGTGGTCGGCTAAAGCCCGATAAATCCACAACCGCATCATGAATCCGGCGTTCAAACCAAGGCGCAATCGTCGGCCTGGAATTCACGGCACGATGGAACAAAATGGAAAATGCCGCGTTTGGGGTCTTGCGGCGCGATCCACATCGGCCGCGGGGGCAATTTTATCCGTATAAATCCATAGGGCTGGGAGTGGCGCTGTGACCGTGCAGGCATCCAAGAAGCAATTGGACCGTCGAAGCATTCTGAATTCTCTGAAAGCCTTCCGGCGCGGCGATTTCTCCGTCCGCATCGACAATGTTTATGAAGGCCTCGATTCCGAGATAGCTGAGACTTTCAATGAGATCGCTGACCTCAACGACCAAGTGACGCGCGAGTTCGAGCGCTTGAGCCGGGTCGTCGGCAAGGAAGGGCGGATAGGCGAGCGCGGCCGGGTTCGCAATGCCACCGGCAGTTGGGAATCCAGTGTCCGTTCAGTCAATGATCTCATAGAAGACATGGTTCAGCCAACGGCTGAGGTTGCGCGCGTTATCGGCGCCGTCGCCAAGGGCGACCTGTCGCAGACCATGATGGTCGAAATTGACGGCCGACCGCTGCGTGGCGAATTCCTGCGCATCGGCAAGATCGTCAACACCATGGTCGGCCAGTTGGCCTCCTTCGCCTCTGAGGTGACGCGCGTGGCGCGCGAGGTCGGTACGGAAGGCAAGCTCGGCGGCCAGGCCCGGGTCAAGGGTGTCGCCGGCACGTGGAAAGATCTGACCGACAACGTCAACGCGATGGCCACGAACCTGACCGGGCAAGTGCGCAACATCGCGGAGGTTACGACCGCAGTCGCGTCGGGCGACCTGTCGAAGAAGATCACAGTCGATGTCAAGGGCGAAATCCTCGAACTGAAGAACACCATCAACACGATGGTGGACCAGCTTAATTCCTTCGCTTCGGAAGTGACGCGCGTGGCGCGCGAGGTCGGCACTGAAGGCAAGCTTGGCGGCCAGGCGCGCGTTGAGGGTGTTGGTGGCACGTGGAAGGATCTGACCGACAATGTGAATTCCATGGCCGAGAACCTGACTGGCCAGGTGCGCAACATCGCCGAAGTGACGACCGCGGTGGCTTTGGGCGACCTGTCGAAGAAGATTACGGTGGACGTGAAGGGCGAGATTCTCGAGCTGAAATCCACGATAAACACGATGGTGGACCAGCTGAATTCATTCGCGGGCGAGGTCACGCGCGTGGCACGCGAGGTTGGCACCGAAGGCAAGCTTGGCGGCCAGGCGCAGGTGCGCGGCGTCGCCGGCACCTGGAAGGACCTCACCGACAACGTCAACTCGATGGCCGAGAACCTCACCGGTCAGGTGCGCAATATCGCCGAGGTGACCACGGCGGTCGCGTCGGGCGATCTGTCCAAGAAGATCACGGTCGCCGTGCAAGGCGAAATCCTGGAACTCAAGGACACCATCAACACGATGGTCGACCAACTGAACTCCTTTGCCTCGGAAGTGACGCGCGTGGCACGCGAGGTCGGCACCGAAGGCAAGCTGGGCGGCCAGGCAGAGGTGAGGGGCGTCGGCGGCACATGGAAGGATTTGACCGACAACGTCAATCTCATGGCCGCCAACCTGACTGGCCAGGTTCGAAACATCGCAGAAGTCACCACCGCCGTGGCGCGCGGCGACCTGTCGAAGAAGATCACCGTCGACGTCAAAGGCGAGATCCTGGAGCTCAAGGACACCGTCAACACGATGGTCGACCAACTGAACTCCTTCGCCTCTGAGGTCACGCGTGTGGCCCGCGAAGTGGGATCGGAAGGCAAGCTTGGTGGCCAGGCGCATGTCGAAGGCGTCGGTGGCACCTGGAAGGATCTGACCGACAACGTCAACGCCATGGCCGGCAATTTGACGGTGCAATTGCGCGACGTGTCCAAGGTGGCAACGGCCATCGCGACCGGCGACTTGACCCAGAAGATCACCGTCGACGCGCTGGGCGAGATCTTGCAGATCAAGGACGTCATCAACACGATGGTCGACCAGCTCAATTCCTTCGCTTCGGAAGTGACACGTGTGGCGCGCGAGGTCGGCTCCGATGGCAAGCTCGGCGGCCAGGCCCAGGTGCGCGGCATCGGCGGCACGTGGAAGGATCTGACCGAAAACGTCAACGCCATGGCGGCCAACCTGACCGGCCAGGTGCGCAACATCGCCGAGGTGACCACCGCCGTGGCGCTCGGGGACCTTTCGAAGAAGATCACCGTCGATGTCCGCGGCGAGATCCTGGAGCTGAAGGACACCATCAACACAATGGTGGACCAGCTTAATTCCTTCGCTTCGGAAGTGACGCGCGTGGCGCGCGAGGTCGGCACTGAAGGCAAGCTTGGCGGCCAGGCGCAGGTGCGCGGCGTTGCCGGCACGTGGAAGGATCTGACCGACAATGTGAATTCCATGGCCGAGAATCTGACCGGCCAGGTGCGCAACATCGCCGAAGTCACGACCGCCGTGGCGCGCGGCGACCTGTCGAAGAAGATCACCGTCGATGTGAAGGGCGAAATCCTGGAGCTCAAGTCGACCATCAACACCATGGTGGACCAGTTGAACTCCTTCGCCGGCGAGGTCACCCGAGTCGCGCGTGAGGTTGGCACCGAGGGCAAGCTTGGTGGCCAGGCGCGCGTCGAAGGTGTTGCCGGTACCTGGAAGGACCTGACCGACAACGTCAACCTGATGGCGACGAACTTGACCAATCAGGTGCGCGGCATCGCCGATGTCGTGACGGCGGTCGCGCAAGGCAATCTCAGGCGCAAACTGACGGTCGACGCGAAGGGAGAGATCGCCCTGCTGGCCGACACCATCAACGGCATGATCGAGACGCTTGCCACCTTTGCCGACCAGGTGACCAACGTCGCCCGTGAGGTGGGCATCGAGGGTAAGCTCGGTGGTCAGGCGCGTGTGCCAGGTGCCGCCGGCCTCTGGCGCGACCTCACCGACAATGTCAATCAACTCGCTGCCAATCTGACCACCCAGGTGCGTGCCATCGCCGAGGTTTCGACGGCGGTGACCAAGGGCGATCTTACCCGTTCGATCAGCGTCGAAGCCTCCGGCGAGGTCGCCGCGCTGAAAGACAACATCAACGAAATGATCCGCAATCTGAAGGATCAGACGCTGAAGAATGCCGAGCAGGACTGGTTGAAGACCAATCTCGCCCGGTTTTCGCGCATGCTGCAAGGCGAGCGCGACCTTGCCACCGTCTCGCGGCTCATCATGTCCGAACTCGCTCCTCTGGTGAACGCCCAGTATGGGGTGTTCTACGTCACCAATCGCGACGAGGAGGAATCCTATCTTGAACTGGCGGCTTCCTATGGCGCCGAGAGCAAAGCTGCCATCAAGCAGCGGCTTGATCTGCGAGAGGGCCTGGTTGGGCAAAGTGCCGCCGACAAGCGCGCCATCATGCTGGACAATGTGCCGCCAGAATTCCTTCGGGTCACATCTGGTCTTGGCAGCGCCTCGCCAGCCAATGTCATCATCCTGCCTGCCCTGTTCGAGGATGAAGTCAAAGCCGTCATCGAGCTCGCCTCGTTCGGCGAGTTTCGTGACACACACCAGTCGTTCCTCAACCAGCTCATGGAATCTGTCGGCATCGTTCTCAACACCATCGCTGCGACGATGCGCACGGAGGGCCTGCTCAAGCAGTCGCAACTGCTGACGTCGGAATTGCAAGCGCGTCAAACCGAGCTGACAAAAAAGCAGGAAGAGCTGCATGCGACGAACGAGGAGCTGCAGGAAAAGGCGCAGCTGCTCGAGAACGAAAAGAAGCAGGTCGAAAACAAGAATCTCGAAATCGAGATGGCGCGACGCGCGCTGGAGGAGAAAGCCGAACAACTGGCGCTCACGTCGAAATACAAGTCCGAATTCCTGGCCAATATGAGCCACGAACTGCGCACGCCGCTGAATTCGCTGCTCATTTTGTCAAACCTGCTGGCGACCAACCAGCACGGCAACCTCAACGAAAAACAGGTAGAGTTCGCCCGGACCATCAATTCGGCAGGAACCGATCTTCTCAGCCTCATCAACGATATCCTCGATCTGTCGAAGATCGAGTCCGGCACTGTTTCCATCGACATCAACGATATGCCGGTGACGCATCTTCGCCAGCACATGGAACGAACCTTTCGTCAGCTGGCGGCCGACAAGGGACTTGGCTTCACCATCAAGGTCGATCCGGCGCTTCCCGACACGGTCCGCACAGATGAGAAACGCTTGCAGCAGATTGTCCTCAACCTGCTTTCCAACGCATTCAAATTCACCTCGGAAGGCGAGGTCAGCCTGAACTTCCGGGTTGAAAAGGCCGGCCGCCGCAATGGCGCGACGCAGCCGGTGAAGGCTCTCGCGATCGCCGTCACCGACACCGGCATTGGTATTCCAGAAGACAAACAGAAGCTGATTTTCGAGGCCTTCCAGCAGGCCGACGGCACCACCAGCCGCAAGTATGGCGGCACCGGCCTTGGGCTCTCGATCAGCCGCGAGATCGCTCGCTTGCTTGGCGGCGAATTGCGGGTCGAAAGCACGCCGGGCAAGGGGTCGACATTTACCCTCATCATCCCGTTCGACGGCCCCCGCGTGACGACAGTACAGTCGACCTTGGCTCCGGCGGCGGAGGCGGTTGCTGCGACAGCTCTGCTCAGCAGTCCGCCCTCGGCAGAGCTGATCGACGACCGCGATTCAATCCTACCCACCGATCGGATCGTGTTGATCGTCGAAGACGATCCGACCTTTGGCGGGTTGCTGCTTGGCCTCGCCCGGTCGGCCGGGCTGAAAGGCGTTCTGTCGACTGCAGGTTCCGGCACGCTGGCATTGGCCCGCAAGCTCGTTCCCGACGCAATCACACTTGATCTCGGACTTTCGGATATCGATGGCTGGGTGCTTTTCGATCTGCTGCGGCATGACCAGAAGACGAGGGGAATTCCCATCCATGTCATCTCGGGTGCCGAAGACATCGACAGTCTCGCACGCAAGGGGGCGTCCAGCATTTCCACCAAGCCCGTTTCCTCGGACGAGCTGATGAAGGTGTTTCAGGATATCCACTCGAAGAAGCTCCGCGTTCAGCGCCGCGTTCTGGTCGTGGACCCTGACCCGGAGCGGCGTCTGGCGCTGGTCGAGGCAATCCGCGACGGCGTAACGTCGGTCACCGCGATCGGTCGTGTTGCGGCCAATGCAGAAGACGTTGGCCTCGCCTCCTATGATGCCGTCGTGCTCGGCTTTGGACGCTCCGCCAAGGACAACGCAAAGGCGCTGGACGAGATCACCGGCCAATTCGGCGAAGCCTTGCCGCAGCTGCTGTTCTTTACGCCTCACCCGGACGCGCTTGAACAGGTGCTGGCATTGAACCCGGCCTTGGCGGAAGCACCGCGGGCGGAGAACTTCGCTCAATTGGCGCTGCACATTTCGGCAACGCTGCCGGGAGAAGGTCGCCAAGAGGCCTGGGCAGGAACTGAACACAACGGCAAGTCCGATCTCGCCGGGGCGAAAGTTCTCATCGTCGACGACGACATTCGCAACATCTATTCGCTCACCAGTGTTCTGGAGACCTATGACATACAGGTTCTGCATGCCGAGCGGGGCCGTGATGGCATCGCGCTGCTTGAACAGGCGCCCGATGTCGACGTGGCATTGATCGATATCATGATGCCGGAGATGGACGGCTACGAGACGATGCGGCGGATTCGCGGCACACCGGCGATTGCTCATATCCCGCTGATTTCCGTCACCGCAAAGGCGATGAAGGGGGATCGGCAAAAATGTCTGGATGCCGGGGCTTCCGACTATATCGCCAAACCCGTCGACCTGGATCTCCTGCTGGCGCTGCTTCGTGTCTGGATCGGGCGTGCCCGATCCCGTGTCGAGAGCCCGGAAAAAATTCTCCTGGCAGCGAACTGACGGCCGTTCGATGCAAAAGCTGGCAAGAAACAGGGTAAGGAAACTTGAGGTCGCAGCTCTTGCCGAAGGGCCGGCAAGAGCCCGTATCCTGGCGGTGGACGACGATGAGCGCAATCTGCTGGCGATCAGCGAAGTGCTCGCGGCTATCGGAGAGGTCATCTGCGCCCAATCGGGCGAAGAGGCTCTGCGTTTTCTGCTGAAAGAGGAGTTCGCCGTCATTCTCCTGGACGTCCTCATGCCAGGGTTGGACGGGTATGAGACGGCCGCACTTATCCGCCAGCGCGAGCAATCCAAGCGCACCCCAATCATCTTCTTGACCGCCATCAACAAGGAGGATGCGCATATGCTGCGCGGCTATGATGCCGGCGCGGTCGACTATGTGTTCAAGCCATTCGATCCGATCATGCTGCGTTCGAAAGTCGCGGTTTTCGTCGAACTCCACGAGAAGACGCTCGAGATCCAGCGCAAGGCGGAGGTCGAGCAGGGACTATTGGCGCAGGCGTTGCAGGCGCACAAGGACAAGCTTCAGGCCGAACGCGCGCTGCGCAGCGCCGAGCAACGGCAGGACGCCATCCTGAATTCGTTGCCGGTCTGCTTTCATGCTCGGGCAGCCGAGCCGCCCTTTGCGGCGCGCTTTGTTACGGAGGGCGTCGAGCGCTTGACCGGCTTTGCGCCTGAATACCTGACATCGGATCCAGAGTTCGGTCTCAGCCGCGTTCATCCGGACGACCTGCCGCGATTGAGGGAAGCGCTGCTGGCGGCAAAAACCACCGGCTCCTATACGTGCGAGTTCCGCTGGCAATGCGCCAATGGCGAGTATCGCATTTTTCTCGACCAGGGGGTGATGTCGGACGGCTCAGATGGCCGTGAACCGGAAATTATCGGCACATTGCTTGACATCACCGAGCGGCGCGGTCTTGAGGATCAGCTGCTTCAATCCCAGCGCATCGACGCTATCGGCAAGCTAACCGGCGGCCTGGCGCATGATTTCAACAACCTGCTCGCCGCAATTCTCAGTGGGTTAGGGCTGCTTGAACGCCGGGCTACGTTGGATGATCAGGCGCAACAGGTACTCGACCTGACGCGGCGTTCTGCAAAACAAGGCGCTGACCTTGTCGCGCGAATGCTGGCATTCTCGCGGCGCCAGACCCTGAAGCCGGAAGCGGTGCGCCTTGCTGCGCTGGGCGACACGATGAACGGATTGGTGGCGCCCGTGCTGGGGGGGTTGATCCGTTTCGACTGGCAGATCGATGACACGATCTGGCCGGTGCATGTCGATGCAGGCCAACTTGAATTGGCCTTGATGAATCTGGTTTTCAACGCGCGTGACGCCATGCCCTCTGGCGGGACAATAACCGTGCATGCGCGGAATCGAACGATCGGGACGCCAACAGAGGATATTCCGCCGGGCGACTATGTCATGATCGCCGTCAAGGACACCGGATCCGGCATACCCCCCGATCTTGTCGCCAAGGTCGTCGAACCGTTCTTCACCACCAAGCCGGTCGGTAAGGGAACGGGCCTCGGCCTCAGCACGGTCTACGGCTTCATGAAGCAGTCAGGTGGGACACTTCGCATAGAAAGCGTCGTCAACCGCGGAACTACCATGCAACTCTGGCTGCCACGATCGACCGAACAGCCGGTCGATCCTGTGGTGGAACCCGACATTGAACGAGCGTTCGCCGATGTCGGGATGGAGCACCCATCAATCCTCCTGATCGACGACAGCCATGTTTTGCGGCAATTGACCGCCGAGTCCCTTCGCCAACGTGGTTTCGAGGTGACCTGCGCGGGAGGAGGGGCGGAGGCGCTGGCCATGATGGAGCGCACTCCCAACCAGTTCGACGTCATTATCACCGACTTCGCCATGCCACTCGTATCCGGCGTCGACGTGATCCGCTTCGCGCGCAATTTGCGCTCGGACTGGCCAGCGGTCATGATCACGGGCTATGCCGATGCCCGGGAGATTGCCGATCGGCCGGCCGACGTGCCCTTGCTCGGCAAGCCCTTCCGCGACGAGGATCTGTTCGAAGCGATTTTCCTCGCGATAGAGAATGCGGCCCCCCAAAGGATCAAAACCGGCTAGCGCTTAGGGCTTGTCGACGGTCTGGCCACGTCGGCAGGCCGGGCAGATCGAGACCGCACTTTCGGGGCACGGCGACAAGGGCCGCATTCCTGATCGGCAATCTAGGTCATTCGCAACAGGCGGCGCTACCAGCGCTCCTCGGTGTCGCGGTCCGGTAGGTCTATTCCGCAGCACACCCAACCAAGGCGCTGCGCTGAACCGTAGTTGTACCGAGGCACCAGGTGAGCCGGATCATCGAAGGTACCGACGTGCAGCGCGATCTCGGTTGGCGACGCGTCGTAGCAAAGGCTGAGCGGCGACCCGCATTCTGGGCAGAAGCCTCTTTGCGCGATCGGCGAAGACCTTCGATATGTTGGCGTTCCGGAATTCCAGGTCAGGCTTTGGCAGGGCATCCAGGCAAGAACTGCAAACGCGCTGCCGGTCGCTCGTCTGCACATATCGCAGTGGCAGTAGTGAACCCTCGGTTCGATCCCGGCGCTGAATCGGATCCTGCCACAGAGACATCCGCCCTTGATGGCCAAGGAGCCGGGTAGGCGCTTGCCAACCTCACGCATTAACATCGATCAAGGCGGCGCCGAACGCTCCGATCGCAGTCAAAGAGGCACTGCCGATGTTCTTGTCGGCGATGTTCTTGTCGGTTGCGAAGGCGGTCAGCGCGGCGAAGCCTTCGTCGCCGAGGTCGAGCACCACGACGAAAATTCTTTGCCCGCTGACCTGATTGACGAGCTTGGGTTTCATGGCGTTCCGAACCTGTTGCGGGGCAGTTAATGGGCATGGTGCTCGGCATTCCGCTTGCGTGTTGCCGCTGCCTTCTTTGCCGATTCCGATCGGCTTGCGGCTGACCGTGAAGCCGATGCCTTGCCGCCGCTTTTCCCACCCTTGTGGGCCGCGGGGTGTCCGGTGTGTTTACCACGACCCGAGCCGCCTTCTTTCTTGCCGCCGCCATCGTCCGTGTTGACGGTCGCCCATGCCCGGCGCTCGGATTCCTTCTCGGAAACACCGCGCTTCTCATAGCCTGCGGCAATGTGGTCGGCTTTGCGTTCCTGTTTGTCGCTGTATTTCGATTTGTCGCCTCGTGGCATGGTCGTTCTCCAATGATGTTTGAACGGTATGCCGGCGGGAGAGTTCCAAGCGGAAATTCAGAAAATTGAAAACGCGAGCGAGGATTTCGGCCAACACGGAGCGCTATTGCTCCGGAGCCGTGGCGGGTGCCGTGTAGCGGCGGCGCACGGCACCGATCACGCGTTTCTTGAAGCGATCGAGCGCGGCAAGCGTCTCCCTGGAGACGACGTCGTCGCGTGCCGTCTACTCGGTAGCCCAATGCAATGAAATACGTTCCGCGACCTCAGTAGCCACCGACCACCGGCAGGATCTCTCCCGTGATGTAACTCGAGCAATGCGACGAGGCGAGGAACACGTAAGCCGGGGCAAGTTCTTCCGGTTGCGCTGGCCGTTTCATCGGCGTATCCGCGCCGAATTTCGAGACGTCGTCGGCTTCCTTGTCCGAAGGGTTGAGCGGCGTCCACACCGGACCTGGCGCGACCGCGTTTACCCGGATGCCCTTGCCGATCAGATTGCCCGAAAGCGCTCGCGTGAAGGCATGAATGCCGCCCTTGGTCATCGAATAGTCAACCAGTTGCTTGGAACCGTCGATGCCGGTCACCGAACCGGTATTGATGATCGCGGAGCCCGGCTCCATGTGCGGCACGCTCTCCTGCGCCATATGAAAATAGCCGTAAAGATTGGTCTTCAGCGTCGTGTCGAAATGTTCCTCGGTCAGGTCGTTGAAGTCACTGGAATGGATTTGGAAAGCGGCGTTGTTGACCAGCACGTCGATCCTGCCGAATTTTTCGACCGTCAGCGCCACGGCGTTGCGGCAATGCTCGCGTTCACTGACATCGGCTTTTATCAGTATGCAACGCCGGCCTTCCTTTTCGACGGCGTTTTTGGTCGCTTCGGCGTCCCTGTCTTCACTCAAGTATACGATCGCAATGTCGGCGCCCTCGCGGGCGAACAAGACTGCCACCGAACGGCCGATGCCGGAATCACCACCCGTGATAAGCGCTACCTTGTCGTCGAGTTTTTTCGATCCGAGGTAGTAAGGCGCATCGTAGAGCGGAGCGGGCTCGATCGCCCATTCATGCCCCGGTTTGGGTTGATGCTGCTCGGGAAAAGGTGGCTCGGGATATTTGCGGGCGCCAGCTTGCATCGCTTGTTGCATTTTGCCATTGCTCTTCGTCTCGTCTTTGGCGTCGATACCACGCTGGATATGGCGTTGCTTGGCTGCTTCGGCTGAAGTCTGCGACTTAGTCTGCATGGCTTTCTCCTGTGCTCGGAGAACGAACAACGCATGCCGGGCAAAAAAGTTTGCGCAAATATCTCGATCCCGAAAGGGCTCGCCATTGCGAACAGCCTGCGAGGGGCGTGGAGCATTGGTCGTCAATAAGATCGGAATTGCCATGCCGGTGGCGTTCAGACAAACACCACATTCATTACCCGCTCAAAGCACGCTCTTTTCAGAACCATAGGGTTTGGCAATGCGGACCATGCCTTTCGTACGAAGGCGCTGGTATAAATAGAAAATCGTCATTAAGCCGATTGCTGTTCCAGCACCAAGACACAGCGCGAGCAATAGTTCTGCACCGACACGAAACGCAAGCAGAGTAACGCCCGCCGCAGCGACGATGGCACTTATGAATGCGATCATAGTCGCTGCAGTGGTCAGGTACGCCAGGAGAGGCCCAGTACGAAGAGAAGGTTCGGCGTCATTTTCGGGCCAGCGACCGAATTCCTTGGAAAACTGGAAGGCAGCCTCGTCGCCCAAAGTTCGATAGTAGGCTCTGATCCGGGCAATGCCGATATGGGCCTGCATGTTCTCAGCGGCGATGTCGACCAACCTCAAGACGGTAAAGGCACCCAGTAAAAAGACCGATGGCAGCACAACCGCGACAAACGGCAGGAAGAACTCGGAGGACTGCGTAACAAAGCCCGTTGCCACCAGAGCGCTCGACAGAGCCATAATGTAGATGGTCGTCCGCGACGCCATTTCACTTATGGACGTGCTGATCGCTGTCTGCTGCACGAAATGCTCTGTCGTCAGGGCCGCGAGAAACGAAGCATCGGGTGTCGGCGTGTCAGCCATGGAGTATGCTCCTGTCGGGTCGACCTGAGTTTTTCTTCGATATAGCGCTTGCGAGGCTGGCCGCCACTGGATGCTCCCGACGTCTGACCCATGCCGGTTTTATTGTGCCATATCCAGCGAGCCCGCATCACCGATCAGAAAGGGCCGATCATGTGGTCAGCAGATGCTGGCCATATCGCAGGCGAAATGTCTGCCGTGGTCAATCTGTATGGCCTCCTGTTGGGGATCCGGGTCGAAGCGTATTCGCGGCGCGGTTGCAGTTGGGAGCGGTTCCGCGGCGGCGCTGATGCGAGTTCGCGCATTCGTGGCAGCGGCGTCGAAACAATTCGGTCCCTAGGCCGGCAACGCGAATTCACCGGCAAGTTCAATGGTGCGGGCTTGCGGGCCGACTTTTCGGTGGCGAAGCCCATGACCACGGTCCACCAGACTCATAAATCAGCAGCCCGGATCCTGCCTACTGCGGTATCTCCAGGCCCTGCCGCAATCCTGTCGCGACGACTGAGACCCTGAATTTTCCGGCGAGTGCCCGGTCGAATATGGCGCCGACGATGATGTCGGCGTCGGCGTCGACCTCCTCGCGGATGCGGGTGGCGGCCTCATCGACTTCGAACAGCGTCATGTCCATGCCGCCCGAGATCGAGACCAGGACGCCCTTGGCGCCGATCATCGAGGCTTCGTCGAGAAGCGGGTTTGCTATCGCCGCTTCGGCGGCCTTCCTGGCGCGGTCCTCGCCCGTGGCTTCCCCGGTACCCATCATTGCGCGGCCCATGTCGCGCATCACCGACTTCACGTCGGCGAAGTCGAGATTGATCAGCCCCTCCTTGACGATGAGATCGGTTATGCAGCCGACGCCGGAATAAAGGACGCGATCAGCCATGGCGAAGGCGTCCGCGAAAGTCGTCTTTGCGTCGGCGATCCTGAAGAGGTTCTGGTTCGGAATAACGATCACGGTATCGGCGCATTCGCGAAGCTGCTCGATGCCCTCTTCGGCGGCTTGCATGCGGCGCTTCCCTTCGAAGGTGAACGGCTTGGTGACGACCGCCACGGTCAGGATGCCGGCTGCCCGGGCAGCGTTCGCTATGACGGGCGCGGCACCGGTTCCAGTTCCGCCTCCCATGCCGGCGGTCACGAAGCACATATGGGTTCCCGCTAGGTGGTCCCTGATCTCGTCGATCGATTCCTCGGCTGCCGCGCGGCCGACCGCCGGCAGCGACCCGGCGCCCAGGCCTTCCGTGACATGGGCACCCAGCTGGATCAGCCGCGATGCTTTCGACATGGTCAGTGCCTGGGCATCGGTGTTGGCGACGATGAACTCCGCACCCTGCAGATTTTCGGCAATCATGTTGTTGACCGCGTTGCCGCCGCCACCGCCGACACCAATAACGGTTATCTTCGGCCGCATTTCCGAGATGACGGGCCTTGCCGCGGTGCTCATCGTCTTGTCTCCTTGGAATTGATCGACAAAAAAGTTCCCGGAACGCGCCGCTTGAACACGCCAGGTGCAAGAATCACGTTCTATCGCCTTGGCACAGGGAATCAGAGGGTGAACTTTGCGGCAAGACAAGATGTGGGACTTGTACCATATGCGCCTGAATGAGCCGACCTTTTGAACGGGTCTCCAGTTCAATCTTCCGGAATCGGCTCGGATTCTGGCCAGCGAAAATCCACAATCTCCGGGATCCAACCCCTCCAAGCTTCACGCGCCCGCCTCACGCGCGAGGACCTTGAGAATGTGGCGGCCGATCGACGCCTGAGGCTTACCGGATCGGCATCTTGCCGCGAAACAGCGGCTGATGGGCCCGGATCAGGGCGGCAATACGGTCGGCAACCTTTCGTACTGGCGGGGAGTGGCGTTCCTCATGATGGGTGACGATCCACTGGTCGGTTTCGAGTTCGGGGATAGGATGAGCGACGCGAACCAGCCGCGGATCGCTGTCACCGACGAAGCACGGAAAGATCGAAAGGCCGGCGCCTGCGGCCACCAATTCGCGCACTGAATGGGTGTTGTTGCCGCGCACGGCGATGCGGTCGCCGTGATGGGCTTGCAGCCAGCGCGCCGATGCAATGTTTGCCCCTTCGCCGGTGACGCCGACGAACAACCCGGCGGCGATGCCGTTGATCAGGTGGCGTCCGGAATAGAGGGCATACGCGACCTTGCCGCTCTGACGGCCGGCCAGCCATTGTTCGGTCGGGCGCTCGCTGCGGATGCCGATATCGGCGGCGCGGCGACCGATGTCGACCCGGTCGGTGGTGGTGACGAGTTCCACCCTGATGCCGTCATCGACCGTCCAGATTTCGCCGATATGGCCCGAAACGAAAGCGGAGGTCCATGGCCCGGCCGAGACGCGGACAATGCGGTCGGGCAGATTTCCCTCGCGCCAGCGGGTCAGCGACTGCATTGCTGCTTCGACGTCTTCGGCGCGCCGCAGCAGTTCTTCACCGACCGGGGTTAGCCGGTAGCCGGTCTGCTGCCGTACGAACAGCGCTTCGCCGATCTGCTTTTCGAGCGCGGTGACGCGTCGTCCGAGTGTGGCTGCGCTGAGGCGCGTGGTTGCCGTCGCCGCGCTCAGGCCACCCAGCCGCGCAACGTCGAGAAACAACCTCAGATCGTCCCAGCCAATATCCATTTTGCAGAAATGAAAAACTCCTTGCGACCGTGGCTGTAGCGCGAAGCGGCCATCACGCGCAAGTATGCAGCCGTTGGAGGCGCTGGAAATTCCTGCCCTGGTGGGACAATGACAGGCACCTCGGTTGGCCAGGAAGTCAGTCCAATCCTTTGATCGTGCATACGCTTTGCGCGATTGCTTTGCGTTTTCGACCAACTCAAGAGCGTGAGGTATTTCGCTCTCAAGGAGACGATCATGTTGCATGAACTTCGACACCGTTTCGCCCGCTGGCTTGCCTATCGCCAGACGCTTGCGAGCTTGAGGCGGCTTCCAGACAGCATATTGGCGGATGCGGGCCTTTCTCGCGAAGAGCTCCGCGAGCGTGCCCGCGACGCCAGCCTGCGTCGCTGAGAGTGGAGGCGGGCATGCAGAGAATGGAGCCGGCGGCGAGAAGCAATCAGGCGTCGTCTCCTCACTGCTGAGCTGCGGCTGAATGCGCCAATACGGTTGCCACGCTTGATGCCGCCGCAGTTTCGCTCCACATCGTGAGGGATGAAGACCGAGAAATCCGAGCGGCGTCGGACCATGCTGTGGGCCTTGCCCGCATCGCTGGTCCTGCATGCGCTCATCACCGCGTTCCTGGTCTATGGCCTGCCCGTTCCTGCCCAGCAGCCGCAGGAGGAGGAACCGGTCAATGTCGCACTCGTCCCGCCACCCGAACCGCCGAAGCCTGAGCCCCCGCCGCCTCCAAAGCCTGAAGCGCAAAAGCAACCGGAACCGAAAGTAGAAAAGCCTGTAGCGGAAAAGCCGCCGGCGCTCGAGGTGCTGAAACCTGTATTCCAGTTCGGCGACAAGGATACCGGCCCCAGGAAATCCCTGGATGGAGCCAGCGCGCAGGATAATTCGCCGACACCGGTCAAGGATAAGGATACGAAGCCGCCAGGTGAGCCGAAGGACGTCGAGAGCAAACCCGCCGCGTCGCCAGACTCCGGGGAGCCGGCGGGTACGACCAAGACCGAGGAGAAGCCGGCAACCGCAGCCTCCGAGCCGACCCAGGAGAAGCAGGCAACCGAGGACGCGAGCAAGCAGGGAGCAGACAAACAAGAGCCGCAAGATGCTGACAAGCAGGCAGCCGCGACGCCGTTGGCCACCCCCGGCGATGATGGTGAGATCGAGCTTCCTGCATCGGCCCAGGCGCCGAAGGCCAGGCCCGAAAACGCGCCGAAGCGCAGCCCTGCAAAGGTCTCGAAGCCTGGAGGCGGAGGCGCCAGGAAGCCTAGCTCCACGGAGGTGGCCTCAGCCGGGGCTTACTCGGGCCTTCCGGGCGTCCGCGAGCTCTTCTCGCACGGCGCTACCGGCAATGCATTCGGCACCACCGCGACCGACGGCATGTCTCGCGGTGAGCGCGTTGCCACACTTTGCGCCAACGTGTTGGCCGAGGAGCTGAAGGGCGCCGAGTTTTCTCCCGAGTGGCTACCAATGAGACCGCTGAAGTCGGGCAATATTGTTATAGATCCGGATGCGGCCTTTCGCGCAACGATCGGATGGTACCATGTGAGCTTCCGGTGTGAGGTCGACACCGACGCGACGCGAGTGTTGTCCTTCGACTCTCGTGTCGGGTCTGCCGCCTCGCCAGCCGAAAGCGCTCAGCTTGAACAGGAACTTCGCCGGCAGCATTCGGGGGGATAGCCTGCGCGTTATCATGCCCACGCGCTGGGCGACTGGTTTATGTAGCACCAAGGCGCTGTGATTGGGTGCCGCGTGGTTGCATCTCAATCCGCCGGACGATTGGCTTTGCGCCACTCCTCATATTCGCCGCGGGCATCGTCATGCAGCGGATAGTAGCGCTGCAGCGGTGCGCCCTTCATCAGCTTCTCTCGCGAGAACTCTTCCCAATCGTGATGCTTCTGGGATTCTTCGATCACCTTTGCGGCCATTGCGACGGGAAGCACAACCGCCCCGTCGTCGTCCGCCACTATGATGTCGCCGGGGATCACCGTGACACCGCCGCAGGCGATCGGAACGTTGACGGCGTTCGGATAGATGCTGGTTTGCACATGGTAGTTGGGCGTCCAGCCGCGCAGCCATAGCGGCAGATCGAGCTTTTCCACATTCGGCCGGTCGCGCATGCATCCATCAATGACGATGCCCGTGCCGCCTCTGCCCTTGAAATAGGTCGACATCATATCGCCGAAGACGCCCGAGCTCATGTCACCGCGCGCGTCGACGACGACCACATCGCCTTCCTGCGCGTGATAGAGCACGTGCCGGTGCAGTTGCGTTTCCGGGTCGGCGTATTCTCCCTCGCTGAAGAGGTCCGGCCGCTGCGGCAGGAACTGCAGCGTCAGCGCCGGCCCGACGATCGACTTCCCATGGTTCTGCGCCACCGGACCGACCATGTGCGGATTGCGGAAACCCATGTGGCCCAGCGTGCCGGCAACCGTCGCGGCGCCGATTTCCCTCAGGGCGTCAATGAGGTCTTTGGACGGTCGCGTGATGTCAGGGATATGCGTCATTGTGGACTCCGGTTGAGATGGAACTACCAGTTCGTAACAGACCCGTCCCGGCGCCTGAGGTGAGGCGCTTCCCAGAAACGAAAAGCCTCCGCCCGGACCGCCGCTTCGTTGACCTCGACGCCGAGCCCCGGCAGGTCGCTGACCGGATAGTCGGGACCGTCGAGCCGTGGCTGCACGGGGAAGAAGTCGGAATTGTCGAAGCCCAGCTTCGTCTCGGGTTCCCTGGTCTCGAGCCACGCGAAGTTGGGTACCGCGGCGGCGAGATGCAGGGTCGCGGCCGTGCACACCGGACCAAGCGGATTGTGCGGCATCAGGTCGACATAATGCGCCTCGCTCCAGCCGGCGACTTTCATCGCCTCGGTGAGCCCGCCGACATTGCAGACGTCGAGCCGGTTGAACTGATGGATGCCGCGCTCGATGTAGGGCAGGAACTGCCACTTGCTGGCAAATTCCTCGCCGATGGCAAACGGGATGTCGGTCATCCTGCGCAGGGATTCGTAGGCTTCAGGTGTCTCGTCTCGTATCGGCTCCTCGAGGAAATCCAGCACGCCGCGGCCGAGTTTGTTGCAGAAGCTCGCCGCCTCAGCCACCGACAGCCGATGATGATAGTCGATGCCGAGAACGACGTCGTCGCCAAGCGCCTCGCGCGCCTTGTTCAGCATGCTCGCGGTAGCGCCGATCGACTCGCGGGGTTCGAAGATGTCCCTGCTGCTTTGCCCTGCGGGGAAGAAGCGGATCGCCTGCCAACCCCGTGCGCGCAGCTCCCGGGCTCGTTCGATGGCGACGTCGCCCTCGGCCTCGTCTCCGGTCGAGGCGAAGGTGGGGATGCAGTCGCGCTGCTTGCCGCCCAGCAGTTCGTAGACAGGCACCCCCAGCGCCTTGCCCTTGATGTCGTGCAGGGCGATGTCGATGGCGGAAATCGCCGCCTGCAGAACGCGCCCGCCCTCGAAGTACTGGCTGCGATATGCCTCCTGCCAGATCCGCCCGATCTGCATCGGGTCGCGGCCGATGAGAAACTCGCGATAATGCTCGACCGCGCCGGCAACGGCCTTTTCGCGCCCGCTCAAGCCGCTCTCGCCCCAGCCGAAGACGCCTTGGTCGGTCTCGATCTTGACGAGCATCTGATTACGCGTTCCAACCCATACAGGATAGGGTTTGATCGCGGTGATCTTAAGCTTTTCAGTCATCCCCAACGTTCCCAATGAACCCCGTCTTGTCTCAGCCGGCCTTGAGGGCCAGTTCAGTTTCGCCATCGAACAGATGCAGCCGCTCCTGGTCGAACTCGAGCCAGATCTGCTCGTCAGGTGCGACGGAGATGTTGGGGGACACGCTGATGTTGACGATGGCGCCGGACAGCAACGCCTGCACGAAGGTGACGTCTCCGGTCGGCTCCACTGTATAGGCCTTGGCCGGGACGCTGCCTGGCACCGCGCTCTTGTGGAGCCTGATGGTCGAGTGACGTGCGCCGAGCACGACTTTCCTGGATGTTGCCCACGCAACCTTCCGGGCGTTGAGCGGCGAGAGCTCAAGGCTCCAGCCCTCCGCGCCGGTCAACGCAGTGTTGCCGTTTGCTGTCGATGCCTCCAGTGGAACAAGGCTCATCGCCGGGCTGCCGATGAAGCTGGCGACGAACATGTTCACCGGATGGGCAAAGACCTGCGCCGGAGAATCGTATTGCAGCAGGTAGCCGCCGTTCATCACCGCCATCTTGTCGGCCATGGTCACGGCTTCGAGCTGGTCGTGCGTGACATAGATGATGGTCGCCTTGAGGTCCTGGTGGAAGCGCTTGATCTCCGAGCGCATCTGCACGCGCAGTTTGGCATCAAGGTTGGAGAGCGGCTCGTCCATGAGGAATACGGCGGGGTCGCGGACGAGGGCACGCCCCAGGGCGACACGTTGCTGCTGCCCGCCTGAAAGTTCGCGCGGCTTGCGCTCGAGCAGATGCGTCATGTCGAGCACGCGCGCCGCTTCCTTGACCTTCCTGTCGATCTCGTCCCTGGGCAGCTTGCGCATCTGCAGCGGGAACGCCAGGTTCTTGTAGACCGATTTCTGCGGGTAGAGCGCGTAGTTCTGGAACACCATCGCGATGTCCCGGTCCTTGGGGTCGAGGTCGTTGACCACGCGGTCGCCGATGACGATGTCGCCCGATGTGACCGGGATCAATCCCGCGACAAGATTGAGCGTGGTTGTCTTGCCGCAGCCCGAAGGGCCGACGAGCGCAACGAACTCGCCGTCATTGACCGTCAGCGAAACGTCGTTGACAGCTTTGAAGCCGCCATAGGTCTTGACGAGATCTCTCAGGACCACGTGGGCCATCGGCAACTCCCTACGGCATGATGCCGAAAAGTGTGAAGCGGTTTTCGGACGACATCATGCTCTATCTCTTTGATTTAAAGGCGGATTCAGATTTCAGGTCGAACAGGCCTGAAATCATCCGGCTCTAGTGTTTGACCGCGCCTTCTGTAAGGGCGCGTACGAAGTATCGTTGCAGGAGGAGGAACAGCACCACGACGGGCACGCTCATCATGAAGCTGGCCGCCATCAGGCCCGGAAAGTCCGTCGTATTCTCCGAGAAGAAACGCTGTATGCCGACCGGCAGGGTCAACTGCTCGTTCTTGGAAAGGAAGGTGTAGGCATAGATGTACTCGTTCCAGGCGCCAATGAAGGAATAGATCGCGGTGGCGATGATACCGGGCGTCGACAGAGGCATCACGATCAGGATGAAGGCCTGGAACCGGGTCGCCCCATCGATCCGCGCCGCCTGCTCGAGCTGCACCGGAATGTTGTCGTAAAAGCCCTTGAGCAGCCAGATCGCCAGCGGCAGGCCGAAGGTGAGATAGGTGAGAATGAGCGAGCCATGCGTGTTCACCAGCCCGATCGCGCGCATCAGGATGAAGAGCGGCACGAGAAAGATCACCGCCGGGAACATGTTGCGCAAAAGCACGGTGAAGAACAGGAAGTTTCGACCGGGGAAACGAAAGCGCGAAAAGGCGTAGGCCGCAGGAACGGCCACGATCACCGAAAGGATTGTGGTGACCGTCGACACGTAGAGGCTGTTCCAGAAAAAACGCAGGAAGTCCTGGCCGACGCTGTTTTGCGGATCGAGCAGCTTCTGGTAGCTGGCCAGGGTAGGCTCTTCCGGCCACCATTGCGGCGGGAACTGCATCGCCGCGAAGCCGGACTTGATCGAGGTGATCAGCATCCAGATCATCGGCAACGCGGTGTAAAGCAGCATGAACACGAGGAAGATGCGCCCGGCCCAACGCCATCCGTCGATGCGCATGCGGCGCCGGGCCGGACGTTGAGGGACCGTCTCGACGATCGTGCTCATGCGCTCCCCTCTTTGCGCTCGTTGCCGGCCAGCGCACGGACGTAGAAGTAGCCCAGCACCATCAGCATGAGGAACAGGAGTACCGAATAGGCCGATGCGACACCCCATCGCTGCCGGCCGAAGGCGAGCTCATAAATGTGGGTGATCCAGATGTGCGAAGCGTTCGACGGCCCACCACCGGTCATGATCCACGGGATGATGAAGGAATTGAAATTGGCCACTGCGAGCAGCAGGATCGTCACCGTCGAGACGTTGCGCAGATGCGGGAAGGTGACGTGCCAGAAACGCTGCCATGCATTGGCCCCGTCGACTTCCGCGGCGCGCAACAACTGGTCGGGGACCGTCTGCAAACCGGCCATCATCATGATCATGGCAAACGGAAACTCGCGCCAGATATTGACGACGATCAAGGAGGGCAGCACCATGCTGACGTTGTCGATGAAGTTCGGCGGCCGGTCAGCCAATCCGAGGCCGACCAGCACCGCGCCGATGATGCCGAAGTCCGAATGGTAGATCCACTTCCAGATATAGGAGGCGGCAACCGCGCTGATGACCCAGGGAATGATCAGGATAGCGCGCAGGACACCCCGGCCGATAAACTCGCGGTGGAGGGCCAGCGCGGCGGCAAATCCCAAGGCAAAGGCAACGAAGGTAGATGCGATCGTCCAGATCAGGGTGTTCAAGGTGACTTTCCAGAACACCTGACTGGTGAGGATGGCCGTGTAGTTGTCCAATCCGATGAAGGTCTTGTCGCGGAGCTGCAGGCCAGGCGGCGTCTTAAAGAACGACAGCTCGACCGTGTAGTAGATCGGATAGGCGATGACGATGAGCATCACGGCGATCGCTGGAAGCACGTATGCGTAGTCGGCGCGATGCTCCCAGATATTCCGCAGCATGCCGGAGCTACCGGGTTGCAATCTTCGGCGAGCCTCGGCCTTGCCGGTCACGATCGTCACGATGGCGTGCCCTTGTTGTTAGGAGCAAACCGGCTGCACGCACTGTCGGCACAGCCGGTCGGATCGCAGGTCAGGCCCGGACTAGAGTCCGTCCATCAGGTTCTTCACCTTCTCGGCCGCGTCGTCCGCTGCCTGGTCGACGGTCATCGCTCCGGTCAGGGCGTTCTGCAGCATGTCCGGGACGATGATATTCATGATCTCGGGCGATTGCGGCAGCGCCGGGAACGGAATGCCGTATGGCAACATCGAGGTGGTGACATCGAGGAACTTGATGTTGTCCAGACGTTCCTTCATCCATTTGGTCTTGAAGCCGTTGAGGTTGCCCGGGTTTGAGCCGGCATACGCCATCTTCAACGACCATTCAGGGCTCGTCCACATGCAGATGATGGCCTTTGCGGCCGGCTCGTCCACCTTGCCGCCCTCGACATATTCGGGCTTCAGGATGTGAATGTTCGAGCCGCCAAACACGACGGCCCGCTTGCCGTCGGGGCCGGTCGGAATCAGGCCATAGCGCATGTTGTCGATGACAGTCTGCGCCTTGTCCTTGTCGGCGCCCGCTGCCTTCTTCTGCAGGTCGAGCATGACGTTATAGTCGGACGGGTGCGAGACCATCATGCCGAGTTGGCCGGCGACGAACAGGGGCTGGTTATCGGCCTGCTGGTTGGTGAGGGCCGAAACCGGAACCGACTTGTCGCGAACATACATGTCGTAGGAGGCTTGCAACGCCGCCTTGCTCTGCGGGCTATTGAGCTCGACCTCCTTATAGGTCGGGTTCGCGGAGGCTTCGTCGAAGACACCGCCGCCATAGGCCCATAGCTGCGGCATGAAGCGGTACGGCGTGTTGCCGGCGTTCTTGCGCGCCACGAGGCCGTAGCCGGCTATGCCGAGCTTGTCATGGATCTGCTTGGAATATTTGACGACGTCGTCCCAGGTCGCCGGAGCCTTGTCCGGATCGAGGCCCGCACGCTTGAAAATGTCGGCGTTCCAGATGAACGCCATCGTCTCATTGTTGGTGGGAATGCCGTAGGTCACGCCATTCCAGGTTACCGCCTTCATGGCGCCGGGCCAGAAATCCTCCGTGGGATAGCCCACATCTTCCGGCTTGAGCGGCTGCAGATAACCCTTCGAGGCGAACTCGGTTCCGCCCAGGATTTGCAGGCGGACCGCCATCGGCGCCGCATTGCCGAGCAGCGCCGTGCGGAATTTGTCGAGAAGGTCGTTGTAGGTGAGGGCCTGATCCTCGAGCTGGATGTTCGGATAGGTCTTGCGGAAGGTCTCGAAGAAATCCTTGTAGTACTGGCGCAGGAGATCGGGGTCGCCCTCGAACACACCCTGATACCAGAACGTCAGTCGCCCCTTGTAGTCGAGCGGGGTGACCTTGCCGCAATCGGCGGCCGTGTCGAAATCCTGTGTGCCGGCGATGGAGCGCACATACTCCGGCGACCACTTGCTCAAGTCGACCGGCGGCGCACCCAGCGCCGATCCCGACATGAGCGACGCCATCAAAGCAGTGGCGACAGTGCCGCGCAGGACGGCACCGCCGAGTGTAATCCTCGTCATAGTATCCTCCCAGATTCTCCCATGCCGCTGTGCGCCAAGGGGCTCGTTCGACCGTGCGGGATGCGTCCTTCTGCTCAATGTATCCCTTCGATCATCTGGTACGTTTTCAGATCGTGGATTACCTGTCAACGCACCCGATCGTACATTGTTTGCAAAACCCGTGTATGATATCGAGCATGTGGTGTACTAATCGGGGGAGCCGGCTTTGGCCGAAACAAGCGATTTCAAAGCAGAGCCACCCGTGGGGATTGATCCCATCGGGGCGTCCAGCGAGGGCGCCTCGCTTTATGAACTGATCCGGGAAGACATCATCGAGGGACGGCTCGCCGCCAACGAACGACTTGTGGTTACCGATCTCGCCCGGCGTCACGGCACCTCGACCAACCCCGTACGCGAGGCGCTGCAGCTGTTGCGAGGGGAGGGCTTCGTCACCTTTGTCGCCAACCGTGGCGCGCGCGTCCGGCCCATAGACCAGGATTTCGTCCGGGATATCTACGAGATCGGAGTCCTGATCGAGCCGGCCCTGACTCGATGGTTCGTGAACATGGCGACCGGCGAGGACATCGCCGAACTCGAACGCATCCAGGCTCTGATCGAAGAGAACAACTTCACCGACACATTGCGGCACAGTGAACTGGATACCGCCTTCCACACCGTGATGTACCAGCGCCACTACAACCGCCATGCCGCCGAGCTTTGGTGGAAGCATCGCGAAGTGCTGCGAGCCGTGAGCCGGCGTTTCAATTTCACGCTCGCGCGGCGGGCCGCCATTATGCGTGAACACCGCGAGCTCATCGCGCATATCAAAGCCGGAAATGCCGACGAGGCGGCCGAGCTCATTGCCCGCCATGTCGAGGGTTCCGGCCGGCACGTTCTCGAACAGATGCGTGCGCGCAACGCCGCTCGGGCCGGATAGAATTTCCAGCCCAGAAAATCATTGGTCCGGCCATCAGACAGAGGTAGTTGAGAGATGAAAATCACGAGCGTTCGGCCGTGGCTGATCAAGTCCGATGCTTCCTATTGGGGAGAGTTCCTGTTCGTCGAGGTGACGACCGACGAAGGGGTGAGTGGCTGGGGGGAAATCACCACCACCACAAGGCTCGCCAACCGCGCGCTGTGCACGATCCTGCGGCAGATCGGTGTCGCCGTGACAGGCGAGGATCCGGCGCGTATCGAGCATCTCTGGCACAAGATTTTCCGCAGCTTCACCTATATGGGCAGCCGCGGCGCCGCTGTCGAATGCGTGAGCGCTATCGACATAGCGCTCTGGGACATTCGCGGCAAAGTTCTCGGCAAGCCGATCTACGAGCTGCTGGGCGGTCCGGTACGCGATGAAATCGCGCTCTATACCCACCCCAACCAGGCCAAGTTTACCAGCAAGGAGGCTGTGGTCCGCGAAATTCGAGACATCGTCGAATCCGGACACACCGGGCTGAAGTTCGATCCTTTCCCCCACCAGGGTCGCACCGCCGATGGCGTGGCGCGCGAACAGCGGGACGGCTACCTGGATGGCAGCATGACCCGCAAGAACGAGCGCGAGGCCGCCGAACTCACGGCCCTGATCCGCGAAACGGCGGGGCCCGATGTCGACATTCTGATCGATGCGCATGGCCGCTTCGATGTGCCCACCGCCATTCGCCTCTGCCGGAGCCTCGAGGAAGCCGGCCAGATCGACTGGTTCGAGGAGCCTTGCCCGCCCGAGAGCCTCAATGCCCTCAAGCAGGTGCGTGAGAAGGTCAGCGCCGCCATCTCGTGGGGCGAGCGCGGCCACACCAAGTGGGATTTCGTGCCCGTGCTCGAGAACAGGCTTGCGGACTACATCATGCCGGACGTTACCTGGACCGGCGGCATTACCGAACTGAAGAAGATTTCCGCCCTGTGCGAAGCCTACTATATCCCGGTCTCGCCCCATGACGCCGCGGGACCGATCAACGTGGTTGCGGGAGCGCAGGTGATGATGACGGTTCCCAACTTCTACAAGCTCGAAACGTCGGAGTGGAACCTCGATAAATACAATCACCTGATCGACAGACCGCTCGAGGTTTCGAACGGCAGTCTCAAGCTCACGTCGAAGCCGGGCCTGGGCGTCGAGATGAACCGCGACTACCTGCAGGCCCACGAGATAGAGCTTGGCTAGCAACGCTTGTGCCGGCCGGGCGTGCGGGGCGCCACCAATCAGAACGAGGATCAGCCATGGCAAAGACGGGTAGCGCCGGCGAGGCGCTCAATCGGGTAAATACGAACTCCAGGCCGAGCGACCTGCGCATCACCGACCTGCGCGTCGCCGAGATCGTCGGCGCACCGTTCACCTCCGCGCTGATCAAGATCTACACCAACCAGGGCATTGTCGGCCTGGGCGAAGTGCGCGACGGCGCCAGCGCGACCTATGCGCTGATGCTGAAGAGCCGGTTGCTGGGCGAGAACCCTTGCGACGTCGACCGGCTGTTCCGGCGCATCAAGCAATTTGGTGGCCATGGACGGCAAGGTGGCGGCGTCTCGGCAGTCGAGATCGCGCTTTGGGACCTCGCCGGCAAGGCGTACGGCGTGCCGATCTACCAGATGCTGGGCGGGCGGTTTCGCGACAAGGTGCGTGTCTATTGCGACACCGACGCGGACAAGCCCAGCGGCACGGAGACCGGAAAGCGGCTCAAGGCGCGGATGGATCTCGGTTTCACCTTCCTCAAGATGGACCTCGGGCTGGCGCAGATCTCCCATATCCCGGGCGCAGTGGTGGCGCCGGCCGGCGTGCTCGACGGTTTCCGCAGCCATGCCGCTCGCGGCCCGGCACGCACGCTGGACGAGCGCCGGGCGCGCAACGCCGCCTATGATGCGCAGAACGTGCCGCATCCCTTCACCGGCCTCCATTTCACCGAAAAGGGCCTCGACCTGCTCGATCGATATATCCACGAGGTCCGCGAGGTGATCGGCTACGAGGTCCCGCTCGCCATCGACCATGTCGGCCACATCTCGCTGCAGGACGGCATCCGTCTGGCCCGGCGGATCGAGAAATACGCACCGGCCTGGCTCGAGGACGTGATCCCCTGGCAGTACACCGAGCAGTATCGGCAGTTGCAGCAGGCGACCTCGGTGCCGATCTGCACGGGTGAGGACATCTACCTCAAGGAAGGCTTCGAGCCGCTGCTCAACGCCGGCATCTCGGTCATCCATCCGGATCTGCTGACCACCGGCGGCATTCTCGAGACCAAGAAGATCGGCGACGCGGCGCAGGAGCATGGCGTCGCCATGGCCATTCACATGGCGGAAAGCCCGATCGCGGCAATGGCCGCCGCGCATGTCGCGGTGGCGACGGAAAACTTCATGGCGCTCGAATATCACAGCGTCGAAGTCGACTGGTGGGACGATATCGTCACCGGCCTGCCCAAGCCGCTGGTCAAGGACGGCTTCATCACCGTGCCCGACAAGCCTGGTCTGGGCATCGACGACATCGTCGACGAAGTGATCAGCCAGCACCTGCACCCCGGCGTCACCGGCATCTGGCAACCGACCGATCACTGGGACGACGAATATTCCTGGGACCGCACCTGGAGCTGACTCTACACTTCTCTCCTCGGAGGGAGAGGTGAACAGAAGGATGGACCATGATCTACGAAGTTCGCATTTACGACTGCGTGCCGGGCCAACTCCCGGCGCTGCTCAAGCGTTTCAACGACCATACCTTGGCGCTGTGGGATAGACATGGCATTCGCCAGGCCGGGTTCTTCACCACGGTGGTCGGCGAAAGCAGCAATCGACTGACCTATTTCATCGCCTGGGAATCCCTTGCCGAGCGCGAAGTGAAATGGAAGGCCTTCACCACCGATCCGGCATGGCTCGAGGCCCGCGACGAGTCCGAGCGCGATGGCCCGATCCTGGCCAATATTTCCAGCCAGTTTCTCGCGCCAACCGCCTTCTCGTCGGTGAAATAGAGGACATCATGAAGATCACCGATCTCAGGTGCGCCGTCATCGGCAAGCATCCCATCGTGCGCATCGTCACCGACGAAGGCCTCCATGGCCTCGGCGAGGTTGAGTACACCAAGTCTTATCTCAAGCCCTGGGTGCTGCATTTCCGCGACGCGCTGATCGGCGAGGACCCGACCGATGTCGAACGCGTGATGTTGAAAATCCGCCAGCGCGGCTCGTTCAAGCCCTACGGCGCCGCCGTCAGCGCTATCGAGCATGCTCTGTGGGACATCGCCGGCAAGGCGGCAGGCGTTCCGGTCTACAAGCTGCTCGGCGGCAAGGTGCGCGACAAGGTGCGGGTCTATAACGGTTCCATCCGCAAGAAGCGCACCGGCGACAGGCCGGAGGATTACGCGGCCGACGTCAAATGGATGATGGAGCGGCCGGAAAACTTCTTCATGGTCAAGCAAGGCATCAGCTTTCATTCCAACATGAAGACCAGCGTCCCCGACTTCCACTACGGCGTGCGTCAGCCGCCGACCTATCACGGCGCGATGGACCAGGGGCAGATCAGCGAGCGCGGCATGGCGCATATGATCGAATGCGTCATCGCCATGAAGGAGGTGCTCGGCGACAAGGTCTCGCTGGCGCTGGATTGCGGCCCCGGCTGGTTCCTGCCCGACGCCATCCGCTTCGCGCGGGCCGTCGAAAAATACAATCTGATGTGGCTGGAGGACATGTTGACCGGCGACTATGTGCCGTGGGTCAACCCGCAAGCCTACCGCGAACTCACCACATCGACGTCCACCCCCATCCACACGGGCGAGCAGATCTACCTGCGCCATAACTTCAAGGAACTGATCGAGACGCAGGCGGTTCGCGTCATCGGTCCGGATCCCGCCGACATCGGCGGCATCGCCGAGCTCAAATGGGTGGCCGAGCACGCCTACATGCACTCGATCATGATGGCGCCGCACGGCACGGCGAACGGGCTGCTCGGCCTCGGCGCGCTGATCAATGTCTGCGCCACGCTGCCGGCCAACTACATCGCCTTCGAATATCCCAGCGCCTCCGACCCCTGGTGGGAGGACATCGTCATCGGCCTGCCCAAGGGGCAGATCGTCAGGGACAGTATGGTGGACCTGCTCGAAGCTCCGGGACTCGGCCTCGACATCGATGCCAAAGCGGCGAAGAAATACCTGGCGGAAGAGGACGCCGGTTTCTTCGGCCGATAACGATCCGAGGCGACCTGAGCGTCAAGGGCTATCGAACGGCTCGCACACATGGGTGAGCGTCCTCGCCGTGCCGCCTATTTCGTTTCGGGCAGCATCTCGTCCATCAACTGCTTGACGGCCTCGGCGGATCTTTTCATCCCGGCTTCGTCCATGGCCCAACCGGCGAAGCGTTCCAGCAAGGTGGCGAACCTTACTAGGTCCTGCTCATCCCACTGTGCCAGCGATCCGGCGAAAATCCGCCATTTGGTCTGGCGCACCGCCGCCACGAGGCGCTCACCCTTGGCGGTGAGTTTGAGGCAGATGCGGCGGGCATCGCGTTGCGATGCGACACGGCAGGCATAGCCGCGTTCGACGAGGTCGGCCGCGATGCGGCTGGCGCGCGACGGATCGATCTCGAGGCGCTCGGCGATGACGCCAACCGTCACCTCATCCTGCTGGGTAGCGCTGAAAAACGGATTGTTCGCGATGGCGCTGATCGCATCGAGATGGCTCACTTCCAGCGAAGGGTCTACGCGCGCCAGGATCATGCGGCCGAAGTCGCGGCGCTGGATCGAGCGGCGCACCTTGCTCATTACCGCATCGATGGCGGCCACGGCCTCGGCCGCCGGTTCGGACAGGCCGCTGCCGCGCGCCAGATCGGCGAGATCCCGGTCGCCGCGCGTCTGGAACAGGGCTGGAAATCGGTCCGGACTGCCGGATGCGTTGCTGCTCATCCCATAGCGCGTTAGCAAGAATATATGCTGATGTCAATTATATGCTACGCGCACATATCTGATTGACACCTCCTGGTTGTGGGCACATAAATCGCGCCCCAAGTTACGGAGACACCGATGACTGTCGAGCAGACGCTGCCGGACGCGCGGCCCGTTGAGGCCCAAGTCAGGCCCGACCTTACGACCTTGATCGTCTATTTCGGCGCGCTGATCGCCATGTTCATGGCAACCATCGACATGCAGATCGTCGTCACCGCCTTGCCCACCATTGCCGGCGAACTCGGCAATCTGCATTTGTTCGGCTGGGTCGGTGCCGCCTACCTGCTCTCGACCGCCGCGGTCTCGCCATTCTACGGCAAGCTCGGCGACATGTATGGCCGCAAGAATGTCGTGCTGACGGCGATCGGCCTGTTCCTGCTGGGCTCGCTGGTCTGCGGCATGGCATGGTCGATGGAGAGCCTCATCGCCGCGCGCGTGCTGCAAGGCATCGGCGGCGGCGGCCTGATGGTCTCGGCCTTCGCCATGATCGGCGAACTGCTTTCGCCGCGCGACCGCGCGAAATATCAGGGCTACAGTTCGGCGGTGTTCGCGCTGTCATCAGTGCTCGGCCCGTTGGCCGGCGGCTACATCACCAGCCTGTTCGGCTGGCGCTGGGTGTTCCTGGTCAATCTGCCGATAGGCATCATCGTGCTGGCGGTGCTGGCCTTCGCCATGCGCAGCCGGTTCAACGAAAAACGGCACCGCATCGACTATCTCGGCGGCGCGCTGCTCGCCATCGGCACAACGGCGGTCGTTTATTGGGGCTATCACGTGCTCGACCCCAGCGGGCCGGACCTGCTCACCTTCGTATTGCCACTCCTCGCGCTGGTCGCCATCACCTTGTTCATCATGGTGGAGCGCCGGGCCGAAGAGCCGATCGTGCCGTTGCGGCTGTTCGGCAATTCGACGGTCAGCATCGTCTCGGGCGTGTCGCTGGTCGCCGGAACGGTGACGCTGGGCATGTTCTTCTATTTCGCCCTCTACATGCAGACGCTGACGGGTCTCAGCCCGGCCGAAGTCGGCTTCCTGTTCCTGCCGGCGTCGCTGACATCGATGGTCATCTCGATCGTCGCCGGGCGGGTAATTGCCGCAACCGGACGCTACAAATGGATGCCGGTGGTCGCCATGGGTATTGGCGGGTTTCTGATGCTGGGCTTTGTCCTCACCAACCAGCACACGCCGATCTGGGTGCTGGCAACGATGATGGCTGTGTTCGGCATCAGCATGGGCCTGCAGTTCCAGGTGCTGATCGTGGCGATCCAGGCGGCGGCACCGCTGCAGGATATCGGCGCGGTGACGTCGCTGATCACCCAGGCGCGGACGCTCGGAGCATCGCTGGGTCTGGCGCTGAACGGCGCGGTGATGATCTGGGCGCTGAACCGGCAGACAGCCGAGCTTCCTGCAGACGCCGCCGCCCTGCTGCCGGGTGGCCTGAACGGGTTGACGCCGCACCTCGCATCGAGCCTGCCGGGCGCGATCCGCGAAGTGGTGCTCGACCATTACTCCAGTGGCTTCAACGTGATGTTCATCTGGGTGGCGGCGCTCTATTTCGTCGCCATGGGGCTGACGCTGCTGCTCGAGGACAAAGAGATCCCGAAGCGGGCCTGAGCCAAAGCTTGTGTCATGCGCTGGGTTTAGGCATTTGGCGATGATCTGAAATCACCGAGGAGGACAGCCATGATCATCGACACTCATCTGCACCTGATCGACCTGTCGGCGCTGCGCTATCCCTGGCTCAGCCGCGAGCCGGCGCTCAACCGCGATTTCCCGCACGCAGAATATGCGATCCAGGCCCGCCGCGCCGGTATCGAGGCCGCGCTGCATATGGAGGTCGACGTCGATGAAGCCGACATCCAGGCCGAGACCAGCCATGTGAAGGCGCAGTCGCTGGAGAAGGGCAGTCTGTTGCGCGGGGCGATCGCCTCCTGCCGCCCGGAGGAGGCCGGCTTCGCCGCCTATCTCGGGCGCCAGCAGGCCGATCCCTTCGTCAAGGGGTTCCGCCGCGTGCTGCATGTCATGCCGGACGAGCTTTCGGACAGCGCGCTGTTTCGCGAAAACATCAAGCGGCTTGCCGGCACCGGCCTGACCTTCGACCTCGTCGTCCTGCCGCATCAGATTCCAAGGGCGGTTGCGCTCGCCGATCTGGCGCCGGATGTGCAGTTCGTGCTCGACCATTGCGGCGTGCCCGACATCAAGGCCAGTGCGGAACATCCGTGGCGCGAGCATATGACCGAGATCGCGCGGCGTCCCAATGTCATCGGCAAGATCTCCGGTGTCGTCGCCTATGCCGATGCCGGCTCATGGACCGTCGAGACCTTGCGCCCCTATGTCGAGCACACGATCGGCTGCTTCGGCTGGGACCGCGTCGTGTGGGGCAGCGACTGGCCGGTGTGCACGCTTGGCGGTGGCCTTGCGACCTGGGTGACAGCGACGCATGCGCTGATCGCGGGAGCCAGCCCTGAGGAGAGGACGAAATTGCTGTCGGGCAATGCCAAGCGGATGTGGAAGCTGTAGCGCGGTCGGACACCGATTGCCTGCAAGCGCGCAGAACGCCATCATAGCGCTACTTCACGCCAATACCTGCCGTCAGGCCGCCATCGATCCTGTAGTCCGCGCCGGTGCAGAAACCGGCCTTCGACGAGCACAGGAAGGCGATGAGTTCCGCCACTTCCTCCGGTTCGCCGATACGGCCGAGCGGATGCGCCGCGCCGAAGCGCTTGTAGGCCTCTTCGACATCGGCATCGCTGCCGCCGTCACCGCGCGCAGCCTTCTCCAGGATCGGCGTGCGGATCGAGCCCGGGCTGACCGAATTGACGCGGATGCCTGATGCCGCGTAGTCGAGCGCCAGCGAGCGCGTCAGCGTGTGGATGGCGCCCTTGGTCGTGGCATAGGCGGCGACGTTCTGCTGGCAGGCAAAGCCCTGCACCGAGGCGACGTTGACGATGGCGCCGCCTCCGCGCTTGATCATTTCCGGAATGCCGAAATGCGCGGTCAGGTAGATCGAGCCGACATTGACCGTCATCGTTCGGTTCCAGGTTTCCCAGTCGGTGGTCGTCGCCGTGCCATAGGGATGGACGGCGGCTGAATTGACGATGACATCCAGGCCGCCGAACTTCGCGACGCCAGCCGCGACCGCGTCGCGCACCTGATCGGAAACGGCGACGTCGGTGTCGATGACCAGCGCTGCTGCTCCAGTGCTTTCCAGTTGCGCTTTCAATGACGCGTTGGCGGCGCGGTCGATGCCGCAGGCGATGATTGCGGCGCCACCGGCCGCAAGGCGTGTGGCGGTTGCCAGGCCGATTCCGGTCGTCCCGGTCACCAGGGCGACCTTGCCGTCGAAATCCGTCATTTCTAAAAACTCCTCCATTTTCTATCGACTCCCATCGGGGTCCAACAATAAGTTGCCAACCTCTCGCAGAAGGAAAGCCGAAAATGGAACAATGCTGGCGCTGGTATGGGCCCGATGATCCGGTGACGCTCGATCATGTCAAGCAGGCGGGCGCCACCGGCGTGGTCTCGGCGCTCCACCATATCTATGACGGCCGGGCGTGGCCTGAGGCCGAAGTGCTGGAGCGCAAGCGCATTATCCAGGAAGCAGGACTGACCTGGTCGGTCGTCGAGAGCATTCCGGTCCACAATTCCTTCAAGATCGGCGCGCAGGAACGCGAGCGCTATGCCGGCTATTACCGCGATTCGATCCGCGCGCTGGCCAAGGCCGGCATCGCCACGATCTGCTACAATTTCATGCCGGTGGTGGACTGGACCCGCACCGATCTAGCCTACCGTCTGCCGACGACAGGCTACGCCCTGCGTTTTGATGCCGTTGATTTCGCCGCCTACGATCTGTTCGTGCTGAAGCGCAAGAACGGAGCTGTCAGCTACACGCCGGCGCGTATTGCGCAGGCGGAAGCGCGGCTGAAGGAATTGTCGCCTGAGAGGATGGACCAGATCGAGCGCAACCTGATCGCCGGCCTGCCGGCGACAGAGCGCAAATATGACCGCGATAGTTTTCGCGAGGCGCTGGCGGACTACGATGGGATCGGGCCGAAGGAGTTGCGCGACAACCTCGCCTGGTTCCTGCGGGAGATCATTCCGGTGGCCGAAGAGGAGGGGGTGCGCATGTGCATTCACCCCGACGATCCGCCGTTCTCGCTCTACGGCCTGCCGCGCGTCGTTTCGACCGCCGAGGATGCGCGTTTCATTCTCAATGCCGTCGACAGCCAGGCCAATGGGCTGACGTTCTGCACCGGGTCCTACGGCACGCGCGCCGACAACGACATCGTCGCCATGGTCAAGGAATTCGCCGACCGCATCCACTTCGCCCATCTGCGCAACATCACCATCGAGGATGACGGCTCGTTCTACGAGGCCGAGCATCTCGAAGGCGGCACCGACATGGCGCATGTCATCCTGGCGCTGATGCAGGAGGAGGCGCGCCGCCGCAAGGAGGGCCGCGCCGACTGGCAAATCCCGATGCGGCCGGACCATGGCCACCTGCTCGCCGACGATATCGGCAAGACAAGGATCAATCCCGGCTACTCGCTGATCGGCCGCCTGAAGGGCTTGGCCGAATTGCGCGGCATCATGCGGGCCGTGGAAACGTTTGGGCTGGCTTGAAGGGGCAACGAACTGCGTCCAATGCCGACGCCGGCTCAGCGTGCGTCGCTGTAGATAATGCGGCCGGCGCGGACGCAAGACACCTCCGATTGCCAGGTTGACAGAAAGCTGACAATGTATCATATCCGGAAAAGCTGACTATGTATCATATTATCTAGCGCTAGGAGAAAGACCGGCAAAGCCGGCGCCCCAGGGAGGCATCGTGGGAGAGGCTATCAGCCAGTGGAGCAATTGGTCGGGCTATGTCACGGCCACGCCGCACGCTTTTGCCGAACCGCAGAGTCTCGATGAGCTGAGTGGTGCCATTCGCAACTCGCCGGGACCAGTTCGATTTGTCGGCACGGGCCATTCCTTTACGCCGCTGGTCAAGAATGACGGCACCATCCTGTCGCTCGACCGCTTCGAGGGCCTGAGGTCGCACGATCCCGAAAAACTGACGGCGCGGGTCGGCGCCGGCACCAAGATCGGCGCGCTGGCAAAGCTGTTGCACGGCGTCGGCCAGGCGCTGCCGAACATGGGCGACATCGACAAGCAGGCGTTCGGCGGGGCGCTGGGCACCGCCACCCACGGCTCGGGCATCACGCTCGGCGCTTACCATACCCAGCTCGAGGCGATGCAGATCGTCGACGGGCGTGGCGCCGTGAAAGAGTTCGACCGTGCCAAGAGCCCCGACATGATCGAAGCCATGGGCGCTTCGCTCGGCGCTTTCGGCGCCGTCACCGAAGTGACGATCCGCAACGTGGCGAGTTACCGGATGCGGCACCGCCGCTGGACGGCGCCGATTGCCGATGTGCTTGCGCAATTCGAAAGCACCATGACGGCGCATCGTTCGGCCGAGTTCTACTATGTGCCGTTTTCCGGCCAGGCGCTGCTGATTGCCAGCGACATCACCGAGGCGCCGGCGACGGTGCGTCCGCCGACGGAAGACGACGATGCGGTGACGACGCTGAGAAAACTGCGCGACTATCTCAGCTGGCTCCCTTGGCTGCGCCGCCGTCTCATCGGCTCGGCCTTCGCCAAGGTGCCGGCCGAGGATTATGTCGAGGAGTGGCTGAAGGTCTTCACCTCCGAGCGCAACGTCAAGTTCAACGAGATGGAATACCACCTGCCGTTCGAGGAAGGGGCGCCCGCACTCAGCGAAATCATTGCGCTGCTCGAGACGCGGTTTCCAGAGGTCTATTTTCCGATGGAGGTGCGCGTCGTCGCGCCCGACAATGTCTGGCTCAGCCCCTTCTACAAGCGCCCAACCTGTTCCATCGCCATCCATCACGGCGTCGAGCGCGATCCGATGGCGTTCTTCAACGCCGCCGAGCCGATCTTCAGGAAGCGCGGCGGCCGCCCGCATTGGGGCAAGATGCACAGCCTGACATCAAGGGAATTGAGCGCGCTCTATCCGCGCTGGAACGATGCGATGGCGGTCCGCCGCGAGATGGACCCGGACAACCGCTTCGTGTCGCCCTATATTGCCAGGCTGCTCGGCGTCGCGGCATGAGCCTGACCGACACCTATTTCGCGGAAATGTCGGGCGCGCTCAGGGCAGCCGGGATCTTTCAGCCTTGCCTGGTGCTCGATCTCGACCGGCTCGATCACAACATCGCTGCGATCAAGGCGAAGTTCGCCACGGGCCTCGATCTGCGCCTCGTCGACAAGTCGCTGCCATGCCTGCCGCTGATCGACCATATCCGCGCGGCGTTTGCGACCGACAGGCTGATGACCTTTCATCTGCCGATCAGCGCCGAGATGCTGAAAGTGTTTCCCCAAGTCGATCTCCTGTTGGGCAAGCCGATGCCGGTTGCCGGCGCCAGGCACGCGCTGACGAAGGGCGTTCTCGCCGGGCTCGGCGAAGCTACGTCGCGCATCGTCTGGCTGATCGATACCGAGGAGCGGCTGGCCGCCTATGGCTCGCTTGCCGCCGAGCTCGACCGCGAGCTGCGCGTCTGCTTCGAGGTCGATGTCGGCCTTCATCGCGGCGGTATCAGCGACCCCGACTCACTGGCCCGGGCAGTTTCCGCGTTGGCGAATTACCCGCGGCTGAAATGCGAAGGCGTCATGGCCTACGAGGCGCATATCGGCCATATCCCCAAACTGCTGGGAGGACCGGCCAAGGCGCGCGTCAAGGCGATCAGCCTGTTTCGCCAGTATGTCGCTTGCCTTGCCGCCGACCAGCGCAAGATCCTCAATCTTGGCGGCAGCAGCACCGCATTGCTCTATGACAGCTGGGTCGGCGCCAATGAATTGTCCATCGGATCGGCTTTTATGCTGCCGACCGATTTCGATGTGCCGAGCCTCAGCCAATTGCGGCCTGCCGCCTTCATCGCGACGCCGATCCTGAAGGTGGTCGATGTCCAGGTGCCGGGCCTCGACCAGCGCTCCTGGCTGGTGCAGAAGCTCGGGCTGTTGCCGCGGCGCGGCTGTTTTCTCTATGGCGGAAAATGGATGGCGAAGCCCGTCCATCCCGTGAGGATGAAGACCGACAAGACGTTCGGCTTTTCGACCAATCAGCAATTCATGGCGCTGCCCGACAACGTCAATGTCGGGCCTGACGACTACGCCTTCCTGCGTCCGACGCAGAGCGAATTCGTGCTACAGCAGTTCGGTTCGATCCAGGTCTATTCCGGCGGGAAATTCGTCGAGCAATGGGCCGCACTGCCGTTTTCGTAGAGCAATTCCAGGAAAAGTGTGAAGCGGTTTTCCCACAGGAATTGCGTCAAACCAAGAGACCGAAGTGGAGGAGGATAGGATGGTCGCCAAGGCAGTCAAAACTCAGCCCGTGCAGCCTAAATGGGCAGCCGAACTCGACCTCGCGCTCACCGATCTCGACGCCAGGAAGGACGACTGGGCGCAGACCTCGAATGGCGAGCGGATCGCCTTGCTGCGGCAGGTCAAGGATCACATCCGCGAGGTCGCCGGGGCGTGGGTCAAAACCGCGACGCGCAAGAAGGGCATCCCGACCGGCTCGCCGCTGGAAGGTGAGGAATGGCTGGCTGGCCCGGCGGCGCTGATGGATGGCTGCAACCAGTTCATCCACACGCTGAGCCTTATGGAGGGCAAGAAGTTCCTTGACAGTCTGCCGGTTCGCACCTTGCCCAACGGACAGGTGGCTGTGACGGTGGTTCCGAATTCGCTCTGGGACAAGGTGTTGTTCACCGGGCTGAAGGCCGAGATCTGGATGCAGCCCGGCGTGACCAAGGCGAACCTCGCCGCAAACACCGCATCGGCCTATGACGCGCCGCGCACCAGCCGCAAGGGCAAGATCGGCCTCGTGCTCGGCGCCGGCAATGTCGCCTCGATCGCGCCGCTCGACTGCCTGCACAAGCTTTTGGTCGAGCACCAGGTGGTTCTGCTCAAGATGAACCCGGTCAACGACTATCTGATCGATTTCCTGCGGCCGGCGCTGCGGCCGCTGATCGAATTCGGAGCGCTGCGCATCGTGCGCGGTGGCGCCGATGTCGGCGCGTATCTGTGCAACCACGATCTCGTCGACGACATCCACATCACCGGTGCCGCCGCCTCGCATGATGCGATCGTCTGGGGGCCTGGCGAGGAGGGCCGCAAGAACAAGGCGGCGGGCACGCCGCGCAACAGCCGGCGTATCACCTCGGAGCTTGGCGGCGTGGCACCCACCATCGTGGTGCCCGGTCCGTGGTCGGATGCCGATATCGCCTACCACGCCGAACTGATCGCTACCCAAAAGCTCAACAATTCCGGTTTCAACTGCATCGCCTGCCAAATGCTCGTGTTGCCCGAAGGCTGGGGCAAATCCGATGCGCTTCTGGCGGCCCTCGAAAAGGTGATGCAGAAAGCCCCGTCGCGCCCGGCCTATTATCCCGGCGCGACCGAGCGCCTCGCCGCCTTCGAGGCGCATGCCGACAGCGTACAGAAATTCGAGCGGCCCGGCGGGCCGGCCTGCGTGGTGGTGCCGTTCCGGCCGGGCACGGATACCTATCTCGAAAATGCCGAGGTGTTCGCGCCGGCGCTCAGCGTCATGCGGCTGCCGGCGGGCAATGCGGAATCCTATCTGCGCGCCGCTGTCGCCTACGCCAATGAAAAGCTGCACGGCACGCTTGCCGCCAACATCCTCATCCATCCCAGGACGATCGCCGAGATCGGCCGGCAGCGCTTCGAGGAAATCATTGCCGAACTGCGCTATGGCGGCATCGGCATCAATTCCTGGAGCGGCGTTCTGTTCGCGCTGCTGCGCCCGACCTGGGGTGCTTTCCCTGGCCACACGCTCGACGATGTGCAGAGCGGCATCGGCGTCGTCCACAACACCTATTTGTTCGACAGACCGGAGCGCAGCGTGCTCGAAGCGCCGTTCCGCATCATGCCGAAGCCGGCCTGGTTCCTGACCCACAAAAGGGCACACATGGTCGGCCGCCTGATCACCGAGTTCAACTACCAGCCGAGCCTCCTGAAGCTGCCGCGCATCATCTGGAACGCGCTGCGCGGCTAGCAACGAGCATCCGATCTCGAAAACAAAAGCCGGCACAGGAGCTACGACAATGGCTGACGCGGACGCAATCATCGTTGGCGGCGGGCTGGCCGGCCTGGCCGCAGCCGCGGAACTCGGCGATGCCGGCAAGCGCGTGATCATCGTCGAGCAAGAGGGTGGCGGTTTTCTCGGCGGCCAGGCATTCTGGTCGCTCGGCGGCCTGTTTTTGGTCAACACGCCCGAGCAGCGCCGCCTGCGCATCAAGGACAGCCGCGACCTCGCCTGGCAGGATTGGCTGGGTTCTGCCCAGTTCGACCGGCCCGAGGACCATTGGCCAAGGAAAGTGGCGGAAGCCTATGTCGATTTCGCCGCCGGCGAGATGCGGCCGTGGCTCTACGCCATGGGCATGCGCTGGTGGCCGGTGGTCGGCTGGGCCGAGCGCGGCGGCGCGCTGGCCAATGGCCACGGCAATTCAGTGCCGCGCTTCCACCTGACATGGGGCACTGGGCCGGGCGTGGTCGCGCCGTTCGAAAGGCGCGTGCGCGAGCACGTCGCCAAAGGGCTGATCACTTTGAAATTCCGTCATCAGGTCAGCCGGCTGATCAAGACCAACGGCGCGGTCACCGGCGTCGCGGGCGAAATCCTGGAGGCATCCGATGTCGAGCGCGGCAAGCAGTCGAGCCGCACGGCCGTCGGCGATTTCGACCTTTCGGCCGGTGTCGTGATCGTCACCTCCGGCGGCATCGGCGGCAATCATGAGTTGGTTCGCAAGGTCTGGCCGGTCGGGCGGCTGGGGCCAGCGCCGAAGCGTATGGTTGCCGGCGTGCCGCACCATGTGGACGGCCGCATGGTGGCGATCACCCAGGACGCCGGCGGGGGCGTCATCAACGCCGACCGCATGTGGCACTATGTCGAGGGGATCAAGAACTGGAATCCGATCTGGCCGAACCACGGCATCCGCATCCTGTCGGCGCCGTCGCCGCTATGGTTCGATGCTCTGGGACAACGCATGGAGGCGCCGTTCTTCCCGAGCTTCGATTCGCTCGGCACCTTGAAGCGTATCCTGTCGACGGGACACGATTATTCCTGGTTCGTGCTGAGCAAGACGATCGCTTCGAAGGAGTTCGTGCTGTCGGGTTCGGAGCAAAACCTAGACTTTACGGCCAAGGATTGGCGGGCCGTGCTGAAGAACCGGCGCGGCGGCAAGGCGCCACCATCGGTGGCAGCGTTCCTGGAAAAGGGCGAGGACTTCGTCGTCCGCGACAACCTGGCCGACCTGGTCGCCGGCATGAACGCGCTGTCAGGCGACAATCTGCTCGACTACGACGGGCTCAAGGCCCAGATCGTGGCGCGCGATCGCGAGGTCGACCATGCCTATACCAAGGATGCGCAGGTCACAGCCATCCGCGGCGCCCGCAACTACATCGGCGACAAGATCTTCCGGGTGACCAAGCCGCACAAGACACTCGATCCCAGGCACGGGCCGCTGATCGCGGTGCGCCTCAACATCCTGACGCGCAAAACGCTTGGCGGCCTGCACACCAATCTCAATTCGCAGGTTCTCGACGGCAATGGCGAACCCATTGCCGGGCTCTATGCGGCAGGCGAGGTGGCCGGCGGCGGTGGCGGCGGCTATCACGGCTACAATGCGCTGGAAGGGACATTTCTCGGCAGCTGCATCTTCTCCGGCAGGAACGCAGGCCGGCACGCCGCGGGCAGGTGACGCGGCTGGCGGGCCAAGAAAAGGTCGATAAGAACAGGACATCCGCCATGTCCCATGGATAGCGACTGCTTTCGATCGGATGTCAAAGGCATCAAAACGGCGTGATGTTTGCAAGCAACCACTGCTAGTTAAAATATGTTCCGGTTGCATTTACTTGCCGATCCTTCTCTTGCCATGCGTCGAGAATTTTGACGCCGCTGCTTGCCGCAACCCAGGCGGTCAGCCAGTTGCGGCTTGCCGGCGCCGACGGTTCCCATGCGCTGGTGCTCGGCGCTGCGGCACATCAGAGGCCTGCGTTACGCTGGCGCCACCGCGAAATTGAGCTCGAGGTCCTGAAGGCCTGGCCGCAAGGTCGGCCGGGCTACCACTCGGCGAAGGAGCCGTCCTTGTGACGCCAGACCGGGTTGCGCCAACGGTGGCCTTCCTTGGCCCTTTCCTTGACGTAGTCCTCGTCGATCTCGACGCCGAGGCCGGGACCATCGGGGATTGCGACATAGCCATCCTCGTAGCGAAAGACGTCCTTGTTGGCGGCATAATCGAGCAAATCGTTTGCGGCGTTGTAGTGGATGCCGAGGCTCTGTTCCTGGATGAAGCAGTTGTAGCTGACGGCATCGAGCTGCAGGCAGGCGGCAAGCGCGATCGGCCCGAGCGGGCAGTGTGGCGCCACCGCAATGTCATAGGCCTCGGCCATCGCCGCGATCTTGCGGCATTCGGTGATGCCGCCGGCATGCGACAGGTCCGGCTGGATGATATCGACGGCGCCTTGCTCGAACACCGACTTGAAATCCCAGCGGCTGTAGAGCCTCTCGCCGAGTGCGATCGGCGTCGAGCCGAGGGCGGCGATCTCCTTCAGCGCCTCGCGATTTTCGCTCAGCACCGGCTCCTCGATGAACATCAGCCGGTAGGGTTCCAACTCCTTGACCAGCATGCGCGCCATCGGCCGGTGGACGCGACCGTGGAAATCGACGGCGATGCCAATGTTGGACCCAACGGCCTCGCGCACCATGGCGACTCGTTCGACAGCCGCATCTATTCTGTCATGGCTGTCGACGATCTGCAGTTCCTCGGTGCCATTCATCTTCAGCGCCTGAAAACCGCGCGCCACCACTTCCCTGGCGCCATCAGCCACTTCCGCCGGTCGGTCGCCGCCGATCCAGGAATAGACCTTGATGCTGTCGCGCAGCTTGCCGCCGAGCAGTTCGTGCACAGGCACGCCGAGCGCCTTGCCCTTGATGTCCCACAGCGCCTGGTCGATGCCGGCAATGGCGCTCATCAGGATCGGCCCGCCGCGGTAGAAGCCGCCGCGATGCATCACCGTCCAATGGTCCTCAATGAGGCGCGGGTCCTTGCCGATCAGATAATCGCCAAGTTCCTTGACCGCTGCCTCGACCGTCAGCGCACGGCCTTCGACGACAGGCTCGCCCCAGCCGGTGACGCCGGCATCGGTCTCGATCTTCAGGAACAGCCAGCGCGGCGGGACGATGTAGGTGGTGAGCGAGATGATTTTCATGCTGGTCTCAGTTGTTCTTGAGTTTCTTGGCGCTGACCAGGTCGCGCGCCGCAAGGTCGAGGATCCGGCCTGCCGCCGCACGCGCCGCCGCGGCATCGCGCATGCGCAGTGCCTCCACCACCTCACGGTGCGCCGCCACTGCTTCCATGCGCCGGGCGAGCGAAATGGTCGCCGTTGCTTCAAGCGAGAATTTCAGCCCGGTGTCGATCAGATTGCCGATCTGGCGGAAGATCGGGTTGTGGCTCGCGGCATAGACGATCTGGTGGAAGGTGATGTCCGAGCGCGAGAAGGCGGCGAGATCCTCGCCGGCATTGGCCATGCCGCGCCAGGCGGCTTCGAGATCGGCGATCTCCTGCAGCGTCGCACGAGTCGCCGCCAGTTCAGCTACCAGAGGTTCGATGGCGCGGCGCGTTTCGAGGATGGCGTCGAACAATTTGTCGTCCAGCGCATGCGGCGCATGCCAGGCCAGCACCTGCGGGTCGATGATGTTCCAGTTGTCCTGTTCACATACAACCGTGCCGATGCGCGGCCGCGACAGCACCAGCCCCTTGGCGGCCAGCACCTTCAGCGCCTCGCGGATGACGGTGCGGCTGACGCCATATTCGACGCCGAGTTCGTTTTCGGTCGGCAGAGACGAGCCGGCGGGATAGCGTCCGGAAAAGATGTCTGAGGCAAGCGCCTTGGTCACATCGGGCATGACGCGCGGGCGGCGGGTGTCGCCTGATGCCTTCTTCGAAGTGTCGGTCACCTCAGCCCTCCTCCAAGGCGGCGAAACCACTGATCTCGCGTCTCCGGCCTTACCGGATGCGGATGATTTGCGCCAGCGATCCCTGGTCAGAGCATGTAGCTCAATTATCATACCAGATCAATTGACGAGTATGATAAAAAGAATTAGAGACTCTGCATCCGGGCTGAGCGCCCGGCCATCGCTGGGAGGTAATCATGCGACTTCTGAAGACCGCGCTCGTCGCGGGCGCCCTTGCCGTGCTGTCCGTCACGACCATCGCTGCATATGCTCAGGACACCAAGATAGGTTTTATCGTCAAACAGCCCGAGGAGCCGTGGTTCCAGGACGAATGGAAGTTCGCCGACCAGGCCGCCAAGGAGAAGGGTTTTACCCTGGTCAAGATCGGCGCCGAGGACGGTGAGAAGCTGATGTCGGCGATCGACAATCTCGGCGCGCAGGGCGCGCAAGGCTTCATCGTCTGCACGCCTGATGTTAAGCTCGGCCCCGGCATCGTCGCCAAGGCCGCCGCCAACAATCTCAAGCTGATGACGGTTGATGACCGTCTGGTCGGCGCAGACGGGAAGGCGCTGGAAGACGTGCCGCATATGGGCATTTCGGCGACCAAGATCGGCGAGGCCGTCGGCCAGGCGATCGTCGACGAAATGAAGGCGCGCGGCTGGAAGGCCGACGAGGTCGGCGCCATCCGCGTCTCCTATGATCAGTTGCCGACCGCCGTCGACCGGGTCGAAGGCGCCATTTCGGTGCTGAAGGCCAACGGCTTCAAGGCCGAAAACATCTTTGACGCGCCGCAGGCCAAGACCGATACCGAGGCTGCGCTCAATGCGGCGACGGTGGTACTCAACGCCCATGCCGACATCAAGAAGTGGGTCTCCTTCGGCCTCAACGACGAAGCCGTTCTCGGCGCCGTGCGCGCTTCCGAAAGCGTCGGCATCCCGGCCGAAAACGTGATCGGCGTCGGCATTGGCGGCGCGGATTCGGCGATCAACGAGTTCAAGAAGCCGACCGCCACCGGCTTCGTCGGCACGGTGATCATCTCGCCGAAGCGTCACGGCTACGAGACTGCGCTCAACATGTATGACTGGGTCGCCAACAACAAGGAACCCGAGAAGCTCATCCTGACCGCCGGTGCGCTGGCCAAGCGCGACGACTACCAGACGGTCCGCAAGGGTCTCGGCATCGAATAATCCTCCCTGTACAAACAGGCGGCGGCTCACAGTCGCCGCCTGTTTGGCATGGCAAAAGGATAGGCGCCCCATGTCCTTTCTCGACTTCTCGGAAATCACCAAGACCTATCCGGGCGTCAAGGCGCTGTCGGACGTCTCGTTCGGCGTCGACAAGGGCGCCGTGCACGGCCTGATGGGCGAGAACGGCGCCGGCAAATCCACGCTGATCAAGATCCTGTCCGGCGACCAGCATGCCGATGACGGCGAGATCCTCATCGACGGCAAGATGCAAGCCTATGCAACGACGCGAGATGCCTTCGACAATGGCGTCATCGTCATCCACCAGGAACTGCAGCTGGTTCCCGAGCTCACTGTTGCCGAAAACCTCAGCCTCGGCCGCTTCCCCGCCAACGCCGGCATCATCGCCCGTGCCAGGATGCTGGACGATGTTGGCGCCAAGCTGAAATCAGCCGGCATCGACATCGATATCAGCCGCAAGGTCAAGACGCTGTCGATCGGCGAGCGCCAGATGGTCGAGATCGCCAAGGCGATCATGCTCGACGCGCGCGTCATCGCTCTGGACGAGCCGACCTCGTCATTGTCGTCGCGCGAAAGCGAAATCCTGTTTGCCCTGATCGACCGCCTGCGCGGCGAGGGCAAGGTCATCATCTATGTCTCGCACCGGCTGGACGAAGTGTTCCGCCTCTGCGACAGCCTGACCGTGCTGCGCGACGGCATGCTCGCGGCGCACCATGCGTCGCTGAAAAACGTCACACGCGACCAGGTCGTCGCCGAAATGGTCGGCCGCGAAATCTCCGATATCTGGGGGTTTCGCCCACGCCCGGCCGGCGATGTCCGGCTGAAGGTCGACGCTGTTTGCGGAGTAAAACTGACGACGCCCGCCAGCTTCGAGGCGAGGGCGGGCGAGATCGTCGGCTTCTTCGGCCTGATCGGCGCGGGGCGCTCGGAACTGATGCGGCTGGTGTTCGGCGCCGACCCGCGCTCAGGTGGCACCATTACCGTTGATGGCAAGGTCGTGCATGCCACCGATCCGCATGACGCGATCCGCGCCGGGATCGTTTTGTGCTCGGAAGACCGCAAGCATGACGGCATCATCCAGGGCCGCTCGATCGAGGAGAACATCAACATCTCGTCGCGGCGTCATCACACACGCTTCGGAATCCTGAACCGCGCCAGCGAGATCGCCACCGCCGAGACCTTCATTAAGAAGCTCAAGGTGCGCACGCCGTCGCGCAAGCAGGACATCATCAACCTCTCCGGCGGCAACCAGCAGAAGGTCATTCTCGGCCGCTGGCTGTCGGAGCAGGGCGTGCGCGTGCTTATCGTCGACGAGCCGACACGCGGTATCGATGTCGGCGCCAAAGCGGAAATCTACGAACTGCTCTACCAGCTTGCCGAAGACGGCATGGCGATCGTCGTCGTCTCGTCCGAACTGCCGGAAGTGATGGGCATTTGCGACCGCATCCTGGTGATGTGCGGCGGGCGCATCAGCGCCGAACTCGCGCGCGACCAGTTCGCCGAAAAAGCGGTCCTGGCCGCCGCTCTTCCCGATCAGAAAACCCCCGACGCGATCGCATCCTGAGGATCTTTGCCATGACCGATCAGTTGAAGAAGATCCTGCTCGGCGAACAGGGCCTCGTCGTGATCTTCATCGTCGCCTTCGCGCTGGTGTCGCTGCTGGTGCCGAATTTTCTGACCGACCGCAACATGCTCGGCCTGCTGCAATCGGTGGTCACCGTCGGCATCGTCGCCTGCACGATGATGTTCTGCCTCGCCGCGCGCGACTTCGACCTCTCGGTCGGTTCGATCGTTGCTTTCGCCGGCATGGTCGCGGTGATGGCGTCGAACTATACCGGATCGATCATCCTCGGGCTTCTTGCGGCAATCGCCTGCGGCGCCTTCGTCGGCTTCATCAACGGCGTCGTCATCGCCAAGTTCCGCATCAACGCGCTGATCACGACGCTTGCTACCATGCAGATCGTGCGCGGCCTTGCGCTGATCGCATCCGATGGCCGCGCCGTCGGCATCAACAGCCCGGATTTCTACCAACTGGCGCTGTCGAAGCTGTTCGGCATTCCGACGCCGGTCTGGGTCCTGGCCGTGCTGTTCTGCATCTTCGGTTTTGTCCTCAATCGTACCGTGTTCGGCAAGAACACGCTGGCCATCGGCGGTAACCCGGAGGCTTCGCGCCTGGCCGGCGTCAATGTCGACTGGACGCGCATCTGGATCTTTGCGCTGCAAGGCGTGGTTTGCGGCATCGCCGGCATCCTTTTGGCCTCGCGCATCACGTCGGGCCAGCCCAATGCGGCGGTCGGGCTTGAACTCTCGGTCATCTCGGCCTGCGTGCTCGGCGGCGTCTCGCTTGCCGGCGGCCGCGCCACCATGTCGGGCGTCATCGTCGGCGTGCTGATCATGGGCATCGCCGAAAACGCCATGAACCTGCTCAACATCCCGGCGTTCTACCAATACATTGTGCGCGGCGTGATCCTGCTGCTTGCCGTTTTGCTCGACAATCTGCGTTCGTCGGCACTGGGCCGGCGCTGATCCGTCTTCCAGTGGAGTGACAGCCATGGCTGAGCGCCTGTCCGGCAAACGCATCTTCCTCACCGGCGCCGCGCAAGGCATCGGGCTTGCCATCGCCGAGGCCTGCCTGGCCGAAGGGGCAAAACTGTTCCTGGTCGATCGCGACGGCGCGCTGCTGGACAAAACGGTCGCCGGCCTTGCCGCACCGCAGGGCCATGTCGGACATACCGCAGCCGACATCAGCGACGGGGCCGCGATTGCCGCTGCCGTCAGCCGGGCGACCGACGCGATCGGGCCGATCAACGCGCTGATCAACAATGCCGGGATGAATGTGTTCTCGACGCCGCTCGAGGCGACCGAGGAGGAGTGGAATCGCAATTTCGATGTCAACGTCAAAGGCGCCTGGAACTGCGCCAAGGCGGTGCTGCCGGCAATGATCGCAAATGGCGGTGGCGCGATCCTCAACATCGCCTCGACGCACAGCTTCACCATCATCCCTCATACCTTCCCCTATCCCGTGGCCAAGCACGCGCTGCTTGGGCTGACCAAGTCGCTGGCGCTGGAATATGCCGGGCAGGGCGTGCGCGTGAACGCGCTGGCGCCCGGTTATGTCGAGACGCAGAAGGCGACCGACTATTGGAACAGTTTTGCCGATCCGGTTGCGGCGCGCGCCAAGACGCTGGCGCTGCATCCCGGCGGCCGCATCGCCTCGGCGCGCGAGATCGCGCTGGCCGCTGTGTTCATGATTTCCGAGGAGTGCCCGTTCATGAACGCCGCGACCCTCGTCGTCGATGGCGGGCTCAGCCAGCTACAGCATCCCGCCTGAATGCTAGAGAGGCTCTATTTCTACGGCATCGACCGCCGGCCTAATGGAGCAAGCAGTCGCGATCAGAAACGCTCGCGATAGGCGCGCGGATTGGTGCCCAGCACGCGCAGAAAGCCGCGCCGCATGGTTTCTTCCGAGCCGAAACCGCAGCGGCGGGCCGTCTGGTTGACGGGCTGGCCACGCTCCAGCATCCGCCGCGCCGCCTCGATCCGGATCTCCTCGATCGCGCGGGCAGGTGTCCGGCCGGTGGCCTCGCGATAGCGCCGCGAGAAGCTGCGCGGGCTCATATTGGCGTGGTCGGCCAACTGCGTGAGCGACAGGTCACCGGCCAGATTTTCGAGGATCCAGCCATGCAGCCGGTCGAAGCGCCCGTCGCCTTGCTGCAGATTGAGGGTCTGGCTGAATTGCGCCTGGCCACCGGGACGTTTCAGGAAGACCACCAACTCGCGCGCCACGCCGAGCGCCGTGTGCCGGCCAAGGTCGGCCTCGACGAGGGAGAGGGCGAGATCGATCCCCGCCGTTACGCCGGCGGATGTCCAGACATTGCCGTCGCGGATGAAGATCGGATCGGGTTCGAGCCGGACCGCGGGAAAGCGCCGGGCGAACTCCGCGCAGCGTCCCCAATGGGTCACCGCGCGGCGGCCGTCGAGCAGGCCAGCCGTCGCCAGCAGCATGGCGCCGCTGCAGACGGAAGCGGTTCGGGTGGCATCGCGCGAGCGACCGGCGATCCACTGGACCAGCACGGGATCGTCGCAGGCCGCGTTGACGCCCCATCCTCCGGGGACAAGCAGCGTGTCGATCTTACCTCCGTGGGTTGGCAGCACTGCTGCCTCCAGCACGAGACCGGCCGATGTCCGGATGCGCGGTGAGGCGGCGACGACCACGACCTCGTAAGGAGCCGGTTCGCCGGCCTGCCTTTTGAAATCATTGGCGCTGGCAAAGACCTGCAGCGGTCCGCTGACGTCGAGGAGCTGGATGTCGGGATAGGCAAGTACTTCGATACGGCGCATTGGTTTGGCCCGAAGCGAGGGATGAATGGCAATCGTGCCAAACCATGATGCCGTAGATTGCCGGAAGTCAACCCACGGAGATTTCCATGCCCCTTCGTTTCGGCATCCTCGTATTCCCCGACGTCCAACAACTCGACCTCACCGGCCCATACGAAGTCCTGGCATCGGCCAAGGATGCCGAGGTGGAACTGATCTGGAAGGATCGCAACCCGGTGACGTCATCGACGCGCCTCTCGCTGACGCCAACCGCGACCTTTGACGATTGCCGGCCCCTCGACGTGCTGTGCATTCCTGGCGGGGGCGGGGTCAACGCGCTGCTGGAGGACCAGACAGTCCTCGATTTCGTGTGGGAGCGCGCGGGGCAGGTGCGCTACATCACCTCCGTTTGCAGCGGTGCCCTGGTGCTTGGGGCGGCCGGACTGCTGAGGGGCAAGCGCGCGACCACGCACTGGTATGCGCATGATTTCCTTGAGGAGTTCGGAGCGATCCCGGTCGACGAGCGTATCGTCGAAGACGGCAAGCTCATCACCGCCGGCGGCGTCACTTCGGGGATCGACTTCGGCCTGGCGCTGGTTGCGAGGCTGCTTGGACAGGAGGAGGCCGAGATCGTGCAGCTCTCGCTCGAATACGCCCCGGCTCCTCCCTTTCGGTCCGGCACGCCCGCCGAGGCGTCGCCTGCGGTGCTGGCGCAGGCAAAAAAGCGCCTCTCTGGTTCGAGGCGGGTTCGCGAGGCAATCTTCGCTCGCTGGCGCGAGGCTCGCGCCGCCGCTGCGCCGGCGCGCATCCACGGCTGAAGCAGCAAGGCCGAAGGTGCATCCCCTGGCCCTTCGGCCTTGCTGCGTTTCCACTGTTGACAGGTCCCTTCGTCTGTGCAGAAATTGGTTGGACCATTGAACCACTTCGGTAATAGCCCCGGTGACCCAATTCAGCCTTCCGCCGATCCAGACGACGGCCCGCGACGACGCGGTGCTGAAGGCGTTGGCCGGCTTCGTCATGCGCGAGAAGCTGGAACCCGGTGAGAGGCTGCCGACCGAACGCATCCTCGCTGAGCGTCTGAAGGTCAGCCGCAATACGGTGCGCGAGGCGCTGACGCGCTGGGAAGGGCTTGGCCTGGTCGAGCGCCGGCAGGGCTCGGGCACCTATCTCAAGGCCGCCGTCTCGCTCGACATGCTGCACATGCCGCTGACGCTTGCCGGCGGCAATGATTTCACCGGCCTGATGCGCACGCTGGAAATCCGCCGCGCGCTGGAAGCGGAAGCCGCCGCCCTTTGCGCCATTCGTGCCGACAAGGACGACCTCGCCGAGATCGAGCGCAAGCTCGACATCATGGAGGAAGAGTTTCTCAGCCGCGCCGGCATGTCGTCGGAAGAGGACTGGGAATTCCATCAGGCGATCTACCGCGCCTGCGGCAATCCGCTGTTCGAGCAGATTATCGCCGCCATGCACGAACTGTTCCACCGCTTCTGGGAACATCCGCTCGGCGTGCGCGATTTCGGCCACGCAAGCTTTCCCTACCACCGCACCATGTTCGACTGCATCGCGGCGCACGATCCGGAAGGCGCCCGGGCCGAAGCGCTGAAGCTGATCGCCACGGTCGAGGACGATTTGAAGCGCGGCGCCGCCAACCTCAAACTTTCGGTCCGCACATGAACGAGCACAGCTTCGACCCAGGCATTTCCGGCAGCGACTATCTCGCCGAGGCGGCGACGCTTCTGGCGCATGACGACCCGTTCCCCGGCAATGCAGTGGTGCCGCCGATCTACCAGACCTCGCTGTTCACCTTCGCCAGCTATGCCGACATGGCCGACACCTTTGCCGGGCGCAGGAAGCAGCCGATCTATTCGCGCGGCGACAATCCGACGGTGATGGAATTCGAGTCGCGCGTCGCAGCGCTCGAAGGTGCTGAAGCCGCACGTGGTTTTTCGAGCGGCATGGCTGCGATCAGCGCGACGTTGCTGGCTTTCGTCGGCGCCGGCGAACGCATCCTTGCGGTGCGCAATTGCTATGGCGACGCCTACCGACTGTTCGAGCGGCTGTTTCCGCGCCTGCATATCAAGGTCGACTATGTCGACGGCTCCGATCCGGATGCGGTGGCCGCGGCACTTCCCGGTGCGAAACTGCTCTACCTGGAAAGCCCGACCTCGATGATGTTCGAGCTGCAGGATCTCAAACATCTGACGCGGCTGGCGAAAGAGCAGGGCATCGTCACCACAATCGACAATTCCTGGGCGACGCCGGTGTTCCAGAAGCCGATCCTGCACGGCGTCGATCTGGTGCTGCACTCGGCCTCGAAATATCTCGGCGGCCACAGCGATACCGTCGCCGGTGTGGTGGCGGGCTCGGCCGCCCATATCAAGCACATCAACGACCAGACCTACTCGCAGCTTGGCGCAAAGCTGTCGCCCTTCGAGGGCTGGCTGCTGTTGCGCGGCCTGCGCACGCTGCCGCTGAGACTGCCGCATCACATGAAGAGCGGGCTCATCATCGCCGAGCGCTTGAAGGCGCATGACAAGGTCGAGCGGGTCAATCATCCCGCCTATTCCAACCATCCCGGCAAGAAGACGCTTGCCGGCTATGCCGGGCTGTTCTCCTTCGAGGTGACGGAGGATGTCGACATTCCCGCTTTCGTCGATGCGCTGAAATTTTTCCGCATCGGCGTCAGCTGGGGCGGTCATGAAAGCCTCGTCGTGCCGGCAAAGGCCTCGCTCGAGCAGACACCGGGTCTCAATTCGATGGCGCGCTTCGGCGTCAGCCCCCGAACCATCCGCTTCAATGTCGGATTGGAAAGCGTCGAAGACCTCTGGGCCGACATCGGCCAGGCCTTCGACAAAGCAAAAAAATGACTGGGTTCAAAATGGGAGTTCTGAACATGAAACGACTGAGCATCATGCTTGCCACCGCTGCCGGCCTGGCGATGTCCGCCAGCGGCGCATTGGCCGACACCACCCTCAAGCTGGTCGAGGTCATCACCAGCCCGCAGCGCACCGAATTCCTGAAGAAGCAGATCGCCGAGTTCGAGGCCGCCAATGCCGGCGTCAAGGTCGAGGTGGTCTCGCTGCCCTGGGGCCAGGCGTTCGAGAAATTCCTCACCATGGTGCAGGCCGGCGATACGCCCGACATCGTCGAGATGCCGGAGCGCTGGATGGGCCTCTACGCCACCAACGGCCAGCTCGAGGATCTCGGTCCCTACATGGCCAAATGGGATGATGCCAAAACGCTCGGCGACCGCGCCAAGCAGTTCGGCTCGACCGTCAACAACACCCAGTTCATGATCCCGTACGGCTACTATGTGAATGCGCTGTTCTGGAACAAGAAGCTGTTCAAGGTGGCCGGTCTCGACGGCCCGCCGGCGACACTCGACGACTTCATCGCCGACTCCAAGAAGATCTCCGCCATTCCAGGCAAGTACGGCTATTGCCTGCGTGGTGGGCCGGGCGCCTTCAACGGCATGCACATGTTCATGAACATCGCCGCTGGCAAGGGCGGCTACTTCAACGAGGACGGCACCTCGACCATCAACGAGGAGGGCTCGGTCAAGGGCCTGCAGATGCTGGCCGACATGTACAAGGACGGGCTGGCGCCCAAGGATGCGGTGAGCTGGGGCTTTAACGAGACCGTCACCGGCTTCTATTCCGGCACCTGCGCCATGCTCAACCAGGATCCGGATGCGCTGATCGGCATTGCCGACAAGATGAGTGCCGACGATTTTGCCGTGGCGCCGCTGCCTGTGGGGCCAAGCGGCAAATCCTATCCGACGCTGGGCTATGCCGGCTGGGCGATGTTCGCCAATTCGCAGCACAAGGACGATGCCTGGAAGCTGATGGCGACGCTGTTGTCGCCCAAGGACAATCTCGAATGGGCCAAGGAAGTCGGCGTCGTGCCGATCCACAATGGCGCCGACCAGGATGCCCACTTCAAGACCGAGCAGTTCAAAGGCTGGTTCACCGAACTCAGCGACACTTCCAAATATGAAATGGTGACGCCGCCGACACATCTGGAGAACCTCGGCAATTTCGTCGACCAGGTGGCGATCAAGAATTTCCAGGAAGTGCTGCTCGGCCAGAAGTCGGCCAAGGACGTTGCCGATCAATGGGCCGCGTTCCTGACCAAGGAACAGCAGGACTGGCTGGCCAAGAACAAGAAGTAGTTCTTCCACCTTCTCCCCGTTTACGGGGAGAAGGTGGCCCGAATGCATGTCGCCCAAAAGTGCGTAGCGGTTTTGGGACAACGACATGCACAGACAGGCCCGGATGAGGGGCAGCGCGAGCACCCCAAGGCTGGCGCCGCCCCTCATCTGCCTGCCGGCATCTTCTCCCCGTGAACGGGGAGAAGGGTGCTGTTGCCGCTGTCGGCACCCACCCATGATTGTTGAGCGCTAATGACTTATGCCGTGTCCGAAATACGATCCGCCGGCCGGCCGCGAAAGAAGCGGCTGACGCATGCAGCAATCGAGCCCTGGCTTTATCTCAGCCCGGCGATCGTTCTGCTGGTCGTGGTGCTGCTGGTGCCGCTGATCATCGGCATCAGCTATTCGTTCCGGAAGTTCTCCGCCTTCAAATCCGAATATGTCGGTCTAGGCCAGTATCAGGCGATGCTGACCGACCAGGTGCTGGGGCAGGCGCTGGTCAACACGCTGTGGTGGACCGTCGCCAGCCTGTTCTTCCAGTTCTTCCTCGGCCTGGGTCTGGCGTTGCTGCTCGACAAACCGTTTGTCGGGCGCAAGTTCGTGCAGGCGGTGGTGTTCCTGCCCTGGGCGGTGCCATCTTTCCTGTCGGGCCTGACCTGGGCGTGGCTGTTCAATCCGATCATCGGACCACTGCCGCATTGGCTCTTCACGCTCGGGCTGAAGGCCGAGCCGACCAATGTGCTGTCCGATCCGGCGACCGCCATGTGGGGGCCGATCATCGCCAACATCTGGTTCGGCATTCCGTTCTTCGCCATCACGCTGCTGGCGGCGCTGAAGTCGATCCCGTCGGAACTGCATGAGGCGGCCGCAATCGACGGCGCTTCGCCTTGGCAGCGCTTCACCAAGGTGACGCTGCCGTTCCTGGCGCCGACCATCGTCATCACCGTCATGCTGCGTACGATCTGGATCGCGACCTTCGCCGATCTGATCTTCGTCATGACCGAGGGCGGGCCGGCCGGCTCGACCAGCACGGTGCCGGTCTACATCTATGTCAGCGCCTTCAAGTCGCTGGACAAGGGCTATGCCTCCGCGGTGGCGGTGCTGCTACTGGTACTGCTCATCGCCTATGCGATCGCGCTGATCGCCATCCGCCGCTTGCTGGTGAGGCACGTCTGATGATTGCCGGACGCTCCACCTCCTCGCGCATCTTCAGCGGCATCGGCCTCTACGCGGCGATTGCCGCCTATATGATCTTTGCGCTGTTTCCGATCTTCTGGACGCTGAAGATTTCGGTAACGCCGGAGCGGCTGCTCTATTCCGAGGGCATCACGCTGTGGCCGTCGCAGACCACCTTCCGCAACTTCATCACTGTCCTGGAAGCCTCTGACTTCCCCCGCTATTTCCTCAACAGCGTTATCGTCTCGGTGTCGACGGCGGCCCTGGTGACAGTCATCGCCACGCTCGCCGGCTACGCCATGTCGCGCTTCACCTTTCGCGGCAAGGCAACGCTGGCGATCATGCTTTTGCTGACGCAAACCTTCCCGCTGGTGATGGTCATTCCGCCGATCTACCGCGTCATGGGCGAGCTTGGCCTGACCAACAGTCTGGTTGGTCTGATCATCATCTACACCGCCTTCAACACCGCCTTCGCCACCTTTCTAATGCAGTCCTTCTTCGACGGCATTCCGAAGGATCTGGAGGAAGCGGCGATGATCGACGGCTGCACGCGGGCGCAGGCGATGCGCAAGGTGATCGTGCCGCTGACCTTGCCCGGCATGGGCGCCACGCTCGGCTTCGTCTTCACCGCCGCCTGGAGCGAATTGCTGTTCGCGCTGATGCTGATCTCCAGCGACGACCAGAAGACCTTTGCCGTCGGCCTGCTCACCTATATCGGCAAGTTCGCCGTGGACTGGGGGCAGATGATGGCGGCGTCGATCCTGGCGCTGATCCCGGTCTGCATCTTCTTCGCCTTCCTGCAACGCTATCTCGTCACCGGCCTCACCGCCGGCGCGGTCAAAGGATAATCGATGGCTTCCGTCACGCTGCAAAACGTCGAGAAGGATTACGGTTCGCTGCGCATCCTGCACGGCGTCGACCTCGAGATCGCCGATGGCGAGTTCGTCGTGCTGGTCGGCCCGTCCGGCTGCGGCAAGTCGACCCTTTTGCGCATGATTGCCGGGCTGGAGGAGGTGTCGGGCGGCGAGATCCATATCGGCGATCGGCTGGTCAACGATGTCGCGCCGAAGGACCGCGATATTGCCATGGTGTTCCAGTCCTACGCGCTCTATCCGCACATGGATGTGTCGTCGAATATGGGTTTCAGCCTGCTTTTGAAGAAGGCGGAGAAGACGACGATCGACGGCAGGGTAGGGGCGGCGGCCAAGCGCCTCGGCCTCGACAGTTTCCTCGGCCGTCTGCCCAGGCAACTGTCCGGCGGCCAGCGCCAGCGCGTCGCCATGGGCCGCGCCATCGTGCGCGATCCCAAAGTGTTTCTGTTCGACGAGCCGCTCAGCAATCTCGACGCCAAATTGCGCGTGCATATGCGCGCCGAGATCAAGGCGCTGCACCAGCAGCTCAAGACCACATCGGTCTATGTCACCCACGACCAGATCGAAGCCATGACTATGGCCGACCGCATCGTCGTCATGCATGACGGCTATGTGCAGCAGGTCGGCCATCCGCTCGAACTCTACGATCGGCCGATCAATACTTTTGTGGCCGGCTTCATCGGCTCGCCCGGCATGAATTTCTTTCCGGCGACAGTGGCCAAGGGCGGCAAGGTGGACGCGGTGCTGGCCGACGGCCAGAAGCTGCGGTTGCCTGATGGCTTGCCGTTGAAGGATGGCGATGTGCTTACTGTCGGGCTACGGCCGGAGCACATCCAGCTTGCCGACGATGGTCCGCTCAAGGCAGAGGTCGAGGTGGTCGAGCCGCTCGGCCTGTCGACGCAGTTCTATGTCCGGCTCGCCAACCAGCTGGTTTGTGTCTTCGTCATGGGACGCAGCACTATCCGGCCGGGCGACACGGTAAGACTGTCTGCCGATCCGGCGGCGCTGCATCTGTTCGATCCCGCAAGTGGCAATCGCATCGGGTGATGGCGGCCATCCGGCCTGTTTTCCGAGCATGATCTCTTCCGGAAACCGGTATCCACTTTTCGAGATCATGCTCTACTGAAGGCTGCCCAGGCTGGCATACATGCCGGTGGTGCGGAACTGCGTCGGGTTGATGCCGTAGAGCCGGCGGAAGACTTTCGAGAAATAGTTGGCGTCCTCGAAGCCGCACAGGATGGCGACCTCCTTGACTGGCAGGAAATCGGCTTTGGTTAGCAGCTTCGCCGCCCGCTGCAGCCGCTGCTGCAGCACGAACTCGGCCGGCGGAACGCCTTCGCTCTCGGCGAAGCAGCGCGAGAAATGGGCGCGGCTGAGGCCGCTGATCTGGACGAGCTCGGCCACGGGCAAGGGCTTGTCGAGATTGGCGTTGATATGATCGATGACCGGCTGCATGACGCTCTGTTTCTCAGTGAAGGCGTGCGAGCCGAAGACATCGTCGTAAAGCGCCATCGCCGCCTCATAGGCGATTGCCGAAGCAGCGCCAGGCGAAGCGCCACCCTTGATCAGGCGCAGGCTGCAATCGGCGAGATGATCGATCGTCTCCGGCTGCAGCCGAAACACCGGGCCGGAGACGCTGAGTATGGATTTGTGGACGCGCAGCGCCTCCTCGCCATTCATCGAGATCCAGAAATATTCCCAGCGGTCGCCCTTCTCCAGCCAGTAGCGATGGTTGTGTGGCACCAGCACCAGCAGCGTGTCGTTGGCCTGCAGGCGGTAGTTGCGGTTCTCGTAGCGCAGCTGGCCGGTGCCGCTGATCGTGTGCTGCAGCACGGTGAACGGTGTCTGGCCGCGCTTGCGCCCATCCCAGTCATAGGTCACGCCCTCGCGTACTTCATAGCCGGTGCTGGTTGGCATGGCATGCAGGCGCTGGCGGCCGCGCGGCAGCGAGATGGTGCGCATCAACTGTCCGTTGGCGATCAGATCATGCAGCACAAAATTACCCTCGAAAGCATAATCGTTCTCTGGCCGCGCCCTGGAATAACGGCATAATCCAAATCCTGAGAACGCGAAAGACCCGCGGTCGAGGAGCGGGCGGGGAGGAGAACGAGCCGGAATTCCGGCTCGAATGGCATGCGCGCCGAGGCGAGCCGCCATTCCCTTTCCTGTTGCTCCTTACCCGGCATTCGAATGCATCGAGGTGAGGTGATGAGTTTCAAAATCGCTATTATCGGCGCCGGCAGCGTCGGCTTCACCAAGAAGCTGTTCACCGATATTTTGTGCGTCCCGGAATTCAGCGACATCGAATTCGCGCTGACCGATCTCAGCGAACACAATCTGCAAATGATCAAGGCGATCCTCGACCGCATCGTCGAGGCCAACAAGCTGCCGACCAGGGTGACGGCGACGACCGACCGCCGCAAGGCGCTGGAAGGCGCGCGCTACGTCATCAGCTGCGTGCGGGTGGGCGGGCTCGAAGCCTATGCCGACGATATCCGCATTCCCTTGAAATACGGCATCGACCAGTGCGTCGGTGACACGATTTGCGCCGGGGGCATCCTCTACGGCCAGCGCAACATCCCGGTCATCCTCGACTTCTGCAAGGATATATTGGAGGTCGCCGAGCCAGGCGCCAAATTCCTCAACTATGCCAACCCGATGGCGATGAACACCTGGGCGGCGATCGAATATGGCAAGGTCGATACGGTCGGCCTCTGCCACGGTGTCCAGCACGGCGCCGAACAGATCGCCGAAGTGCTCGGCGCCAAGTCGCACAGCGAACTCGATTATGTCTGCTCCGGTATCAACCACCAAACCTGGTTCATCGATTTGCGGCTCAACGGCCGCAAGATCGGCAAGGACGAACTGGTGGCTGCCTTCGAGGCGCATCCGGTCTATTCGCAGCAGGAAAAGCTGCGCATCGACGTGCTGAAGCGCTTCGGCGTCTACTCCACCGAAAGCAACGGTCATCTCTCCGAATATCTGCCCTGGTATCGCAAGCGGCCGGACGAAATCACCCGCTGGATCGACATGTCCGATTGGATCCATGGCGAGACCGGCGGCTATCTTCGCTACTCCACGGAAACCCGCAACTGGTTCGAGACGGAATATCCGCAATTCCTCGAAGCGGCGTCGAAGCCGCTCGACGTATCGAAGCGCTCGAACGAGCATGCCAGCCATATTCTCGAAGCGCTGGAGACGAACCGCGTCTATCGCGGCCACTTCAACGTCAAGAACACCGGCATCATCACCAATCTGCCGCAGGACGCGATCATCGAATCGCCCGGTTTCGTCGATCGCTTCGGCATCAACATGGCGTCAGGCATCACGCTGCCGGAAGCCTGCGCGGCCACCTGCATGGCTTCGATCAACGTTCAGCGGATGTCGGTGCATGCGGCTGTTACGGGCGACATTGACCTGCTCAAGCTCGCGGTGCTGCACGATCCGCTGGTGGGTGCGGTGTCGACGCCGGAAGAGGTCTGGCAGATGGTCGACGAGATGGTCGTCGCCCAGGCGCGTTGGCTACCGCAATACGCCGATGCCGTGCCGGCCGCCAAGGAGCGGCTTTCGAAATCGATGGTGAAAACCCGCGACTGGGCGGGTGCGGCGCGGCGCAAAGTGCGCTCGATCGAGGAACTGCGCGCCGAAAAAACGGCCCTGAAACAGGCCGGCTGAGAATGCTGGCAGGCGGACAGCGGGAGGCCGGTTCGCCAATCAGCCGTCATGAATAGATGCGGGCAGCAGCAGACGTCGAAACATCTGGGAGGAACACAATGAGGAACTTTCGTGGAATTGGCATTCTCGCCGGGCGAAGAATTGGCATTCTCGCCGGGCTGGCGCTGAGCGTCTCGGCATTGGCGCTTGGCAGTGCATACGCGTCCGAGCCGACCACGCCGCCGGCGCCGGCGGCGTTTCCCGCCGAGGGCAAAATCAAATACGTCGCCCGCGATTCCATCCTGGAGTTCAAGGCGCTGCCCGAATATCACGAGCCCGAGTGGGTCACCGAGAAATACGTCAAGACTGGCAAGCTGCCGCCGGTCAAGGATCGCCTGCCGAAGGAGCCGCTGGTGTTCAAGACCGGCAACATGCCGGACGGCATCGGCGTTTATGGCGACACCATGCGCCACGTCATTGGCGGCCGGCCGGAAGGCTGGAATTATGGCGCCGGCCAGACCCAAGGATGGGGCGGCATCGACATCGGCCTTTCGGAATGCCTGACGCGCACCGCGCCTTTGTTCCAGGTCGAGGCCAAGGACACCGAGCCGCTGCCCAACCTCGCCAGGAGCTGGGACTGGTCGAAGGATGGCCACACGCTGACCATGCACCTGGTCGAAGGCGCCAAATGGTCTGACGGCGTTGCCTTCAATGCCGACGATGTCATGTTCTACTGGGACGATGAGGTCGTCGACCCCAATGTCTCGCCGTTGAACGGCGCCACAGCGGAAACCTTCGGTGTCGGCACGACGCTGAAGAAGGTCGACGACTACACCGTCGAGTGGACCTTCAAGGACGCTTTCCCCAAACAGTATCTCTACGCCATGGCCTACGGCACCTTCTGCCCCGGCCCGGCGCATATCCTGAAGCCGCAGCATCCGAAGTACTCGAAGAATACCTACGAGCAGTTCAAGAACGCGTTCCCGCCGGAATATATGAACATTCCGGTGATGGGTGCCTGGGTGCCGGTGGAGTATAGGCCCGACGACATCATCGTCTTGCGCCGCAATCCCTACTACTGGAAGGTCGACGAGAAGGGCAACCAGCTGCCCTATCTCAACGAACTGCACTACAAGCTGTCGACCTGGGCCGACCGCGACGTGCAGGCGGTGGCAGGGGCCGCCGACTTCTCCAACCTCGAGCAGCCGGAGAATTTCGTCGCTTCGCTGAAGCGAGCGGCGGACAAGGACGCGCCGGCCCGGCTCGCCTTTGGCCCGCGCCTGATCGGCTACAATCTGCGCATGAACTTTTCCGCCAATGGCTGGGGCAATCCCGACGAACGCGGCCAGGCGATCCGCGAGCTCAATCGCAATGAGGACTTCCGCAAGGGCATCACCATGGCGCTCGACCGCAAGGCGCTCGGCGACTCGCTGGTCAAGGGGCCGTTCACCGCCATCTACCCCGGTGGCTTTTCCTCGGGCACCAGCTTCTATGACCGCAACTCGACCGTCTACTATCCCTTCGACATCGAGGGCGCCAAGGCGGAACTGGCCAAGGCTGGTCTCAAGGATACGGATGGCGACGGCTTCGTGAACTTCCCGGCCGGGACCGCCGGCGGCAAGAATGTCGAGATCGTGATGCTGGTCAACAATGACTACGGCACAGACAAGAGCCTCGCCGAAGGCGTCGTCGGCCAGATGGAAAAGCTTGGCATCAGGGTCGTGCTCAACGGCCTCAACGGCACCCAGCGTGATGCCTCGCAATATTCCGGCCGCTTCGACTGGCTGATCAGGCGCAACGAGCAGGAGCTGACTTCCGTCGTGCAGAATACCGTGCAACTCGCGCCCGTCGGACCCAAGACCAGCTGGGATCACCGCGCGCCCGAAAGCGGCGTGGTCGACCTGATGCCGTTCGAAAAGGAGCTTGTCGACATCGTCAACAAGTTCGTCTCCTCGTCAGACAATGACGAGCGCGCCAGCCTGATGAAGACGTTCCAGAAGATCTCGACGGAGCATGTCTACAATATCGGACTGACCGAATATCCCGGCGCCCTGATCATCAACAAGCGCTTCTCCAACATCCCGCAGGGAACGCCGATCTTCATGTTCAACTGGGCCGAGGATTCGATCGTGCGCGAACGCGTCTTCGTCGCCGCCGACAAGCAGCAGAAATACGAACTCTTTCCCGACCAGCTTCCCGGCAAGCCCGGCGACAAGGGTCCGACGAACTGAGTTTCCTCCCCTGGCTGACGCCCGGCCGCGCTGCGCGCGCGGCCGGGACGGAGTAAGGTCAGCGGCAACAGATTAGATCCAAGGAGGAGAAACGGTCCGATGCTGCGATTCCTGGCCATGCGCATAGCATCGGCGGTGCCGGTCATGGTCATCCTGAGCCTGGTCACCTTTGCCATCATCCAGGCGCCGCCGGGCGACTATGCCGACTATATCCGTTCGCAGCTCATCAACCAGGGCGGGGCGTCTTTTGCCGAAGCCGACGCGCAGGCGCAGGCCTATCGGGTCGAGCACGGCCTCGATAAACCGCTGCCCGTCCAGTACCTGAACTGGGTCGCCGGCATCATCACCCGCGGCGATTTCGGCTACAGCCTCTATTACAACAAGCCGGTCGCCGCAGTGGTCGGCGAGCGGCTGCCGCGCACGCTGCTGCTGGCATTGGTCTGCCATCTGCTGGCGTCGGTGCTCGGCATCACCTTCGGCATCTGGGCGGCGACCAGGCAATACACATGGATCGACTCGGTGCTGTCGGCCATCTCCTTCCTCGGCATGACGGTGCCGCGCTTCCTGATGGCGCTGATCATCGTCTATCTCCTGGTCTTCCAGTTCAACGTGTCGGAGATCGGCAGCTTCTTCTCGCCGCAATATGGCGGCGCGCCGTGGTCGTGGGCGAAATTCGCCGACCTCGTCAAGCATGTCTGGCCGGTGGTGGCGATCGCCACCTTCGGCGGGCTCGCCTACAATATGCGCGTCATGCGCGGCAATCTGCTCGATACGCTGAACGCGCAATATGTCGAGACGGCCAAGGCCAAGGGCCTGACCGGCAGCGCCGTCGTCATGCGCCATGCCGTGCCCAACGCACTGCACCCGCTCATCATGTATCAGGGCGTGGTGCTGCCCTACATGCTGACCGGCGAGATCGAGACGGCGATCATCTTTGCGCTGCCGACGGTCGGGCCCGCCATCGTCGGCTCGATGGCGGTCGGCGACGTTTATGTCACGGCGACCTTCATGATGGTGCTGTCGGCAACGCTGATCGTCGGCAACATCATCGCCGACATGCTGCTCGCGCTGCTCGATCCGCGCGTACGCCAGTTCAGGGAGAGCTAGATGCTGGCGCGCGACCCATCCCCGCCGCCGCCCCCGGCTGAAGCAACCGCGATTGCGACCCCACGCGGCAATGAGAGCTATATGGCGCTGGTCTGGCGCCGGCTGAGGCGCTCCTGGACCGGCATGGCCGGGCTGATCCTGGTCGTGCTTCTGGTGCTGATGGCGCTGTTCGCCGATTTCTTCGCGCCGATGGACCCCAAGGTGACCGATGTCGCTTTCGCCCCGCCGCAAGTGATGAGTTTTCACGACAGAGACGGGAATTTCGTGCTCCAGCCGCGGGTCTATGCGCTGGCGGATTCTGCAGACCTCGACCCGGTCACCTTCCAGCCGGTCGTCGGGCCGGATTACGAGCATCCGCGCCTGCTCGGCTTCTTCGTCAAGGGCGCCGACTACCGGCTGCTTGGCCTGATCCCCGCCAACCGGCATTTCTTCGCTTCGGCCGACGGCCAGCCGGTGCATTTTCTCGGCACCGACAAATTCGGCCGCGATGTGTTGTCGCGCGCCATCCAGGGCTCGCGCGTCTCGCTGATGATCGCGCTGACGGTGGTGTTCATCATCACCGTCATCGGCACCACGGTCGGCATGGTCTCGGGCTATTTCGGCGGCCGCTTCGACGTCTGGATGCAGCGCTTTGTCGAGCTGGTGCTCGCCTTCCCGCAATTGCCGCTCTATCTTGCGCTGACGACGCTGATCCCGGTGACCGCGCCGACCAACGTCTTCCTCGCCTTCGTCATCATCGTCATGTCGGCGCTGGGCTGGGCGCAGATGTCGCGCGAGGTGCGCGGCAAGACGCTGGCGCTGGCGCGGATCGACTATGTGCGCGCTGCCATGGCGGTTGGCGCCACCGACATGCGTATCATCATGCAGCACATTTTCCCCAATGTGATGAGCCACGTCATCGTCGCCGTGACGATCGCGATCCCGACGGTGGTACTGCTCGAAGCCTTTCTCGGCTTCCTCGGCTTCGCCGTGAAACCGCCGCTGATCTCATGGGGGCTGATGCTGCAGGACACGGCTACCTATTCGGTCATCGGCACCTATCCGTGGATCCTGTCGCCGGTCGGCTTCGTGCTGATCACCGTCTTTGCCTTCAACGCGCTGGGCGACGGCCTGCGCGATGCCGTCGATCCCTATTGAGGTGGCCGGGATGACCGTAGCGCTCGCAGCCACCTTCGCACCAGCCGTCCGGCTCGACCATGCCGGCCGCCACGACCAACCCATCATCGATGCCCGCAACATCGAGGTCGCCTTCAAGGTCGAGCACGGCGTCGTCGACGCGGTGAAGGATGTCTCGTTCCAGCTCTATCGCGGGGAGACGATCGCCATCGTCGGCGAGTCCGGTTCCGGCAAGTCGGTGACGGCGCGCGCCGTCATGGGGCTCTTGTCAAAGCGGGCCACCGTGTCGCCGAACTCCACCATCGACTATTGCGGGCAGGACATACTGAAATTCCCCGAGAGCGCTCGGCGCAAATTGCGCGGCAATCGCATTTCGATGATTTTCCAGGAGCCGATGAGCTCGCTCAACCCGATCTATACGGTCGGCAGTCAGATCGTCGAGGCGATCAGGGTGCATCGAAAGGTCAGCCGCAAGCAAGCCTGGGCGCGGGCGCTCGAGCTTTTGCGGCATGTCCAGATCCCCGAGCCGGAAGCACGCATCAAGCAGTATCCGCACCAGATGTCGGGCGGGCAGCGCCAGCGCGTTATGATCGCCATGGCGCTCGCCAACGACCCCGATGTGCTGATTGCCGACGAGCCGACGACGGCGCTCGACGTCACGGTGCAGGCGCAGATCCTCAATTTGATCCGCAATCTGCAAAAAGAACTCAGGATGGCGGTCATCCTGATCACCCACGACCTCACCGTGGTGCGGAAATTCTCGGACTATGTCTATGTCATGCAGCATGGCGAGATGTGCGAGCACAACGTTACCGAGCGGCTGTTCGCCGACCCGCAGCATGCCTATACCAAGCGGCTGCTCGCTTCAGAGCCGCACGGCAAGCCGCAGCCGCTGCCGGAAAACAGCGGCACCATCCTCGAGGCCCGCAATATGCGCGTCTGCTTCATGCTGCGCCATGGCAGCTTCCTGAAGCCGGACTGGCGCGAGCTCGTCGCCGTCGACGATCTCGGCCTGAAGCTTTGCCGCCACGAGACACTGGGGCTGGTCGGCGAATCCGGCTCCGGCAAGACCACCTTCGGTCTCGCCTTGCTCAAGCTCACCGAGGCCAAGCGCGGCGAGGTCAGCTTCGACGGCCAGCCGATCCACGGCCTGTCTCGCGCCGGGATGCGGCCGCTGCGCTCGCGCATGCAGGTCGTTTTTCAGGATCCGTTCTCGTCGCTTAACCCGCGTATGACGATCGGCCAGATCATCGAGGAAGGGCTGGTCGTCAACAGGATCGGCGCGACACGGCGCGAGCGGGTCGGTCGGGTTCGCGACGCCCTGGTCAGCGCCGGCATGCCCGGCGATATCCTGTCGCGGTTCCCGCACGAATTTTCCGGCGGCCAGCGGCAGCGCATCGCCATTGCCCGAGCCATCGCGCTGGAGCCCGAATTCATCCTGCTCGACGAACCGACATCGGCGCTCGACCTTTCGGTGCAGGCGCAGATCATCGACTTGTTGCGCAAGCTGCAGGACGAACGCGGCCTTAGCTATGTCTTCATTTCGCACGACCTCAAGGTGGTGCGCGCGCTCTGCCATCGCGTCATCGTCATGCAGAACGGCAAGATCGTCGAACAGGGACCCGTCGACGAGGTCCTCACCCATCCCAAGACCGCCTACACCGAACGGCTCGTCAGGGCCGCCTTCGACGTGGCGTAGCAAAGTGCCGGAGGTTTAATAGTGGCAAGACATCCCAGGATCACCTTCATTGGCGCGGGTTCGACCGTGTTCATGAAGAACATTGTCGGCGACGTGCTGCAGCGGCCATCGCTGTCAGGCGCGACGATCGCGCTGATGGACATCAATCCGCAGCGGCTGGAAGAGAGCGCCATCGTCGTCAACAAGCTGATCGCGACGCTGGGCGTGAAGGCGAAGGCCGAGACCTATTCCGACCAACGCAAGGCGCTCGCCGGTGCCGACTTCGTCGTCGTCGCCTTCCAGATCGGCGGCTTTGAGCCCTGCACCGTCACCGATTTCGAGGTGCCGAAGAAATACGGCCTGCGCCAGACCATTGCCGACACGCTCGGCGTCGGCGGCATCATGCGCGGCCTCCGGACCGTGCCGCATCTGTGGAAGATCTGCGAGGACATGCTGGCCGTCTGCCCCGACGCGATCATGCTGCAATATGTCAACCCGATGGCGATCAACACCTGGGCGATCTCAGAGAAATACCCTGAGATCAAGCAGGTAGGCCTCTGCCACTCGGTGCAAGGCACGGCGATGGAACTGGCGCACGATCTCGACATTCCCTACGACGAGATACGCTACCGCTCGGCCGGCATCAACCACATGGCCTTCTACCTGAAGTTCGAGCACCTGCAGCCGGATGGCTCTTACCGCAACCTCTATCCGGACCTGGTCCGCGCCTATCGCGAGGGCAGGGCGCCGAAGCCGGGCTGGAACCCGCGGTGCCCCAACAAGGTGCGCTACGAGACGCTGACGCGTCTCGGCTATTTCGTCACCGAAAGCTCCGAGCATTTCGCCGAATACACGCCCTATTTCATCAAGGAAGGCCGCCCCGACCTGATCGAGAAGTTCGGCATTCCGCTCGACGAATATCCCAAGCGCTGCATCGAACAGATCGAGCGCTGGAAGGGCCAGGCCGAAGCCTATCGCTCGGCCGACCGCGTCGAGGTCGAGCAATCGAAGGAATACGCGTCCTCGATCATGAACTCGGTGTGGACCGGGGAGCCTTCGGTGATCTACGGCAATGTCCGCAACAATGGCTGCATCACCTCGCTGCCGGACAATTGCGCCGCCGAGGTGCCGTGTCTGGTGGACGCCTCCGGCATCCAGCCGACCTATATTGGCGAGCTGCCGCCGCAACTCACCGCGTTGATACGCACCAACATCAATGTGCAGGAACTGACGGTGCAGGCGTTGATGACCGAAAACCGCGAGCACATCTACCACGCGGCGATGATGGACCCGCATACGGCGGCCGAACTCGATCTCGACCAGATCTGGGCGCTGGTCGATGAGTTGCTGGCGACACATGGCGACTGGCTGCCGACCTGGGCGCGTGGGAGCGCCAAGGTCCGGGCCGCCTGAGCGCTGCTGCGGCGGTATCTACTCCACCGTCAGGCCTCCGGTGGCGCCGGCAACCGGTGGCGCAGTTCCTCGACCAGGACGCGCTCGTTCTCCGAATAGTCGATCGGAACGACGACGAGATGGACGCCACCGCAGGCAAAGGCCTGTTCAAGCGTCGATTGTATTTCTGAGACGGCGCCGACCCTGGTTCCCTTGGCGCCATAGGCCTCGGCATAGCGGACGAAATCGGGATTGCCGAAGGTCATGCCGAAATCGGGGAACCGGTCGACCGCCTGCTTCCAGCGGATCATGCCGAAAGCATTGTCCTCGATGATCAGCACGACCAAATTGAGCTTCAGCCTGACGGCGGTTTCCAGTTCCTGGCTGTTCATCATGAAGCCGCCATCGCCGCAGATCGCCATGACGCGGCGTGCGGGATAGAGCATCGCGGCCGTCATCGCCGACGGCAGGCCGGCGCCCATCGTGGCCAGGGCGTTGTCGAGCAGCAAAGTGTTGGCGACGCGCGTGCGGTAGTTGCGCGCAAACCAGATCTTGTACATGCCGTTGTCGAGCGCCAGGATGCCATCGGCCGGCATCACCGCGCGCACATCGTGCACCAAGCGCTGCGGCGTGAAACGGTCTTCGGTGGCGCGGGCGGCAATGCGGCTCAAAATCCCTTCGCGCAGCGGCAGTAGCGCCTGCGCGTTGGGGATCTTGCCCTCGATCCGGTCGGCAAGCAGCCTGAGCGAAGCGCCGATGTCGCCGACCACTTCGGTCTGCGGGAAATAGACCTGCTCGACATTGGCCGGCTGGTAACCGACATGGATCACCTTCGGTCCCTTGTCGCCCATAATGAAGGGCGGCTTCTCGATCGTGTCGTGGCCGATGGTGATGATGAGGTCGGCCTGTTCGATGGCCTCATGGACATAGTCGCGCTCGGAGAGCGCGGCGGTGCCCATGTAGAGTTCGGTGCCGCCGGGCACCGTGCCCTTGCCCATCTGCGTGGTGAAATAGGGAATGCCGGTCCTGATCACGAACTGGGCGAGGTCGGACGTCGAGCGCGGCCGCGATGCGGCGGCGCCCAGCATTGCCAGAGGACGCTGCGCCTTGATGATCATCTCGGCGGCGCGGTCGAGCGCAAGCGGGCTGGCCAGCGGAAGCTCGACCGGATGCGGCGGGATCAGCGCGACATCGTCGCACTCCTCGGCCGCGATGTCTTCGGGCAGTTCCAGATGCACCGGTCCCGGACGCTCCTCTTCGGCAATCCGAAACGCTTCGCGCACCACGGCGGGAATGGTCTTCGCCGAGATGATCTGACGTGACAGCTTGGTCAGCGGCTTCATCGCGGCGACGATGTCGACGATCTGGAAGCGAGCCTGGCGCGACGACCGGATGCCCTTCTGCCCGGTGATCATGATCATCGGCATGGCGCCCAGCAGCGCATAGGCGGCACCCGTCGTCAGGTTCAGGGCGCCGGGCCCGAGCGTGGTGATGCAGACGCCCGGCTTGCCGGTGAGCCTGCCATGGGTGGCGGCCATGAACGCCGCCGCCTGCTCATGACGGGTGAGGATGAGCTGGATCGAGGATTTGCGGATGGATTCGACGACGTCCAGGTTTTCTTCGCCGGGAATGCCGAAGATGCGATCGACGCCCTCATTCTCGAGGGCGGCAACAAGCAGGTCAGAACCTTTGGGCACGAAGCATCTCCTGGGGCAAAGCGGCGGCGAACCGCGTCGGGATATGACCAGACATAGTGCTGGCAAAGTCCTAGCGCGAGGCCCGGCCGCCGCCAATATCGCTCTGCCTTACAGATCCTTCCGTTTCCTGAATTGGCCGGGCGAGACGCCGGCGTGGCGGCTGAAGGCGGTGGAGAAGGCGGCTTCCGAGCTGTAGCCGACCGCCTCGGCGACTTGGCCCAGGCTCTTGCCCTCGTGCAGCAGCCGGCTGGCCTGCCGCATGCGGCAGCCGAAGAGATAGGCCATGGGCGCTTCGCCGACGAGATCGCGAAAGCGGGCGGCAAAGGTTGCCCTGGAGAGCCCGACCGCGCGTGCCAGGGTCTCGATCGTCCAGTCGGGGCCATAGGCTTCATGCAGGGTCGCGAGCGCTCTGGCGATCGCGGGGTCCTGCAATCCCCTCAGCCAACCTGGATTGTCCATGCTTTCCAGACCGGAGCGCAAGGCGCGCGTGACGATGGCCCCAGATAGGCGAGCCATGACCACGTCGCTGCCGGGACCTTCGTCGGTCGCTTCCACCAGCAAGGCCTCGACATAGCCACGCAGCCATTTGGGCAGACGGCCATTCGATCCCCGGATGTGAACGATGCGCGGCAGGCCGGCAAGTGCCGGATGGTCGGCGTCGCGAAAGGCGAAGGCGCCGCACAGGATGACGGTCTTTTCGCCTTCGCCGCCGCTGCGAATACGCCCGGCTGCGGTTTGGGTCGCCAGTTCGGCGGCGGGGACGTTCGCGCTTTTGAGCGCGCCGGGCGACCGCAGCACATGCGGATCGGCGCGCGGTGCAATGATCAGGTCGCCGGCATCGAGAGGCTCGACATCTTCCTCACCGAACACCGCCTCGCATCGCCCCTTGATGACGACGTGAATGCCGCGAAGCCCAGCCTGGCTGAACGAGATCGCCCAGGGCGCGGCCAGTTCGAGGCGCCGGTACCCGGCGGCTGCGAAGTGCAATTCGCGCATGAGGGTAGCCAGGAGGTCCACGCTTCGCTCCAGAAACAGACGATCGATAAATCAATCTAGACGCTGTCGAATAGCGCGCCGGCCTTACTGGACCTAGCTATGCCCGACAGGCCGCTTGTCGGCGATAACGAAACTCAGGAGTTATTCATGCCGCCAATCGAGCTTTTTGTCGCGCAGCTTTGTCCCTATGCGCACCGTGTCAGGGCTCGCCCTTGCCGAGAAAGGCCTGCAGGCGACGGAAATCGAAATCGATCTGCGCAACAAGCCGGCGTGGTTCCTGAAACTCACGCCGACGGGAAAGGTGCCGCTGCTGCGCCATCATGGGCAATATGTCAGGGAGTCGGCGATCATCTGCGAATATCTCGATGATGCATTCCCCGAACGGCCGATTTTCCCCAGGGATGCTCAGGCCCGCGCTGAGGCGCGCATCTGGATCAGCTTCGCCGACACGCAGCTTTACGCCCGGACGGCAACCATGATGCACAGTTCCGACGCTATGGTTCATAAGCGGATCAAGGCCCAGCTTGCCGACGATCTGCGCTTTGTGGAACAGCATGCCTTCGCCCTGCGAGGGGCGGACGAACGGTTTTTGCTGGGCTCGGAATTCAGCGCCGCCGACATCGCCTTCTATCCCTGGTTCGAACAGCTGTGCGTGCTTGAGAAATATCTGGGCTTCGTCATGCCGACCGAATGCGAGCGCCTGCTGCGGTGGCAGGAAACGGTTGCCGCCAGGGAGGCGGTGCGGACCTGCGCAAGGTCGCCCGGCTTCTACCTGGAATCCTATGGCCCGCTTCTCGCGGCCTGAGACGAGCGGGCAACGGAAAAAAATTCCTCACTATGGTGCTGCAAGGTCAGTCATTTGCTTCTTGCGGCAGGCGCAAGCCTGTAAATATGCGGCATCAAGCAGGTCCGCGAGAGGTGAGAGAAACATGCCCAATCCAACCGTCGTCGGGTTTTCCGGCAATTTCACCAGGCCGTCCAAGACGCGCGGCTTCGTCGACCAGGTCGTCAGGGACATTGCGCGCCAGCATGGATTGTCGGCGAGTACCTACGACGTCGAAGACCTCGGCCCCTCACTTGGCGCTGCCAAATGGGCGCGCGATCTCGACGGTCAGGCGCGGGCAATCTTCGACAGCGTCGTCAATGCCGATGTGCTGGTGGTGGGGTCACCGACCTACAAGGGCAGCTACACCGGCCTGTTCAAGCACTTCTTCGACCTCTTCGATCCCGCTTCCTTGCGCGGCAAGCCGGTGGTGCTGCTTGCCACCGGCGGCAATGATCGCCACGCGTTGATCGTCGAGCACCAGTTGCGGCCGTTGTTCGGCTTCTTCGAGGCGCTGACGTTGCCGACAGGGGTCTATGCCACGGACAAGGACTTTTCCGACGGCGTGCTGCGGGCCGAACCCATCCTGAAGCGCGTCGAGCAGGTTGTCGGCGAGGTCGGGCTGGTGCTGGCCAATCGCTCGCCAGCTGGCGTTGCTGCCGGATAGAGCGAGGCGGGCAGGCCGCCTCCGGCTTTGCTCGGGAGTGAATAAAAAGGCCCGCCAGCGACGCGAATCGTGACGAGCCTCCTTGGAGTAGGCCAAGCCTCCCACAACCCGATTGGCTTCAAAATCAATACCCCGCCGGCTAGGCCTGGCGGGGTATCGATAGTAGGGTCTGGATCGAATGGGAGCGATCCGGGCTGAAAAACGCCAATACCAGTCAAAGGTTCCCGGTCATCCTGAGCGGCGATGACAAAGGGGTTTTGGCCAACTGCGAAATCCATCTCAGGCGGATTTCTCGCGACAACTAGTTCCTGTCCGCCGGCTTCGAACGCATCCTTGACACCGTCTCGCGCTCGGCGCGCTTGGAGCGCAGAGGCGGCAGGCCGCGGTCGATCAGGTCCATGTCTTCCAGAACCATGTCGCCCATGCGCTTGAAGGCGATGTCAAGCGCACCGGCGCGGTGGGCGGAGCGCAGGAAGCCGGGGATCGCACGGACCGGATGGTCCTGCGCCAGCGGTTCTTCAGGGAAGACATCGCTGGCGGCGACGATGTGGCCGCTTTTCACCGCCGCCATCAGGGCAGGGAAGTCGACGACGCCGGCGCGGCTGAGCAGGATGAAGGCGGCGCCCTTGCGCATACTTGCAAAGGCCTCAGCGCCGAGGAAACCCTGGTTCTCCGAGGTCACCGAAGCGACGACGAAGACGAAATCGCTTGATGTCAGCACCTCGTCCAGCGAGGCCGGCTCGACGCCATTGTCGATCAGGATCGACGGCGGCAGCCAAGGGTCGAAGACCTTGGTGCGGGTGCGAAAACCCGACAGCAGTCGGTTGAGCGCACGGCCGAGATCGCCGAAGCCGATGATGCCGACATCGGCGCCGGACAGAAGCCGCGCCGTCAAATTGCCGTCACCGCCCCACAGCTCCTCGCCTTTGCGGAAGGCGAGGTCAGCATCGACGATGTTGCGGGCGAGGTTGAGCGCCATGGCGAGGCCAAGCTCGGCCACCGGCTCGGCGAAGACGAGGCCGGTGGTGACGACATGGATGCCGCGCGCAAACAGCGTCTCATAGGGCATGTTGTTGATGAGGTTGGTCTCGACATTGAAGACGCAACGCAGCGCCTGCATCCGGTCCAAGGTCTCGGGCGAGATCGGCGGCTGGCCGATAATATAGCGGGCTTCGGCAAGCACGTCGGCGGGCAAGTTCGCCACGCCCTCGGCCGTCGTCTCGACGACGCGGTAATGCGCCTTGAGGCGCGCCAGCTGCGGTGGGGTGAAGATCAGGTCGAGCGTGCGTGGTTCCGGCGCGCTGATGACCAGCGGCAGGGCTTTGTTTGGCATAACGACTCCTCCCCGGCGCGATGCGTATCGCGTATTCTTGCTTTGCACTTGTGGTAGTCCCCAAAACCGCTTGCCGCCTTCCGGCGGCATGTGCTTGAGGGGTAAAATACCCACCATTAAACGATTTACAACTCCGGGAGGGGCCGCCGATCGCGCGGCTCGAGCCTTGCCGGGTTTTGATGCGGGAATCCGTTGGCTCGCCAGGCAACCGGCCCTGAGGGCTCCTTCCCTTCTCCCCCTGTCGGAGAAGGTGCAGTCAAAACGGATAGTGCTGCCCCGGATCCTCGATGGTTAGCCAGCGCAGGTCGGTGAACTCGGCAATCGAGGCCTTGCCGCCGAAGCGGCCGTAGCCTGAACCCTTGACGCCGCCGAACGGCATTTGCGCCTCGTCGCCGACGGTCGGGCCGTTGATGTGGCAGATGCCAGCTTCGATGCGCGCGGCAACCGCCATGGCACGGCGGATGTCGCGGCTGAACACGGCTGAAGACAGGCCGTATTCGGTATCGTTGGCGACACGTACCGCTTCGTCCTCGCCCTTGACGCGGATCACCGGCTTGACCGGGCCGAAGGATTCTTCCGAATAGACGCGCATCGCCGGCGTCACGTGGTCGAGCAATGTCGCCTCGACTACGGTTCCGGTGCGCTTGCCGCCGGCCACAAGCCTGGCGCCCTTGGCGACGGCGTCGGCAACCAGTTCTTCCATCTTGTCGGCGGCTTGGCCGCTGATCAGCGAACCGAGCACGACATGGCCGCGCGGGTCGCCGGCAGGCAGCTGCGCGGCGCGGGCGGCGAGCTTGGCGACGAATTCGTCGGCGACCTTTTCATCGACGACCAGACGCTCGGTCGACATGCAGATCTGGCCCTGATGCATGTAGGCGCCGAAGGTCGCCGCATTGACCGCGGCGTCGATGTCGGCATCGTCGAGCACGACCAGCGGCGCCTTGCCGCCGAGTTCGAGCAGCGCCGGCTTCAAGTGACGGCCGGCGAGTTCGGCAATGATCCTGCCGACCTTGGTCGAGCCGGTGAAGTTGACACGCCTTACGGCGGGGTGCGCGACCAGTGCCTCGGCGATTGTCGCTGCGTCCTTGGGATCATTGGTGACGACATTGATGACGCCCTTGGGCAGGCCGGCCTCGACCAGCACCTGCCCGATCAGCCGGTGTGTGCCTGGGCACATTTCCGAAGCTTTCAGCACAACCGTGTTGCCGCAGGCGATCGGCATGGCGATGGCACGAGTACCGAGGATGACCGGTGCATTCCACGGCGCGATGCCGAGGCAGACGCCGGCCGGCTGGCGGATCGCCATGGCCAGCGTGCCGGGCTTGTCGGAGGGGATGACCTCGCCCGAAATCTGCGTCGTCATGGCGGCTGCCTCGCGCAGCATTTTGGCGGCGAGCATGACGTTGAAGCCGGCCCAGGGGCCGGTCGCGCCGGTTTCTTCCATCATCAATTTGGTGAATTCGCCGACCTTGGAGTCCATGACATCGGCCGCCTTGGACAGCAAAGCGCGGCGCTCGCCCGGGCCGGTCTTCGACCACGTCTTGAAAGCGGCAGCAGCGGCTTCGACCGCGGCATTGGCGTCGGCGATGCTGGCTGCGGCAGCGCGGGTCGCCAGCTTGCCGGTGAACGGGTCCATGCGCTCGTAAGAGGCTGAGCCGGAGGCATCCCTTTTGTCGCCGTCGATCAGAAGTCCGATGTCCATTGTTCTCTCCCTCGCTCGCCGTGGAGCGTCTTTTCTATCTATTATCGACCACGATCTGATCCGAACACCGGCTCCCACTTTTCGGGATCATGGTCTAGAAGCCGAGCACCTCGGCATTGATCGATGCTTCAAGCCCACCGTCAACCGGCACATTGACGCCGTTGACCCAGCGTGCGCCGTCCGAGCACAGGAACAGCACGACAGGCGCGATGTCGCCCGAGGTTCCGGCGCGCCCGACCCTGGCGATGTCGCTGTCCACGCGGGCGTCACCCAGCACATTGCGGAACTGTTTGAGGATCGGCGTCTCGACCGGGCCGGGGCTCACTGCATTGACGCGGATGCCGCGGCTCCTGAACAGGTCCTGATGTGCGGCGCGCTGCGTCCACAACAGCAGCAGCTCCTTGGAAACGGGATAGCCTTCCTCGTTCTTCACCTGATGGTCGGCGACCACCTCCGCCACATCGGGAAAGCCTTCGATGCCGACCATCGATGCCGCGCGGTTGAGATTGGCGCGCCAGCCATAGCCGGCGATCGAGGCGACGTTGACCACGGCGCCGCCTTCACGAAGTCTGGGTGCGAGGCCTTCCGAGAGCGCGCGCAGGCCGTAGAAGTTGACGGCCAGTGTCGACACCGCACCGGTGTTGCCGGGGAGGCCGGCGACATTGCAGAGCGCATCGATGCGCTGCGGCAGGCGCCCGAGGAGATCGTCGACGCCGGCCTTGGATGAGATGTCAGCCTTGACGAAACTGCCGGCCGATGCTGCCGGTTCACGCATATCGACGCCGATCACGTCAGCGCCCAGTTGGCCGGCAAGTTCGGCCGTGCGAGCGCCGATACCAGAGGCGACACCGGTGATGAGGATGGTCTTGCCGAACAGCATGGTCACGCCTTTTCACTATGCGTTGCGGCCTGTTGCGGCGAAGGCGTCGCGTCACTATCGCCGGCGTTTGCCGGCAGCCTGACCCGGTAGCCGACCGGCAGCAGGCGCAGGCCAAGGCGCTCCTCCAGCGTTCCCCACACCCCGCGCGGCAGGAACAGCGAGAACAGCACCGCCGTGGCGCCGAGGCCGATCAGATACCAGACGCCGGTGCCGCCGAACCAGGTCTCGATGAGGAAGAACAGCAGCGCACCCAGAATGGCGCCCTCGAAGGTGCCGATGCCGCCGACCAGCACCATGAAGATCATGTAGGCGGTCCACTGGACGTTGAAGTAGGTTTTCGGCTGGAAGGTGATCGACGTGGCCAACCACAGCGCGCCGGCCATGCCGATGCCGAAGGCGGCGAGCACGAAGAGCAGCCGCTTGGTTCCGGTGACGCGCACGCCGACCGATGCCGCGGCCTCCTCATTGTCCCTGATGGCGCGGATGGCCGCACCCGTGCTGCCGCGCAGCAGGCTAAACAGGGTGGCGAGCAGCGCCGTCATCGCGGCCAGCGCCAGCCAGTAGATCGTCGCCCGCCTGGAACCGGCGTCATAGACGTTGAGCGAGATCAGCGACGTCCCGGTCTCGCCTTGCACCAGCCGGTCGAGATTGACCAGCAGATGGGTGAGCGCCGCGATCACCCACATGCCGATGGCGAACTCGCCGTTCCTGAGCCGCAGCATGAACAGCGACATCGGCCAGGAGATCGCGCCGACAATGATCGCGGAGACGAACAGCGAAGCGAACGGGTTGAGGCCGGCATCGGCCAGGCGGATGGTGAAATAGGCGCCGAGGCCGAAGAACACTTGCTGTCCCACCGAAACCAGCCCGCCGAAGCCGGCCAGCGCGTTCCACATCGCTGCCAGGATCACATAGATGAACAAGGCGGTCACGCGGTCGACGGCGCCGGCCGACAGGAAATGCGGCGCGACGCCAAGTAGCGCGATGATGACGACGACCGCAATCGCCGAGATGCGCGAGGCGGAGGTGCCGCGCTCGATAGCGGGGGCGTTTAAAACCGCGCTCATGATGCTTTCCTCGCGGGCAGGCGCAGCAGGCCGCGCAGGCCGAGGCCGCAGGTGGAGAGCCGGATGAACAGCACGATCAGGAAGGCGACATGGCCGCCGATCAGAAAACCTTGCGGATGGATCTGCGCGCCGAGCGTCTGGGCGAGCGCCAGCACGATGCCGCCGACCAGCGTGCCCCATAGCGAACCGGCGCCGCCGATCACCGCCGCCTCGAAAGCGAACAGCAATTGAGGTGCGCCGGTATAGGGATCGAAGGTGGCGCGCATGCCGAGGAAGGCACCGGCAAGACCGACCGTGACCATGGCGATGGCGGCCGCGAGGGCGTTGGCGCGGCGCGCATCGACGCCGACGAGACCGGCCGTGTCGGGATCTTCCGACGTGGCGCGGATCGAGCGGCCAAGCCTGGTGTTGGTAAGGAACAGCTGCAGTCCGCCAAGCAATATGACGGCGGCGGCGAACATGATCACGGCAAGCTTGCCGACATAGATGCTGCCCGGCCATTCCCAGGAATCGTAGGAGAGGCTGCCGATATAGGTCGCCAGCGAACGTGTGTCGGCGCCGAACTGCTCGAACAGCGCATTGTCGATGACGATGGCGAGGCCGAACGTGGTCAGGATCGGCAGCAGCGCGCCTCCACGGGCGCTGCGCTCGAGCAGGAAGCGCTGCAGCGCCCAGCCGATGGCCGCCATCAGCGGCAGCACGATGAGCAGGCCGACGAAGGGCGAGATATGGAATTGCGAGGCGAGCCACCACAGCGCATAGGCGGAAAACACGGCCAGGCTGCCATGCGCGAGGTTGATGATGCGCATCACCGAAAACATGAAGGAGAGGCCGCAGGCGATCAGCGCGTAGTAGCCGCCGAGCAGGATGCCCTGGACGATCTGGTTGCTCATGCCGGCACGCTCCCGGCGCTTTTTCTGTGCAGGCCGAAATAGGCTTTCGTCACTTCATCGCGGGACATGCCCTTGCTCGGGCCTTCCAGCGCGACGCGTCCTTCGAGCATGCAGATGACCTTGTCCGAGACCGAGAGCGCGCGATTGAGGTCCTGTTCGACCAGGATGATCGTCGTGCCGGAGCTGATCAGGCCTTGCAGCGAAGCGTATACGCGATCGACCACCAGCGGCGACAGGCCGAGCGAGACCTCGTCGAGCAGCAGCAGCTCCGGATTGCTCATCAACGCGCGGCCGATGGCGGTGGCCTGCTGCTCGCCACCGGAGAGATGCCCGGTCTTGGCGTGGCGGCGCGGCTTCAGATTGGGGAACGTGTCGAGCACTCGTTCCACGCTCCAGTCGCCGGGACGGCCGGCGGTTCTGCCAAGCAGGAGGTTCTCCTCGACCGTCATCTGCACGAACAGTTTTCGACCTTCCGGCACCAGCGCGACGCCCATGCCGACGCGCTTGTGCGAGGGAACGCCGGTGATATCGGCGCCATTCAGCAGCACGCGGCCGGCCGTCGGCTGGTGCGCGCCGGCGATCGCCCGCAGCAGCGTCGTCTTGCCGGCGCCGTTGGCGCCGACCAGCGCCAGCGTTTCGCCGCGCTCGATCGTAAAGCTCACACCGCGCACCGCCTGCAACAGGCCATGGCGGACGACCAGATTCTCGATTGCGAGCAGGCTCATTTCGGGCCTCCCCCGAGATAGGCGCGCACGACTTCCGGGTCGGCCATCACCGCTTGCGGCTCGCCATCGGCGATGATCTTGCCGGCGTCCATACAGATCAGCCGCTCTGCCACCTGCAGCAGGATGTGGACGATGTGCTCGATCCAGACGATGCCGATCTTGCGGCGGCGCAATTCCTTGATGGTATCGACAAGTTCGCTCGCCTCGCCATCGGTCAGTCCGCCGCCGATCTCGTCGAGCAGAAGCAGCGTAGGCCTTGCCGCGAGCGCGCGGGCAAGTTCCAGCCGCTTGCGGTCGAGCAGGCCGAGCGTTTCGGCGCGCCGGTTGGCCAGGCCCAGCATGCCGCACAGTTTCAGCGACGCCAGCGCCTCCTCATAGGCTTCGTCGCGGGCGAGACCGGCGCCATGCGATGCGGCAACAAAGACGTTCTCGAAGGTGGTCATGCCGCCGAACGGTTTCGGCACCTGGTGCGTGCGCACGAGGCCGAGCCGGCAGCGCTGCGTTGCCGGCAGCGCCGTCACATCGCCGCCCTTGAAGGCGACCGTGCCGGCGCTCGGCGGGAAGGCGCCTGACAAGATGCTGAGCAGTGTCGTCTTGCCGGCGCCGTTCGGGCCGACAATGCCGACGGCCTCATCGCCATTCATGGCGAAGTCGATATCATCGAGCACCACCAGCGCGCCGAAGCGTTTCTGGATGCCGGCGGCTCTGAGGATCGCAGTGTTTGGTGAACTGTTCACGATGCGATCCCCGTAGCCGTCCGTCAGCCGTTATACGGCTGGAGCTTGGCCTCGACCGGAACCTTCGGGTCGGTGGCGTTCTCGGTCACGACATAGTCGAGCGGGAATTTGCTGCCTTCCTTGGCGGCCACCCATTGCGTGCCGATGATCGGGCCGGGCGAGACATTGGCGACCGGGCCGCTGGTGAAATCGACCTTGCCGATCATGGTCTCGGTGTTGAGCGCGCTCAGCGCCTTGGCGACGGCTGCCTTGTCCTTGGCGTCGGTGCTTGCCTTCAGCGCCTCGAAGCCGGCGTCGAGCAGCGACATCGAGGCGCCGAGCTGCTGCGTCCACTGCTTGCCGCTGGCGGCCTCATAACCGTCGGCCAATTCGGTTCCCGAAACGCCGGTCAGCGGCGACTTGTAAGGGAAGGCCTTGTGCCAGTAAGCGGCGCTCGAAATCCTGTTGCCGAGATCGCCCAGCGCCTCGATGTCGGACGGGAATAGCCCGGTCTTGGCGACCTGGCAGATCTTGATCTGCTTGATCAGGCCTTGCTGTGCAGCCTGGCGCCAGAAGGCGGCGAAGTCCGGCGGGATCGGGAAGGAGTTGAAGATCTCGACGCCTTCTTGCTTGAACAGCGCGATCTGCGAGGAATAGTCGGTGGTGCCGGTCTCGTAGGCGCCGGGATCGACGATGGTGAAACCCTGCTTTGCCAGCAACGGCGCCAGATGGGTGCGGATGGCATTGCCGTCGGCGTCGTTGGGATACATGACGCCGACCTTCTTGTTGGTCTCGATCAGGTTCCATTGCGAGATGTAGGTCCGGAAGAACTCGTCGACGCCGAAGCCGAAATGATAGGTCCATTTGAACGGCGAGGGTTCGCCGGGCTTGGCGCCGCGGCCGAAATACCAGGCCTCCCACGGCATGACGGTGGAGAGGCAAGGCACGCCGGCGGCTTCGCAGGCGTCGGCGACCGGGTTGATCACCTCCGGCGTCGACACCGCCAGCATCAGGTCGACGGCCTGGTTGTTGATGAGGTCCTTGGCGAGCTGGCCGGCGCGGGACGGGTCGGATTGCGTGTCCTGGTCGATGATCTCGACACTGTATTTCTTGCCGCCGATGTCGAGGCCGTTGGCGAGCGCCTTGCGGGCGAGGTCGAGCACATAGCCGTCGGTCTGGCCGAAGCCCGCGAGCGGCCCGGTGCGCGGGCTGACAAAGCCGACCTTCAGCGTGTCGGCGGCCTGCGCGAAGGCCTGGCCGCGGCTGAGCGCAAGTGCCGCGCCGCCGGCGAGCGATGTGGCGATGAACTGGCGCCGCGAGACGCCGGATTTGCTTGAGGTCATGCTGGTATTCCTCCCTTTCCTGACGGCACCTGGAGGTCACCGCCGGCCTGCTCAAAATCGATGCCGCCCGTTCTTAAGATCGGAGATCGCCCCGGCAGGCCTTGAGGCGGCAGCGGAACGCCGCCAATGCCGATAACGGCACGATTTCGATCCTCCCATCGTCACAGTGCCCTAGGTGTTTGGTTTGGTAAAATGATATTTTGCGGTGTTTCGTTAACCAACAGGTTATGGAAATACGGCTGAAGGCCCGCTCTGCGCCAGATTGGCGAAAGGTGCTCAGGCGTTCTGGCTGGCCGCCTCGCGAATGGTCTGCAGCAGGATGGTGAAGGCCGGCGAAGGCGCAGTGTCGGTCCGCATCGTCAGGCCGACCGGCCCTTTGGTTTCCTCGGTGTTGACGGGCAAGGCGACGAAGGCGCCGCTGGAGAGTTCGTTGGCGACGACGCCTGTCGATATGATCCAGACCGCATTGCTTTGGCGCAGGAAGGCACGGCCGAAGGAATCCGAGACGGTCTCGATCTCGGTCGCAGGCGCCGTCATGCCGTTGGTGATGAACAGGCGGTCGACGAACGGGCGGATGACCGACTCCCGCGTCGGCATCAGCACCGGGAATTCATCGAGCCGGGCGAAGATGTCCTGGCCCGGCTGCAGCAGCGGATGGCCGGCCCTCACCACGAACAGCACCGGTTCGGAATAGAGATGCTCGAAGAAGAAGCCGGTCATGTTTTCCGGCGCCGCAAGCCGGCCGACGACGAGATCGAGCGCACCGACGCGCAACTGTTCCAGCAGGACCGCGTTCTCGCCGGTGACGATCTTGATCGCAGCACCGGTATTTTCACTCAGGAACAGGCTTATGGCGCGTGGCATCACCTTGGCCGACACTGTCGGGAGCGCGCCGATGCGGATCGGATGCCGGTTGATGGCGCCGTCCTGGCGGACGGAATCGACGCCGCGCTTCAGTGCCGTGATCGCCGTGCCCGCATGGCCGAGAAAGATTTCGCCAAGCCGCGTCACCCTGATGCCGCGGCCGTCGCGTTCGACGACAGCGATGCCAAGCGCCTCCTCCAGTTCGCGCAACGTCTTGGTCACGGCCGGTGGGCTGACATGGAGAAAGTCGGCCGCCCTCGCCACGCTGCCTTGCCGCGCTACCTCAAGGAATGCCTGCAGGTGACGGAACCTTATGCGGCTTTCGGACATGTTCTCATAACCTAGCAGTTAATGAAACGGCGTAAAATATCATTTTACCAAACCAAATGCCTTGTGCAATGTGAACACGGAGGATCGAAATCGTGCCATTCGTCAACATTGGCGGCATCACGCTGCACCATCGCCATATCAAGGCGAAGGGAAATGCGCGGCCGATCGTGTTCATCAATTCGCTGGGCACCGACTTCCGCGTCTGGGACGAGGTGTTGTCCGAACTGGGTGGCGAAATGCCTGTGTTGGTCTACGACAAGCGCGGCCATGGCCTGTCCGACATTGGTGGCGTCAGCTCGATCGACGAGCATGTCGATGATCTGTCGGGCCTGATCGATCATTTCGAACTGAACAATGCGGTGCTGTGCGGCCTGTCGGTGGGCGGCCTGATTGCGCAAGGGTTTTATGCCCGGCGCCCCGAAATCGTCGACGGCCTCATCCTGTGCGACACCGCCCACAAGATCGGCACGGCCGACAGCTGGAACACCCGCATCGAAACGGTCGAAAGCAAAGGTATCCAGGCCATCGCCGATGCCGTGCTCAAAATGTGGTTTACGCCTGCCTTCCACGCGGACCGTGTCGCCGAGCTCGACGGCTACTGGAACATGATGACCCGGCAAGCCGTCGCCGGCTATGTCGGCACCTGCGCCGCGGTGCGCGATGCCGATTTCACCGAGGCCGCGCAGGGGATCGCGGTACCCACGCTTTGCGTCGTTGGCGACCAGGACGGCTCGACGCCGCCGGATCTCGTCCGCTGGCTGGCCGATCTGATCCCAGGCGCACATTTCGAAATCATTCGTGACGCCGCGCACATCCCTTGCGTCGAACAGCCCAAGGCGCTGACCACCCTGATCCGCGATTTCGTCGCGGCGCTTCCCCTGAGAAAGCAGACCCATGGATGAACTGCCCAAAAACGAAACCAGATATCAGACCGGGCTGACCGTCAGGCGCTCGGTGCTCGGCGACCCGCATGTTGATCGCAGCGAGGATGCCGTCACCGATTTCGACCGGCCGTTCCAGGAGCTGATCACCGAGGCAGCCTGGGGCACTGTGTGGGCGCGTCCGGGCTTCAGCAGGCGCGAACGCTCGATCGTGACGCTGGCACTGCTGGCCGCCCTTGGCCATGATGAAGAGGTCGCCATGCATGTGCGCGCCACCGCCAACACCGGTGCGTCGCGCGACGATATCTGCGAAGCGTTCCTGCATGTCGCGATCTATGCCGGCGTGCCGGCCGCCAACCGCGCCTTCAGGATCGCCAAGGAGGTGTTTTCGGAAATGGACGGAAGCAGGGCTGGCCATGCCAGCTGATGCCGGCTCGAACCGCAGGCCCGAGAGCGGAGCCTTCTTCCAGCGCGACCGTGGCTGGCATCCGCCGGCGCTGACGCCCGACTACAAGACGTCGGTGTTGCGCTCGCCGCAAAAGGCGCTGCTGGCCTTCGACAACACGGCGTCCGAAATCACCGGTCCGGTGTTCGGCCACGCCATGCTCGGCGAACTCGACAATGACCTGATCCACAACTTCGCCAAGCCCGGCGAGAGCGCAATCGGCGAGCGTATCATCGTCTATGGCCGCGTGCTCGACGAGCGCGGCCAGGGCGTCTCCGGCGCGCTGCTCGAATTCTGGCAGGCCAATTCAGGCGGCCGTTACCGCCACAAGAAGGACGGCTATCTCGCGCCGCTCGATCCGAATTTCGGCGGCTGCGGCCGCACCATCACCGATGCCGATGGCGGCTATGCCTTTCGCACGGTGAAGCCCGGTCCCTATCCCTGGCCGAACGGGCCCAATGACTGGCGGCCGTCGCACATCCATTTCTCGGTGTTCGGCCACGGCTTCGCACAGCGGCTGATCACGCAGATGTATTTCGAGGGCGACCCGCTGATCTGGCGGTGCCCGATCGTGCGCGGTATCCGTGACAAGGCGGCCGTTGAGACGCTGGTCGCGGCGCTCGACATGCAGGCGACGATCCCGTTCGACGCGCGCGCCTACAAGTTCGACATCGTGCTGCGCGGGCGTCGCGCCTCGCTGTTCGAAAACCGGCCGGAGGGCAATTGATGGCGCAGTCGCTCAGCCGGCTGAAGGAGAGTCCGTCGCAGACCGCCGGGCCTTACGTGCATATCGGGCTGACGCCGAATTTCAGCGGCATCGGCGGCGTCTATCCGACAGACCTCGGCGCGACGATGCTCAACGACAACAGCAAGGGCGAGCGCATCGGTTTGCGCATCCGCGTGCTCGACGGCACCGGCACGCCGCTCCGGGACGCACTGATCGAGATCTGGCAAGCGGACGCCAATGGCTTCTACAATTCGCCGACCGAATTGCGCGGCGATGCCGATCCGGATTTTCAGGGCTGGGGCCGTCAGCCGACCGACATGGACACCGGCCTGTGCAGTTTTCAGACGATCAAGCCGGGACGCGTGCCGTTCGACGACGGCCGGCTGATGGCGCCGCATATCAGCCTGTGGATCGTCGCCCGCGGCATCAATATCGGCCTCCACACGCGGCTCTATTTCTCCGACGAGGCCAAGGCCAATGCCGAGGATCCGATCCTGGCCCGCATCGAGCACAAGGTGCGCGTGCCGACGCTGATCGCCGAGCGGCAAGGCGACGACTATATTTTCGACGTCCATCTCCAGGGGGAGAAGGAAACGGTCTTCTTCGACAGCTGACGGAGGAAACCAGCACATGACCGTATCGCCCTTCGACCATCCGCTGCTTTCCGGCCTGCTCGGCGACGAGGAGGCGGCTCGGCATTTTTCGGTGGATGGGGAAATCGCCGCCATGCTCGATTTCGAGCGCGCGCTGGCGCAAGCGGAAGCCGAAAGCGGGATTATCGGCACGGATGCCGCCGCGGCGATTATACCTGTCCTGTTGTCCTACAAGCCGGACACCGCGCGGCTGCGGGCCGGTGTGGCGAAGGATGGCGTGATCGTGCCCGAACTGGTGCGCCAGTTGAAGGCAGCGGTCGGCGCGCCGCACGACGCCGGCGTGCATTTCGGCGCAACCAGCCAGGACGTCATCGACACTGGCCTGGTTCTTCGGCTGCGCCGGCTCATTGAACATCTCGACCTGCTGCTGACTGAAAACATTTTGCGGCTGGTGGGGCTGGAAGAACGTTTTGGCAGCCGTGCATTGACAGCGATTACGCGCATGCAGCCGGCGATCCCAATTCAGGCGTCGGACCGCGTGGCGGTGTGGCGCACGCCGCTGCAACGGCATCAGCAGAGACTCTCGGAGCAATCCAAGGGTCTGCTGGTAGTGCAATTCGGCGGCGCCGCCGGCACGCTGGAAAAGCTCGGCGACAAAGGCCCCGCAGTGCGCGCCGCCCTTGCCGCAAAGCTTGGCCTTGGCGATGCGCCGCAATGGCACAACCAGCGCGATGCGCTGGCCGAGTTCGCCGGTTTGCTGTCGCTCATCACCGGCAGCCTCGGCAAGTTCGGCCAGGACATCGCGCTGATGGCGCAGGCCGGCACCGACATCAAGCTGTCCGGCGGCGGCGGCTCGTCGGCCATGCCGCACAAGCAGAACCCGGTGAAGGCGGAGGTGCTGGTGACGCTGGCGCGCTTCAACGCCACCCAGCTTTCCGGCATGCATCAGGCGCTTGTGCATGAGCAGGAGCGCTCCGGCGCTGCCTGGACGCTGGAATGGCTGCTCTTGCCGCAAATGGCGATAGCGACCGCGGCTGCGCTACGGCTCGCCGCCGAACTCGCCGGACAGATCGAAAGCCTGGGACACTGATGCGCACAAAGATCGTCATTGTCGGCTCCGGACCGTCCGGGCTGCTGCTTGGCCAGCTTCTCGGCACCATTGGCGTCGAGACGGTGATCCTCGAACGTTCGAGCCGGCAGCATGTGCTTGGCCGGGTGCGGGCAGGGGTGCTCGAACAAGGCACCGTCGAGTTGCTCGAAGAGGCGGGCGCAGCTGCAAGGCTGCATGCCGAGGGCCTGCTGCATGCCGGCATCTCGCTTGCGTTCGGCGGCGGCCTGCACCGGCTCGATCTCACAGCGCTGACCGGCGGAAAACACGTCACCGTCTATGGCCAGACCGAGGTGACACACGACCTGATGGACAAGCGCGAGGCGGCGGGGCTGGTCACCGTCTACGAGGCGTCCAATGTCGCGCTGCACGGTTTCGATGGCGAAGCGCCTTACGTCACCTACGACAAGGATGGCGTCAGCCATCGCATCGACTGCGACTTTATCGCCGGCTGCGACGGCTATCACGGCGTCAGCCGCAAATCGGCGCCTGGGCGGGCGCTGAAAACCTTCGAGCGGACCTATCCCTTCGGCTGGCTCGGCGTGCTGGCCGAAGTGCCGCCGGCCGATCACGAACTGGTCTACGCCAACCATGAGCGGGGCTTTGCGCTGTGCTCGATGCGGTCGACGCATCGCAGCCGCTACTATGTGCAGGTCCCGGCTGACGAACAGGTCGACGCCTGGAGCGACGGTCGCTTCTGGGACGAATTGCGCAGTCGCCTGCCGGAACAGACCGCAGCCGCGGTCGTTACCGGCCCGTCCTTCGAAAAATCAATCGCGCCGCTGCGCTCCTTCGTCGCCGAGCCGATGCGCTTCGGCCGGCTGTTCCTGGTCGGCGACGCCGCCCATATCGTGCCGCCGACGGGCGCCAAGGGGCTCAACCTCGCCGCCAGCGATGTGCGCTATCTCTTTGCCGGGCTTCGCGAATTCTATCTGGACAAATCACCAAGCGGGCTCGACGCTTATTCAGCCAAGGCGCTGGCCAGAGTGTGGAAGGCGGTGCGCTTCTCCTGGTGGATGACGACGATGCTGCACCGCTTTCCCGATACGGGCGAGTTCGGCCAGCGCATCCAGGAAGCCGAGCTCGACTATCTCGTGCATTCGCAAGCGGCGTCGACCGCGCTGGCTGAAAACTATGTCGGTTTGCCCTATTAAGGGCGGTGCAAACTCAAACCCGTTCGAGCGCCACCGCGATGCCCTGGCCGACGCCGATGCACATGGTGGCCAGCGCATAGCGGGCGCTGCGCTCGCGCAGTTCCAGCGCAGCCGTGCCTGCAATGCGCGCGCCCGACATGCCCAAGGGATGACCAAGCGCGATGGCGCCGCCATTGGGGTTGACGTGCTCCGCATCCTCGGAGATGCCGAGTTGGCGGAGCACGGCGATGCCTTGGGAGGCGAAAGCTTCGTTGAGCTCGATGACATCGAATTGCTGCGGTGTCAGGCCGAGGCGAGCGCAGAGCTTTTGTGTCGCCGGGGCAGGGCCGATGCCCATGATGCGGGGCGCCACGCCGGCAGCAGCGCCGCCGAGGACGCGTGCGATCGGCGCCAGGCCGTATTTCTTCACAGCCGCTTCGGAGGCGATGATCAGCGCCGCGGCGCCGTCATTGACGCCGGACGCGTTGCCGGCGGTGACGGTGCCGCCCTCGCGGAACGGCGTCGGCAATTTGGCCAGCGACTCGACCGTGGTGCCGGCGCGGGGATGCTCATCCTTCGATACGATAATCGCATCGCCCTTTTTCTGTGGGATCGTCACCGGGGTGATCTCCTTCGCCAGCCGGCCATTGGCCTGTGCCGCGACAGCCTTGTCCTGGCTGCGCATGGCAAACGCATCCTGATCGGCGCGCGACACCTGGAAGTCCTCAGCGACGTTCTCGCCGGTCTCCGGCATGGAATCGACGCCATACTGTTTCTTCATCAGCGGGTTGATGAAGCGCCAGCCGATCGTGGTGTCATGGATCTCGGCATGGCGTGAAAAGGCGGTCTCGGCCTTGGGCATGACGAAGGGCGCGCGGCTCATCGATTCGACGCCGCCGGCGATCATCAACTCGGCTTCGCCCGCCTTGATGGCGCGGGCGGCAATGGTGAGCGCATCCATGCCGGAACCGCAGAGGCGATTGACGGTCGAGCCTGAAATTTCCTTCGGCAGTCCGGCCAGGAGCAGCGACATGCGGGCTACATTGCGGTTGTCCTCGCCGGCCTGGTTGGCGCAGCCATAGACGACGTCGTCGACAGCCTGCCAGTCGATGCCGGCATTGCGCTCGACCAGCGCCTTCAGCGGGATGGCGCCAAGATCGTCGGCCCGCACCGACGACAGCGAGCCGCCGAAACGGCCGATCGGGGTGCGGATGTAATCGCAGATGAATGCCTCGGTCATGTCATGCGGCCTTTTCTTTTCCGCTTCCCTCATGCGCCGCCTTGGTGCGGGCCTGCAGGTCGCGCAATGTCGTCAGCTCGAGTTCCGTCGGCGCCGGCGTTTCGTCAAGCGCCTCGGCGAACCTTACGATCCAGCCGCAGCTGTCCTGCACCTCAAGCCGCGTCACGCCGGGATGCAACGACACCACGGTGAATTCCCTGCTCACCGGATCGGGCTTCCAGATGGCAAGGTCGGTGATCAGCAGCGTCGGCCCTGATGTCTCGATGCCGAGGCGCTGGCGATGGTCGCCGCCATCGCCATGGCCGAAGGAGGTGAAGAAGTCGATCTTCTCGACCATGCCGCGCTTGGACTGCGCCATGGTGATGTAGATCTCCTTCGACGAGGTGGCGATCTCGGGCGCGCCGCCGCCGCCGGGCAGGCGGGTCTTGGGATGCGCATAGTCGCCGATGATAGTGGTGTTGATGTTGCCGAACTTGTCGAGCTGCGCCGCGCCAAGAAAGCCGATGGAGATGCGCCCCCCCTGCAGCCAATAGCGGAACATCTCCGGCACCGAGACGGTCGTGACGGCGGTGTCGCAAAGTTCGCCGTCACCGATCGACAACGGCAAAACATCGGGCGCGGTGCCGATGGTGCCGCTTTCATAGATCAGCGTGATGTCGGGCGCATGCGTCAGCCGCGCGACGTTGCAGGCGGCCGACGGCGCGCCGATGCCGACGAAGCAGACATCGTCGTTTTTCAGGGCTCGGCTGGCGGCAATCGTCATCATCTCATTGGGAGTAAAGCCGCTCATGCCGCGCTCCTCAGATGCTTTACGCGGCCGGCGAAATCGTCCGCCGTGCGTTCGATGACATTGGCCTGCATCCAGGCCTGGAATCTTTCACGGTCGGCGGCGATGTCGTCCCATTCGAGATAGGCGGCATTGTCGCGCGCATAATAGCCGTGCGTGTACGAGGGATGCGAACCGCCTGATACCACCGAGATCGCAGCGATGGTCCAGCGCGGCAGCACGGTGAGGTTGGGATGCAGGTCGTCGAAATTGTCGACGACTTCCTCCACCGTCACCACGGCGCGCTTGGCCGCGAGCACCGCTTCCTTCTGGATGCCGATAATGCCTTCGACCAGCACATTGCCTTTCTTGTCGGCCTTCTGAGCGTGGATGAAGGTCACGTCCGGGCGGATGGAAGGAACGGCGGCAAGCACCTCGCCGGTGAACGGGCAGGTGACCGAGCGGATGTTGGGATTGACTGCCGCCAGCCCGGCGCCGCGATAGCCGCGGAACACCGCGCAAGGCAGGCCGGCAGCTCCCCCCTCGTAGGCGTTGGCCATGCCGGCATGGCTGTGCTCCTCGATCTCGATCGACCGGGGGAAGCCGTTCTCGATGGCGTCGCGGGCGCGGCGCAGCAGGCCGACGCCGGGATTGCCGAAATAGGAGAAGATGATCTTCTTGGCCATGCCCATGCCGATCATCTGGTCGTAGATCAGGTCGGGGGTCATTCGGATGAGGGTCAGGTCGCGAAAGCCCTGGCGGATCGCCTCATGCGCCGCCGCCGTCGGGATCAGATGCGTGAAGCCTTCGAAGGCGACCGTGTCGCCATCGTGCAGGTTCTCCGCCACGGCCTGTTTGAGGGGCAGGAATTTGACCATCGCCAAGAACTCCGAAGTTCAAAAAGTTCGTATTGCGAACGTTTGTTTTGTATGAGATATTTTTACATCGCGCCGCCGAGACGAGTCAAGGCGGCGCATTGTCTTGCGGAGGCCGCATGGAGGACGAGGCAACGACGCGCGACCATGTCGGCTCGCTGGAGCGCGGCCTTGCAGTCATGGAGATACTGGCCCGGCATCCGGCCGGGATGACGCTGACCGAAATGGCGGAGGAGGCGGGGCTGACCCGCGCCGGCGCGCGTCGCTTCCTGCTGACGCTGACCGCCACCGGCTATGCCACGCAATCCGGCCGGCAGTTTTCGCTGTCGCCGCGCCTGCTCGCCATCGTGCGCTCTTGGCTCGGCGGCGCCTCGCTGTGGACCTTCGCCGCACCCATCATGCGCGACGTGGCCGGCCAGTTCGACGAGGCCTGCAACGCTGCGGTGCTGTCAGGCGAGGATGTCGTCTATGTCGCGCGCATTCCCGGCCGCCGCATCCTCAGTGTTTCGCTCGATGTCGGCACCAGGCTGCCGGCGCATTGCACCTCGATGGGGCGCGTCCTGCTGTCGGGGCTGGGCGCGGATGAGTTGAAGGCCTTCCTTGCAGAAGCCAAGATCGAACGGCGGACGCCGAAGACGATCACCAGCCGCACCGCGCTGGCCAAGGCCATCGACGCGGCGAGGGCGGGTGGCTTTGCCGTCGTCGATGAAGAGCTGGAGCTTGGCCTGCGCTCGATCGCGGTGCCTATCTGTGACCGCGCAGGCAAGACCGTGGCGGCGATCAACGTCTCGGCGCAGTCGGCGCGGTTCTCCGTCGAGGCGATGGAGCGGGATATCCTGCCAGCGCTGCGGACGGCCAAGCAACGGATTGAGGAATTTTTCTTCGTGTGAGCGCAAGGCTAATCGCCTGAGGGAAGCGCTGCCCCCGCTCTGTCTCGGAGACGGGACGCCCTACGCGGTTAGCGTCGCCATGCGAACAAACGATGCCCTGGGGCACCTGAGCACAACGCATATGCGTGAATCCAAATATATCGTTGACGTCGCCCTTCAACTCCAATATTGAACAGGACTATACAGGTTTATTGAACAGGTACCCTTATGAAGCGGCGCGCGGTTCAACTGTCTCCCGGCACGGGCAAGCCCGAGCAGATCGCCACCGTCCTCGAACATGAGATCCGCTCCGGCGTGCTTGGCTTCGGCGACCGCCTGCAAAGCGAGAACGAACTCGTCCAACGCTTCTCCGTCAGCCGCAACACGATCCGCAAGGGCCTTGAGGAGCTGTCCAGCCGTGGGCTGATAACGACCAAGGTCGGCATCGGCTCCTTCGTCACTTTCGACGGCAAGCCGGTCGATGACAGCATTGGCTGGTCGCGGGCGCTGGCCAATGCCGGCGCCAATGCCGAGACGCGGACGCTGCGGCTTGAAGTGATCGAGGATGCCGAGCTTGCCGCGCTGCTTGGCATCGAAAGCCCGTTCTTCATCGCCGTCGACCGGGTGCGCACCAATGCCAGCGACGGCCATGCGATCTCCATCGAACGCAGCCGCCTGCCGCTGTCGCCCGAACTGGAGGACGTGCCGCTGCGAGGTCTGCGCGAAGGCTCGCTGCACCAGACGCTGCGCGGCGCCGGCCTCATCCCAGACCATGGCGAGGAATGGGTCGGCATCGAGATGCTGAATGCCGAAGACGCCGCCATTCTCGGCTGCCCGCAAGGCACGCCGTTCCTGCGCGGACGCCGGCTGACGCGTGCGGCCGACGACCGGCCGATCGAATATGTAACCAGCCTGCTCAACCCGGCGCATTTCGCGCTGCATATGAGGTTTTGAGCGATGCCGGACAGAACCAACGACACGCTCGATCGCGCCATGGGCGCGCTTGTCGGTGGGGCGCTCGGTGATGCGCTGGGCATGCCGACGCAGCTTCTGTCGCCGGCGCGGATCGCCGAGCTATACGGCCATGTCGAGGATTTCGTGGCGCCGTTTGCCGATCATCCGGTGTCGAAGGGGCTCGTTGCCGGCACCATCACCGACGATACCGAACAGGCCCTGCTGCTTGGTCGCATTCTGGTCCAGTCCGGCGACCGCTTCGATCATGCGCGCTGGGTGAACGCACTGCTCGATTGGGAGCGCGAGGTCAAGGCGCGCGGCAGCTATGACCTGCTGGGACCATCGACCAAGCGCGCCATCGGCGCCATCAATGACGGCGTGCCGGCGGAAGAGGCGGGAAGCCAGGGCGACACCAATGGCGCGGCCATGCGCATCGCGCCGGTCGGCATCATGATGCCGCTGGAACCGCTCGACGCTTTCGTCGCCAAGGTCGCCGAAACTTGCCGTGCCACGCACAACACCTCGATCGCCATCGCTTCGGCCGCAGCAGTTGCCGCCGCCGCCAGCCGTGGCGTCGCCGGTGGCGACTGGCGTGCCGCTTCCGACAGCGCGGTAGCAGCCGCGCGGCGAGGCGCCCGGCTCGGACATTGGGTGACTGGTGGCGATATCGCCGCGCGTATCGCCTGGGCGCAGGAGCTCGTGCGCGGCAAGACCATGCGGGATGCGATCGGGCTCATCACCGATCTCGTCGGCACCGGTGTGGCCAGCCAGGAGTCCGTGCCGGCAGCTTTCGCCGTGCTTGAAGTCGCGCAGGGCGATCCCTGGCAAGCGGCAATCATCAGCGCCAATCTCGGCGGCGACACCGACACGATCGGCGCGATTGCCTCAGGCATGGCCGGCGCCTGCGTCGGCTTTTCGCAACTGCCGCAACAACACATTGCCGGGCTCGTCGGCATAGATATGGGGGAGGTGCGCTCCCTTGCCGAAGACCTCGTCGCGGCGCGCACGGCAAAGGCCAGCAAGGATGCCGCGGCATGAGTGGGCGTCTGGTCCATATCGGCAGCGCCGTCGTCGACTATGTCTACCGCATCGACGCCTTGCCGGCGCCGGGCTGCGAGAAGACCGCGTCGAGCTTTGCGCAGGTCGCCGGCGGCGGCTTCAACATGATGGTCGCGGCCAGCCGCACCGGCATGACGGTGGTGTTCGGCGGCCAGCTCGGCAGCGGACCGAATGGCGATTTTTTGCGCGCCGCCTTTGCGGCCGAAGGCATCATAACGCTGACGTCGCCATCGCCGGTCATGGACAGCGGCAATTGCGTCGCCATGATCTCCGGGGATGCCGAGCGCACCTTCGTGTCGTGGCCCGGTGCGGAGAGCATTCTCAGCCTCGAGATGATGAGGCCCGTGGTGGTCGCGCCTGATGATTGGGTGTTCACGTCGGGCTATACGCTTAGCTATTCCGGCAGCCGCGACGCGCTGACCGACTGGATCGAGGCGCTGCCAGAAAACATTCCCTTCGTTTTCGATCCAACGCCGGTCATCGCGGATATCCCACGTCCCATCCTGTCGCGGGTGCTTGCCCGTACGACATGGCTGAGCTGCAACATGACGGAAGCGGTCGAGATCGCTGGGCAAGGCGATGTCGAGGCACTCGCCGCCCGGCTGCTCGCCGACCACTGCCCAAAGGCCGAAGGCGTCGTTATCCGCGCCGGCGCCAAGGGCTGTTTCGTGAGGTTGGTCAATGGCGAGACGCAGACCATTGCCGGCTTCAAGGTCGATGCCATCGACACCAATGGCGCCGGCGACACCCATATCGGCGGTTTCGTCAGTGCACTCTCGCGCGGCGTGCATCCCTTCGAGGCGGCGCGCTATGCCAATGCGGCGGCAGCACTTTCCGTCACCCGCCATGGCGGCTCATCGGCGCCGACCGACAGCGAGATCCAGACTTTCCTGAGCCAGGCCGCGACGGGCGAGCCGGGCCAGAACCAGAAGGCCCATCAGACAGCCTGACCCGCCAAGCGGGCAAACAAGAGAGGAACGAACATGCGCATGCCAAGACTGACTGCCCTGCTGACGGCGACCGCCGTCATCACCTCCGCGCTCACGCTGGCCGCCAGTGCCGCCGAAGTGCATGTGCTCAACTGGAAGGGCTACGGCGCCGACGAGCCGTGGGCGATCGAAGCCTTCGAAAAGGCGACCGGCAACAAGGTCGTCAACGACTTCTTCAATTCCGAACAGGAAATGCTGACCAAGATCCGCACCAATCCGGGCCTCTATGACGTGGTCATGATCAACGCCGCCTTCAACGATCAGGCGATGGCGGAAAAGCTGATCCAGCCGATCGATGTCTCGAAGCTGCCGAACTATGCCGACATCAGCAAGGACAAGGCGCAATCGCCGATGCTCGACCATGACGGCAAGGTCTATGGCGTGCCGTGGGTGTGGGGCTTGACGGCGCTGGCAATCAACGAAAAGTCTTTCGACAAGCCGCCGACCTCGATCGCCGAAATGTGGGATGCCGCGCATAAGGGCCGCGTCGTCATTCGCGACGACGCTGTCGAAGCGGTGCAGTTCGGCGCCATCGCCACCGGCCAGAACATCAACGACATCAAGGATATGGAGGCGGTCAAGGCGAAGCTGACCTCGCTGATGCCGCAGATCAAGACGTTCTGGAGCTCGGAGAACGACTGGAACCAGATGGTCGCCTCCAACCAGATCGACATCGGCACCTATTGGAGCGGCTCGGCCGATCGCGCCAAGACCCACTTCAAGCTGCCGGTCTCGCTGGTCGTTCCGCAGGAAGGCGCCGTCGCCTGGCTCGACGCGTTCTCGATCCCGGTGGGCTCGAAGAATGTCGAAGGTGCGCAGGCCTTCATCAACTGGATGATCGATCCGAAATTCTATGTCGAATGGGTCACCAAGGTCGGCGCTCCGGTGTCGGCCAACACCAAGGCGGTGGAAGCGCTGCCTGAAGACTCCTTCAACCGCAAGGTGATGGGCGATCCCGAGGTGGCCAAGCGCATCCAGTTCCAGGCGCCGATCACCGACGCGCAGCGCGAGGCCTATCTGGCGCTGTGGCAGCAGCTCAAAGTCGACGTGAAGTAACGCTCACGTCCGGACCAGCCGGCGGTTGGCGCCGGCTGGCCCTTCAATCCTGGGGAGGAGGGTATCATGGCAGTACAGGGTGCGGTCGCGTCGCGCAGCGGGCTGAGATCGGCCCTGCCGCTGCTGGCGCCGGCCTATCTCTGGCTGACGGTGGCCATCTTCCTGCCGCTCTCGGCCATGGTGTTCTTCTCCTTCATGACCGACCTGCCGCTGTCGGGAAAGCCGTGGGCGTTCACCCTTGGCAATTACGCCGCCTTCTTCTCGCAGAGCCTGTACCTGACGCTGCTGCTCGCTTCGCTGCGGCTCGGCCTCGAAGTGACTTTGTGGTGCGTCGTCATCGGCTACCCCGCCGCCTATGTGCTGGCCAAGGTGCTGAAGGGGCGCAGCCGCGAGGCGATCTTCCTGCTGGTCATCCTGCCGTTCTGGTCGAACGGGCTGGTGCGCATCTTCTCCTGGGCGATGGTGCTGCGCGAGGGCGGCATCCTCGACACGGCGCTCAACGCCGTGCTGCCGTTCAAGATCAACATCGACCTGATGTATTCCTATCCCGCAATCATCATCGGCCTGGTGCACTCCTACGTGCCCTATATGGTGCTGACCTGCTATCTCACGCTGCAGGCAATCGACGACTCGCTGATCGAGGCCGGGCGCTCGCTCGGCGCCTCGCGGCTGCAGGTGCTGAAGCGGTTGATCATCCCGCTGTCTATGCCCGGCCTGGTGGCAGGTGCGGCACTGATCTTCGTGCCGGTCGTCGGCTCGTTCATGGAGCCGCGCATTCTCGGCGGTCGCACCGGCACCTTCTACGGCACGGTGATCGAAGACCAGTTCGTCGCCGTGTTCAACTGGCCGCTTGGTGCGGCATTGTCGTTCATCCTGCTCGCCGTCGTGCTGGTCATCCTCGCAGTTGCCTCGCCGGTGCTGAAGAGGGCCGCGTGATGAAGACCACCCGCATCCTCCAAGGGCTGGGCCGGTTTTACATCTTCCTGCTGCTCGCCTTCCTCTATCTGCCGATCATCATCATGGCGCTGATGTCGTTCAACGTCTCGCCCTTCTACCAATTGCCGTTCGAATGGACGACGGAATGGTATGCCTCGCTCTGGCAGAACGACCAGCTGATCGCGGCCACCTGGAACAGCCTCGAGATCGCGGTCATCACCACGCTCATCTCAGTGGTGCTTGGCTCGGCCGCTTCGCTGGCGCTGTTCCGCTATGATTTCCGCGGCAAGAAAGTGCTGCAGGCGCTGCTGTTTCCGCCAATCGCCATTCCGTGGCTGATCACCGGCACGGCGATGCTGATCTTCTTCTTCGGCGTCGGCATTGGCCGCGGCCTGTTCGCCATCCTGCTCGGCCATGTGGCGCTGGCGCTGCCCTATGTCATCGTCGTCGTCTCGGCCCGGCTGCAGACTTTTGCACCGGAGCTGGAAGAGGCGGCGCGCTCGCTCGGCGCCAACCAGTGGCAAGTGACGAGGCGTGTGACGCTGCCGTGGATCATGCCCGGCGTCATTGCCGGCGGCTTGTTCGCATTTGCCGTGTCGTTCGACCAGTTCGTCGTCTCCTACTTCCTGGCGACGCCGGGCCAGACGACGCTGCCGGTCGAAATCTACGCCGCGATCCGCAAGGGGTTCACGCCCGAGATCAACGCGGTCTCGACCATCATCATCGTCGTGTCGATGGCGCTGATGCTGCTCACGGCGCGCTTCTTCAAATTCGGCGGAGAGAAATAATGGCCGGCGTGCAGGTATCGAACGTCTCCCGCAGTTTTGGCGCGCACAAGGCGCTGGACGACGTCTCCATCGATTTCGCCGATGGCGGTTTCTATGGGCTGCTTGGCCCCTCGGGCAGCGGCAAGACCACGCTGCTGCGCCAGATCGCCGGCTTCGACTTTCCCGATACTGGCCGCATCACCATTGGCGGTGAGAGTGTGGAACGCGTGCCGGTCGAAAAGCGACGCATCGGCATGGTGTTCCAGAACTATGCGCTGTTTCCCAATATGAGCGTCGCCGATAATGTCGCCTTCGGCCTGTCGGTGCGCGGCGAAACGAAAGCGACGATCGCCACTGAAGTGCAGCGCGCGCTCGATCTCGTCCAACTCGGCAAGCTCGGCGAGCGCCGCCCGCACCAGCTCTCCGGTGGCCAACGCCAGCGTGTGGCGCTGGCACGCGCCATCGTCACCAAGCCGCGCGTGCTGCTGCTCGACGAGCCGCTCGGCGCGCTCGACAAGGCGCTGCGCGTCGACATGCAGATCGAGCTGAAGCGCATCCAGCGCGAGATCGGCATCACCACCATCTTCGTCACCCACGACCAGGAAGAGGCGCTGACGATGAGCGACCGCATCGGCATCCTGCGCGATGGCAGGCTCGTGCAGGAGGGGCCGCCGGAGGAGATCTATGACCGACCGAAGAGCGAGTTCGCCGCCACCTTCCTTGGCGACGCAAACATTTTTCGTGGCGATGCGACCGGCGACGGCATCCGCCTGCCTGACGGCACGGCGATCGTTGCCGGCGTAGGCGACAGGCTTGCCGCCGGCGCGAAGGCGAGCTGCGCGGTGCGACCCGAACGCATTCGTATCGCCACCGCTGCCGGGGTTGCGGATGCGGCCAATGCCAACGCGCTGAAGGGCCAGGTCTCCCAGCGCATCTTCGCCGGCAACAACAGCACCTATTTCGTCGAGCGCGCCGGCCAGACGCTGAAAGTCATCGTCCAGAATACCGGCAGTGACCGGCTGGCCGAGGGCCAGGATGTGGTGCTCAGCTGGTCGCCGGAAAGCACCGTGCTGATTGCCGCAAACTAGTTCGCACCGTCACCCCGTCATGGTTCTGATGGGAATTGATGGAGCGGACCTTGGCTGATGGGCCGGCCATGGCGTTATATCCTGTCGTCCAAGGAGGAATGGATGGCAGGCCAGGGTTTCGAGCCGGATGTAAGGGTTCGCGCCAGCGAATCCCGGATCGGCTGCATCGGCGCCGGCATGATCATGGCCGAATGCCATCTTGCCGCCTATGCGCAGGCCGGTTTCCCAGTCGTCGCCATCGCTTCGCGCACCAAGGCCAGCGCCGAGAAGGTAGCTGCACGCTGGAGCATTCCGACCATCCACGACACGCCGGAACAACTGATCGAGAATCCCGAGATCGAGATCGTCGACCTTGCCTTTCCACCCGACCAGCAGCCGGCATTGATCCGCCATGCGCTGAAGCAGCCTCACATCAAGGCGATCCTGGCGCAGAAGCCACTGGCGCTGTCGGTCGATGAAGCCGTGAAGCTGCGCGACGAAGCCGCAAAGTCCGGCAAGATCCTCTCGGTCAACCAGAACATGCGCTACGACCAGTCGATGCGCGTCCTGAAGCAGATCATCGACAGCGGCGCACTGGGCGACATCGTCTTTGCGCAGATCGACATGCATGCGATCCCGCACTGGCAGACTTTCCTTCAGGACTACGACCGGCTGACGCTCGCCAATATGAGCGTGCATCATCTCGACGTGCTGCGCTTCCTGTTCGGCGATCCCTCGGAAATCGCCACGCTGACACGCAAGGACCCGCGCACTACATTCGAGCATAGCGACGGCATCACCGTCTCGACGCTGCGCTTTCCCTCCGGCGTGCTCGCCGTGTCGCTGGAGGATGTCTGGTGCGGACCGCGCCAGGAGGGCTATCTGGACGACCAGCACATCAACTGGCGCGTCGACGGCACCAAGGGTGTCGCCAAAGGCACGATCGGCTGGCCGAAAGGCGTGGCCTCGACGCTGACCTATGCCTCGACCGAGACGACCGGCGGCGAATGGGTCAGCCCGAGCTGGGACACGATGTGGTTCCCGCATGCCTTCATCGGCGTGATGGAGCAATTGCAGCATGCGGTGAAGACAGGCGCGCCGCCGGCGCTCTCCGTCGCCGACAACGTCAAGACAATGGCACTCGTCGAGGCGGGCTACCGCTCGATGGCGCAAGGCCGCACCGTCAAACTGTCCGAGATATCGATCGACTGAACATGCCGCCGAATAGTGTGGCGGCTGAATCGCTTACCGGGAGGAGTTCACATCATGATGCAGGCAGGTATCTTCACCGGCTATTTCCCCTATGAGCTCGCGGAGGCCGCCCGCCGCATCCGTGCACTCGGCTTCAACACAGTGCAGCTCGACATGCATTTCAGGGATGTCGATCTCACGGCCGGGCAGATCACCGGGGACAAGGCGAGGACAGTGCGCGACACGTTTCGCGACCACAATCTGCCGGTCTGTTGCATCTCGGGCTACACCAACATCATCCATCCCGACAAATCCGAGCGCGAGAAGCGCGTCGGCTATCTCAAGGAAATCATCCGCAATGCGCGCGACTTCGGCTCGCCCTACGTGATCTCGGAGACCGGCACCTACAACACCGAATCCGACTGGGTGCATCATCCCAAAAACAAGACCGAGGAAGGCTTCGAGGAATGCCGCAAGGTGATCTCGGATCTTGCCCAGACGGCTTACGACCATGGCGCGGTGTTCCTGCTCGAAACCTATGTCAACAATGTCGTCGGTTCGGTCGAGGAGACGGTCAAAATGTTCGCGCAGGTCGACCATCCGGGCCTCGGCCTGCTGATGGATCCGACCAATTATTTCGAGGCGCACAATATCGACCGCATGGACCAGGTGCTGAACCAGGTGTTCGACACGCTGGCCGACAAGATCCGCATCGCGCACGCCAAGGACGTCAAGCGCTCAGGCAGCGACAAGACCGAGAAGCATGCCGATATCGGCGACGCGGACGCGCATGAGGGGCTGACCTTCCGCGGCGTCGGCGAGATCGAGCTGCCGGCGCCCGGGCTGGGATCGCTGAATTACGATCTCTATCTGCAGCGGCTCAGTGAGAAGCACCCGAACATCCCTGTTGTCATCGAGCATCTGACCGAGGACGACGTGCCGCGGGCGAAAACATTTCTCGACGGGAAGTTCCGCGCCAACGGGCTTTGAGGTAGGCGAGACGGTGATGGCGACGGCGGCCAAGACAAAGCGCGATTACGGCCTGGTCGGCGAAAGCACCCGCCGGGCGATCGAGACCGGGCTGGCCTCGGCCGAGTGGTATCACACCGACGTGCCGCGCAAGGCAATGAAGGAAATGATGCAGCGCTCCGACGGGCCGCCGATCCGCGATACAGTGATCTGGATCGCAGCCATCCTGGGCTCGGCCGCCCCGGCATCGTGTGGTTCTGGGGCACGTGGTGGGTGGTGCCGTTCCTGCTCGTCTATGGCGTGCTCTATGGATCGTCGAGCGATTCGCGCTGGCACGAATGCGGCCATGGCACCGCCTTCCGCACACGCTGGATGAACGATGCGATCTACGAAATCGCCAGCTTCATGGTGGTGCGCAATCCGGTGCAATGGCGCTGGAGTCATGCGCGGCATCACACCGACACGATCATCGTCGGCCGTGACGCCGAGATCGCGGTAATGCGGCCGCCAAATCTGGTCAAGGCGGCGCTTGCCTTCACCGGCATTCTCGATTTCCGTTATTCGCTGCCGATCCTGGCGCGACAGGCGTTGGGCAAGCTGTCGGACGACGAAAAGAGCTACATTCCTGAGACCGAACAGGGCAAGGCCATCACGGCGGCGCGCTGGCATGCCGCCGTGTACGCTGCGGCGATCGCTCTCGCGATCGCGCTGGGGTCATGGCTGCCGCTGGTGCTGATCGGCCTGCCGCGCCTCTATGGCAGCTGGCACATGGTGCTGACAGGGTTGCTGCAGCATATCGGCCTAGCCGACAATGTCGTCGATCACCGGCTGAATACGCGCACCGTCTACATGAACCCGGTCAGCCGCTTCATCTACTGGAACATGAATTACCACGTCGAGCATCACATGTTTCCGATGGTGCCCTACCATGCGCTGCCGAGGCTGCACGAGCTGATCAAGCACGACCTGCCGGCGGCGAACCCGTCCATGTGGCATGCCTATCGCGAAGTCTGGCCGGTGCTGCTGAAGCAGCTGCGGTACGAGGATTATTTCCTCAAGCGCGAATTGCCGCCGACGGCGCGGCCCTATCGCGGTGAATTTCACGAGCTCGATATGTCGGCGGCGGCCGAGTAGCGAATAAACCACCCGCCTTCTATCCGGCCTGTTACGGGGCCGGTAAGGTGACCGGGAAAATCAACCAGCAAACAGGGACATCCCGATGAGCCGAAAGAGACCGACCGTCGCCGATCTGCGCGCCATGAAGGGCAAGCGCCAGCTGACCATGCTGCGCGTCCTGACCATGGACGAGGCCGAGGCTGCCGAGCGGGCAGGGGTCGATATCGTCTCGGTGCCGCCCGAGCTGGTGCTCAACCCTGAGTATCGCGATGCGGCGCCCAGCCTGTTCACCATGCCGGGCGAGAACTTCTATGAAATAGGCACGGCGGACGATTTCCTGCGCTGGGCGTTCCGGCTCTACAAGGCGGGAGCCGACGCCGTTTATTGCAGCGCCGGTTTCGCCACCGTGAAGCGGCTCGCCGACGACGCGATCCCCGTGATCGGCCATGTCGGCCTCATTCCGTCCCGCGCCACCTGGACCGGCGGCTTCAAGGCCGTCGGCAAGTCCGCCGACACCGCCATGCAGATTTTTGAGGCGGTCAAGCAGTATGAGGCCGTTGGAGCGCTTGGCGCCGAGATCGAAGTGGTGCCGATCGAGGTGGCGAAGGCGATCTCGGAACGGACCTCGCTGATCATGCTGTCGATGGGTGCGGGCACCGGCTGCGACGCGCAGTATCTGTTCGCCGACGATATTCTTGGCCAGAACCGGGGCCACATGCCGCGCCATTCCAAGGTCTACCGCAACTTCGCCGCCGAGTACGATCGCCTGCAGGCCGAACGCGTCGCGGCGTTTTCCGAGTACGTTGCCGACGTCGATAGCGGCGCCTATCCGGAAGACAGGCATGTCGTGCGCATGGATCCGGCCGAGCTCAGCCTGTTCATGAAACGGGTGGACGCAAAGGGCTGACTACTCGGCCTCCTTGCCGATCATCGCTGCACCTTGCCATGTTCCGTCGGCGAGCATGGCATGGAGCACCTCGGCATCCGTTCCCAGCGGCCGGTCCTCTCTCAGCATCGCTACATGCGCGCGCACCGCGGTATGGACCGCTGCTGTGCCGGGCGCCAGCTTGAGACCGTCGCGCAGGTCCACGGCTTGCGCGGCGGCCATCAGTTCGAAGGCGATCAGCCGGCGCCACAGCGCGATCATCCCGGCGCATTTCGACACGGCAAGCGGCGTCTGCGTGGCGTGGTCCTCTACGCCTTCGGACACGGCCAGGAAATCCAGCATCACCGGATTGGCCTTGTGGCGGATGCCGGCCAGGATTGCCGTTGCGGTCTTTTGCAGCGGCACGAAACCGGCCGAGGCGCCGCCGACCGGTGACAAATATTTTGGCAGGCCGTTGCGGCCGGAGCCGGCGAGCTGGATGAAGCGGGCAACGCTTGCCGCGGCACATTGCGCGATCGCCAGGCCGAGCGTCTCGAAGGCAAGCGCCAGCGATGCGGTGTGGAAATTGCCGGTCGACAGAACCAGCCCGTCATCGCCCAGCACCAGCGGATTGTCGGCGGCGGCATTGAGTTCGATCTCCAGCGCCAGCCGCGCCTGATCGATCGCCTGGATCAATGCACCATGGATCGACGGCATGCAGCGGATCGACAACGGGTCCTGCAAGGTGGTCGGCGCCGGCTCCTCGTCACGGGCAAGCAGGTCGCGCAGGCCCTTGGCCGCGAGTTGCTGGCAGGCTGCCGGCCGCGCCAGATGCAGGCGCGGATCGAGGATGGTGCGGTTGGCGCCAAACCCTTCCATGGTCAGCGCGCCGGCCTGCTGCTGTTGCGCAAAGGCCGACAGCGCGTCGGCCAGTACCAACGCGCCAGTGCCGGCTGATACCGCCGAGGCGTTGATCAGCGACAGGCCGTCTTTCGGCGCCAGGCTGATCGGAGCCAACCGCGCCATCATCAACGCCTTGGCCGCCGGCATGCGCCGACCCTGATAGTCAGCTTCGCCGTCGCCGGTCAGCAGACGGGCGAGCGCCGCCATCAGCACGAGATCGCCGGCGCCGATCGAGCCCAACTGCGGCATTACCGGATGCACGCCTGCATTGAGCGCATCGACAAGGGCGGTGAAAGCCGCCGGCGAAATGCCGGAGCCGCCGACTGCCAGCATCGCTGCGCGCGCAAGCATGGTCGCCCGCACCGCCTCTTGGGGCAACGGTTCGCCGACAGCGCCGCTTCGCCCTTCCAGCAACTGGCGCTGGAAGGCGCTGGCATCGCCCTCGACCGATGTGCCGAGATTGGCGCCGAGCCCGGTGTTGAGCCCATAGATTTGCTGACCGGACGCGGCGACCTGATCGAGCACTTTTCGCGCTTTGTCGAGCCTCTCGATGACTGTCGGTTCAACCTCGACCTTGCGGCCGCCGCGGGCGACCTGCGCAACGTCCTCGACGCTGACGCCGGCGCCGGTGAGGACGAGCGCGCTCATGCGAAGCGCAGCCTCTGGCCGATGCCTTTATCAGCAGCCTTGGCCAGCATCGCCTTGCCCAGCGCAATGTCGGACAGCGACAGGCCGCGATGCCAGAACAGGATCGTCTCGTCGTCGCTCTGGCGTCCCGGCTTGAGACCGGCAGCGATCTGGCCGAGCTCGGCGTGCAGCGTCGCTTCGCTCAGCCGCCCGGTCTCGACATGGGCGCGCAGCGAGCCGAACTTGCCGCCTTTGCACTGGCCCCAGTCGTCGACGACCATTTTCTGCATGATGTCGGTCAATGACAGCTCCACCGCGCTCATCGTACCATAGGGCACGACCAGCGCACCGGGCTTGATCCATTCGGTCTTGAGCAGCGGCTGCGGCTCCGGCAGCCGCGAGGCCTCGACGACGATGTCGGCGCCCTTGATGCAGCTTTCCCAGTCGGCAACCGCGGTAACTTTCTTGCCGAGATCGGCCGAGAGTTTGGCGGCGAAGCCGTCGCGGCTTTCCGGGCGGCGCGAATGGACGCGGATCTCGTCGAAGTCGAAGAGATGGTCGAGCAGGCGCACATTCCAATAGGCGGTGCCGCGCGCGCCGATATGGGCCAGCACCTTGGAGTTCTTGCGCGCCAGATGTTTGGCGCCAATGGCGGTGACGGCGCCGGTGCGCATGTCGGTGATGACGGTGGCGTCGAGAATGGCGCGCGGCGTGCCGGTGCGCGGATCGAACAGGTTCAAAATGCCAAATTCTGAAGGGAGCCCGTGCAGATAGTTGTCGACATAGTCGCCGACGATTTTCACGCCCGCCGTATCGAGCGGCGCAACGTAGCCGCGCAGAACGTTGAAATGGCCATGGAAGGAAGGGGCGGGTTCAAGATGGACGCGCGGCTCGATCACCGTCTGGCCATTGCCTTGCGCGATAAGCCCGGCTTCGACAGCGGCAATGATTTCGCCGTCGGTCATCTCCAGGGCTTCGATATCGAGGCCATTGAGGTAGTCGATATAGATAGGCTTCATGCAATGTCCTTGGCCGCCCGCCCATCCATAACAGGCTGCGAGCCGACACGGAAGTTTGTTGGATAAGCTCTGGACGGGGCCAGCCATATGCTGTTCAACGCGGTTCGCCATGACTGCCGTTCCCGACACCGAGGCCTCCGCCGTAACCGCCAGCAATGCGCGGCGCGTGGCGTTGATCGTTGCCATCGCCTTTTTCATGCAGCTGCTGGATTCGACGATCATCTCGACCTCGCTGCCGCAGATGGGACAATCCTTCGGCGTGCCGGCGGTGGCGATGAGCATCGGCATCACCGCCTATATGCTGACCATGGCAGTGTTCGTGCCGCTGTCGGGCTGGCTTGCCGACCGCTTCGGCGCGCGCAACATCTTCCTGCTGGCGATCGTACTGTTCACGCTGGCCTCGCTGGCCTGCGGCTTCTCGCAAAGTCTGCCTCAGTTCGTTGCCGCTCGCGTCGTGCAAGGCCTTGGCAGCGCGCTGATGACGCCGGTCGGGCGAATTCTGGTGCTGCGCAATGCGTCGAAATCGGAGCTGCTCAACGCCACGGCGCTGATCACCTGGCCGGCGTTGTTTGCGCCCGTGGTCGGGCCGGTGCTTGGCGGCTTCATCACAACCTATCTCTCCTGGCACTGGAATTTCTTCATCAACGTCCCGCTTGGGCTCGTCGGGCTGGCGCTGGTCGCGCGCTTCATTCCGGGCGACCGCGCGGCCGATCCCAAGCCGCTGGATTGGCCGGGGTTTTTCCTCACGTCGCTGGGGCTCGCGCTGCTGCTCTACGGCCTTGAGCGCATCGCACATCCGGAAGACGGCGCCTTGCCCGCCGTGCTGCTGGTTGCCGCCGGCATCGTCATCGGCTGGCTGGCGGTGCGGCATCTCCGGCGCGCGCCGCATCCGCTGCTCGATCTCAGCGCGTTCAGGGTGCAGACCTTCGCCATCTCTACGCTTGCCGCCGGCACCATTTTTCGCGTGGCGATCAACGCCACGCCGTTCCTTTTGCCGCTGCTGTTTCAGGTCGGCTTTGGCCTTTCGCCGGTCGATGCCGGCTTGATGATCCTGGCCTACTTCCTCGGCAATCTCGGCATGAAGACGGTGACGACGCCGACGCTGCGGCGCTTTGGTTTTCGCACGGTCATGGTCGTCAACGGCCTGATCGCCTCGGCCTCGATCATGGCCTGCGCGGCGATCTCGCCGGAGACGCCGCAGGCGCTGGTGGTAGCGCTGATGCTGATCGCCGGCCTGACGCGCTCGATGCAGTTCACAGCGCTGAATACTCTGGCCTTCGCCGATATCGATGCGGCGCAGCGCAGCTCGGCGGCAACTTTGTCGTCCATGCTGCAGCAGATGTCGATGCTGTTCGGCGTAGCGGTGGCGGCTGCCATTCTGAACCTGTCGCAGATCGTCAGGCACCGGCCGGCGCTCGACCTCGTCGATTTTCGCATCGCCTTCCTGGTCATCGGCGCCATCGGGCTGGCGGCGGCGTTGCGGTTCCTCGTGCTGCCGCCCGGTGCAGGCGCCGAAGTTTCAGGCCACACGTCCAGGACCTGAATTCGCGATTTTCGCCGCTCAGGCGGCAATTAATTCCGCCTTGTGCTTTCGCCTCAGAACGGCACCTTCGCGCATACGCGCAATGGTGCAACCAAATGCCAAAAGCGCAGCCTTTTCCTAGGATTGCGCCAGTTCTAGCAATCGGTGCGTCCACTGGAAGATTATCACTGCCAACGGGTGTTCCGAGCGCGGATTCATTTGACGAAGCGGCGCCGAGCCGATTAGCTTTCTTCGGAAGGGGTGGCAGAGCTGCCATCGGGGCGAATGCAGACATGAACACGATTGGCTGGCCAAATGTCAGGAGCCTGAATCAGGAAGGCATTGTCTTTGCCATCGCCGTGGTGCTGTTCGTCGCCGCTGCCATTGGGCTGCCTGGTTTCATCGCTGCCAACAATCTCGTTGCCATCGTCCGCTCGGTGTCGGTGCTGGGCATTTTGGCGCTCGGCATGGCGGTCGTCATAATCGGCAGGGGCATCGACCTGTCGGCGGTGGCGATCATGGCGATGTCGGTCGCCTGGTATCTGCAATTGCTCAACGCCGGAACGCCTGATGGGCTCGCCTTCGCCTATGTGCTGGCAGGCGTGCTCGCCATCGGCCTGCTCAACGGTTTTCTCGTCGCTTATGCCGACGTGCCGGCGATCTTCGTGACGCTGGCGACCGGCTCCTTCGTCTTCGGCTATGTCCGCTCGCAACTGATCACACAGGATGCGGTGCCGGTGCCTCAGGGCCATTGGGTGGAGTTGCTCGGCGGCCTGCGTTTCCTCGACATTCCGATCGAAGTGTTCGTCTTCGCCGGGCTCGCCTTCCTGTTCTTCCTGTTCCTGCGCTACACCAAATGGGGCCGCTACATCTATTTCGCCGGCGACAATCCGGTCGCCGCGCGCAACATCGGCATTCCGGTGCGGCCAATGCTGGTGCTGCGTTATGTGGTTTCGGCCTTCGTCGCGCTGATCGCCGGCCTGCTGACGGCGTCGAGCCTGCACTCGATCAACACCCGCGTCGTCAACTCGACGCTGCTCTATGACATCGTGCTGGTGGCGGTGATCGGCGGCATCGGCCTGTCCGGCGGGCGGGGCGGAGTGCGCAATGTGCTGGTGGGCGCTGCACTTATCGGCATCCTGTCGAACGCGATGACCATCATCGACATTCCGCTGCTCTATCAAAACCTGATCAAGGCGGCGATCCTGCTCGGAGCCATCATCGTCGACGGCATCATCAATCCGCGCGACGAACAGACCGCGCAGCAGGGCGACATCTAAGGGGTACCCGACGGGTCATGCGGACCGGCCGGCAATAAGTGAAAAACAGAGGATGTGACATGAAACTGATCAGAACACTGATGGCGGCCGCCACGGCGCTGGCCGCTACCGCCTTCGTCGCGCCGACCTTCGCCGCCGACGATCCGGGCCCGGCCGCATACGCGCAGGCGCTCAAGGGCAAGCGCGTCATGCTGGTGCCGCTGGCGATGGGCTTCGACCTTGCGCAGGGCTGGTCGCACTATCTGAAGACGGAAGTCGAGGCCTGGGGCGGCACCTTCGAAACACGCGATCCGAACTGGGTCGTCGATGCCGGCGCACAGGCGATCACCGACGCGATCTCGTCCGACACAAGGCCGGACGTGCTGATCATCCATGCGCCGGATCTCAACTCCTATTCCAAGCTGATGAAGAAGGCGCAGGCTGCCGGAACCTACGTCATACTGGTCGACAATCCCGCCAACTTCCCGGCCGACGCCTTTGTCGGCAGTGACTGGGACCGGCTCGGCCAACTCGAGGCCGAAGCGGCGATCAAGGGCTGCGGCGAGAATTCGTCGAAGAAGATCGGCCTTGTGCAGGGTGATCAGGCCAACTCGTCCAGTCTCTACCAGTATGCCGGCATCATGAAGGTGCTGGAGAAGCACCCCGACTTCAAAGTCGTGGCCAAGCCCGACTCCAACTGGGATCCGACGACGTCGCGCAACGTGACGACGACAATGCTGCAGCAGAACCCCGACATCTGCTCGATCATCGACTTCTGGGATGGCGACGCCACCGGCGCATCCGCCGCCATCCGCGACGCCAAGCTCGACGGCAAGGTCTTTTTGGTCACCACCGGCGGCGGCGAGAAGGCGGCCGATTGCGACAAATTGCAGGACGGAACTTACGGCGCCGTGGTGATGACCGATCTGGCTCGCCAGTCCGGCGACATGAACGCTATCATCAAGTTCCTGCTGCAGAGCGGCCAGCCGGCCGGCACGTCGCACACCTACATCTACACACTGGAGAAGGCTACGACCAAGGCCGACCTCAAGCCCGACAGCTGCTGGGACCTGAAGGCGCTGCAGGCCGAAGCGGCGGCGAAGTAAGCCGCGCTTTTTCGACTGAAATAAACGAGGTGGCTGGACAATCCGGTCACCTCGTTCCCTCATGGAATAGCAGCCGCCGATGTCCTTTCGCGAACGCCTCCAGTCCTGGCGCTACAATCTCGTGCCCGACCATCTGGTCGGCGAAATCCTGACAAAACGCTGGACCGACAACGCCATTCCGTTCCTGGCGCTGGTGGCGACGCTCAGCGTGTTCGGCTCGATCATTCCCGGCTTCTTCAAGCTGACCTCGCTACAGGAATCGACCCGCCAGCTCGGCGAGTTCTCGATGGTGGTCACCGGCATGACGGTGGTGATGCTGGGCGGCGGCATCGATCTGTCCGTCGGTTCGATCTTCGCGCTGTCCTGCTTCTCCGCCGTCTATGTCTTCTTCATTCTCGAACAGTCTATCTGGCTGGCGGTGGCGGCATCGCTCGCCACCGGCCTCATCTTCGGCGCCGTCAACGGCTACCTCGTCGGCTATCTCAGGCTGCGCGCCTTTCTGACTACGCTGGTCACCTTCATTTTTGGCCGGGCGCTGTTCGATATTCTCGTCACCACCTATGCCGCAGACGTGCAGCTTTCCCAGGCGACATCCGATGTGCTCGACTTCATCGGCGACAGCACCTTCTGGGGGCTTTCGGTCTCGGTGTGGCTGGCGATCATTCTTGCCATCGTCACCCATATCGCGCTGACGCGCTCACGGCCGGGCTGGCATGTGCTGGCGGTCGGCGGATCCAGGCGCTCGGCGCACAATGCCGGCATTCGCGTGCGCCGCACCGTGTTCATGACCTATGTCTTTTCCGGCTTCTGCGCCTCGATCGGCGGCTTCCTGATCGCTTGCCGCCTGAGTGGGGCAGGGCCGGGCACCGGCCTCAACCTTGAGATCATGGCGCTGACGGCGGCGGTGGTCGGCGGCGTCAGCCTGGGTGGTGGCCGCGGCTCGGTCATCAAGGGGCTGATGGGCGCCATCATCGTGCTGACCATGACCAACGGGCTGATCCGGCTGGGCTATGGCACCGGCACCAACCAGATGGTGCTGGGCATCATGCTGGCGGTGGCGGTGACGATCGACATTCGCTGGCTGAAGAACCGCCATAAGGTGCTCAACGAAGTCTATGTCGCGCCGGTCTATCTCAAGATGGGCGAGACACAGTCTGCGGTGCCGGGCTCAGGCACGCCCTACGCGCTCGACAACCGGCTGTCGGCGGCCGACCATATCGGGCCCGGCGAGTTGGAAGGGCCGGAAGACGTCATCCTCGACCGCGACGATCACCTCTATTGCGGCACGCGCCATGGCGAGATCGTCCGCTTCTTCGCGCCGGACTATGTGAAATCGGAGGTGTTTGCCCATATCGGCGGCTTTCCGCTGGGCCTGGCCTTCGACAAATCGGGCAATCTGATCAGCTGCGTCGGCGCCATGGGGCTCTATTCCGTCTCGCCGGATCGGGATGTGAAACGCCTGTCGGCGGAGACGTCGCGCTCCTGGACCTCGATCGTCGACGATGCGCGGCTGCGCGACCCCAATGATTGCGACATCGCGCCGGACGGGCGGATCTATTTCACTGACTCCACCAAGCGCTATGACGCCCACGATTGGGCGCTGGACTCGATCGAGAACCGCGCCACCGGCCGGCTGCTGGTCTATGACCCGAAGGACGGTTCGACGAAGACACTGCTCGACGGCTACCGCTACACCAATGGCGTGTGCATGGCGCATGACGGGAAGTCGCTGTTCTTCGCTGAGAGCTGGGCCTGCCGTGTGCATCGATACTGGCTGGAAGGGCCGAAAGCAGGCACCGCCGAATGCGTCATCCGCGACATGCCGGGCTATCCCGACAACATCAACCGGGCGTCGGACGGCAATTACTGGATGGCATGGCTCGGCATGCGCACGCCGAGCTTCGACCTGTCGCTGCGCCATCCCGATATGCGCAAGCGCATGACGCGCCGGCTGCCGCAGGACGAGTGGCTGTTCCCCAACATCAACACCGGCGGCGTGGTGAAATTCAACGACAAGGGCGGCATTGTCGAGGCGATGGGCGACCTCACCGGCGGCGCGCATCCGATGGTCACCTCGATGCGCGAGCACAAGGGTTTCCTGTTCGTCGGCGGCATCCTTAACAACCGCATCGGCCGCTACAAGATTGCGGGCGCCGACCCGAACTGGACCAGTTCCGCTTCTTATTGGGGAGCGAAGCCATGATCCTCGATCCTGTGCTCGACCTGTTTCGTGGCAAGGCGGTGACCATCCCACCGCTCGACGGTGCCTTCCGTCCCAACACGCGGCTGGACGAGGCGCCAGTGTTCGCCGATTTGACGGAGCCCGACAATCTTCTGGTTGCCGATGGCCGGCTGCTCGTTTCCAGCGGCAATGCGGTATATTCGCTTGCCGCAGGGGTGGAGCCGAAGGTTGTCGGGACCTTTCTTTCCCCCATCACGGCGCTGGCTCTATCACTGTCGGGCGAACTGACGGTGGGGTTGGAAAGCGGCAAGCTGCTGGTTGCCGGCAAGGAGGTTTCGCTGCCGGCCGGCGTCAGCTGCATCACCGCGCTTGCCTATGCAGACGACGGCACGTTGTGGCTGGCCAATGGCTCGGCTGAGCATGCGCCGTCGCTATGGGCCGCCGACCTGATGAAGAAGGGCGCGTCCGGATCGCTTTGGAGGCGGGACGCAGCCGGCGGCGGGTTCCGCAAAGTGGCCGGCGAGATCGCCTTTCCCTATGGGCTCCATCCCACGGGGCGAGATGTGCTGGTCAGCGAAAGCTGGCGTCACCAGCTCGTTCGCTTCGATGGTGCAACCGGTAGCCGCTCGACCGTGCTGACGCATCTGCCCGGCTATCCCGCGCGCCTTGCGCCGGCCGGCGATGGCGGCGCGTGGCTGGCCCTGTTCGCGCCGCGCAACCGGCTGATCGAATTCGTGCTGCAGGAAACGCATTACCGGCGCGACATGATCGACCAAGTGCCGCCGGCCTATTGGATCGCGCCGGCGCTGGCCTCCAACCGCAGCTTCCTCGAACCGCTGCAATGTGGCGGCATCCGCACCATGGGCATCCACAAGCCCTGGTCGCCGAGCCGCTCCTACGGGCTGGTGGTGAAGCTCGACCGGACCATGCAGCCGCAATTCAGCCTGCACAGCCGCGCCGACGGCACGCGCCACGGCATTTGCAGCGTGGCGGAGAAGGACGGACTTCTATTCATCGCCTCCAGGGGCGGCGATTGCGTGCTCGACGCGGGAGGTTTCTGATGGAACCGATCGTGCGCCTGGAAAATGTCACCAAGAACTATCGCGGCGTGCCCGCGGTCAGACAAGTCAGCTTCGAACTGCGCAAGGGCGAAATCCACGCGCTGCTCGGCGAGAATGGCGCCGGAAAATCGACACTGACCAAGATCATTGCCGGCGTCGTCGACGCCACTTCCGGCAAGATGTTCCACAAAGGCCGCGAGATCGCCTACGCCTCGCCGCATGCGGCGCTCGAGGCCGGCATCGCCATGGTGTTCCAGGAGACCAGCCTGGTGCCGTCGATGACAGTGGCGCAGAACCTCTATCTCGGCACCGAAAAGTTTCTCAACCGGCTGCGCGGCACCTACATTTCGGCGCAACAGTTTTTGCAATCGCTGAACTTCCCGGTCGACCCGAACGCCATGGTGGCAACGCTCGGCGCGGCCAAGCGTCAGATGGTCGAGATCGCGCGCGCCGTTCACCACAATGCCGAGATTATCATCTTCGACGAGCCGACGGCGACGCTGACGCCGGAGGAGAAGCGGCACTTTTTCGCACTGATCCGGCGGCTGAAGGCGAACGGCGTCTCGATCGTCTTCATCAGCCATGCATTGGAAGAGGCGCTAATGATCGCCGACCGCATCACAATCCTGCGCGATGGCGAGTTGGTCATAACCGACGACACATCGGCCTTCGATCGCGACAAGATCGTCGCCGCCATGGTAGGGCGCACTTTGTCGGGACAGATCTACCGCCAGCGCGACGAGGCGAAGCTGCGCAAGGCCGGCAAGAAGGTGCTGTCGGTGCAGGACATTTCGATGAGCAATGTCGTGCGCAACACCTCCTTCTCGATCTTTCAGGGACAGATCACCGGCGTGTTCGGGCTGATCGGCTCGGGCCGCACCGAGACCTTCAAGATCGTGTCGGGCATCTACAAGCGCGATTTCCTGCGCGGCGGCGCCATCGAGCTGGACGACCGGCCGGTACGCTATCTCGTGCCGAGCGAAGCGGTCGCCGACGGCATCGTCTACGTCTCCGAGGACCGCAAAAGCGAGGGCATTTTCGAGACGATGGGCATTGCCGAGAATTTGTTCGGCGGGCTCCTGGCGGCGGGCCGCGAAAAGGCCTGGGTGATCAACCAGCAGGAGATGCGCACGCTTTCCGCAGAATGGACGAAGACGCTGAACATCAAGGCGATAAACGACAACGCCCGCGTGGTCGAGCTTTCCGGTGGCAACCAGCAGAAGGTGGTGATCGGCAAGGGGCTGGTGCAGCAGCCGCGCATCGTCATCTTCGACGAGCCGACGCGCGGCGTCGATGTCGGCGCCATCGCCGAGATCCACCAGATCATCAACCGGCTGGCCGATGAGGGGCTGGCGGTGGTGGTGATCTCGTCCTACCTGCCGGAAATCATGAACCTGTCGGATCGGATTCTGGTGTGCCGACAGGGGCGCATCGTGGAGGAGTTCTCGCCGGCGGAGGCGACGGAGGAGAAGATCATGTATGCGGCAGTGCACTAGGTTGCCGGTCGGTGTTTGACGGTGCGCATAGGTCACCAATTGGCGAAGGCCTCAGCGCCTTCGTCATCCTCGGGTCTCCGCGACGGCGCTTCGCGCCTGCTTCGCCCGTGAATGACGAAGCTGAGATGCTTCGGCCAATCGCCATGGTTCTGTCAGCATCAAAAACTGAATCGGAATAGCCGGTTAGCCGCCCTTGCTCGAAACCTGATTCAACCACCTGATCCACCGATTCAACGAAAGGAAATGCCATGGCCGCCACAAAACTCCTCAGCGATGCCGAGGTCGAAAAAATCCCGGTAGCGAAGGCTGTGTTCGACGACATCCGCGCGACGCGCAAATCGGACTTCGTCAATAATTTCTGGCGTGGGCTCGCCAACGATCCGGCCTTGCTGAAACGGACATGGGAACAGGTGAAGGTGGTGATGGCCACGGAGAGTGCGATCGACCCGCTGACCAAGGAGATGATCTACATTGCTGTCTCCACCGCCAATGGCTGCTCCTACTGCGTCCACTCGCATACGGCAGCTGCCCGCGCCAAAGGCATGACCGATGCGCAGCATGGCGAGCTGGTGTCGATCATCGGGCTGGCCGGGCAGACCAACCATCTGGTGACTGCGATGCAGATTCCGGTCGATCCGCAGTTCGACTTAAAGTAGGCAGTCGCGCGCCTTGCCTCCTCCCCCTGCGGGGGAAGTGACGGCGCCCGCTCTACACCGGTCGGTACACTTTCTCCGCCGTGTTCCAGAAGATGTCCGCCTCGGCGGCCGCGCCATGCTTGCCCACCGCGGCGCGGTGCGCCTTGATTAGTTCGGCATGGGTCGTCCAGAGTTTTTCGATCGGGAAGTTGGAGCCGAACATCAGGTGGTCAGCGCCCAGAATGTCGATGGCATTGTCGACGATGTAGGCAATCAACGCCGGATCGTTGCGGTGGGCGAAGGTGCCGAGGCCCGACAGCTTGGCGTAGAAGTTCGGCGCTGTTGATAGAGTACTCAGGCCGGCTTTCCAGGCCTCGGTGGTTTCCGGCTCCATGCCGGTCAGCATGCCGGCATGGGTGAGGATGAAATTGGTGTCGGGGTTCTCGCCGACGAGCGTCAGCCCGTTCTTCATCTGGGCGGGGAAAAGCTGCAGGTCGAAGGACAGGCCATAGTCCTTAAGCCGCGCGACATTGGCCCGCACCCTGGGGTCGATGACCTGATCGGCCGAGGCAGCGAAGCGGAAGGCCGGCGTCTCGTGCCAATGCAGCTGCATGCGCACGCCGCGCAGGAGCGGGTACTTTTTCAATCGATCGATCTGGGGCCGGACATCGTCGACAGTCATATCGGTATAGCCGACGATAGCGTGCGGCCAGCCGGTCTCGTCGGCAGTCTTCTGCAGGAAGGCGACTTCTTTTTCGAAATCCTCCTTGGCCCAGTTGGTCTGGACATAGACGGCCTTCTCGACACCTGCGCCTTGCTGATCGGCGAGAAATTCCTCGATCGGATAGTCGCGGCGGATCGGCTCGTAGGGGCCGAAAATGCGTGGCACCATCGGCCCGACCAGCCAGGGCTGATCCTGCTGGCGCCAGATGTGGAAATGCGCGTCGATGGCTTTCTGCATCACGATACCCTTTTCCAGATTGCCGACGCCGCCGGGGCCGGGCGGGCGAGCGACAGGATGAAATCGGTGAGACTCCCGAGCGACGAGCCGTCGATGAGATCGTCGAGATCGGGCAAGATGGCGCGCAACGCCGCCGTTGCCGGCTGGAAGCGCGGATCGCCGGCCAAAGGTGTCGCCAGCGAAAGCCGGAAGGCGCGCGCGCTCAGTCGGCGCATTGCGGTCTCGAGATCGGCATGGTCGCCGCGCTCCAGCGCGTCCGACAGGATGATCACAGCAGCGCCGCGGGCGAAGGCTGAGAAACGGGGCACCGAGAGGAAGGCGAGCAGGGTCGGTCCCATGCGCGTGCCGCCGTCCCAGTCGTCGACGAGTGCCGCCGCGCGGGCGAGAGCCTGGTCGCGATCGCGGATACGCAGTGCGGACGTGATGCGGGTGAGCCGCGTGCCGAAGGTGAAGATTTCGGCACGGTCAGCACCTTGTACGGCGGCGTGCGCCAGTTTGAGGTAGTCCGCCGTGTGCAGCTTCATCGAGCCGGAGACGTCGATCAGGATCAGCAGTTTGCGCGCCACCGTCTGGCGGCGGCGCAGCTGCGGCGAGGGGATATCGCCATCGGCGCTGACGATTTCCCTGAGCGAGCGGCGCAGATCGAGCTTGCCGCGCGAATGGGTGCGCACGGTGCGGAAGGAGCGGCGCGCGGGCAGGGTTGAAGCGAGCTTGCGGCGGAAGGGCCCAAGGCCATCGTCGTCGCGGAGGAAGTCGCGGCTGCTGAGCTGTTCGATTGCCGACGACAGCTCGCCGCCTTTCTCCTGGCGCGTGGTCTGTTTCTCCTCCTGGCGCGTGCCGTGATCGTCCTTGATGCGGGTTTCCTCGTCTTCCTCGCCTTCGATCGAGGGTTGGCCATCGCCATGGAAGTGATTGCGAAAATGCGCCTCGAATTCGCCGCGGCGATTGGGCGGGGGGGCAAGCGTTGCGAGCGCCGCCTCGCGGATGTCGGCCATCGAGCGGGGACCGAGCAGGGTGACCGCCTGCATGAAGCTGGAGACCTGCTCGGGGGCGACGGCAAAGGCGTGGCGGCGCAGCAGCCGGGCGAAGTGGAGGAAGGGCGCGGAGGCGAGAGGAAGGGTTCCCTGACGCATCATTCCTTCGCGCCCCCCTCTGTCCTGCCGGACATCTCCCCCTCAAGGGGGGAGATTGGCGGCTTCGGCGCCTTGCTCAGGTCTGCAACTCTGGAGATTGGCGAAAGCCACAATGACAGCTGATCTCCCCCCTTGAGGGGGGAGATGTCCGGCAGGACAGAGGGGGGCGCTGTCCCGCCGGGTTGCGCATTGCCGAAGTCCCGGCTCACGCCAGCGCCTCCTCGACGATGGCACCAAGCTCCGGCGCGATCGCGGACAAATCCTCCTCGTCCTTGATAAGCACGCCGATGGCGCGGCGGAAGGCTTGCGGCCATGGGCTGCCGCCTTTCTCCAGTATGGTGGCGGCGTTGGCCCATTCGACGGCCTCGGAGATGCCGGGCGGCTTGGCCAGCGGGCGGACGCGGATCTCCTGCACGGCGGCCGCCACGGCGCGGGCGGTCGCTTCGGCGACCCCGCCGGCGCGCAGCATGATGATGGCGGCTTCGCGCTCGGCGTCGGGATAGCCGATCCAGTGATAGACGCAGCGCCGACGCAGCGCCTCCGCCAGTTCGCGGGTTCGGTTCGAGGTCAGGATGACGATCGGCTGTGCCTCGGCGCGGATCGTGCCGCGCTCAGGGATGCTGATTTGGAAATCGGAAAGGAATTCGAGAAGCAGCGCTTCGAATTCGTGGTCGGAGCGGTCGATCTCGTCGACCAGCAGCACGCGCTGCTCCGGCGCCCGCAGCACCTGCAGCAATGGCCGCGCGATCAGAAAGCGGTCGTCATAGATGTCGATCTCGTGCTCACCGGCATGGCGGATGGCGAGCAGCTGGCGCTGGTAGTTCCATTCGTAGAGCGCGTGTGCTGCGTCGATGCCTTCATAGCATTGCAGCCGCACCAGATCGCGGCCAAGCAGTTGCGCGATCGCCTTCGCAGCTTCGGTCTTGCCAACGCCGGGCGCGCCTTCCAGCAGCAGCGGCTTGCCGAGCCGTATGGCCAGGAAGATGGCGGTGGCCAGGCTGTCGTCGGCGAGGTAGCGCGAAGCAGCGAGATGCTGTGCCACCGCCTCCGGCGAGGTCGCGACAGTCTCGGCATTCGGCTCCTGCATGTCGTCCTCAGTTCGCCGCTTGCGCCTTCAGCGCGCGCAATATGCGCTCCGGTGTGATCGGCAGCGTGTCGATGCGCACGCCGACGGCGTCGAACACGGCATTGGCAACCGCGGGGATCTGCGGGTTCGCGCACATTTCGCCTGGCCCTTTGGCACCGTAAGGACCATCCGCCGACGGCCGCTCCAGCACGATGATCTCGGTTTGGGCGAGATCGCCCGGTCCCGGCATCAGATACTGGTTGAAGTCGGTGCCGCCATGGTCGCGTTTGGGATAATAGGGCTCGGTCGTTTCGTAGAGCGCGTGGCTGATGCCCATCCAGGAACCGCCGACCAGTTGCTGCTCGACCATTTTCGGGTTCAGCGCGCGGCCGATCTCAAAGACGTTCTTCACGGTCAGCACCGTAACCTCGCCCGTCTCGTCATCGACCTCGACTTCGGCCACCGTGCAGGCATGGGCGTAGCAGGTCGACGGCTTCATCGCGCCGGTCTCTTTCTCCGGATAGGAGCGCGGGATCAGGAACATGCCGCGGCCTGAGATCGAGCGGCCACGCTTGAAATGAGCCGACAGCGCGACATCGAAGATCGAGATCGACTTTTGCGGCGCGCCCTTGACCAGAATGTTGCCCTCGCCATCAGTTTCGAGATCAGAGGCGTTCACCTCCAGCTCTTCCGCCGCCACTTCCAGCATCACCTGGCGCGCTTCCTTGGCCGCCTGGATGACGGCGTTGCCGGCGCGGTGGGTGCCGCGCGAGGCGAAGGTGCCCATGCAGTGCGGACCGGTGTCGGTGTCGGCGGTGTCGATGGTAACCCGGTCCGTCGGCACGCCGATGGTCTCGGCGCAGATCTGCGCCATGATCTGCTTCAAGCCCTGACCGAGATCGACGCTGGAAAGCGTCACCATGAAATTGCCGGTCGGCGTCGAATGCACCAGCGCCTGCGTCGGGTCGCCGCCAAGGTTCATGCCCGTCGGATAGTTGATCGCGGCGACGCCGCGTCCGCGCCTTAGCGCCATCTCAAGCTCCCTTCTTGTAGGAGGACATCGCCATATACTTCTCCGCCACAGGCCAGTTGGCGGCGCGCGACGCCTCCTGCATACACTCGATCAGCGCCGCTCCTTCGGTCGGCTGGCGATGCGCCTTCATGTCGCCATCGCGATAGGCGTTGATGAAGCGGAATTCGAGCGGGTCCATGCCGATCAGCCGCGCCAGCTTGTCCATCTGCACCTCAAGCGCGAAGTCGCCGATGGTGACGCCGAAGCCGCGCATGGCGGAGGAGGGTGTGCGGTTGGTGTAGACGCAATAAGTGTCGATCCAGACATTGGGAATGGTGTAGGGGCCGGGATAGTGCGCCGCTCCCTTCTGCGCGCCATAAGGCGAATGGCGCGAATAGGCGCCGGCATCGGTATAGCCGGTCACCTTGCGCGCAACGATGCGGCCATCGTTCATCACGCCGTCCTTGATGATTATCTTTTCGGCGGCGCGGGGTGAGGAGATCTGCATCTCCTCTTCGCGGCTGTAGATGAAGGAGACGGGACGTCCTGTCAGCTTGGCGCCAAGAATGGCGATCGGCTCGACGATGACGTCGACCTTGCCGCCAAAGCCGCCGCCGACAGTGCCGCCGACGAAATGCAGTTTTGAGCCGGGCATCTGCAGGATGATCGAGGCGTTGTCGAGGGTGAAGAACATCGCCTGGGTGTTGGTGTAGCAGGTGAAGCGGTCATTGCCTTCGGGCACCACGACGCAGCCCGTGGTCTCGGTCGGCGCATGCTCGATCGGCGAGGACTGGTAGCTCTGTTCCAGGATGTGGTCGGCGCCGGCAAAGCCCGCCTCGACATCGCCGAAGCGCACCTTGCGGCATTCGCCGCTGTCATAGAGGTAATAATTCTGGCCGTGATATTCGTTGACCAAAGGCGCGCCGGGCTTCAGCGCTTCTTCCATGTCGAAGACGGCCGGCAGCACCTCATAATCGACCTTGACCTTGGCTGCCGCTTCCTGAGCCGCGCGCTCGGTCTCGGCCAGCACCGCCACCACGGCCTCGCCCTTCCAGCGCACCTTCCCGTCGGCCAGCACCGTTTCGTCTTCCGGTCCGACCTGGATCAGGATCAGGATGGTGTAGACATTGTGCGGCACATCCTTGGCGGTGAGGATTTTCACCACGCCGGTATGCTTCTCCGCTTCGGAAGTGTCGATCGAACGGATGCGGGCATGGTGGTGCGGACTGCGCACCATTTTCAGGTGAAGCATATTCGGGAAGTTGCGGTCGGCGAAATAGGCGGTCTTGCCCGTCACATGTCCCGGCGAATCCAGCCGAGGCCGCCCATGGCCGATCTCGTGCAGGCCGTCCTTGCGCTGATCGGCGAAATAGTTTTTGCGCAGTTCCATTCTTTTGGTCCTTAGGCCGCGTTCTGCGAATTGGCTCGGGCCGCGGTCAGCACCGCCTGGATGATCGGCTCGTAGCCGGTGCAGCGGCAGACATTGCCGGACAGCGCCTCGACCACATCCTCGCGGCTCGGATTGGGCGTGTGGTCAAGCAGCACCTTGGCGGCCATGATCATGCCCGGCGTGCAGAAGCCGCATTGCGTGGCGAAGGCATCGAGGAAGGCACGCTGCAGCGGGTGCAGCACGCCGGCCTCAGCGAGGCCCGATGTGGTGCGGATGTCGGCGCCGCCGCAGGTCTCGGCCAGGGTCAGGCAAGAGAGCCGGAGTTCGCCGTCGATGATGACCGAACAGGCGCCGCAGGTGCCCTGGTGGCAGCCGCCCTTGGGCGAGGTGTCGCCGATCTTGTCGCGCAGCGCGTGCAGCAGCGTCGTGCCGCTGTCGACGAATTCGGCCTTCTCTGAGCCGTTGAGCGTGAACTGAACCGGAACCTTTGCCATGTTTTCCTCCCAGCGCGCCTGCCCGATTGATCGGACAGATGCGCGCCCCCCAAGCGGTGGTTAAGTAAGCAGCAGCCGGCCGAGATGGACCGGGAGAACCTCGGCGCGATACCAGGCGCTGGCGATCGGATCGGTGATTGGCGAAGTGCCTTCACCGGCTGCAGCCAGCGCCGCTGCGACGCCGTCCTGGTCAAGCCTGCTGCCGATCAGTGCCTTTTCCGCAGCGCGGCCGCGCATCGGCCGGTCTGCCATGCAGCAGAGCGCGATCCGCGCCGAGGAGACAGTGCCGTCGCCGGCCTGTTCGAGAACGGCGGCGATGCTGAGCACCGAGACGCCCTTCGGCTTGACCCGCGACACTTTCAGAAAGCGGAAATTCTCGGCCTTCGGCAGCGCGAAGGCGACTGACGTGACGATGGCGCGGCTGCCGTCCCGCTTGGCCAGGAAATCCTCGATAGGCAATTCCCCATCATCGGTGCCAACCGTCGCATCCAGCGCCAGCAACACCACGGCGAAATCGCCATAGGGCGCCGGCGCAAACAAATTGCCGCCGACAGTCGCCATGTTGCGGATCGCCGGGCCGCCGACGGCGCGCGCGGCCTTGGAGAGTGCCGCAAGCTCGGGATGGCGGGCGATGGCCGCCATTGTCACCGAAGCGCCGATGCGGACCTTGCCGCCGGCAACGGTAATCCCGGAAAGGGTCGGATCGGTCGAGCGGACGAGGCCGGTGACGGAGACATCGCCTTCATTGGCGGCACGCACGACCAGCGTGCCGCCGCCGACATAGCGGGTGCCGGGCGCCTTCAGCGCCGCGTTGGCATCCCTGACGGCCGAAAAGGTCTGGAGGGCAAGCGCCATGGCAGTCTCCCTGGTTCAGCTCTGGCCAGAAAAATGGCTCTTCAACGCATTGAAGCCACCCTGGAAGACATTGGCGGCCATGCCGGCGGCGATCTTGTCGGCCTCTTCGGGCGCCGCGTCGAAGCTCGCGGTCCATTCGGCATAGGTGCGATCGCCGTCGGTCACGCGGCGCAATTGCAGCGTCGCCTTGTGATTGGTCAGCGGCTGCGGCGTCTCCAGGATGGAGTAGCTGACGCGGAAATTCGCATCGGAGAAGTCGAGCAGTTTTTCGCGGATACGCGCGCCGCTGGCGAGCTCGAAATTACGCACGCAGCCGATGGTTTCGGCGCTCTTGCCGTCTTCGATATGGCTCTTGACCATGCGCGGATGCCAGCCCGGCAGGCCGTTGAAGTCGCGGATGCGCGCCCAGACCTTTTCGACCGGCGCGTCGATGACGCTGGAGACGGTGACTTCAGCCATATGATCATTCCCCTACGAATTCGATACGCTGCAGGGTAGGGCGGCGGCCGGCGCTGCGCTTATCAATGGGTCTTGCGGCCCTATCAAGGAGTCTGAAAAACGAGCGGCTTGGCTCAGGCCATGGCCCGCGCCGCCTCGCGGTAAAGCGTCGGCGGCACCCCGACATGGTCGCGGAAGAAGCGCGAGAAATTGCCCTGGGTGGTGAAGCCGAGATTGCAGGCGACCGAGATCAGCGGCTCCTGCGACCACTGCAACTGCCGCACGGCTTCCTCCATACGCAGCGTGTTCCAGTAGACATTGGGCGTCAGATTGGTCTGTTCCTTGAACAATGCGAAGAAATGCGGCCGCGACAAGCCAACGCTGCGGGCGACGTCGTCGAACGAGATGCGTTCGCAGACATTGGCCTTCATCAGCTGGATTGCCTTGCGGACGCGAAAGTCCTGCATTGTGTTGACCCGGATGCGCGCCTCCTGCGGCGCCGAGGCGTCGGCGGCGTCGAGCACGCTATCGATGAAGCGCTCGATCTCGTAATTGGCGACGTCGTCGATGCTTTCATTGTCGCTCAAATGGTCGAGCAGGTTGGCGGCGGCCTGGTGCAGCCAGGGTTCGAGGGTGATTGCAGCCTGTGCAAACAACGGCGCCGACGAAGGCAGGTCGCGGCGCCGGCGCGCCCAATCCGGATCGATGTAGAAGGCGAGGAACAGGCCGGGCCTGCCGTTCTGCGACAGAATGTGGCTGTGCGGCTGGTAGGAATTGATGCCGGCGGCGGTGCCGGGACCCAGCGGCACCGTCTCGCGGCCGACGGTCATCTCGCCGGCCGTGCCCTCCAGCCAGATGATGATGTGGGCCTCGACATGCGCATGGGTGACGAAGTCGCTGGCGACATTCAGGACAGAAACATGTCCGAACCGGCCCCAATAGAGCCTGATCGCGTCCGTCATGGGTTATACCTCCCGCAGACGACTGGCCTCCCTTCGCCTGCGACGGGATTGTGCGGCTGAGTTCGGGCTCGCGTCAAGGCGCGGGGCGAAAGCCGCTGTGTGCTGCCGGCCGTAGTGGTGGATTTTCAGACTGAGCGATAGGGTTTCCCGTCAAACCGAAGCCGTCATGCCGCCGTCAACATAGAGCGTGTGGCCGTTGACGAAGGACGAGGCGTCGGAGGCGAGGAACACGGCGGCGCCGATCAGTTCGTCGACATACCCCCAGCGGCCAGCCGGCGTGCGCTTTTCCAGCCAGGCGGAGAATTCCTGGTTGTCGACCAGCGCCTGGTTCATCTCGGTGCGGAAATAGCCGGGGGCGATGGCATTGATCTGCAAGCCGTATTTCGCCCAGTCGGTGCACATGCCACGTGTCAAATTGCGGATTGCGCCCTTGGTGGCCGTATAGGGCGCGATGTTGGGCCGGGCGAGTTCGCTCTGCACCGAGCCGATGTTGATGATCTTGCCTTTGCCGCGCGCGATCATAGTGCGGGCGACCGCCTTGCCGGCATGGAAGGCGCCGGAGACATTGGTCTTGAACAGCCGCTCCCACTGCTCCTCGGGAAAGTCCTCGAGCGGAGCGCGGAACTGCACGCCGGCATTGTTGATCAGGATGTCGATGGCGCCGATCTCGGCCTCGATCCTGGCCACATCCACATCGACCGCACGAAAATCGGTGACGTCGAAGGTCGAGGCATGGGCGTTCAGCCCGGCGTCGCGCAAGCCGGCGACAGCACCGGCAACCTTGCCGGCATCGCGGCCGTTGAGCACGACACTTGCGCCATGCTCGGCAAGGCCGCGCGCCAGCGCCAGGCCGATGCCCTGGCCGGAGCCGGTGATCAGCGCCAGCCGCCCGTTGAGGTCGAACAGGGATTTCGATGTCAAAGCAACGGTTTCCAGCCGAAAGATTCAGTCCAAAAACATTCAATCATTGCGCCTGAAGTTGCGGATCCGGTCGAACAGCACCGCGAGCAGGATGGCGCCGCCGATGAACACGCCTTGCCAGAAAGCATTGATGCCGAGCAGACCAAGGCTGTTGCGGATCACTTCGATGAGCGCGGCACCGACAATGGCGCCGAAGGCGGTGCCGACGCCGCCGGCGAGATTGGCGCCGCCAATGACCGTGGCAGCGATGACCTGGAGTTCCATGCCGGTTCCGAGATTGGTGGTGACGGCGCCCAGCCATCCGGTCTGGATGATGCCGGCAATGCCCGCCGCCAGCGCCGAGATCATATAGACGGCGACCTTGATCTGCTTGACGGGAACGCCGGTCAGCGTCGCCGCGTGCTCATTGCCGCCAATGGCGAAGATGTGGCGGCCAAACTTGGTCCAGCGCAGCGTGAATCCGGTGATCAGCGCCAGAAGGATCATGTAGAGGACCGGATTGGCGATGCCGAACACCCAGGCGCCGCCGCCCAGCGCCAGAAGCTTGTCGTGATCCGGGCCGAACTGGAAGACGACGGTGTTGTTGGAGGCGACCATGGCGAGGCTGCGGGCAATCGACAGCATGCCGAGCGTCACCACGAAGGGTGGAAAGCCGAGATAGGCGATCATGATGCCGTTGAAGGCGCCTATGGCGAGCGCAGTGGCGATCGAGGCGAGGATGCCGACTTCTATGGAGTAGCCGGCATGCATGGTAACGGCCAGCACCATCGACGACAGACACAGCACCGAGCCCACCGACAGGTCGATGCCGCCAGTGATGATGACGAAGGTCATGCCAAGCGCGATGATGGCGACGAAGGTGATGTTGCGGGTGATGTTGTAAAGGTTCTTCGACGTGGCGAAGGCGTCGGTGGCAAAAGACAGGAACAGGCAGGCCAGGATGACCGCGATCACCACCCAGAAGGTCTGGCTGGCAAACAGTCTTGCCGGCAAGGATTGCTGTTTTTGTTCGATCGGCTGGTCAATTGTCAGTGCCATCGTCGACCTTCATGTGCTGTGCGTGGTGAAATTCGCTGAGATCAAACCTGTTCGATGGCGCCGGTGATCAGCCCGGTGACTTCCTCGGGCGAACTTGACGCAATCGTCTTGTCGGCGACCTTGCGGCCGCGCCGCATGACGATGACGCGGTCGGCGACGGTGAACACGTCAGGCATGCGGTGGCTGATCAGCACCACTGCGATGCCCTGGTCGCGCAAATGGCGGATCAGGTTCAGCACTTCGGCGACCTGGCGCACCGAGATCGCGGCCGTCGGTTCGTCCATCAACACGATCTTGGCCTGCGACAGCATGGTGCGCGCGATCGCTACTGCCTGGCGCTGGCCGCCCGACATCTGCTTGACGAGGTCGCGCGGACGGGTCTCGGACTTCAACTCGGCGAACAACTGGCCGGCGCGCTTGTACATGGCGGCATAGTCGAGGATGCGTAATGGGCCGACGCCGCGGCGCAGTTCACGGCCGAGATAGACATTGGCGGCGGCGGTCAGATTGTTGCACAGCGCCAGGTCCTGGTGGACGATCTCGATGCCGTGCTGGCGAGCTTCCGCCGGCTTGTGCAGGATCAACTCCTTGCCGTCCATGCGCATGACGCCATGGCTGGGGCGGAAATTGCCGGCGATCATCTTGACCAGTGTCGACTTGCCGGCGCCGTTGTCGCCCATCAGGCCGACCACCTGTCCGGGCTCGATCGACAGCGATACGTCGTTGACCGCCTGGATGGCGCCGAAATGCCTCGAGATATTGGTGAGTTCGAGAACCGCCACCAGTCTTTGCCTCCCCGTGTTTTGCGACCCGCTGCTGTTCCCGGCGTGAATGCCGGCGCTGCTTTGGCCCCGCTCTCCCCATCTCCTCCCGGAAACAGCGTCAGCGTTCTTTTACGCAAAAGCCGGCGCTCGTCAATCAATTGTCGGACGAATTGAAGCGTTGGTTATCCAAAAATCCGTTTTGTAGGACAAATAGCATTGACGTTGGCCGCAAGCCGATATTAGCTAAGCGTCGGAGGAGATTATGCCGATGCCGCTGGCGGTTAGCCGGGCGGAATCGGCGGAGGTTTATCGGTCGAGGTTGCGGCGCCACCCATGTGTTGAGCCGGGCCAATGCCGCATCTGGAAATGCTTATCGATCTGTCTTGGCGACACGAGTGCTCGTGAAACGAACCTCGGTCATTAAGCATCCGGTCGATCTGTGTGGCGGGCACGCCGTGTCCGTCTGTTTCAAGGGAGGACTGACATGAGGAAAACACTTTTGCTCGCCGCCGTCGCCGCCATGGCGCTGGGCGCCGGGCCGGCTTTGGCCAAGAAACAGCTCGTCATCGTGGTGAAGGGTCTCGACAATCCATTCTTCGAGGCCATCCACCAGGGTTGCGAGAAATGGAACAAGGAAAATGCCAGCTCGGAATATGAATGCTTCTACACCGGCCCGGCGTCGACCTCAGACGAGGCCGGCGAGGCGCAGATCGTTCAGGACATGCTGAGCAAGGCCGACACGGTGGCAATGGCGATTTCGCCATCCAACGCGCCGCTGATCGCTCAGACGATCAAGACCGCCAATCCGACGATCCCGATCATGACGCTCGACGCCGATCTCAGCAAGGAAGATGCCGCGCTGCGCAAGACCTATCTCGGCACCGACAACTATTTGATGGGTCACAAGATCGGCGAGTACATCAAGAAGGGCAAGCCGAACGGCGGCACGATCTGTACCATCGAAGGCAATCCCGCGGCCGACAACATCCTGCGCCGGGCGCAGGGCATGCGTGACGCGCTGTCGGGCAAGGAAGGCCTGGCGGCACTTGCCGGCGAAGGCGGCTGGACCGAAGTTGCCGGTTGCCCGGTGTTCACCAATGACGACGGCGCCAAGGGCGTGCAGGCGATGACCGACATCCTCGCCGCCAATCCCAAGCTCGACGCCTTCGGCATCATGGGCGGCTGGCCGCTGTTTGGCGCACCGCAGCCCTATCGCGACCTGTTCGGGCCGCTCAAGGACCGCATCGCCAGCAACGACTTCGTCATTGGCGCCGCCGATACGATCGGCGATGAAGTGGCGATCGCCCGTGACGGCCTTGTGACCGCTCTGGTCGGTCAGCGGCCGTTCGAAATGGGCTACAAGGCACCATCGGTGATGATCGATCTGGTCGAAGGCAAGGCGGTCGCCGATCCGGTGTTCACCGGCCTCGACGAATGCACCAAGGACACGGTCGACACCTGCATCCAGAAGTAGGTTCTCGATTTCGGGGCGCCCTTTGACGGGCGCCCCGTCTCTTCCCGGACGGACGCAACGGTTGGGGCAGCAGGCTCCGGCTTTGACACGTCTGTAGTTTGGATTTTCGGCAACGAGATCGGCGCGCCGTGCAGGTTCGGACCATTCCGGACGCAGACGGCCGACGCATTGGAACGTGAATGCCGGACGAGAAATCAAAGAAGCGAGCCGAGCGGGCCAAGGCACAAACCAGCCTCGGTCCGGCTGTCATGCGCAGGGCCGGTGCCGCGCATTTTCCGGGAGCGAGCGTCCATGTCTCGCTGGCCGGCGAGATTGGCCTCAGGATCGTGCGCGGCGACTATCCGCCCGGCACCATTCTGCCCAACGAGGCCAAATGGGCCGAGACCTTCGATGTCAGTCGTTCGGCGGTGCGCGAAGCCATCAAGATGCTGATGGCCAAAAGCCTGCTGGCTTCACGGCCCAAGATCGGCAGCTGGGTCGAGCCCAGGGAACGCTGGAACCTGCTCGACCGCGATGTGCTGGCCTGGTACGCGACCGGGCCGGACCGGGAAGCCTTCCTGCGCACGGTGCAGGAGTTCCGTCACATCATCGAGCCGGAAGCGTCGGCCTTTGCCGCTACGCGGCGCAACGACGAGCAGATGGACGAGATCAGCCAAGCCTGTCGTGAGATGGGCGAGGCTCTGAACCTGCAGGAGCGTATCCGCGCCGATACGCGTTTTCACCTCGCCATACTGCGCGCCTCGGGCAACGATCTGCTGGTGCCGCTTGGCGTTCTGATCGAGTCGGCGCTCGATCATCTCTTTGTCTTCGTCACACGCGAGACCAGCGATCAGCGGCGGGCGCAGGCGCTGCATGAGGCGATCGAGAAGAACATCCGCCTGCAGCGCCCTGCGGCCGCGCGCAATGCGGTGCACAAACTGCTCGCCAACACCGACGATGTTATCGGCCGGTCGAGGCGCTGACACAGGCTTTTCGCCGCCTTCAAATCGTCTGCTTCTTGCCGTCCTTGCTGGGCATCAGGTCGACGCCGTTGACCTTGCCGATATATGTCGCCAGCATCGGCACGAATTGCTCGGCCGGGCCAGTGGCATGGGCACCGGCGAAGGAGTTCTTGGTGGCGTTGCCGAGCGGGTTGGCGATGCCGGCCGCACCCGCCATCGATTCCAGATAGGTCAGGTCCTTGAAGGCGTTGGCGATGGTGAATTTATGCGCGTCGCGGTCGCCCTCCAGCGTCCAGCGCATGAAGGTCTGGTAGAAGCCGCAATCCATGCGGCCGTTGCGGATGACGCTGTCGAAACGCGGTGGCGAGATGCCGACCTTTTCGGCCAGCGCCAGCGCCTCGGAATAGATCGCGGCATAGCCCAGCGAGATGAAGTTGTTGAGCAGCTTCATGCGGTGGCCGTCACCTGTATCGCCAATATGAACGATGCGGCCGGCCCAGGTTTCGATGACCGGCTTCACACGGGCAAACAGCGCGTCGGGCGCGCCGACCATGGCGTCGAGCGTGCCTTCCCAGGCTTCCTTCGGGGTGCGGCTGAGCGGTGCATCGACGAAGTCGACGCCGATCTCCTTCAGTTCCGCCGCCAGCGCCACCGTCGAGACCGGATCGGCGGTCGAGCAGTCGACGACGACCGAACCCTTCTTCAAGCCCTCCTTGAGGCCGCCGGGGCCGCGGATGATGGCTTCCACTTCGCGCGAGCCGGTGACGCAGATGAAGACGATGTCGGACGCCGCCGCCACGTCGCGCGAAGTCGCCGCCTCCTTGGCGCCCCGGCCAATCAGGTCCTCCGCCGGCTTGCGGTTCTTGCGGCCGAGGAAGGTCAGGCCATAGCCCTTGTCGACGATGTTCTTGGCAATGCCGTGCCCCATCAGGCCAAGGCCGATAAAGCCGATCTTTTCGCTCGCGGCGGTCGTGGTCATGTCTTGAAGTCCTGTTGCGATGATTGATAGTGGGCGCCGCCGTCTGGCGGGCGAGGGTGGTTGCGGAATGCCATATTGTCTGACAATACACGGAAATCCTAGGCATTGGAGACGAAAATGACGAAGCGGATCATGTTCACCGGCGGCAGCGGCAAGGCCGGTCGCCATGTCGTGCAATATCTGGTCGAACAGGGCTGCCAGGTGCTCAACATCGACACCAAGCCGCTCGACAATCCCAAGGTGCGCACGCTGATCACCGACATCACCGACAGCGGCCAGGTGTTCAACGCGCTGTCGAGCTATATGGGCCTGCATGAATTCGACCCGTCGCTGCGGCCGCAGCCGGTCGATGCCGTGGTGCATTTCGCCGCGATACCGCGCATCATGATCACGACCGACAATGAGGTGTTCCGCATCAATGCGATGGGCACCTACAACGTCATCGAGGCGGCGGTGAAGCTTGGCATCCCCAAGGTGGTGATCGCGTCCAGCGAGACCACCTATGGCGTGGTGTTCGCCAATGAACCGCGCGACCCCAAATATTTTCCCCTCGATGAAGAATACGACGTCGATCCGATGGACAGCTATGCTCTGTCCAAGGTCGTCAACGAGCACACGGCGCGCGCCTTTGCGCAGCGCAACGGCACCGATATCTATGCCTTGCGCATCGGCAACGTCATCGAGCCGCACGAATATTCGCTGTTTCCGAAGTGGTTTGCCGATCCGGGCTTTCGCAAGCGCATCGCCTGGAGCTATGTCGACGCGCGCGATCTCGGCCAGATCGCGCTGCGCGCCGTTGAAACGGACGGGCTCGGCTTCCAGGTGTTCAACGCCGCCAATGACGATACCTCGTCCGACCTGCCGACAGCGGAACTGTTGAAGCGGTTTTATCCCGACGTGCCGGTCAAGACGAAGCTCGGCGAATATGAAACGCTGCTTTCCAACCGCAAGGCCAGGGACGTGCTCGGCTTCCGTCCCGAGCACAGCTGGCGCAAATACGTCAAATAGGTCTGGCAAATTGGGCTTTGGGGCAAGGTTGTAACCTGATCTGTGCACAGCCACAGGCTTTGCCGCCTGCGCCCGGCCCTCTGCTTGACAGCTTTCGAAATCCGGACTTTGTGGATGCATGAGGGACGGAAAGCCGAATAAGGGAAAGAAGTCTGACAAGACTGAGACAGCCGAGCGCCCGGCTGCCGTTCGGCGGGCTGACGCCACCCGGATGCCCGGCACCAGCGTGCATGCCTCGCTGGCCAGCGAAATCGGGCTTCGGATCGTGCGCGGCGACTATCCGCCAGGCACCATCCTGCCCAATGAAGCCAAATGGTCCGAAACCTTCAACGTCAGTCGCTCTGCGGTGCGCGAAGCGATCAAGATGCTGATGGCCAAAAGCCTTTTGGCATCGCGCCCCAAGATCGGCAGTTGGGTGGAGCCCAGGGAGCGCTGGAACCTACTCGATCGCGATGTGCTCGCCTGGTACGCGACCGCGCCCGACCGTGAGGTGTTCCTGAAGACGGTGCAGGAATTCCGCCACATCATCGAGCCGGAAGCGACTGCCTTCGCAGCCATGCGACGCACCGAGGAGCAGATGGCCGAGATCAGCCAGGCCTGCCGCGAGATGGGCGAGGCGTCGAGCCTGCAGGAGCGCACGCGCGCCGACACACGTTTCCATCTGGCCATCCTGCGTGCCTCCGGCAATGACCTGCTGGTGCCGCTCGGCGTGCTGATCGAATCCGCCTTCGATCATCTGTTCGCCTATACGACGCGCGAACTCGACGATCTGCAGCATGCACAGCAACTGCACGAGGCGATCGAGAAGGCCATCCGCCTGCAGCGGCCGGAGGCGGCCCGCAACGCGGTGCGCAAGCTGCTCGCCAATACAGACGGCGTCATCAACACCCGGTAGGATGTGCTGAAATTCAGGTGAGGCGGGCCTGCAAACGCCGGCTTTCTGCGCTTCCGGTGCTCACGTACTTAAGTACGCTCCGCTCCGGTTCTCGAACCCAATGTTTTCGGCGCGGCCTGACCTGAATCTCAACACATCCTGCGAGCGCTCAGCCGGCCTGCGAAGTGGCCAAATGCTGCCTGGTCAGCGCGATCAGCAGCGCCTGGTCGCGCGCGGCGTGCTCGGGGCGGTTGACCACCTCGTCGCCATTGACGATCGCACCCCAGAAGCCGCGCAGTTCCTCGACGAAGGCTTCGCCGTAGCCGGCACGTAGATCCTTCGTCGACAGTGTGTGGCCGTCCGAGGTCTTCACAGTCAGCCGGGTCGGGTGATGGTTGAGCCAGGGCGAGGGGAATTCGAGCTCGAGGCTGGCAGCGTCGAAGAACAGCGTGATGCGTTCCTTGTAGTCGGCGAGCTTCGGCACGGTGAGATGCGTCATCGTCCACAGCGCCTGGCCGTCGAGCAGTTTTACTGCGCCCTGGCCGCCATCGCCATTGGCGAAGATCTGCGCGCCGACGACCTCGCCATCCGGCACGCTGAGCGCGTCGAGCAGGCCGTGTACGGCATTCACATCGTGAATCAAGGCGGAGCTGTAGGCGCCGATAAATCCACGGAAAGCCAGATCGTTCAAAGGCTGGCCGATAGCGCGTTCGACCTGTTGTTTCTGCTTGCTTTGAGCGGCGGCAATCAGGTCCTTGGGAATATCGTTGCCGCGCTTGTAGCGCTGGTGGGCGATGAACGGCCAGGCGTCGGGATCGTTGACCTCGACAGAGACGGACCGCAGCGTCTTTGCCGTGCCGGGCAGCGAGGCCAGCGCCAGCCGGTAGCTCGGATCGAAGCGCTTCATATAGCCCACCTGCATGACCTTGCCGGCCTTGTCGCGCGCGGCGATGATCTCGGCGATTTCCGCCGGGGAATAGCAGAGCGGCTTTTCGCAGAAGACATGCAGGCCGCGCCCGAGTGCGGCCAGCACCTGCTCGTGATGCAGCGGGTCGGGCGAGCCGATGACGACGGCGTCGAGCTTCTGGTCGAACAGTTGCTCCAGCGTTTCGAAATTGGCGATGCCGTGGATTTCGCTGACATATTCCCGCGAAATCCTTGACGGGTCGGCGACGCCGACCAGTTCGAACAGGTCGCCGAGCCGCAACAGATTCGGAATATGCTCGACCTGCGAGATCATGCCGGCGCCGATAACGCCAACCCGTATCCTGCTCATGCTGCTAAAACTCTCTGCAAAGTGTTCCAGGCTCAGGGTGCGGCGGCCGGCCGATTGCCGATCTGCGCCAACAGCCCGGCAATCTCAGCTTCCACTGCCTTCAGATCCTCGCCGCCCGACATGATGGAAATCACCTCGTCGCGCGAGATCTCGGACTTTGCGTATGTGCCGCGATTGCGGCCGCGGTTGAGCAGCGTGAAAGTGTCACCGACAGGGTAGGCGTGGTGGATGTTGTGGCTGATGAAGATCACCGCCAGCCCGCGCATGCGCGCCTCGATGATGAATTTCAGCACCATGGCCGCCTGATGCACGCCGAGCGCCGAGGTCGGCTCGTCAAGGATCAGCACCTTTGCGCCGAAGTGGACTGCGCGCGCGATTGCCACCGATTGGCGCTCGCCGCCCGACAGCGTGCCGACGGCCTGCGTCGGGTCGCGCACGTCGATGCCGATATCGGCCATCGCCTGGCGGGCAATTGTGTTGGCGCGCTCCTTGTCGAAGCGCGAGAAGGGCAGGCGGCTTCTGGTCGGCTCGCGGCCGAGGAAGAAGTTGCGCGTGATCGACATCAGCGAGATCATGCCGAGGTCCTGGAAGACCGTCGCGACGCCGAGGTCCTGCGCGTCGCGCGGGCTGCGGAACGTGACGGGCTTGCCGTCGACGAAAATCTCGCCCTTGGTCGGCCGGTGAACGCCCGACAGAACCTTGATCAGTGTCGACTTGCCGGCGCCGTTGTCGCCCAGCAAGCAGTGCACCTCGCCGGGATAGACCTTGATGTCGATATCTTGGAGCGCGCGTACCGAGCCGAAATTGACCGACACACCACGCAATTCAATGGCTGGCTGGATGGCCGGGGACGGGTTTGGGTAGGTCATTTGCCGCCTCCGCGTCCGAGCGCCTTGAGGCGGATGTAGTTGTTGACCAGCACGGCCATCAAAATGACGATGCCGAGGAAGACCTTGAACCAGTCGGTGTCGATGCCGGTGTAGAAGATGCCCATCTGCACCAGGCCGAAGATCAGCGCGCCGAACAGCACGCCATAGACGGTGCCATAGCCGCCGGTGAGCAGCACGCCGCCGATGACCGCGGCGATGATTGCCTCGAATTCCTTGAGCAGGCCGCGCGTGGTGTCGGCGGAGCCGGCCTCCATCACCTGGATGGTGGCAAGCAAGGTCGCGGCACAGGCGGTGTAGATGAAGAGTGCGATCTTAACCCGGTCGACCGGTACGCCGACATTGCGGGCGGCATTGAGGTCGCCGCCGGTGGCGAATATCCAGTTGCCGTATTTGGTCTGGGTCAAGACATAGCCGGCAAGCGCTGTCAGGCCGAGCCACCAGACGATCGACATCGGAATGCCGACGACGAAGGGGATGCCGTCGGTGCGGGTGGCGATCCAGCCTTGCGTGCCCATCCATTGGAAGAAGCTGGTCAGGAGATGGCCGTTGAACAGGCTCGCGGTTGCCGGGTCCGGCGCGCCGTCGAGGATGTAGGGGATCTGCGTGCGGCCGGTGACGGCGCGGGTGATGCCGATCGACAGGCCGCGCAGGATGTAGAGCGATGCCAGCGTGACGATGAAGGAAGGCAGGCGGGTCTTCACAACAATCAGCCCGTTGACGTAGCCGGTGAGGATGGCGACAGCGAAGGCGCAGGCGATGCCGCCCCACAGCGGCAGGCCCCAATATTTCACCGTCAGTCCGATGACGACGCCGGCGAAGCCGACCATCGAGCCGACCGAGAGATCGAACTCGCCGGCGATGATGAGAAGGGCTGCGGCCGTGGCGATGATGCCGAGTTCGGCCGCCAGCGTCAGGAAGGTCATCGACCCCTGCAGCGAATAGAGGTTCGACGCACCCGGCAGCAGGGCGAAGATGATGATTGTGGCGATGAGGCCGCCGGCGGCACCGGCTTCGGGCCGGCGCAGCCATTGCGTCAGCCGGCCGGTGCTGGCCAGCCGCTCGTCAGTGCCGGCAGCCCGTTTCGACGTCATGCCGAAACGGTCCTTGCCCATCACCCCGGGGGCCGGCGCTTCTGGAGGTATCGCCTTGTCTTCCACAACAGCCATTAGGCTCCCCAATCGCTCACTTCGCAATCTCGACCAGAGACGGGGAGCGCATGGCGGCTCCCCGATCCGTTTTGGTCTTGCCTTAGCGGATGCCGTCCTTGGCGAGCGCCAGGATCGCCTTGGCCTTGTCGGGCGAGTCGATGAACAGCGGCCCGGTGTAGGCGTTGTTCTGCGGCCAGAAGCCATGTGTGGCATGCTCGACCAGATAGATCACCGGCAGGTATCCCATCAGATATTGCTGGGCGTCCATGCCGAAGCCCATTTCGCCGGCGACGACGGAATCCAGGACTTCGGGGCTGATGTCGAAGGTGTAGAGCTTGATCTTGCCGAACAGTTCCTTCTGCCGGAAGAACGGGATCAGCGGATTGGCGGCGGTGGCGCCGAGCGCGAAGACGGCCTGGGTGTCGGGATGCGCCGACAGATAGGCCTCGGTGCGGCGCTGGATGTCGGCCGGATCGGGCGACACGGTAAGCACCTCGGTGCCGCCGCCTGACGGCTTCAGCCCGTCATTCAACCCTTGGCAGCGCTGGTCGAGACTGACATTGCCGACCTCGTGGTTGATGCAGACGACCTTGAGCGTGCCTTCCTTGGCCAGCCGCTCGCCGGCCTTCTTGCCGGAATCATATTCGGAGACGGTGCCGACATAGAGAGAGGTGCCGAGTTCGGCGCCTTCCTTCTCGCCGGAATCCAGCACGACCATCGGAATGTTGGCGGCAAGTCCGGCCTTGACCGATTTGCCGAGCGCATTGGCGTCGGCAATGGAGACGGCGATGCCGTCGGGATTGGTGGCGATGGCCGCGTCGAGCAGGCGGGCCTGCTCGACCACGTCGAACACTTGCGGCGCATAATATTCGACCTTGGCGCCGGTGAGCGCCGCCGCATCGTCGACGCCGCGCTTGACCACCGACCAGTAGGGATCGGAGGCCGAGCCATGCACCACGAAGGTGATGCGGACATCCTTCGGGTCCTTCAGGCCCGCGGCTTGCACGACACCCGCCAGCATACTCATCGAGACAAGCGCGCCGAGCGCCAGTTTCAGAACAGTCTTCATGTCATTCTCCCATTGTCGTTGCAGTTCCAATTCCCTCTTTGCGCCTCGGCCGACCGGATCGGCTTACGGTGCTGCCCGGGTGGCCGCTTTGCGGGCCTTTGCCGGTGTCGATGCCCCGAGCCGTGCACGAAGCTCCTCGCGCAGCGGCTTCATGCCGATGATGTCGATGTCCTGCACGCCGAGCCAGTCGCGAAAACCCTGGTCCCGGAAGAGTTCATATTCCTCGGTGCGGACATAGGCGGAGCGCGGCTCGATCAGCTCGAGCTCGCCCGGCGCATTGAAATGCAGGCAAAAGAAGGTCAGGCCTTCGCGGACCCCTTCGACCAATGCCTTGTAGGCTGGCTCTATCGGTTTTGAGCGTGGACGGCCCCAGGTCGTCTGTATGGCAGCGTCGAAGATGACAAAGCCCTTGGCCCGGGCTTCAGTGACGCCGCGCTGGAACGCCGCTTCGGTGACGCCGACGAGATTGTCATTGGGCGAATAGGCCGACAGCGTTTTGGTCAACAGCACCGGCAGCCGATATTCCAGGCCGAGCTTGATGTAGACGTCGCAAAACTCCGGCGACAGCGCTGTCCCCATATGGGCGTCAAGATGAGTGACGTCGATGCCGGCGCGGTAGGCGGTGTCGATCTGGGCGCGAAGCTCGGTTTCCACCGCTTGCGGTGCTGCCTTGCGGCGGGTGGTCGCGACATCGGGCCAGAAATAACCGAACTCGTCCGTCAGGCCGGCCGCGGGCGACGGCGACGTCAGCGGCCGCCATTTGTAGTGCTGCTTTTCGCTGTTCAGCGTCAGGTGGACGCCGAGATCGAGCCGCGGATCGGCGGCTGCCGCTTCGGCCATCTCAGGGAACCATGGACACGGCACCATCACGGCGCCGGAGCTGCAGGCGCCCAGTGCGGTCAGTTCGAGGAAGGCGCTGTTGGCGCCATGGCACATGCCGACATCGTCTTCGTGCAGGACGAGCTGTCGCGTCATGGACGGCCACCGTCTTGCCGGTCACCGTCTTGCCGGCCACCATCTTGCCGGCACGCCGGTTTCGAGGGTCTTCCAAAGTGTGTCCCGTGCTGCATGGAACCGACCGTTTGCCCAACTGGACGCGATGGAACGCCCAATGCGGGCTTTCCGACAGGGCCACTTCGACGAATTCGGATGGGTACGATTTTTCCGCGGGCCTGCGTTCTGGAATGTCGATTTCATTCGATATGCCCACAGTCGGCGCTAAACGCCGCTCCGACGTGAGCAGGATGGCTTGATCCGATCGCAGCGGAGTGGTTCTTTCAAACAGCGGCCGTAGGCGTACTGCTTTCACACCATCAAGCGATGTGGAGACTTGCCATGTACACCGCCGGCGAAGAAGAGATCGAAGCCATTGCCAGGGTGATCCGCTCGGGCGCGCTGTTTCGCTATGGCGAGAACAGCGAGTGCAACCGCTTCGAGGCGCGCTATGCAAGGCATCTCGGCGTCGAGCATTTCGCGCTTGCCGCCAGCGGCACCTATGGGCTCGCCGCCGGCCTGATCGGCCTCGGCATCGGCCCGGGCGATGAGGTGCTGGTGCCGGCGCACACCTATATGGCGACCGCCACGGCAGTGCTGTCGGTCGGCGCCATTCCGGTCATTGTCGACATCGACGAGAGCCTGACCATCGACCCGGCCGCTCTGCGCGACGCCATCGGCCCGCGCACCAAGGCGGTCATCCCGGTACATATGTGGGGTGCGGCCTGCAACATGAACGCCATCATGGACATCGCTAAAAAACGCGGTCTGCTCGTGCTGGAAGATGTCTGCCAAGGCATTGGCGGCGGCTATGAGGGCAGGAAGCTCGGCTCGATCGGCCATGCCGGGGCCTACTCCTTCAACTACTTCAAGAACATGACCTCGGGCGAGGGCGGCGGCATCGCCACCAGCGACCCGAAAGTGGCCGAGCGCGCGCGCTGCGCCATCGACCCTTGCCATTTCTACTGGCAGGGCCGCAGCGACAGCATCAAGCCGTTCGCCGGCATCGGCGCGCGCGCCTCGGAATTGATGGGCGCGATGCTCAATGTCCAGCTCGACCGTCTGGACGGCATCATCGAGGCGATGCGGGCGGAGAAGAAGAAGGTGCTGGCCGGCACGCGCCATCTCGGCAATCTCGGTCTGACGCCGTCGCCGATGAACAGCCCCGACGACGATTGCGCGGCGCAGGTGATGTATCTGCTGCCCAGCGAACAGGCGGCGCAGACTTTTTCGAAGACCATTCCGAGCGTCATTGCCGGCAAGACCGGCCGCCACAATTTCACTCAGTGGGACCAGGTGCTGATGCATGAGGGCGCGCATCATCCGGCGCTCAATCCGTACACGCTGCCGGAAAACAAGGGCCTGCGGCTGACCTATGCCGACGATCTCGGCAAGGGTTCTCTCGACATCCTCAACCGCACGGTGATGATCGCGACGAATCCGGCGCATGGCGACGCCGACATCGACGACATGGTCCATAACATCGATGCGGCGGCCCGTGTGGCGCTGGAGAATGCCTCGCTGGACGATGTAGAGGTGCGCAAGGCAGCGCCCGTCGATCTGCAGAAATTCGATAGTGTGAATTGAAGCGCTCAGCGCTGGATCGGCCTATTGCCGGTCCAGCCGCATGAAGGCAGCGCGCAACGCCAGCACCGCGCGCAGGATCTGGCGTTCGTCCATCGCGGCATAGCCGAGCAGCAGGCCGTGTTCCGGCTCGCTCGAATGGTAGTTGATCGAGATGCCCTGCACGTCGAGGCCCTCCTTGACGGCGGCGGCGACGACGTCGCTGTCCTTGTAGGGTCGGATAAAACTGGCCAGCAGCTGCATGCCGGAATCGTTCTCGGTCACAGTCAGCCATTCGGCCAGATGCTCCTGGCACAGCTTGACGAAATTGGCTTGCCGGCGCGCATAAAGGCGGCGCATGCGTTTCAGATGCGTGGCGAAATAGCCTTGCGTGATGAAGTCGTTGACCGTCGCCTGCAGGATCAGCGGCGCGAACTGGCCGGTGATCGAGACGGCGCGGTCGAAGGGGACCGACAGTTCGCGCGGCACGATGAGATAGCCGATGCGGAGCGCCGGGATCAGCGTCTTGCCGAAGGAGCCGATATAGACGACCCGGTCGGCGTGATCGAGGCCGCGCAGCGCCGGTACCGGCCGGCCACGGTACCGGTACTCGCCGTCATAATCATCCTCGACGATCCAGGCGCCGTGGCGCTCGGCAATGTCGAGCAGTTGCAGCCGCTCCTCGATGCGCATGATGGTGCCGAACGGCCACTGGCAGGATGGCGTCACATAGATCAGCCGCGGCGGCGGCAGCTCTGGGTCTGCGAGATGCCAACCGTGGCGATCGACCTTCAAGGGCGCGAGCTGCGCGCCGCTGGCGAGAAAGGCGCTCTTGGCGCCGAGATAGCCGGGCTCCTCCATCCAGACATGGTCGCCTTCGTCCATCAGCACGCGCGAAGCGAGGTCGAGTGCTGCCTGCGCGCCGGTGACTATGATGACCTGGTCGGCGGTGCAGTTGATGCCGCGCGACAGGCTGATGGTCGACGCAATGGCCTGGCGCAGACCGGGATGGCCGGCAAAGGAGATATAGCCGAGCAAGTTCTCGTCGCGGCTGCGTGCGTTGCGCACCAGAAGGCTCGACCAGATGGTGAAGGGGAAGGACGCGGTTTCCGGCACGCCGGGATGGAAGTTGATGACACCGGCATTGCGCGGCGGCTGCGGGCCGTTGACGATGGTCTGACCGCGCCGCGAGAGCTTTTGCGGAGCGGCAAGCCCGGCGCGCAGCGCGGCCGGCGGGCGTTTCTGCTGGATCGGCGCCACCCAGGTGCCGGACCCGGCGCGCGCCTCTATAAACCCTTCGGCGAGCAGCTGGTCGTAGGCGGCGATCACCGTGTTTCGGCCGACCTTGAGATCCTCGGCCAGCGAGCGTGTCGATGGTAGCAGCGTGTTCTGCTGGATCTGGCCGTCGAGGATGAAGCGCCGCAGGGCGCCATAGATCTGTCGGTGCATCGGTTCGTCCGAGCCGCGGTCGACCGACATGATGTCGAGGGAAAGGCGCATGTGGTCGGCCAAGCTAGTCTCCGACGAGCCTGGCTGCGCGCGCGATCTTTTCTTCGTTAAGCAGGCAAACGGTCTCGAGCACCAGCCGTCTGGTTGCGGGACGGACCTCACGGCTGTTCTTCAGCGCGCGGTGAACGGTTGCCGCGCCGAGTTCCGCCTTCTCGGCGATCTCACGGATGGTGCAAAGCCGTTCCATGCCGAGTGCCGCCTCGAATGCCATGTCGCTCCTCCATCCGCATCAAGGCATGCCTCGTCGCCAGCCTCAAGCTGGAAACGCCGGGCCGGCAACTCGGGGGCAAAAATTTCGATGCCAAGAACTGTGCGATCCGCGCCGCCAAGGGAGGGCGGCGGCGCGGATCGCCGGGCGCTTTCGCGTCGCTACCCCTACCGAGGCGCGCGCCCAACCGGCCCAACCACCAGCCCCCCGGCGGTGGTTAGGCCAAGTCTCGTATCGCGACGTCGAACCCGGCCGCGCAGGCCGATTTGAGAAGCGAAGCGTAACCTTTCGTGGCATAGGTCAAGGGGTGTGCCTTGGCCGGATCCTGCTCGGCCTCGACGACGATCCAGCCTTCGAAGCCGCGCTCGGCCAGCGGCTTCAACAGCGACAGGAAATCGACGGAACCGTCGCCGGGCACAGTGAAGATTCCTTCCATCACTGCCGCCATGAAACTCATGTCCTGCCGCCGTGCCTTTTCCAGCACGGCCGCGCGGACGTCCTTGCAATGAAAATGCACGATGCGGTCGAGATGCCGGTTCAGGAGCGAGGCCGGGTCGCCGCCTGAGAACAGACAATGGCCGGTATCGAACAGCAGGCCGACGCTCTTGCCGGTTGCGGCCATCAGCCTGTCGACCTCGTCATCGCTCTCGACGATGGTGCCCATATGATGATGGAAAGCCATGCCGACGCCGAAGGCAGCCATGCGGTCGGCGAGTTCGGTCAGCTTCTCGCCATAGGCGGTCCATTCGCCGTCAGCGAGGCGTGGCCGCTGCGAGATCGGTGCGAAAATGCCGTCATGACGGCCGCGCGATGTGTCGGCATAGACCACGACCTTGGCCCCGAGGTCGCGCAGCAGGGTCAGATGCGGGGTGATGGCGGCGAATTCCTCGTCGACCGTGCGGTCCAGGATGCGGCCGTCATACCAGCCGGAGACGAGCTCCAGTCCGTAAGAAGACAGGATCGGTCCGAGCTCGTCGATTCGCCTGGGGAATTTGCCGCCGAGTTCGGTGCCGCGATAGCCGGCCTGCCTGGTTTCCGACAGGCATGTCGCGAGCGGCGTATCGCCGCCGAGTGCGGGAACATCGTCATTGCTCCAGGTGATGGGATTGATGCCGATCTTGACCGTCATGCCGCTACTTCAAAGGCTCGGGGAACCACAAAGCCGAGGCCGGCAAACTGAGGGGAAAGAGGACCTGTCACTAGGTCCAGTTGAGGTAAATTTGGCAGAACCAATCGGGAGCGCTAAAGCGCGTCCCGTTTGAACGGACTAAGTCGACGCGCTTAGGTCTTTATTTATGCATGTCGTTGTCTCAAAACCGGCGCCACTTTTGAGCGACATGCATTAATCCTGCTGCGGCCTTCCGAAGGCCGCGCGCAGTTCGTCCTTGGCGTCCTCGAGCACTTTCCGGCGCGCCTGCGGCAGGTTCTTGCCGGCGCGGTTGATGTAGAAATTCAGCATCGACATGGCCGACTGAAACGGCTCGGCCTTGCGGCGGTCGCTGTGCTCGGCCGAGCGCTTGAGCGAGGCCGCGATCTTCCTGGCGTCGTCGGCTTCGAAGATGTGGTCCTCAAGGCATCGCATCGCTGTGCTCGGTCACCTCGGCCGACCATTTCTTTTTCGCGGTCATGACAAACTCCTTCCTGTCGCAAAAACTCGGGCAGGCCGCCGCCGGTTCCCGAGAAAGTCGCCGGGCCGCTGGAGCCACGGATCATGGCCCTGTGGCGCTGCCCGTCGCGGTGAAAGCGCCGATAGTGGCGACACAACGGTCGACTTCCCAGGACCGTAGACAGGAAACGCCTTGACCCCGATCGTCGCCAATCAGGCGGATAGCCCCGGCATCGACAGCAGCTACGCCTGGATGCGGCTTGCCATCTCCATGCTGCTGGCGACGATCGGTGCGGTCGGCATGTGGGCCGTCGTCGTCGTGCTGCCGGCCGTGCAGGCCGAGTTCGGCGTTGACCGCGCCGCGGCATCGATGCCCTACACCGCAACCATGGTCGGCTTCGCCGCCGGCAATGTGCTCGTTGGCCGCGCGGTCGATCGCATGGGGTATTGGATCCCGGCACTGCTATCCTCGGTGGCTCTCGCCGCCGGCCTGCTGCTCGCCGCGCTGTCGACCTCTATCCTGCAATTCACCCTTGCCCAGGGCGTGCTGATTGGTGTCGGCACATCGGTGATCTTCGGGCCGCTGATCGCCGACATCTCGCACTGGTTCAACCGTCGGCGCGGCGTCGCCGTCACAGCTGCGGCGGCTGGCAACTATCTCGCCGGAGCGCTCTGGCCAACCATCATGCCGACACTGATCAAGGCGGAAGGCTGGCGCTTCACCTATGCCGGCATCGGTGTCTTCTGCCTGGTCACCATGGTGCCGCTGGTGCTGTTGCTGCGGCGCGCTGCTCCGGCGGCGGCTGCCGCCGGTTCACCCGGAAGCCGGACAGTGCAGTCGATTTCGCTGTCTCCGGCGGCGTTACAGGTGCTGCTGATCGTTGCCGGTCTCGGCTGCTGCGTGGCGATGTCGATGCCGCAGGTGCACATCGTGGCCTATTGCATGGATCTTGGCTACGGCATTGCGCATGGCGCCGACATGCTGTCGATCATGATGGCGGCGGGCGTCGTCAGCCGGCTCGCCTCCGGCTTTGTCGCCGACCGCATCGGCGGCGTGAAAACCCTGCTTATCGGTTCCGTGCTGCAATGCCTGTCGCTTTTGTTTTACATCCCGTTCGACGGGCTTGCCTCGCTCTATGTCGTGTCGCTGGTGTTCGGCCTGTCGCAAGGCGGCATCGTGCCTTGCTATGCCATCATCGTGCGCGAATACCTGCCCGCCAGGGAGGCCGGCCAGCGTATCGGCATCGTCATGATGGCGACCATCTTCGGCATGGCGATCGGTGGCTGGATGTCGGGCTGGATCTACGACCTGACCGGCTCTTACGCCGCCGCGTTCCTCAACGGGATCGCGTGGAACTTGCTGAACATAGTGGCCATCGGGCTGCTGCTGTGGAAAGCAAAACGCAGTGCTGCCCTGATGGCTTAGGAAGGCAGGATTGCCCTGTTGCTTGACAAGGGCGATTGGCTGCGCGACGCCAGCAGGCGAGTGGGTGCGGCAGCAGCCGGTTGGCATGGTGGCAGTGGAAAAGCTGAACATGGTTTCGCAAGGGCGCAGCGGCCGGGGCCTGGCACGTGGAGGATGTCCATGACCAAGCCGCGCTCGCGTCGTGGGGGCGGCCGCCCGACCCTATCAGATGTGGCGCGCAAGGCCGGCGTCGGCGCCATCACCGTGTCGCGGGCGCTGCGCGAACCGGAACGCGTCAGCCAGGATCTGCGGCGCCAGATCCAGGCCGCCGTCGACGAACTCGGTTATGTCCCGGATCCCAATGCACGGGCGCTGGCCTCGGCGCGCGCCGATGTGTTCGGCGTGCTGGTGCCGTCGCTGACCAACAACGTCTTCGCCGAAGTGGTGCGCGGCATCTATGACAGCCTGTCGGACGGCCCGTTCCGCGTCCAGCTCGGCAACACCCATTATTCCGGCCTCGAGGAGGAGCGCCTGCTGCAGGTGTTCGCACCGCAGCGCCCGGCGGCGCTGATCGTGGCCGGCATCGACCAGACGCCGACCTCGCGAAAGCTGCTGGAGAGCGCGGGCTGCCCGGTGGTGCAGGTGATGGAGACCGGGTCCGATCCGGTCGACATGCTGGTCGGCTTCTCGCATTTTGACGGCGGCCGCACCGCGACCGAGCATCTGATCGAGGCCGGCTACCGGCGGATCGGCTTCATCGGCGCACGCATGGACCCGCGCTCGCAGCGGCGGCTTGCCGGCTATCGCGCGGCAATGGAGAAGGCCGGCCTGTTCGACCCCCGGCTGGTCACCACCACGCCGCTACTGTCCAGCGTGACGCTCGGCCGCGAGCTGCTTCGCGATGCGCTGGCCAAGATGCCGGCGCTCGACGGCGTCTTCTGCAACAATGACGACATCGCGCTCGGCGTTTTGTTCGAATGCCATAGCGCCGCGCTCAACGTGCCGAAAACAATCGGCATTGTCGGCTTCAACGACCTCGAAATGATGCAGGCGGCGTTCCCGCCGCTCACCAGTATCCGCACCCCTCGCTATGAAATCGGCCGTCGGTCTGTCGCCATGGCGCTGGCGGCGATCGCAGGACGAAGGCCTGAGCAGCGGGTCGTCGATCTCGGTTTCGAACTCAAGCCCCGCGAGAGCACCGCACGCTGAACACGCTTTGGCTGCCTCAGCAAATGGTGCTTTACACAACGTCATGGTAGCGCTACCATTTTCGTCGGGCAGACGTTTTGATGAAAGGCCGCCCCTGTTTATTATACATAAGCAACAGCTCATGCTTGTTTATTATGTATAATATGCTAGTTTCGTTTCTCGCCTGTGAAGCGGCGAGGGGGAGGGGATCGGGCCGGCTTCGGGCCCTTGAGACGTGGCGCCGGCCAGGCTGGAGGGCCTTCGGCAGGCGTGGAAAACACACCACGACAAACAGCATCAAATTAATAAGCAGCAGCAAATAAAACTACAACTGGGAGGAATATCGATGATCAAGTCACTTGTTGGTGGCATCGTTGCCGCGACTGCATTCGTCATGCTGAGTTCGTCGGCCATGGCCGACCCGGAAGTTGTCAAGGGCCCGTCGGCTGAGCCGGATTGCTTTGCGCCCTGGGCGGCCGATACGCAGTTCTTCAAGTTCCCCAAGAAAGACGGCCCATACCGCATCGCGCTCGCCAATGGCTATATCGCCAACACCTGGCGCATCCAGATGGTGCAGACCGCCAAGGCCTATGCGGCCCAGCCGGAGGTCGCCGCGAAACTGAAGGAATTCAAGGTCGTCTCGACCGGCGAGGACGTGCCGGCTCAGATTTCGGCGATCAACAACTTCATCGATTCCGGCTATGACGCGATCGTCGTCAACGCCCAGAACCCGACCGCTTTCGGGCCGGTCATCAAGCGCGCCAAGGAAGCTGGCGTCATCCTCGTCGCCTTCGACAATATTCTCGATACCAAGGACGCCATCAACGTCAATGTCGACCAGAAGGGCCTTGGCGAATTGTGGGGCAAATGGCTGGTCGGCCATGTGCCGAATGGCGGCAAGGTGCTCGAAGTGCGCGGCGTTGCCGGGACTTCCGTCGACACCGACCGTCACAACGGAATCCATGAAGCGCTCGATGCCTCCGGCAAGAAATGGGACGTCACCGAGGTGGTCGGCAAATGGGACGACGGCGTGGCACAGAAGGCTACGGCCGACGCCATTGCCACCAACGGTCCGTTCGACGGAATCACCGGGCAAGGCGGCGACACCGGCATCGTGCAGGCGATGATCGATGCCAAGCATGCTTTCGTGCCGTTCGGCGGGGAGACCGAGAACGGTTTCCGCAAGTTCTGCGCGGCACATGCCGGCGACGGGCTGAAATGCTCATCGGCCGGCACCGGTCCGGCGCAGGTCGCGGTCGCCATCAAGACGGCCATTGCCGCGCTCGAAGGCAACGTCGTTCCGCAAGCAGTGAAACTGCCACTGGCGATCGTCGAGGATCCGAACTTCAAGGCCGGTCAGGATTTCTTCCCCGACCAGTCCGACAATTTCTTCGTCGGCAATTCCTTCCCGACCTGCGGCATCAATTTCACCGCGCAGGAAATTATGGGCCAGACCAAAGCTGACCAATAGGGGCTGACCAATAGGCGGCATATCCGGCGCCGCGGGATCTCCGCGGCGCCGGCCACTCGATATCCCTTGAAGTCAAACTGCCTCGGGAGGGCCGATGGACGGTGCGGTTCCGCTCTTCCGGATGGAAGGCATATCCAAGCGCTATGGTGGTGTGCGGGCGCTGGAAAAGGCCGAGCTTTCGGTCTCGTCCGGTAGCATCCACGCCATTCTCGGCGAAAACGGCGCCGGCAAATCGACGCTGATCAAGGTCATGGCGGGCGTCGTCGCGCCCGACGAAGGCCGCATGATGCTGAACGGCAGCGAGGTGACGTTCGCTTCGCCTGCTGCTGCAAACAAGTCCGGCATCGTCTGCATCTTCCAGGAGCTGTCGCTGGTTCCCGAACTCAGCGTTGCCGACAACATCGTCATCTCCTATCCGCCGAAGCGTTTCGGCATGATCGACCGCAAGGCGCAGCGCCGCATTGCCGAGGATGCGCTGGCACGCGCAGGTGCGGCCGACATCCATCCATTGGCGCTGGTCAAGGATCTTCCGCTTTCAAGAAGACAGATGGTCGAGATTGCCAAGGCATTGGCCAGGAAGCCGCGCATCCTGATCCTCGACGAGGCGACCTCGGCCCTGACCGCGACGGACGTCGCCAGGATATTCAGCGTGCTCAAGCGATTGCGCTCGGAAGGGCTGGCGCTGCTTTACATTTCGCACCGCATGAACGAGATCGCCGAGCTTGCCGACCACTGCACGGTGTTTCGCAACGGCCGCAATGTCGCCAGCTACAAGGCAGGCACAAAGAGCGACAACGAAGTCGTCGAACTGATGATCGGGCGCGAATACAGCCATATTTTCCCGCCGAAACCCGCGCGCACCGCAGCCGCCGCCGTTCCCGTACTGGAGGCGCGCAAGCTGTCCTGGACGGACCGGCTGGACAATGTCTCGCTGACGGTCGGGGCAGGCGAGGTCGTCGGCCTTGGCGGCCTGGACGGCCAGGGCCAACGCGAATTGCTGCTTGCCTTTTTCGGTGTGCTGCGCGGCCTCGGCGGCCAGATCCTTATCGACGGCAAGCCGGTTTCGATCGCCAGCCCGCAAGCGGCGCGCGACGACCGCATCGGCATGGCGCTGATCCCGGAGGACCGCAAGACCGAAGGCCTGATGCTGCCGATGACGGTGCGCGAGAACCTCTCCTTTGCCGCCCTAGACCGGCTGTCCAAGGCCGGCATCATCGACCGCGCCGCCGAACAGCGGCTGATCGACGACATGGTCGGGCTGCTGGCGATCAAGACGGCCGGCCTCGACATTCCGGTCGGTGCGCTGTCGGGGGGCAACCAGCAGAAGGTGGTCATCGCCAAATGGCTGATGCGCCAGCCGCGTATCATCCTGCTCAACGATCCGACGCGCGGCATCGACGTCGGCACCAAGCAGGAACTCTATCAACTGATGCGCAAGCTGGCGGATGCGGGGGCGGCGATCCTGTTCTATTCGACCGACTATGACGAACTGATCGGCTGCTGCGACCGCGTGCTGGTGCTCTATGACGGCGCGGTCAAGCGCGAGCTGGTCGGGGCCGAGATCACCGAGCGGGCGCTCATTGCAAGCGCGCTCAACATCCACGGCGATGACGGCGCGAGAGACGATGCCGGCGCAAGACAGGGAGCGGACGCGTGAAAGAGTGGCGCTACTGGCTGGCCGAGCAGCGCGGAACACTGATGGCACTCGGCATATTCATTGTCATGTTCGTCATCTACACCTCGAACCATCCGGCGGGCTTCACCGCCAATGTCGTGCAGACGGCGTCCAACAAGGGCGTGCTGCTCGCCTTCGTCGCCATGGCGCAGACACTGGTCGTGATCACCGCCGGCATCGACCTCTCCGTCGGCATGATCTTCACGCTGACCAATTGCCTCGCCTCCTGGCTAGTCATCGGCACCGGCCTCGAGACCGCTTTCGGCGTCATCGCCGTGCTCGGCACCGGGTTCCTGTGCGGGGCGATCAACGGCGCCATCGTCATCTACGGCCGCCTGCAGCCGATCGTCGCCACGATCGCCACGGGTGCGGTCTATTTCGGCATCGCGCTGCTGCTGAGGCCGTTTCCCGGCGGTTCGGTCAACGAAGGTCTCGCCGACGCGCTGACCGGACGCCTGTTGGGCGTGGTGCCGGCGAGCCTGGTCGTGCTGCTCGCCGTCGTGCTCGTGGTCTGGGTACCGTTCAGCCGCTCGGTGCTCGGGCGCGCGGCCTATGCGGCCGGATCCTCGGAGACGGCGGCCTACATGTCCGGTGTGCCGATAAGGCGCGGCAAGTTCGCTGCCTACGCGCTCGCAGGCCTGTTGGCCGCGATCGGCGGACTGTTCCTGACCTTCTTCACCTATACCGGCGATGCAGCCTATGCCAGTGGCAACGCCTATACGCTGTTTTCGATTGCCGCGGTGGTGCTGGGCGGCGTCTCGCTGTTCGGCGGCAAAGGCAGCGCCATCGGCGCCATCTTCGGCGCGCTGGCCTTCCGCACCATCGGCGACCTGTTGTTCGTGTTCGATTTCGACCCGCTATGGCAGCCACTGTTCCAGGGCGTTATCCTGCTGGTTGCGGTCAGCCTCGGCGCCTTCGCACTGTTTCGGGTCCGCAACCGGCTGGAGTGGTTCCTGTGAGCGAAACGACGTTGGGCGGCATAGCCGGCCGCATGCCGAAATTCATCCGCCGCGCCGATCCGGCGGTGCTGACGGCCTTCGCCTGCATCGTGCTGTTGCTGTTCCTAGGCAGCCTCTATTCCAGGAGCTTTCTGTCGCCTGAATATCTCTTGCAGCAGCTCAAGGTGGCCTCGTTCCTCGGCGTCATCGCCACAGGCATGATGCTGGTCATCCTGCTAGGCCAGATCGACCTGTCGGTGCCGTGGGCGGTGGCGGCGGGCGCGATGATGGCGTGTGCGGCTGCGGCCTATGGCCCGATCGGTGTGGCGCTGGCCATCCCGTTCGGCATCTTCTGCGGGGTGCTGATCGGCATCGTCAACGGCTTTGGCGTCGCCTATCTGCGCATACCCTCGATGATCATCACGCTCGCAACCAACGCTGTCGCTCAGGGGCTCATGGTCGTTTATACCGGCGGCTACTCGCCACAGGATTCGGCCACCGGCGCCATGCGCTATCTTGCGACAGGTTTTACCATTCCAGGCGTGCCTAACGCCGTCATCATCTGGGCCCTGATTGGTGCCGCGATGGTGTTCGTGCTGTCCCGCACCAGCTTCGGCCGCACCGTCTACGGCATCGGCAACCGCGAGCGTGCCGCCTATCTCTCCGGCATCGATACAAGGCGCGTGGTGATGATCGCCTTCGCTATCTCAGGCGGGCTGTCCGCCTTTGGCGGAGTGCTTCTCGCCGGCTATGCCTCCAAGGCGGCGCAATCGATGGGCGATGCCTATCTCCTGCCGTCGATCGCCGCCGTGGTTCTGGGCGGCACCTCCATCCTGGGTGGCCGCGGCTCCTATCTCGGCACCGTCGCCGGTGTCATTCTGATCACCCTCCTGCAGTCCATACTCTCGGTCATGCAGATGCCGGAGGCGGGGCGGCAGATCGTCTATGGCCTGGTCATCGTCGCCATGCTCCTGCTCTACGGCCGCGCGCCGGCAAGCCGCTGACCATGGACGAAAAGACCGCAAAGGCGCCAATGGGCGCTACCGGCTCAGTGCCTCGGGCCATTGTGGTGATGGGCGTCGCCGGCTGCGGAAAATCGGCTGTCGGCAAAGCATTGGCAGCAGAGGAAGGGGCCGTCTTTGTCGAAGGCGACAGGCTGCACCCACCCGAAAACGTCGCCCGCATGGCGAGCGGCGAGCCGCTCACAGATCAACTGCGTGAGGGCTGGCTCGATGCCATCGGCGAGCGGATCGCCGACCTGACCGGCAGCGGCCAAAGCGTGGTTGCCGCCTGCTCGGCGCTGAAGCGCAGCTACCGCGATCGTCTGCGCGGCTTCCGCCGGGATATCGATTTCATCTATCTGAAGATCGATCCCGCAACCGCCAAGCAGCGTGTCGCCAACCGCAAGGGCCATTTCATGCCGGCAAGCCTGGTCGAAAGCCAGTTCGCCATCCTTGAGCCGCCTGGCGCCGACGAGCGGGCGCTGACGGCCGACGCCACACTTCCAGTGGCTGAGATCGTCACCGCCGTTGCCAGCCTGCTGGCCGGCGCAAAATCATGAACCACCCTCGTCGGGCAAGGCGGTTTCCGGTCGTTCGGTGAACCGGTCGGCGCCGGACCAGACCATCATTTGCTCGGGATAGAGTTTCAGCGCCTCCAGCAAGCGGTCGCGCTTGAGCAATATGTACTCGGCCTGCAGCGCCATGTTCTTGGCGCCGGCTCTGGCCGCGCGCTCGCCGGCCTCTGCCGGGGCCGGCACCAGTTCGGGACTTAGGACGGCGCGGTATTGGCGGAACGGATCGGTCTCGAAGGTCGACATGGAAAACAGCGCCGCCTTGCCTCTGGCAGCGAAATTCGTCGGCGCCGAGGCGAGGTGAGTCCAGCCGCTCTCGCCAAGGCCGACTTCGGTGAATGTCGAGCCGGCATGCACGGTGTTGGTCACCAATACGACGCCGTTGCTGCCAAGGATCTTCTGGATCCGGCCGGTGACCTGGTAGGCGTCGCTGCGGTCGAACACGATCCGGCTTTTCAGGAAACGGTTCTCGACCCGAACCATCGGCGGGTTCAGGAAGCGCAAGCCGAAGGTCGAATCGGATATGCCGTGAGCCCTGACGCTGAGCTGGTGTGTCTCGATACCGGCCTCATGGAGAGCGCGTTTGCCGATGATGGTCTGTGCCGTGAACTGATCGCACCAGATGATAGCGCCGTGGCCGCGCTTCAGCGCCGCTTGCAGGCCTTCCAGGCCCTCCAGCCGGATATCAGGTGACCAGCGGCGGCGGCCGATGAGATGCGCGGCAAGCAGCAAACGCCGGCGGTGGTTGGCGCAGAGCAAGGCCCTGAACTGCCTTTGCGCATCGATGCCATTGCCGAGCACGGCGCGCGTCGCGGCGGCGTAGCGCACGAAATCCTTGCGGATATGGCGCTTGAGGCGCCGCCCCGATATGCGACTGCAGATCGCGGCCCACCAATTGACCGGCAGCAATGCCGCGACCCCGAGATAGAAGGCGGCCAGCAGCAGCTCGCGGAAATCCCTGTTGTTGAAGGTGCGCAACTTGCCGGCGCGGACCTGCTTGCGGCTGAAGAAGCGGACATGCTCGGCGCGTTCGGGCACCAGGATGTCGGCGATGATTTCCGTATGATAAATGACGGCGGAAGATGGTGTCCGGTCGGCTTTCCGGGATTTTCCCAACCACGGCAGCCTCATCCGATCGGTGTCCACCTGTTCTTGCGTGCGTCCGGAAATCGCTTTACTGCGTCTGCCACGGGCGCGCAATCGGCGCCGGCAAGGCCATGGTGAACGCCATTCAGGGTTCGAACTTGAAACAGGCCCTATCGGTAGCACTTCCCCAACTGGCGCCCTGGCGGCCGGCTGCGGTGGCGCTGATGGCGCCGGACCGGCCGTCCCTGAGCTTTGCCGGCCTCGCCAATCTTGTCGACAAGCTCTGCGGCGATCTCGCCAGGCGTGGCGTTGCCCGCGGCACGGCCGTCGGCATCGTCTTGCCCAACGGCCCGGAAACGGCGGCCTGTTTCCTGGCGGTCTCGGCGTTGGCGACGGCGGCGCCGCTCAATCCGGCTTACGGCGAAGACGAATTCCGCTTCTATCTCGGCGATCTCGATGTGAAGCTGCTGCTGTGCGGACAAGGCATGGGCGATGCCGCGCGCAACGCCGCAAAGGGGCTCGGCATTGCGGTGCTCGACGTCGTCGTGACTGACGGCGCCAAGGCCGGCGAGTTTCTGCTGGCGGGCGACGCCGAGGTGGAGGCTGCCAGCGAGGCTCGCCTCGACGATATGCAGTTCAACGGACCCGACGATTTCGCGCTTGTCCTGCACACATCGGGAACCACGGCGCGACCGAAGATCGTCGGCTTGCGGCAGCGCAATCTGCAGGCATCGATGGCCAACATCGCCAGCACCCTGGCGCTGTCGGCAAACGATATGTGTCTCAACGTGATGCCGCTGTTCCACATTCACGGGCTGATGGCGGCGCTCAGCGCACAGCTGGCAGTCGGCGGCGCTGTTGTCTGCACGCCGGGCTTCAACCCGCTCAAATTCTACGGCTGGCTGGGCGATTTCCGGCCGAGCTGGTACAGCGCGGTGCCGACCATGCATCAGGCGATCCTGGCGCGCGCCGCCCGCAATGGCGAAACCATCGCGGCTGCGCGGCTGCGCTTCATCCGCTCGTCTTCGGCAGCGCTTCCCGACACCGTGTTCCGCGACCTCGAGCGCGTCTTCGGCTGTCCGGTGGTCGAGGCCTATGGCATGACCGAGGCGGCGCACCAGATGACATCCAACGGCCTGCCGCCGGCACGCCGCAAGCCAGGCTCGGTCGGCCTGCCTGCGGGTCCGCAGGTGACGATCCTGGACGACAAGGGGACGATCCTGCCGGCGGGTGAAAAGGGCGAGATCGCGGTGCGCGGCGCCAACATCCATGATGGCTATCTCGACAATCCGGTGGCCAATGAAGCTGCCTTCAGCGATGGCTGGTTCCGCACCGGCGACCAGGGCCTCATCGACGAGGATGGCGATCTGAAGATCACCGGGCGGCTGAAGGAGATCATCAACCGCGGCGGCGAAAAGATCTCGCCGCTCGAAGTCGACAATGTCCTGCTCGATCATCCGCTGGTGGCGCAGGCGGTGACCTTTGCCGTGCCGCACGCCATGCTCGGCGAAGAGGTGGGTGCGGCCATCGTGCTGGCCGAGGGCGCCACCGCCGATGCCGAGCAGATACGCGATTTCGCGCGCAGCCGGATCGTCGAGTTCAAGGTGCCGCGCCACATCCTGTTTCTCCAGGAGATACCCAAGGGTCCCACCGGCAAGATCCAGCGCGTCGGCCTGGCCGGCAAGCTCGGCCTGGTCTGAGGACTCTCATTTGAGCATGATCTTGTCCGAACCGGTTCCCACTTTTCGGGATCATGCTCGAATTTAGATCTGCGACGTCAGCTCGACCGGAAAATCATCATTGTCGGCGTCGCGCATGGCGGCGAGGCTGCGATTGTCCAGCACTTCGGCGATCGCCTGGCGCACTTCCAGCATCATGTGCCGGACCTGGCAGGTCGCCTCGTCGCAATCCTCGCAGCGCTGGTATTGCGTGCGGCTGGCGCAGGGTATGGGAGCGAGCGGGCCGTCCAGCACGCGCACGACGTGGCCGATCTTGATTTCGGAAGCCGGCCGGGCGAGGCGATAACCGCCTTCCTTGCCCTTGCGGCTGAGGACGAAGCCGGCATTGCGCAGCTCGCCCAGAATGGCATCCAGAAATTTCTTCGGGATGTTGTTGGCGATCGCGATGTCGTTGACGAATGCAAGCTGGCCGACCGGCAGGCCGGAAAGATGCACGAGGGCCTTGAGGCCGTATTTGCCTTTTTTGGTAAGCATGCCCGCTTCAGTTCATGAAAACCCCAACCACCCGCATCTGGCGGTTGTTTGTGTGCAAATCATGACGTTTCGCCTGAACAACCCGGTTTCGCGTAGAACAAGCCGCCCGATTGAGATGTTAGGCACAAAGGCGTTGATTCTTTGTAACGTTTTCGCCGATCGCGACAGATTCCGCCTGAAGCCGTTTGTCGGCGCGCGAAAACGAAAAAGGCGGCAAAGCGCCGGCTTTCTTGTGAGGTGAGGTCGAACGCTGCTGATATCAGCGGCTGCCATAGGTCTGGTCGAGCAGACCGCCGGCGGCGAAGTGCTCCTTCTGTACCTTGTCCCAGCCGCCGAAGACGTCTTCCACAGTCAGCAGGCGGACATCGGGGAAGTCGGCCTTGTATTTTGCCGCGACTTCAGCGTTGCGGGCGCGCAGGCCATTTTCAGCCGCGATGGTCTGGCCCTCGGGCGTGTAGAGGAAATCGAGATAGGTCTTGGCGAGGTCACGGCTGCCGTGCTCGTCGGCGACCTTGTCGACGATCGCCACCGGGAATTCGGCGAGCAGGCTGACCGTTGGCGTGACCTGTTCGAACTTGTCGTTGCCATACTCCTTGCGGATGCCGCGCGTTTCCGACTCGAAGGTGATCAGCACGTCGCCGATCTCGCGTTGCACGAAGGTGGTGGTGGCGGCGCGCCCGCCGGTGTCGAAGATCGGCACGTTGTTGAACAGCTTGGTGACGAACTCCTTCACCTTGGCGTCGTCGCCCTTGAAGGCTTCCTTGGCGTAGGCGGTTGCGGCCAGATAGGTGTAGCGCGCATTGCCCGAGGTCTTGGGGTTGGGGAAGATCACCTGCACGTCGTCGCGCACGAGGTCGTTCCAGTCCTTGATGTGCTTGGGGTTGCCCGCGCGGACGAGAAAGGATGGGAGCGAATAGAAGGGCGAGGCGTTGTCGGGGAAATCCTTCTGCCAGTCGGCGGAGACGAGGCCTTTCTTGACCAGAAAGTCGATGTCGGTGACCTGGTTGAAGGTGACGACATCGGCGCCGAGGCCTTCGGCAATGGCGCGCGCCTGCGCCGAGGTGCCGGCGTGCGATTGGTCGACGGTGACGCCCGCATGGCCGGCGACGAAAGCCTTGTTCACCTGGGCGAACAATTCGCGGCCGACATCATAGGAAGCGTTGAGCAATTTGTCGGCCGACCAGGCCTGCGAAGAGGCGAGGATCAGGCCGGCGGCGGCTACGCTGAGCAAAAAACGCTTCATGAAAACAGGCTCCGATGTGCAATGCGTTGCCAGAACATAGCCGGGCCGGAGGGTGTACTGCGAGGCACACGGGGCAGACGTATGGCATTGCAGCGAAAAAGAAATGGCTGAAGCAGGTTATCGGCGAAATTTCATTCCAGCCGAAATGCCGATGCGTTGGGTTTTCCGTGGTTTGCAATTCGAAGCCGAGTGGCATATACAAATGGCATATACAAGTGGAACAGACAGGGGAGGCTGCCATGCCGCAGCACCGTCACTCAATACCACCGCCCAGGGAGGCGAAGTTGTTTCGCAACAACCGCAGTCAGGCGGTTCGCATTCCTGTCGAATTCGAGCTGCCTGGCGAGAAGGTCCTGATCAGCCGCGATGGCGACCGGCTGATCATCGAGCCGGTCCGCAAACCCGGCCTCGTCGCGCTCCTTGCCCAATGGGCGAAAGAGCCGCCGCTTGGCCCCGAAGACGATTTTCCGGATATCCGTGATGCGCCCGTCGGGCCTGAGGATATCTTTTGATGCGGTTCATGCTGGACACCAACATTCTCAGCGACATGATCCGAAACCCTGCCGGCAAGGCTGCCAGTACGGCGGTTCGCGCGGGAGACGGTGCCCTGTGCACCAGCATCGTTGTCGCCTCGGAGCTGCGTTATGGCTGCGCCCGGAAGAGATCGGCCAAGCTGCTCGCCAAGGTGGAGGAATTGCTCGCCGAGATTCCTGTGTTGCCGCTCGATGTGCCGATGGATAACGAATACGGAGCACTTCGTGCCGAGCTGGAGGCCAGAGGCCAGCCAATCGGCCACAATGATCTTTTCATTGCTGCCCATGCCTGTGTGTTGGGGACGACACTGGTGACGGCCAACACCGCTGAGTTCCGTCGGATCAAGGGCCTGACGGTCGAGAACTGGCTGGAGTAGCGCCGGATCGATGTCTATGCCGCCGGGAAAAGCTTCCAGCGCCTCGGCCTGAACGCCACCCGGCTCTTCTGCGCCGCAGGATGGTCCACAGGCAGTTCGATCTCGACGCGCTGGCGCTCGCCGCCGATTTCCAGTTCGACGCGTCTTGTGCCGGCGACGCGGCGGCTGGCGGCGACCGTGCCGGCGATGCAGCCGCTGCAGCCGTCGAGCAGTTCGATATCGTGCGGGCGGAAATACAGCGTCGCATCGCCCTCGGCTGCGTGCGGCGCCGACACGCCGATCGGACGGTCGGCGAGCCAGATCTCGCCATTCTCAACCTTGACCGGCAGCATGCTCGATTCGCCGATGAAGGAGTAGACGAAGGGCGAGTTCGGCGTGTCGTAGATCTCGTCGGCGGAGCCGACCTGCTCGATGCGGCCCTGGCTCATCACCACGACGCGGTCGGCAAGCTCGAGCGCCTCTTCCTGGTCGTGGGTGACGAAGACGGTGGTGTGGCCGGTACGGTCATGGATCTCGCGCAGCCAGCGGCGGAGTTCCCGGCGCACCTGCGCATCGAGCGCGCCGAACGGCTCGTCGAGCAACAGCACCTTGGGCTCGATGGCCATGGCCCGGGCGAGCGCCACGCGCTGGCGCTGGCCACCGGAAAGTTGCGCCGGATAGCGCCTTTCCAGGCCGGAAAGCTGAACGAGATCGAGCAGTTCGGAGGCGCGTCGGCGGATTTCGGCCGCCGGTGGTCGCGACGGTCCATGCCGGACCTTGAGGCCGAAGCCTATATTGTCGGCGACCGTCATGTGCCGGAAGAGCGCATAGTGCTGGAAGACGAAGCCGACATTGCGCTCCTGGATCGAGCGGTGCGAGGCGTCCTCGTCGCCGAAGAAGATCTTTCCGCGCGTCGGCCGCTCCAGGCCGGCGATAAGCCTCAGCAGCGTCGTCTTGCCGGAGCCGGATGGCCCAAGCAGCGCGATCAGCTCACCCGACTTGATGTCAAGCGATACGTCATGGAGGGCCGGAAACCGGTCAAACTCCTTGCGTACGTTGGCAACGCGAACTTCCATGTAGATCCCTCAGTAATTTGGTGCATGCCGTTGTCGCAAAACCGGTTCCCAGTCTTGGGCGACATGCATTTAGTCAGTGCCCGCGCGTCGCGGCGATCTCGGCGCCGTAGCGCATCTCTAGAAGTGTTTTCAAGACCAGCGTGACCAGCGCCAGGCCGGCAAGCAGCGAAGCGACGGCAAACGCGCCGACGGCGTTGTACTCGTTGTAGAGGATTTCGACATGCAACGGCATGGTGTTGGTCAGCCCGCGTATGTGGCCCGACACGACCGAGACCGCGCCGAATTCGCCCATCGAGCGGGCGTTGCATAAAAGCACGCCGTAGAGCAATCCCCATTTGACGTTGGGCAGCGTCACGTACCAGAAGGTCTGCCAGCCATTGGCGCCCAGAGAGAGCGCGGCTTCCTCGTCGCCGTTGCCCTGTTCCTGCATCAGCGGGATCAGTTCGCGGGCAACGAAGGGGAAGGTGACGAAGATGGTCGCGAGCACGATGCCGGGCACGGCGAACAAGATCTGGATGCCGTGCGCCTTCAGCCATTCACCGAACAGTCCCTGAGCGCCAAACAAAAGCACATAGACCAGGCCGGAAATGACCGGCGAGACCGAGAAGGGCAGGTCGATCAGCGTGGTTAGAAAAGCCTTGCCCTTGAACTCGAACTTGGCGATCGCCCAGGCAGCCGAAATGCCGAAGACGACGTTGAGCGGCACGGCGATCACCGCCACCAGCAGCGTCAGCCGGATCGCCGAGCGCGTATCGGGATTGGACAGCGATTCCGCGTAGGCGCCAATGCCTTTCGCCAGCGCCTCGTGGAAGACGATGATCAGCGGCAGCAGCAGGAAGACGGCGAGGAAGGCGAAGGCCACCGCCATCAGCAGCAGCCGCACCGGCCGGCTTTCGGTCACCGCCGCCGACCGGCTCTCGTGATGCGGTTCGTAGGATTTGATCTCTGGGTCAGCCATAGCGCTTGCGGCTCCAGGACTGAGCGAGGTTGATGACCAGCAGCATCACGAACGACAGCAAAAGCATGATCGCCGCGATCGCGGTCGCCGCCGGATAATTATATTCCTCAAGCCGGATGACGATCAGAAGCGGTGCGATCTCCGACTTGTAGGGCAGGTTGCCCGCGATGAAGATGACCGAGCCGTATTCGCCGACCCCGCGCGCGAAGGCGAGCGAAAAGCCGGTGATGATGGCCGGCGCCAGGCCCGGAAACAGGATGCGGGTGATGATCTGGAAGCGGTTGGCGCCGAGCGTCGCGGCGGCCTCCTCCACTTCCTTGTCGATCTCCTCCATGATCGGCTGCACGGTGCGCACGACGAACGGCAGGCCGATGAAGACAAGCGCCACGACAATGCCGAGCGGCGTGTAGGCGACCTTGATGCCGAGCGGCGCCAGGAGATGGCCGATCCAGCCATTGGGCGCATAAAGAGTGGTCAGCGCAATGCCCGCGACCGCGGTCGGCAGCGCGAAGGGCAGGTCGACCATGGCGTCGACGACGCGGCGGCCGGGGAAGCGGTAGCGCACCAGCACCCAGGCGACGAGCGTGCCGAAGACGACGTTGACGGCGGCTGCGATGAAGGCTGTGCCGAAGCTGATTTCGAGTGCGTTGATGGTCCGGCGGTCGGTGGCGATCGCCCAGAAATCGGTCCAGCCGAGGGCTGCCGAGCGCCAGATCAGGCCCGACAGGGGAATGAGGATGATGAGCGTGAGGTAGGCAAGCGAGAAGCCGAGCGTCAATCCGAAACCCGGAATGACACTCGGCTGTCTGAATCGCCACCCCGCCTTGGCGGGTGCTATGGTCATGTCGTCCTGATCTAAATCCTACTGGGCCGGCTTGTAGATCTGGTCGAATATACCACCATCGCCGAAATGATAAGGCTGTGCCTTCTTCCAGCCGCCAAAAAGCGGATCGTCGATGGAGATCAGCTTGATTTCGGGCGTCTTCGGAATGTCAGCCGCATCCACCAGCTCGGGCTTGGCCGGACGATAGTGGTTCTTGGCGATGATCGTCTGGGCTTCCTTGGAATAGAGCCAGCCGAGATAGGCTTCGGCGACCTTGCGGGTGCCCTTGGCATCGACATTGGCGTCGACGATCGCCACCGGCGGCTCGGCCAGGATCGAGGTCGGGGGATAGACGATCTCGAAATTGTCGGCTCCGAATTCATTGAGCGCCAGATAGGCGTCGTTTTCCCAGCCGATCAGCACGTCGCCGATGCCCTTTTGCGCGAAGGTGACCGTCGAGCCGCGCGCACCGGTGTCGAGCACCGGAGCATTGGCGTAGAGCTTGCCGACGAATTCCTTGTTCTTGGCTTCGTCGCCGCCATCATTGGCGTTGGCATAGGCCCAGGCGGCAAGGTAGTTCCAGCGGGCACCGCCGGAGGTCTTGGGGTTCGGCGTGATCACCTGGACGCCGTCCTTGACCAGATCGCTCCAGTCGTGGATGCCCTTCGGGTTGCCCTTGCGGACCAGGAAGATGATGGTCGAGGTGTAAGGCGCCGAATTGTTTTCGAATTTCTTGCGCCAGTCCGGATTGATCTTCTTCGACTTGGTGACGATGGCGTTGATGTCGCCCTCCAGCGCCAGCGTGACCACATCGGCATCGAGGCCGTCGATCACGGCGCGGGCCTGGGCGCCCGATCCGCCATGCGATTGCTGGATGGTAACCGTCTCGCCGGTCTCGGCCTTCCAGTGTGCGACGAAGGCTTCGTCATAGGCCTTGTAGAGTTCGCGTGTCGGGTCGTAGGACACGTTCAGAATGGTCGTATCGGCAAACGCGAAACCGAGCGTGCCGAACTGGATCGATGTGGCGACCAGTGCGCCGAGCAGTTTCTTGAAATGAGGTTTGGTCATTTCCGCCTCCGTTGATGACGGCTGAACTCTATCGAATTGATAGAAATTAGATGCATTCAACGTTGCATTTTTTGTCCGCTCGAAGGAAATTTTCGCCGATATTGGGTTTCGGAAGGAAATATTTTCCTCATATTGGTCTAACCCGAATCCGGCCGGTTTGACGCTATCTAGGAGCTGACAGCGCAGAAGCAAGGCCGAGCGAGGGAAGGCTCGCTGTAGCACCGGGCACTTCAGCCCGCAGTGATGGGAAAATCGAAGCGCAGTTTTGGAAACGGCTCATCCCGAAGCGTGTAGTGCCACCACTCGCGCGCATAATTCTTGAAGCCGCCGGCGCGCATGGCGTCGAGCAGCTTTTTGCGGTTTGCCGCTGCTTCTGCCGCCAATGGGCGATGGGCGGTTTCGCTCGCCGGGTCGAAACAGTCGAAGCTGGTGCCGAAATCGAGCGTGCCGGCGCCGGCCGCGCCGCAAGCGGCGGATGACTTGTTCTTGCCGTCGCTGCGGGCGATGGCGACATCGACGGTCGAGCCGCGCGAATGGGTGGACAATTCGCCGATATAGCCCTTGGCGATGAGGTCGCCGCGCTGCACCTGAGGGTACCATTGCGGATCGGGCGGGCCGCCCTCTCTGGTCCATTTGCCCATGTCGGCAACGGCGCGGGCCGGGCGGTAGCAGTCGAATACGACCAGCGTCAGGCCGTCGGCGGCGAGCGCTTTCTGCACGCCGGACAGCGTTTGCGCAGCTTGCTTCGTGAGGATGCAGACTGGGGCGTCGTAGCCATCGGCCTTGCGATGCAGGAAATTTTCCAGGCCGGCATAGCGGATGTCCTGGCGGATCGAGGGATCGACGTCGGCCAGGCGGACAAAGCCGGCGGGCAGGGGATCGGCGGAGGCGGGGGAGCAAGTCGAAACCAACATGGATACGGCTAAGGCCAATCCTCGATGCAAGCGCTTCGGCACACCCCCCTCTGGCCTGCCGGCCATCTCCCCCGCAAGGGGGGAGATCAGATGTCGCTGCGGCTTTCGCCAATTTTCAACGTTGCTGAATGAGCGCGGCGCCGAAGCTGCCAATCTCCCTCCTTGCGGGGGAGATGGCCGGCAGGCCAGAGGGGGGTGCCTCGCGCCGGGTCTCGGGCGAAGAAGCCCAATCCCCTGAATCGCTTGGCGCCATCTATTCAACGAACACCTTCACGCTTGCCGCGCGTCCCACGGCGTCAATGACGGTGAGCGTCGAATAGCCGGCGCCGTCGGGCAGCCAGGTCGCAGTGCGGCGGCGGTCGATGCCGACGAGCGGCTTGCCATTGGCCAGCCAGCGGAACGGCGCGCGGCCGCCTTGCAGTTTCAGCACCAGCGGCGAGGCCTCGGCGGAATTGGTGGCGAGATCGACGCGGGCGCCGTTGGGCGGGAAAATGATCGTTGGCGCCGGTTCCGTCGGGCCTGCCTGCACCAGTCCGTCGGCGCCGGCGCCGAAGCGCGCCAATGTCACCGGCAGGTCTTCGCGCCTGGCCTTGACGACGCCGGCCGGCTGGCTGGGCAACGGGACGGCGGTGAGGCCTGAACGGACGAAGCCCTCGAACAGGATGGGGGCGGCCGAGACATAGCCGGACAGGCCGGGCACCGCACCGGCATCGGCGCGGCCGACCCACACACCCAGCACGTAGCGGCCGTCGAAGCCGACCGACCAGGCATCGCGATAGCCGTAGGACGTGCCGGTCTTGTAGGCGATGCCGCGCTGCAAGGCGCCCTCAGGCGGCTTTACGCCCGACAATATGTCGGTGATCTGCCAGTTCGCCTGGGCGTCGAGGATGGTGGCGGTGGCGCGCTCGGCGTTGGCCGGCTCGGTGCCGTCATGCAGCGTGTTTGCCTTGCCGCCATTGGCCAGGCCGGTATAGAGCTGGACGAGATCGCGCAGCGTCACGCCGACGCCTCCGAGGCCGATGGCGAGGCCCGGCGCCTCGTTGACCGGTAGCACGGGGCTGACGCCGGTCTGGCGGAAGCGCGCCATCAGCCGTGCCGGGCCGACCGAGTCGAGCACGCGGATCGCCGGAACGTTGAGCGACAGCTGCAGCGCCTGGCGGATCGAGACATCCCCCTGATAGCCCATGTCGAAATTCTTTGGCCGGTAGCCGCCGAAATCGACCGGACTGTCCTCGATCAGCATTTCCTGCGCCACCAGCCCTTGCTCGAAGGCGAGGCCATAGATGAACGGCTTCAGCGTCGAACCGGGCGAACGCACGATCCTGGTCATGTCGATCCAGCCGGAGCGGCTGGCATCGAAGAAATCGGCCGAGCCGACTTCGCCAAGAATGTCGCCGGTGCGCGCGTCCGCCATCACCATGGCGACCGACAGGCGCGGGCCAAGCTTGATCGCGGCATCGCGCGCCACCTGTTCCAGCCCTTGCTGGACGCTTTTGCGGATCGTAAGCTGCAGTGGCTTGCCGGGCACGGCCTTGGGCAGCATGGCGTAGGCGGCGTGCGGCGCCAGCGCCGGCAATTTGCGGCGCAGGCCCGGGACGTCGTCGAGGGCGGCGCGCGCGGCCTCGCGCTCGCCAAGCAGGCCTGCCGAAACCATGCGGGTCAGCACGCGGTCGCGGGCGGCATGAGCGATGGTGAGATTGCGGTCGGGCCGGCGCTTTTCCGGCAATTGCGGCAAGGCGACGAGCAGTGCTGCTTCCGAGACCGTCAGCCGCTTCGGCTCTTTGCCGAAATAGGCGAGCGAGGCGGCGCGCACACCTTCGAGATTGCCGCCATAGGGCGCCAAGGTCAGGTAGCGTTCGAGTATCTCCTGCTTGGACAGCCGCCGCTCGATCTGGATGGCACGCAGCATCTGCTTGATTTTCGAGCCGAGGCTGCGGCTTTCGCGGGGCTCGATCAGCCGGGCAAGCTGCATCGACAAAGTCGAGCCGCCGGAGACGATATGGCCGCTGGTGGCGAACTGGCCGGCGGCGCGCGCAAGCGCCAGCACATCTACGCCCTCATGGTCCCAGAAACGCTTGTCTTCATAGGTGACCAGCATGTCGACGAACTGCTTGTCGACCTGATCGAGATGAGTGTCGAGCCGCCAGTAACCGTCCGGCGTGGCGAAGGCGCGCAACAGCTGGCCGTCGCGGTCCTGGACCTCGGTGGAGACGGTGAGCCTTTCGGGCAGCGGCGGCGGAAAAGCGCGGTCGAGTTTCCAGAGAGAAGCGGCAGCGATCGCCGCAAAGCCGACGAGGGAGGCGGCGGCGATGCCTGTTCGACGGAGAAATTTTCTGGAGAGCATGGTGGTGCCCTTCATCCGCCTGCCGGCTCCTTCTCTCCGCATAGCGGGGAGAAGGAGATGGTCGCGGACATCGGCGTGTTCATCTTCGTCAAGGCGCCTTACGGCGCCTTGATCTCCATCATGCCGGTGGCGGTGCGGGCCGAATATTGCGGCCGGTACATGTCCTCCACCGTGGCTGCCGGATGGGCATAGGTGCCCGGCGTTACCGCACGCACGACGTAGGCCAGCATGATGTTGCGGTCGCCATCGCCATCATTGGGATTGAATGCCGCGACGAAACGGTCGTCGCGGAATTCGAGATGGGCTGCGTCCGTTTGCGCCAGCCAGGTGAAGTTCGACAATTGGGCGCTGGAGACAAGGCCCGGATTGTCGATCTCGAAGCCGGCCGGCAACAGGTCGGTGATCAGCAGGCGCGAAGGCCAGCGGTTCTGCTCGTAAACCTTGAGCACGACCACGTAGCGTTCGTTCTGCGTCGCCTCGGTGACGTTGGCTTCGGTGCCATCGAGCTTGTAGTAGGTGCGGTCGATGGTGAAGCCGTCGCCGCCGGCCGGCAAGGGCTCTACCGGCGAGGCGACCGTGGTGACGACCGCCTGCAGCGGCGTGGCGCCGGTGTTGGCGATGGTCAGCGGGCTGTCGGCAATGTCGTTGCCGCTGAGGTGGTTGGAATATCCACCTGCATGCGGCGCGCCGTTGACCGACAGCGTGATCGAGTCGTTGCCCGACTTCAGCGCGCGGGCCGCCAGAAGCATCCAGGACTCGTCCTGCGTGCTGGTCCAGCGGGCATCGGCGCGTTCCCTTGCCACCAGCCGGATCAGCTCCGGCACGATGGTAGGCGCCGGCTTCGATTCGGCGGCGAGCGCCAGGATTGCGGCGCCATCACGCAGCCGTGAGCCATAGTCGGACCGGTAGTAGTCGTACTCGGTGGTCGACTTGGCCAGCTGCAGCGCCGTCTGGAAGGTTGCTTCCGAACGTTGCGAGTCGCCGTAGAGCGCCAGGCTCGCCGCCAACTGGGCGACAGCCATCGGGCTCGAGAAGGCTTCGAGCTTGGTGTTGGCGTAGTAGCGCAGATCGCCGACCGAGGCCTTCTTGTTGCGGGCCAGAACATAGAGCGCGTAGGCGATTTCGCTGCCGCGATCCTGGACGTCCTGGTCGTAACCGACCGAGTTTTGCAGATTGCTCAGCGCCTGGCTCATCGCCAGCGCCGGCACGTCGTAGTTCTGCTCGCGCGCCCGGGTCAGGAAGTCGGTGACGTAAGAGTCAAGCCACAGATCGCCAGAGCCCGGACCCCACAGGCCGAAGCTGCCGGCCGAAGCCTGGTAGCTCAGCACCTTGTAGATGGCCGCCTGAACGAGGTCGTGCAGTTCGGGATCGCTTTGCATGCCGACGCCGGACGCCAGATCGTTGACGTAGAGAAGCGGCATGGCGCGGCTGGTGGTCTGCTCGGCGCAACCATAGGGGTAGCGGTCGAGCGTCATCAGCAGCGACGGCACGTCGAATGCGGCAGCCTGCGAAACGCCGACGCTGATCGAGGCGCCGTCGAGCAGGCTTGCCGCGAGCAGCTCCTTGTCGACGCGCAGCGAGCCGCCATTGCCCTTGAGGTCGACGACCAGACGGGTGGTGACCGGCAATTGCGCCGGACGCACCGGAACATACAGCGTCTGCTCGACGGCGGTGCCGTCGCCATGGGCGAGCTTGATGGTGATCGAGGCATTGCCCGCCGTCTGTGCAATCAGCGGCACGGTCAGCGTCTGGCGCTTGCCCTTGGCCAGCGTCAGCTTTTCGGGCAAGGGCTTGTCGCCGGTCGAGAGGTCGCCGGTCGTGGCGATCGACAGGGCATAGTCGCCCTCCGGACCGTCGGTGTCGGCGACGTCGAGCCGCATGATAGCTGCATCTCCAGGCGCCAGGAAGCGGGGCAGGCCGGCGGTGATCACCACCGGATCGCGCACGATGACATCGGTCGTGGCATGGCCGACGGCCTCCTTGGTCCAGGCGACGGCCATGACGCGCACGGTGCCGTTGAACTGCGGGATGTCGAAGTCGATCCTTGCCTTGCCGTCGGCGTCGAGCTGGACCGGGCCGGAGAAGAAGGCGACCAGCTTTTCGGTCGGGGGACTGCCTTGCGGCTGCATCGAGGCGCCGTCGCCGCCGGTCCTGAGCTTGCCGGTGGTGCCGAGCGAGCCGTCGATGAGACGGCCATAGATGTCGCGGACTTCGAGCCCGAGCATGCGCTGGCCGAAATACCAGCCCTCCGGATCCGGCGCCTTGTAGTTGGTGAGGTTCAAAATGCCGACATCGACGGCAGCGACCGTGACATAGGCATTGCTGCCCGGCGCTACGCCGGCGACCGAAACCGGGATCGACAGCTGCTGGCGCGGCATCGTCTTGTCCGGCGGCGTCAGGGTGACGGCGAGCTTTTTCGAGCCTGGGTCGACCGTCAGCCATTTTACGCCGATGGCGCGCGCCGGCATGCGGGTTTCCTGCGCATCGCCGGGCCGGAACAGGGTTGCGGTGATGTAGGCGCCGGCGCCCCAGTCGTCACCGACCGGGATCTCGACCGTGCTGCCGCCGGCCGGCACGGTTGCCGTGACGGTCTTGAGCAGCTTGTCGGCGCCGATGGTGACCAGCAGTTCGCCGGCAAAATGCGGCGACACTTTCAGCTTGGCCACGTCGCCGACGGCATAGCTGTCCTTGTCGAGAGCGATCTCGAGCCCGTCAGGCGTTTCGGTGGAGGTCGAGGAGACATACCAGCCGGCGTCGAACTCATAGCTGGTCGCCGGGCCCTCGGGATCGGCAGTCTCGATCTCGAGCCGGTACTGGCCCCAGTCGACCGGCATCGTCACGGTCGCCTCGGCATCGGCGCTGAGATCGACCTGGCCGTTGGCGATCGACTTGGTGAAGGTGACCGGTTCGTAGTTCCACGAGTTGTTGTTGCGATACCACTGGTAATTGCGTTCGACCTTGACCAGCGACCACTGCGCGCCCTTCAGCGTCTCGCGCTTGCCGTCGGGATCGACCGCGATGAGGCTGAATTTGGCGGTGCCGCCCTGCGGCACCTCATTGTCGGCGAAATCCGGACGAATGCCGATCATGTGGCCTTGCGGGCGGATGCCGATGTTGAGCGAGCGCTCGATGGCGCGGCCGCCGGTTTCGCGCATGCGAACCGTGACCTTGGCGTCGACCAGCTTGGTGGTCGCGGGCAATTGGTCGACCGTGACCGGGAAGGTCGCCTTGCCGTCGTCGCCGACCACCGGCAGACCGGTGAACGGGGTGACCGAAGGCTCGGCCGACTGCTCGTCGGCAAGGCCGAACGAATAGCCGGCGAAACGGTCCCAGTCGCGCGCCGTCGACAGCGTCAGCTCGCCTTCGAGCGCGAGGCCGGCGGCCGGCGCGCCATAGAGGAAGCGGCCGTCAATGTCGATGTTGGCGGTTTCGCCCTGGGCGATCTCCTGCTTGTCGGACTTCATGTCGAACTCGATGCGATCCGGCACGAAGTCTTCGACCAGGAACATCTGGCTGGAAACGGCCGCCTGCTTGGGATCGGTATAGATCGACACCGTCCAGGTGCCGCGCATGGCGTTGGCTTCCAGCGGCAGGTCGACGGCATAGCCGCCGGCCGAGACGCCATCGGCAACGATGCGGCGGTTCTCGACGCCGTCGGGACGGGCGAAGATGAAGGTCAGCGGCAGGTTTTCCACCGCTTTGGAGGCGCCGTCGCGGGCAAGGGCTGCGACATGCACATCCTCGCCGGCGCGGTAGATGCCGCGTTCGGTCCAGGCATAGACATCGAGCGCGCCCGGTGCGGCGCGTCCGGCGACGCCGCGATCGGACAAATCGAAGCCGGCGCGGCCCATGTCGAGGAAGACGAAATCGTTGTCGCCCTGCTTGGCCATCAGAACGGCCGGCACCATGCCGCCGTCGCCGCGCGTCAGGCCGGGGTTGAAGACAGCGTGGCCTTCGGCGTCGGACGTGGCTGTGCCGAGGATTTCATTGTTCCTGGCCAGCAGCGTCAGTTCGGCGCCGGCGATCGGCTTGGCGGTTCCGAGCGAGCGGGCAAAGACATTGAGGCCATCCTGGCCGGTATAGGTCGACAGGCCGATGTCGGAGACGACGAACCACTGCGTGGCAAGCGAATTGTAATTGTCCTCGTCATTTTCATTTACCGCTTGCGCGGTCAGCACGTAGACGCCGGGCTTGCGCTGCGGCAAAGCTTCGTCGACCGGGAACGACGTCGTGACGTCCTTGTTGAGGTCGTTGGCGATGTCGAGCTGGCCCTGCCAGACCGGCTCACCCATCTGGTCGGAAATGCTGGAGATATCATAGCCGTCGAGCTGCTTCAGGAACTGATAGCCGGACAGAAGCTGCGCCAGCGAACGATCGCCGATGCGGTAGAGCTTCATCTGCGCGGCATTCATGTTGACGGTGACGACCGGGATGCCGCGGCGGGCGCCGGCGGGCAGCACGAAGCTGTCGCCGGTGAAGCGGGCGGACGGCGCGCGGTCCTGCACATAGATCGACAGCACGACCGGAGCGGCGGTGACCTCGCCAATGGCGGCCGGCAGGCCGGCGCGGAAGGTCACTTCGTAATGTTGGCCGTGCTCCAGGCCTTCGACGCAGATCTGCTTGTCCTTTGCCTCGACGCCCTTGGGCGGCTGGTTGTCGACGGTGACGAACTGGGCGTAGTCGACGCCGGTCTTGACAAGCTCCTCGGAAAACTGCGCGCAAATGCGCGGCGCGCTGGTGTCGGCGTCGATCGAGTGATCGATGACGCGGAAGCCCTTGCGGGCCTTGAGATCCTCATATTCGGCCTTGACCGCCGGCGAACTGACCAGCGCGAGGCTGGCTTCATAAGCCTGCAGGGCTGGACGGTAGAGATCGCGGCGGTCGAGGCCGTTGCCGAGCAGCGCCAGCACTTCGGCGCGGGTCTTGGTGGTGCGCAGCAACTTGTAGGCGTTGATGGCGGCGGAGGTGCCTTTGACCGGCAGATTGTAGGATTCGGAGGTGCCGCTGGCCGGCTGTATGGCAAGCGTTTCACGCGCCAGACCGAGCCAAAGCTGGCCGTCGTCAGGCAGGACCGAGACCGCGGCCTCGTATTTGTTCATGGCTTGGCCATGGTCGCCGGTCAGTGCAGCCTGTTCGGCGGCGGCGCGGAGTGATTCCAGCCCGTCGGTCGGCTTGTCATAGGCCGGATCGGTCAGCTTGTTGCGGTATTGCTGGGCCTGGTCGGCCATCCAGTTGGGGAAAAAGGCGAGTTCCGGCGGGGCGCCGATATCGGGGTCGCCATCGACATTGACGACCTTGCCCGCGACCGCGCCGCTGAAGGGTTTCAACTGGTTATAGTCGGATTTTAGGAAGCACCATTTGGCCTTGTTGTTGTAAGTAAAGGCGCGGCAGGCCGGGTCGCCGAGGCATGTCGTCTTGCACTGATCGAGGCTGACATTCTGGTCCGATCTGAGATCGAAGCCGAAATAGTCGGAATTATTTGAGGTCACCACCCGGCGGGCTTCGGCCGCTTGCGCTACAGACCCCCAGGCGAAAATGAGAAGAATCAAGATCGACAGACCACGAGCCGCCGCGCGCATTGCCATAACACCCTCCAGACACTGCTACGTCCGCGGCATGTTCAAGCTTCAGTCAAGCTTGTCAACACGAGGACGGGCAGGTTTCCGCCCGCCAACGGTTCCCAAACCGGCCAATGACCGGTATGCCGATAGTTCATCCAGGGGAAAGGGATCACGCTTTCTTGCGAAAACGCAGAAGGTGTGAATTCCAAGCCCTGCCTATTTCAGACAATTGGATTGTGGCCCCTTTACGAGCGCTTCAAAACTTCATTCCAATTTTAGTTTTGTAACCTAGGTTGTCCTGATGCCGGCGTATGAAGCGCAGATGTCGAAGGTAAGTGCGCCACGGCGCACGCTTTCGCGCGCGCTGATTGTGGCGTTGGCGTGCTCGAGCGTGCTCGTTGCCGAATCGGGGTCGGCGGCCGCCTTCGAGCTCTTCGGCATCAAATTGTGGGGCTCTTCGAATGACGAAGACGCCGATATCGTCGACCCGCTGCGCTATGCGGTGACCATCGAAGCGCCCGATGCCGACAATGACCTGGTCAAGAAGCTCGAAAACGCCTCGTCGCTGAAATCCGACGAGGACCGCCCGGTTTCCGGCTCGCTCGGCCTTTTGGCAAAGGCGCGTAGCGACCGCGAACAGCTGGTCGCCGCGCTTTATGCCGACGCCCGCTATGAAGGCGTCGTCACCATCACCATCCAGGGCAAGGCGCTCGACGATTTGCCGCCTGATGCCGAATTCACTGGTCCGCAGCCGATCCCGGTGGTGGTCAGCATCGCCAGCGGGCCCAAATTCACACTCGGCAATATCAGGCTGGAGGGCGATGCCGCCGGGCTGGCGAGCGCCGATTTCGGCCTGATAGCCGGCGGCGATGCCGGCTCGGGCGCCGTGCTCAAGGCCGAGGCGCTGATCGTGCGGGCGCTGAAGCAGGAGGGCCGGCCGCTTGCCCGGATCACCGACAGGCAGGTCGTGGCCGAGCACACCACCTCGACGCTCGACGTGACGCTGACGGTGGCCGCCGGGCCGGTTGCCGGCTATGGCGACACCACCGTCGATGGCACCGAGAAGGTCGATCGCGAGTTCACCGAATATATGACCGGGCTGAAACGCGGCCGGCGATATTCGCCTGACGAGATCGACGATGCCCGCGACCGGCTGCTGAGGCTCGAAGTGTTCAACAGCGTGACGCTGAAGGAAGCCGACAGTCTCGACGCGGACGGCAACATTCCGATCGGCGTCCAGGTCAGCGAGCGCAAACCGCGCTATTTCGGCGTCGGCGGCACTTTCTCCAACACCGAAGGGCTAGGCCTGGAAGGCTATTGGGGCCACCGAAATCTGTTCGGCCGGGCCGAAAAACTGCGCATCGAGGGCAAGATCAGCGGCATCGGCAGCAACGATCTCAGCGAGCTCAACTACAATGCCGGCATCATGTTCGAGAAGCCCGGCGTGGTCGGGCCGGCCTCGAAATTCATCGCCAGCGTCAAGACCGTGCTCGAACATCCAGACGCCTACGACCATTTCTCGGTCAAGGGCAGCACCGGCCTGTCCTATGAGATCGACAAGAAGCAGACGGTTTCGGCTGAAATCGCGCTCGACTATTCCAGGATCACCGACGCCTTCGGCAAGCACAAATACCTGATCGCCAGCATTCCGCTGCAATATGTCTATGACAACAGGGACAACCGGCTCAATCCGACCAGCGGCTTCAGGGTTCTGGCCTATGCCGAACCGAGCTACGACATTCTGAGCGGCGCCGCCTTCCTCAAGCTCAGGGGCGAGGGCTCGGCCTATCAATCGCTCGACACCGCCTCGAAATTCGTGCTTGCCGAACGCGTCGCGCTGGGTTCGATCGTCGGCACCGGCCTTCAGAACGTTCCAGCCGACAGGCGCTTCTATTCCGGCGGTGGCGGCTCGGTGCGGGGCTATGCCTATCAGGGCATCGGACCGAAGGACATCGACAATCAGCCGATCGGCGGGCTTTCCTTCTTCGAAACATCGGTCGAAATGCGCATTGCTCTGACCGACACGATCGGCATCGTGCCGTTCGTCGACGCCGGCACTGTCTCGACCACAGCGACGCCGGACTTTTCCGACGTGAAGGTCGGCGCGGGCGTTGGCCTGCGCTACATCACGCCGTTCGGGCCGCTGCGCATCGACGCCGCCGTGCCGCTCAACCGCGACCGTGGCGACCCGCGTTTCGGCATCTATGCCGGGATCGGACAGGCGTTCTGACGATGAAGATTTTGAAACGCATCCTTCGCCTGTTTTTCTACACGCTGCTGATCGTGGCGGCGGCGGGCATCGGCGCGCTGGTCGTGCTGACCAAGACCGAGCGCGGCCGCGAAAATCTCGCCGGCATCATCTCTGACATGGCCTCGTCAGGGGACAGCAAAGTCACGGTCAGCGGCATTAACGGTATCTGGTCCGGCGCGCTGACGGTCGACCATGTCGTGCTGGAAGACCGCGAGGGCGCCTGGCTGGTGGCCCGCAAGGTGGCTGTCGACTGGTCGCCGCTGGCGCTGTTGTCGAAGAATTTCAGCGCCGACCGCATAGCGGCCGAACGGATAGAACTGGCACGGCTGCCTGTGACGAGCACCGAGCCGAGCCAGAGCGGGTCGGGCGGCCTGCCGGTTTCGCTTGATATCAGAGCGATCGATTTGCCGGAGATCGCGCTCGGCCAGCAACTTGCCGGCAGCGGCATTGCCGAACTTGCGGCCAAGGGATCGGCCAAGGTCGATGCGTCGCCGCTGGCGATCCAGACGGTGCTCAACGTTACCCGCCATGACGGCAAGCAAGGCAATGTCGACGCCAACATCCACTTCGCGCCGGATGAAAACAAGCTTGACCTCGATCTCAAGGCTTCCGAGCCGGCCGGCGGCATCATCGCCAACCTGCTCAAGCTACCCAGCGCGCCGCCGGTCAACATCGTCGTCTCGGGCACCGGGCCGCTGGCCAACTGGAGCGGCGTCGGCACCTTCATGGTCGATGGGCAGATCGTTACCCAGCTCACCGGCCGGCACCAGCTGACCGACAAGGGCAACCGGATCGAGGCCAAGGGCGACGGTTCGTTCGAAGGCTTCCTGCCGGAACGGTTCAAGTCGCTGTTTGCCGGCAAGACCAGTTTCGACCTCGCCGGCACCGCGACCGCAGCCGGCGGCGTCGACATCGAGCGCGCTGCAATCGAGAGCGACGCAGTTCATGGTACCGCTGCCGGCATGGTCGACCCCAACGGCGCCAGCGACCTTTCGGTCGAACTCGTGGCCAAAGCCAAGCCGGTCACGGTCAATGTCGGTACCCAGGCGCAGCCGATCATGGTGGCCATCAACAATGTGACCGCGCGCGCCTTCGGTGACGGCAAGGCGCCGATGATTGACGCCAGCGCTTCACTGGTCTCGGTGGTGGCGGGCGGCTCTCAGGTGAACAATCTCGATGCGAAGATCCATTCCGACGGTTTCGACTTCGAGAACCGCAGCGGCCCGGTCAGCGTGTCGCTGGCGGCGGCCGGGCTGAAGACCGACGTCGCGACGCTGGCGCCGCTGGTGACCGGCAAGCTGACGGCCTCTCTTGCCGGTTCGATCAGCAGGGACGAGATTTCGCTCGACGAAGGCACGCTGCGCAGCGATGCTCTCAATGCCGGGCTGACGGCTAAGGTGACGCTGGCCGATCTCGCCATGACGCTGAAGATGAATGCGGATGCTGTGTCGACGGCGCTGCCGCCGCAGATCAGTTCGCTGCTTGGCGAACGGGTCAAATTCTCGGCGACCGCGACGCGCGATCCGCAGGGCTCTTTCGCCGCCAACTCGATCGAACTCACTTCCGGTTCGCTGAGCGCCAGCGGCACCGCCAGCGCGCAAGGCAGCGATATCCAGGCCGACATCAAGGGCAAGCTCGGCGACGTCTCGGTGCTGTCTTCGCTGGTCGGCGTGCCGGTCGCCGGCGGGGTCGATTTCGCGCTGACGGCAAGCGGCGCGCGCAACGCACCGGATTTCTCGGTTTCGGCCGACAGTGCCAGCCTGACGGCCTCCGGCCGCACCGTCAAGGACATCAAGCTGACCGCATCGGGCAAGGCCGATATTGTGAGCCCGGCCGCAGATGTCTCGCTGACCGGCGCGGTCGACGAACAGCCGCTCGCCATCAAGGCGGCGCTGGTGACGAGCGATGGCAAGCGCTCCATCAAGGGGCTCAGCGTAGCGCTGGGCGACAACAAGGTGTCGGGCGACCTCACGCTCGATGAAAAATTCCTGCCGCTGGGGACTCTGACGATCTCCGCGCCCGATATCGCGCCGCTGGCGTCGCTGGCCGGGCAGACGGCGGCCGGCGATATCGGCGGCACGGTGGTGTTCGCCAAAGACGGCGAGGCTCCCACCGTCGCCATCAATGCAGCCAGCGTGTCGATCGCGCGCGGCGATGTGGCAGCCAAGGCAGTCACCGTCAGCGCACTGATCGCCAACTATCTCAACAGCCCGGCGATCTCCGGCACGATCAAGGCCGACAGCGTGACCTCGGGAACGACCGTCGTCAGCGGCATCGGCGTTGACCTCAAGCGTGACGGCGACTGGACGAATTTCACCGGCGGCGCAACCATATCAGGCATTCCGGCGACAGCTGCCGGGCGGGCGAAGATTGCCGGCGGCACGACCAGCGTCGAGATCGCGTCCGGCGAGGCGACGGTGCGCGGCATCAAGGTGGCGATCGCCGAGCCGTCGAGCCTGACCATTGCCGATGGCATAACCAACATTCAAAGGCTGGTAGTCGATCTCGGCGGCGGCTCGGTGACGCTGTCGGGCACGGCGGGCCAGACGCTCGATCTGGCGGCGACCTTCTCGGCGCTGCCGGCTGCGCTTGCCAATGGCTTTTCGCCCGGCCTCGATGCCGCGGGCACGCTCGACGGCACGGCGCAAATCACCGGGCCGTCAGCAAATCCCGACATTCGCTTTAATGCAAAACTGGCCGGCGCCGAGACCAGCCAGACCCGTCAGGCCGGGCTCGGACCGCTCGATGTCGATGCGGCCGGCAGCTATTCGACGGCCGGCGGCATCGTGCTGGATCAGGCGACGCTGTCGGGCCAAAAAATCTCCGGCAAGGCAGCCGGCACCGTCAACCCGAACGGCGCCAGCGATTTCGCGCTCGATCTGACATCGTCCGGTCCGAGCCTGCCGTTGACGCTGGGCAGCGCGGAAAGCCCGATCAAGCTCGAATTGCAGGCGCTGTCGGTGAAGGCGGCCGGGCAGGCTGCGCAAGCCAAGCTCAACATCTCGGCGGTACTGCCTTCGGTGGCGACGGATGACGCCAAGGTCGAGGGCATTGCGCTTGCGCTGCATTCCGATGCGTTCGATGTGAGAAGCCGAACCGGTCCGATCTCGGGCACGGTGACGGCGGACAAGATCGGTCTGGACAATCCGACCATCGCGCCGCTGATCGCCGGCAAGATCACCGCCAAGATCGCCGGCACCCTGGCGGCGGACGCGATCACCATCGACAGCGGCTCGGTGCAGGCCGATGCGCTGGGCAGCGCCTTCAATGGCCGTGTCGGCTTTGCCGATGGAGCAATCGACCTCAACCTCAACGCCGACGTGCTGTCGGCGGCGTTGCCGGCGGCGGCGCGCAGCGTGCTGGCAGAGCGCACGCAGCTCAGCGCCATGCTGAAGCGAGATGGCAATGGCAATGTCAGCGTCAATCCGGTCAAGCTGGCGTCGGGCGCACTGACCGCGGACGGCCAGGCCAGTCTCGCCGACAACAAGCTCAGCGCAGATGTCAAGGGTGCACTGGCCGACATCTCGCTGTTATCGAAAGATGCCAAAGGCGCGATCAGCTTTGCACTCAACGCGCAGGGGCCTAGCCTGGCGCCGGATCTGTCGCTGACGGTCAACAGCGACCGGCTGCTGGTGGCGGAACGCGAAATCACCGGGTTGAAGCTGACCGCCACCGGCAAGGCCGACGCCGCCAATCCGGCGGCCAATGTGCAACTGACCGGCAATGTCGCGGGGCAGGCGCTGCAAGGCAGCGCGGTGCTGGCGACGGCCGACGGCAAGAGCGCCATCAACGGACTGCTGCTGTCGCTCGGCAAGAACAGGATTTCCGGCGACCTTGCGCTCGACGAGGCTTTCGTGCCGGTCGGCACCATCGCGCTCGACCTGCCGGATATCGGGCCGCTGGCGGCGCTGGCACTGGAAAAGGCCGAAGGCGACGTGCGCGGCACTATTGCATTCTCCAAGACCGCGGATGGCCCGAACGTCGCCGTCAAGGCTGCGACCGCTTCGATCACGCGCGGCGACCTGCAGGCGAAGACGGTGTCGATCGATGCGCTGGTCGCCAACTATCTCGCCGCGCCGGTCATCTCGGGCAAAATTCGCGCCGACAGCGTCATTTCCGGCGGGACCGCCATCAGCGGCATCGATTTCGATTTGAAGCGCGACGGCGACTGGACCGGGTTTTCCGGCGGCGCCACCGTCAAGGGCATTCCGGCGAAGGCTGGGGGCAGGGTAAAGGTGGCTGGCGGCACCACCACCATCGAACTCGCTTCCGGCCAGGCCACGGTGCAGGGCATCAAGGCGGCCATCGCCCAGGCCTCGACCGTCAGCATCGCCAACGGCACCACGACGCTGGACAAGCTGGTGCTCAATCTCGGTGGCGGCACGGCGACGGTGACCGGCAAGGTCGGGCAGGCACTCGACATCAGCGCCGCGCTGTCGAAGGTGCCGGCCTCACTCGCCAACAGTTTTTCGCCGGGCCTCCAGGCCGCCGGTTCGATTTCGGGAACAGTCAAGGTAACCGGCGCGCCGGGCAATCCGACTGTCGCTTTCGATATCGATGCCGGCGGGGTGCAGACCTCGCAGACGCGCAGCGCCGGTCTTGGCGGCATGAATATCTCTTCGTCGGGAACATTCGCCGGCAAGAAGCTCACCTTCAACGCCGACATCAGCGACGGCGCCGGGCTTGGCCTCAAGGGCGGCGGTACGGTGACGACGGCCGGCACACCAGCGCTGGTGCTCGACTTCAACGGCAAGGTGCCATTTTCCTTCCTGGCCGCCAAGCTTGCGGCGCAAGGGCTGTCGCTCAGCGGCACCGCCAACGTCAATATCCAGATGCGCGGCCCGGCGGCGTCGCCGGTGATCGGCGGCACGGTCAGCACGTCGGGCGCCCGCCTGGTCGACGCGCGTTCCGGCCTTGCCGTCAACGACATTGCCGCCGACATTTCGATCGGCAACGGCGTTGCCCGGATCAACCGGCTGACCGGCACGCTGTCGACACGCGGGAGCCTGTCGGCCTCCGGCACCCTCGGCATCAATCCGGCGCAAGGTTTCCCAGCCGATTTGTCGATCAAGCTGGTTGACGGCCGCTATACCGACGGCAGGGTGGTGACAGCCAATCTCGGCGGCGACCTGACCATCAAGGGGCCGCTCACCTCGGCGCCGGTGATTTCGGGCACCGTCAACCTGGCCAAGACCGTCATCACCGTTCCCGATAAGCTGCCGGGCTCGCTGGCAGCGCTCGGTGTCAAGCACAAGAACGCGCCCGCCTCCGTGCGGGCGCAGGACAAGGCCTTGCGACCGGCGGCGGCCAGCGGTGGCGGCGGCAGTGGGCTTGTCCTCGACGTCACGGTCAATGCGCCGAACCAGATCTTCATCCAGGGCAGGGGCGTCGATGCCGAGTTTGGCGGTTCGCTGAGGCTGACCGGCCCGGCGGCTTCGCCGCAGGCGGTCGGCACCTTCACCTTGCAGCGTGGGCGGCTGTCGATCCTCGGCAAGCGGCTGACCTTTACCGAAGGCACGGTCGGCTTTTCGGGCTCGCTGGTGCCCTACCTCAACTTGACCGCGACATCGACCACGACCAGCGCCACCGTCACCATCGTCGTCTCGGGCGAAGCCACCAATCCGAAATTCGACTTCTCCTCGGTGCCGGCGCTGCCCGAGGACGAGGTGCTGGCGCAGCTGATTTTCGGCCGCTCTATGTCGAACCTGTCGCCGCTTCAGATCGCGCAGCTGGCCGAGGCCGCCGGCCAACTGGCCGGCGTCGGCGGCTCGACCTCGCTGCTCGAAAACCTGCGCAGTGCAATCGGCGTCGATGACCTGGATGTGACCACCGATGACCAGGGCGGCACCGCCGTGTCGGCGGGCAAGTACCTCAATGACCGCACCTATGTGACGATCCAGAAAGGCGACAGGCCAGGATCGGGCAAGGCGACGATCGACCTCAATGTGGGACGCGGCGTCAAGCTGCGCGGCGAGGCCAACGATGGCGGCGAGGCCAAGGGCGGCATCTTCTACGAAAAGGAATATTGAGTTCCTGGCCCTTACCGCCGCCGGAACTGGCGCTGTCTCAACCCGCCCAAATGTATCAGTTACTCGCCTGAGCAGATTCCGGCGGAATCTGGGCGCGCTAGCACTTTTGCGCCAAGTCTGTCGTTATCACGCGAACCGCTCCCTTTTCAAAGTTGCACATTCCCTAACAGGTTCCGTAGCCATGCCGTCTTTGACATCACGGCAGGGATGCGGAATGTTAAAAGGCGGAAAGCCAACAATGGGAGTTAAGGTATGACAAATTACAAGAGTAATGGCGATCGCGTTCCCGATCACATCCTGGCCATGGCCGAAGAAGCCAAGGCAGGCAAAGTCGATCGCCGCGAGTTCCTCGCCATGGCCAGCGTGTTCGGCGCGTCGACTGCGATGGCCTACGGCATGCTCGGCGTAGCCGTGCCGACCCAAGCCAGGGCCGAAGTGGTGCAGGGCAAGAAGGGCGGCATCCTTAAAGTCGCGCAATGGGTCAAGGATCCCAAGGATCCGCGCAAGGCCGACTGGTCGGAAATCGCCAATGCCGAGCGTCAGGCGCTTGAGCCGCTGGTCAAGTACACCAGCGAATACACGTTCCGCCCGTACCTTCTGGAGAGCTGGGAGGTCAACGACGACGCCACCGAGTACACGCTGCATGTGCGCAAGGGTGTGACCTGGTCGAATGGCGATGCCTTCACCGCCGATGACGTCATCTTCAATCTCAAGCGCTGGGCCGACAAGAAGGCCGAGGGCAATTCCATGCCTGGCCGTCTCGGCACGCTGGTCAAGGACGACAAGCTCGACGAAAGCGCCGTGACCAAGGTTGACGACCACACCGTCAAGCTGAAGCTCGGCAAGGCTGACATCGCGCTCATTCCGAACATGTGCGACTATCCCGGCCTCATCGTGCACAAGAGCTTCGACGAGAAGGGCGGCGACTTCAAAGCCTGCCCGATCGGTACCGGCCCGTTCGAGCTCGTCTCCTACGATGTCGGCCAGAAGGTGGTCTACAAGCGCCGCGAGGACAACAAGTGGTGGGACGGCGAGGTGTTCCTCGACGGCATCGAGTTCGTCGACTACGGCACCGATCCGGCAGCCATGGTCAGTGCCTTCGAGGCCGGCGAAGTCCATACGAATTTCGAGACCTCGGCCGACTATGTGTCGATCCTCGACGGACTGGACCTGGTCAAGTCCGAAATCGTCACCGCCTCGACCATCGTGTGCCGCACCAACATCAACAACAAGCCTTACGGCGATCAGAAAGTGCGCAACGCGCTGCAGTTGGCGGTCGACAACAATGTCGTTCTGCAGCTTGGCTACGGAAATGCCGGCACGGTGGCTGAAAACCACCATGTCTGCCAAATCCACCCGGAATATTACGAGTTGCCCAAAGTCGCTCGCGATCCGGCCAAGGCCAAGGCGCTGATGGCGGAAGCCGGCCAGGCCGACTTCGAGCATGAGCTGATCACGGTCGACGAAGACTGGCACAAGAATACCGGCGACGCCATCGCCGCGCAGATGCGCGACGCCGGCCTCAAGGTAAAGCGCACGGTGCTGCCGGGCTCGACGTTCTGGAACGACTGGACCAAGTACCCGCTGTCGATGACCAACTGGAACATGCGCCCGCTCGGCGTTCAGGTTCTGGCGATCGGCTACCGCACCGGCGAGGCGTGGAACGAGTCGGCCTATTCCAACCCCGAATGGGATGCCAAGCTCAATGCAGCATTGGCCGTTGCCGATGCGGCCAAGCGCAAGGAGATGATGAAGGACATCGAGCAGATCCTGCAGGATTCCGGCATCATGATCCAGCCATACTGGCGCAAGCTCTACAGCCACTCGGTCAAGGCGGTGCAGAATTACAAGATGCATCCGACCTTCGAGCGCGACTACGGCAAGGTCTGGCTCGACCAGGCGTGATCGGAACGTCAGGGAAGGGGCGCTTCGCTCCTTCCCGTCACGCCTCGCTTGGTCCAGAACCGGAAGCCGCCGCAGCAAAAAGTTGCGGACTCTCCTGAAAGACCGTTCAATAAAACTGGGTTGATTGCATCCGAGTGCCGATTTGACGGCCAACTCTGCCGGCAACGGCAAAGCTGGTTTTTCGAACTGGCTCCAACCCCAACCAGACCGGCAGGGGACCGCCATGCTTTCTTTCGTAATCAGGCGTCTCGGCACCATGGCATTGACGATGCTGTGCCTGACGATGATCGTCTTCTTCCTGATCAACCTCGAGCCGAATTTGAAGAAGCTGGCGATCAGCCAGACCGAAATGCACACATCGGCCGAACAGCTCGAAAGCTGGCTGGTCAACCATGGCTACCGGCAGAACTTCTTCGTGCGCTACGGGCAATGGCTGGGCGTCGTCCCGAAGCAACCGGTGACCGATCCGGCGACCGGCAAGCCGACGCAGCGTTTCTCCTTCTGCAACGATCCGCTGGAGCCGAAATTCTCCGGCATCCTGGAAGGTGATTTCGGCTGCTCGACCAAGTTCAAAACCTCCGTTGCGTCAAAGCTCTTCCCCGCACTCGCCGCCACCGGTATCCTGATGCTCTGCGTGCTGTTGGTGATGGTGCCGATTTCGCTGCTGATCGGCATCCTGGCCGGCATGCGCGAGGGCTCGCGAACGGACCGAACGCTGTCCGTCGCATCAATCGCGTCGACGGCGACGCCCGAATATGTGTCCGGCGTCATCTTCACCGTCATCTTCGCCTCCTGGCTCGGCTGGCTGAACGGTTCGGCCGCCTCGGCAAGCCAGGGCATCACCTTCTACAATTTCACCCTGCCGGTGATGACGCTGGCGATCTACGGCATCGGCTACATCGCCCGCATGACACGCGCCTCGATGGTCGAGGTGATGACGCAGCAATATATCCGCACCGCCCGGCTGAAGGGGCTTTCCTTCGGCAGCGTCGTCGTCAAGCACGCGCTGCGCAATGCGCTGATTGCGCCCTTCACCGTCATCATGCTGCAATTTCCCTGGCTGCTTACCGGCGTCGTCATCGTCGAGGTGATGTTCCGCTACCAGGGCTTTGGCTACACGCTGGTCGAGGCCGCCGGCAACAACGACATCGATCTGCTGCTTGGCTGTTCACTGGTCTCGGTGTTCATCGTGCTGATCACGCAGCTCATCTCGGATGTCGGCTACGCGTTCCTCAATCCGCGTATCAGAGTTCAATAGGGGGCTGGGGCAGATGCAGGTCGAATATATCGGTGCCTTCAATGTCGTGCTCGGCGTGATTGGGCGTTTCTGGCCGGTCTGGTTAGGGCTTGCCCTGGTGATGGGGGTGAGCTTCACCTACAAGAAAAGGCTCGGCCTCTACGGCCAGTTGTTCGATAGCGGCGTCGGCATAGTCGGTGTCGGCATCTGCCTGTTCTGGCTGTTCACGGCAATCTTCGCGTCGACCGTCGCGCCCTTCGATCCGCTCGCCCAGGTCCCGATCATGAAGGATGCGCTGCCGGGCTCGCTCGAGCCGGTATCGAAACTCATCTACTATTTCGGCGGCGACAAGCTCGCCCGCGATGTCTTTTCGCGCATGGTCTATGGCAGCCAGATCGTGCTGATCATCGCACCGGCTGCGACCGGTTTCGCGCTGATGGTCGGCATCACGCTCGGTCTGCCCGCCGGTTACTATGGCGGCCGGATCGACACCGTGCTGTCCTTCCTGGCCAATCTGGTGCTGGCCTTCCCGGTGATCCTGCTGTTCTACCTGCTGGTGACGCCGGGCATCATGGATACGCCGATCCCCTACGCCATGGCCGGGCTGTTCTTCCTGTTCCCGATCATCTTCTTTTCGGTGCTGTTCTGGACGCGCTACAAGAACCGGCCGGACCGCCTCTATATATTGCTCGGGCTGACGCTGATCATCGGCGGCTGGGTCTATGCCGGCCTGGTGTTCGACGCCGATCCGTTCAAGATCATCCACATCGATCCCAACCAGCTCAACATCTTCGTGGCGGTGGTGTTCGCCTCCAGCCCCGGCGTATTCCGCATCGTGCGCGGCCTGGTGATGGACATCAAGACGCGCGACTATGTGGCGGCGGCGCAGACGCGCGGTGAATCGCCCTGGTACATCATGCTGTGGGAGATCCTGCCCAATGCGCGCGGGCCGCTGATCGTCGATGCCTGCCTGCGCATCGGCTACACCACGATCCTGCTCGGCACGCTCGGCTATTTCGGGCTGGGCCTGGCGCCGGAGAGCCCGGACTGGGGCACCGCAATCAAGGACGCCAGCCGCCTGCTGCGCTCCTTCATCCACCCGGCGCTGCCGCCGACGATCGCGCTGATGTCGTTCGTGCTGGGCTTGAACCTGCTTGCCGACTCGCTGCGCGAACAATCGATGAAAGACTGATCTGCGGGTTTCGGCCCGCGAGCATGAAAATAGGATTGGAGCGACCCATGAATGAGGCAGTTCGAAATCCCCCAAAGTCGACCAATGGGCCGATCATCGAGATCGAGAACCTGTCGATCTCCTTCTTCACCCGCAAGGGCGAGATCCCTGCCGTCATGGACTTTTCCTGCACGGTGATGCCGGGCGAAGCCATGGGCATCGTCGGCGAGTCCGGCTGCGGCAAGTCGACCGTGTCGCTCGGTATCATGCGCGACCTCTCCAACATCGGAAAGATCGTCGGCGGCAAGATCAAGTTCCAGGGCAAGGACATGGGCGAGCTGTCCGACGAGGAGTTGCGCTCCATCCGCGGCAACAAGATCGCCATGATCTACCAGGAGCCGATGGCGAGCCTCAATCCGGCGATGAAGGTCGGCCAGCAATTGATGGAAGTGCCGCTGATCCACGACAAGGTGTCGAAGGAAGAGGCTTACAAAAGGGCGCTCGAAATGGTGCGCTCGGTGAGATTGCCCGATCCCGAACGCATGATGCGTTCCTATCCGCACCAGCTGTCCGGCGGCCAGCAGCAGCGCATCGTCATTGCCATGGCGCTGCTGTCGAAGCCGGCGCTGCTTCTGCTCGACGAACCGACGACGGCGCTCGACGTGACGGTGGAGGCCGGCATCGTCGAACTGGTCAAGGGGCTGGGCGAGAAGTTCGGCACGTCGATGATCTTCGTGTCGCACAATCTGGGCCTCATCCTCGAGACCTGCGACCGCATCACGGTGATGTACTCGGGCGAAGCGGTCGAGACCGGCAAGATCAAGGACGTGTTCGACCGGATGCGCCATCCCTATACGCAAGGGCTGTTCCGTTCGATCCCGCTGCCGGGCGCCGACAAGAATTCGCGGCCCCTGATCTCTATCCCCGGCCAGTTGCCGCTGCCGCATGAGCGGCCCAAGGGCTGCAATTTCGGCCCGCGCTGCCACCATTTCGTTGAGGGCGTCTGCAATGCCGCCGAAATCCCGATGATCGAGGTCGCCGGTCACGAAGGGCATTTCTCGCGCTGCGTGCGCTTCAACGAGATCGACTGGGAAGCGCTGCCTCCCGGCGCCAAGAAGGTCAATGAGAAGGTCGTGCCCGGCGCGCCGGTGCTCAAGATCGAGGATTTGAGAAAATACTACAAGGTCGGCGGCAGCGAAGTGTTCGGCTCCAGCGAAGGCCGCGTCGTCAAGGCCAATGAGACGATCTCGTTCATGGCCCGCGAATCCGAGACCGTCGCCATCGTCGGCGAGTCCGGCTGCGGAAAGTCGACGCTGGCCAAGGTCCTGCTCGGGCTGGAGACGGCAAGTGCCGGCACAGTGACGCTGGGCAACAAGGAGATCCAGTCGACCGGCATCGAGAAGCGCAGCGTCGAAACGGTGTCATCGATCCAGATGGTGTTCCAGAACCCGTTCGATACGCTCAATCCCAGCCACTCCGTCGGTTCGCAGATCATCCGCACGCTGGAAAAATTCAAAGTCGGCAACAATGTCGCGGAGCGGCGCAAGCGCATGCTGGAACTGCTTGACCTGGTGAAGCTGCCGCGGGCCTTCGAGACGCGCAAGCCGCGTCAGCTCTCAGGCGGCCAGAAGCAGCGCATCGGCGTTGCGCGCGCCTTTGCCGGCGATGCCAAGGTGGTGGTGGCCGACGAGCCGGTGTCGGCACTCGACGTCTCGGTGCAGGCGGCCGTGACCGAGCTGCTGATGGACATCCAGCGCAAGAACAAGACGACGATGCTGTTCATCAGCCACGATCTGTCCGTCGTGCGCTACATCGCCGACCGCGTCGTCGTCATGTATCTCGGCTACATCGTCGAGCAGGGCACGACCGACCAGATCTTCGCGCCACCCTATCACCCCTACACAGAGGCGCTGCTGTCGGCTATCCCGATCGCCGACACCAGCGTGGTCAAACGGCACATCGTGCTCGAAGGCGATATCCCGTCGGCGATGAACCCGCCGAGCGGCTGCCCGTTCCAGACGCGCTGCGGCTACAAGAGGCTGGTGCCGGACAATCTGTGCGAGACCAAGGTGCCGCCGGTGAAGCATCTCGGCAATGGCCATATGAGCCTGTGCTGGCTGTCGGACGATGTGCTGGCGACGATGGAGCCGGTGATCAAGTTCGACAGGGAACACGCAGCGCATGAGGGCGTGCCGGAAGACGCACCGGATGGGATCGGCCCAGGTTTCGCCGGCGAACCGCCGAAGCGCCCGCATGGCAAGAAGCCGAGCTGACCAGCCATAGAGGCAATGCCGCTCGTTGGCGCATTGCCGCAGCGTCGCCATAGCTCAAGGAACGACAGGCCACGTTCGCTTGAATATTGCTGTCCATTGCTTTATGTGATGCGTGATGTTTGATGCGAGATAGGGAGCATATTGTGAGAACCACACTTGCAATCCATGACGATGTCCTACTTGCGGCCAAGGCCATGGCGCGACAGCAGGATCGCAGCGTTGGCGATGTCATTTCCGATCTGGCTCGCCGCTCACTGCGCAGGCCACCGACCGGCGGTGAACGCAACGGCATCCCCTTGCTTGCATCGCGGCCCGACGGCCCGATGGTCGATCTCGAAATGGTCAATGCGCTTCGCGACGAATTGGCGTGACCTTCCTGCTCGACGTCAATGTGTTGATTGCGTTGATCGATCCGGCTCACGTCGCGCATGAAGTTGCCCATCGGTGGTTCCAATCCACCGGGCATTTATCATGGGCAACATGTCCCATTACCGAGAATGGCGTCATCAGGATTGTAAGCAACCCGAAATACCCCAATTCTCCGGGTTCTCCCGCCGTGGTGGCGCAGATTGTCGGCAAGCTGCATGCCCTTTCAGGACATCAGTTCTGGCCTGACGAGATCAGCCTTGTCGGTTCCAACGACATCGATGCAGCCAGGATCCTCACCCCGGCACAGGTAACGGATAGCTATCTGTTGGGACTCGCCAAGGCGCGTGACGGCCAATTGGCGACGTTTGACCGAAAGCTGTCAACGGCAGCGGTAAAGGGAGGGAGGTCGATCCTCCACCTGATCCCAAGCGAATGAATGGCTGAGTTCCGCTTCGATCGCAAACTGCGTGGCTGCAAGACCGCTTGGCAACGTCAGCTGCCGCATTGCTGCAGCTGTTCGGCATAGTCGCGGGCCATCTTTTCGGTCGCCCTGGCATAGCCCTGCACGCCGGCGTCACCACGGTTGCCACGGCCGTAGGCGGTCCAGCCGAGATAGTAGGCGAGGTAGAGATTGTAGGTGTCGTTGCGGGCGACGCCGAACGTGTCTGATGTCTTGGAATGATACCAGCCGACGAAATCGACGGCATCGGCAAACTTGGTCCGCCTCGCCGCCCAACTGCCGGTTTCGCTCTGATATTGCGACCAGGTGCCGTCGAGCGCCTGCGAGAAACCAGTGGCTGACGAGACATGTTTCCACGGAATGAAGCCGAGCAGTTTGGTACGCGGCGGCCTGGCATTGCTCTTGAAACCGGATTCCTTGCGCACCGTCGCCATCAGCACGGGGACGGGGACCCCGTATTTCTGCGAGGCGCGCTCGGCGGCCGACTGCCAGTTGTCGAACCAGCCGTCGTTCTGGTCGAAGACGGCGCAGACATCGTTGATATGGTTGGGCGGCGTCGCGCAGGCCGGCAAAGCCAGCAGCACGCCAACCGCTACAATTTTACTCAAACTCGAACTACGCATTGGAAAACGAATAGGCCGAAATCATAAAGGGAATCTTTCGGCGTTTCTTAACGGCTAGCCGGCCTGGCTGCGCTCAGTGGACCTGTATCATTATTCCGACCTTTCGCGTCGCCTTTATCTCCGTCAGAATTCAAAAATGCCGCCTTGGCTAAAATCACGTCCGCGAAGGGCGGATTTCTGACAGCGATGTCCGGATGCCGGCGCTCTGATGACAGGCATGAATGAACCAAGACGCAAGCGCGGCGCGGAGCGAACCAGCAACCGGGGGCCTGCCGCCATCCCGCAACTTCCACTGCGGCGGGTGACCAATCCCTATCCGCCGATGGCGATGCTGTCGGCCGACCAGATCGAAGCCATCCATCAGGCATCGATGCATATTCTGGAAAACTTCGGCATCGAGGTGATGTCTCCGCGGGCGTTGTCGCTGTTCGAGAAGGCGGGCGCAAAGGTCGACCATGCGACCGCGAATGTCCGCATCGACCGCGGCCTTGTGGCCGAGGCGCTGAAGGCCACGCAGTCCAGCTATCGACTGACGCCGCGCAATCGCGCCAACACCATTCATCTCGGCGGCAACACGATCAATTTCACCCTCGTCGCCGGGCCGCCCAATGTGCACGACATGGAGCGCGGCCGGCGCGCCGGAAACTTGCACGACTATGCCGATCTGACCCGGCTGGCTCAGCATTTCAACTGCATCCACATGCTCGGCAACCAGGTCTGCGCGCCGGTGGAACTGCCGGCGAACACCAGGCACATGGATACCTATTTCACCAATCTGACGCTGACCGACAAATCCTTCCATGTCTCGGCGATCGGACGAGGCCGGGCGCTGGACGGCATCGAGATGATGGCAATCGCGCGCGGGCTGACGCTGGACGAGATGCGCGATGATCCCGGCATTGCCACCATCATCTCGGTCAACTCGCCGCGGCGTTTCGATGAGATGATGGCCGAAGGGCTGATGACCATGGCCGAGTTCGGCCAGTCGGTGGCGGTGACGCCGTTCACGCTGATGGGCGCGATGAGCCCGGTGACGCTCGCCGGCGCCCTGGCGCAGCAGAATGCCGAGGCGCTGTTCGGCGTGGTGCTAACGCAACTGGTGCGCCCCGGCGCGCCAGTGATGTACGGCGCCTTCACCTCCAACGTCGACATGAAGTCGGGCGCGCCGGCCTTCGGAACGCCGGAGAACACCAAGGCCAACATCGCCTCGGGGCAATTGGCGCGGCGCTACAATCTGCCCTACCGCACGACACCGGGGTCAGCATCGAATGCGGCGGACGCGCAAGGCGCCTACGAGACGCTGATGGCGCTGTGGGGCGCTGTGCTCGGCCACGGCAACCTCGTCTATCATGCCGCCGGCTGGCAGGAGGGCGGGCTGACGGCATCGTTCGAAAAGCTCATCATTGATGTCGAGATGATCCAGCACATGATGGAGTTCCTGCGCCCGATCGTCGTCGACGAGGCGGAGCTTGCGGTCGAGGCGCTGGGCGCGGTGCCGACCGGCGGCCATTTCTTCGGCGAACCGCACACGCTGGAACGCTATGCCACCGCCTTCTACCAGCCGATACTGTCCAACTGGCAGAATTACGAGGCATGGCAGGAGGCCGGCGGCCTCGACACGACGGCGCGCGCGACCCGGCTGTGGAAGAAGGCGCTGGAAGACTATGTCGAGCCGGTGATGGATATCGCCGTGCGCGAGGCGCTGGAGGCGTATGTGGCCAGGCGCAAGGAAGCGATCGGGCAGGGCGAGCCGTGACTTTTTCAGCGTCGGCGCGCGGCGCTGCCTTTCTGATTCACCTTATCTCCTCAACTCATTGATAACAGAGCAAAACTCATGAAATCGCATGCAAAGGTCGTGGTCATTGGCGGTGGCGTCGTCGGGTGTTCGGTGCTGTTCCATCTGGCCCGCCATGGCTGGACCGATGTCGTGCTGCTGGAGCGCGACGAGCTGACCTCGGGCTCGACCTGGCATGCGGCCGGCGGCATGCACACGATCAATGGCGACCCCAACGTCGCCAAGCTGCAGAAATACACGATCTCGCTCTACAAGGAGATCGAGGAGCTGTCGGGGCAGGCGACCGGCGTGCATCTGACCGGCGGCGTGCTGCTGGCGGCGACCGAGGCGCGGCTCGACTGGCTGCGCGGCGTCGTTGCCAAAGGGCGTTACCTCGGCATCGATCTCGAGGAAATATCGGCCAACGAAGCGGCTGAACTGATGCCGCTGATTGATCCCAAGCAGTTCGTCGGCGCCGTTCGCAACAAGGAAGACGGCCATCTCGATCCCTCCGGTGTGACGCATGCCTACGCCAAGGCCGCGCGCAAGCTTGGCGCCGAGGTCGAGCGCTTCACCAAGGTGGAAGACATTGTGCGCCGGCCCGACGGGACGTGGCGGGTCATCACCAACAAGGGCGAGGTCGTGGCCGAGCATGTCGTCAATGCCGGCGGCCTGTGGGCGCGCGAGGTCGGCCGCATGGTCGGGCTGGAACTGCCGGTGCTGGCCATGGAGCACATGTACCTGATCACCGAGGATATGCCGGAAGTCGCGGCGTGGAACGCCAAGACCGGCACCGAGATCATCCACGCCGTCGATTTCGACGGTGAGCTCTATCTGCGCCAGGAGCGCGGCGGCATGCTGATGGGCACCTATGAGAAGGCCAACAAGGTGTGGTCCGAGTTCCAGACGCCTTGGGATTTCGGCCATGAACTGCTGGAGCCGGACATCGACCGCATCGCGCCGTCGCTCGAAGTCGGCTTCAGGCATTTCCCGGCCTTCGAGAGGACCGGCATCAAGCAGATCATCAACGGGCCCTTCACCTTCGCGCCGGATGGCAATCCGCTGGTCGGGCCGGTGCGCGGCCTTCCGGGCTTCTGGGTCGCCTGCGGCGTCATGGCGGGCTTTTCACAAGGCGGCGGCGTCGGTCTGGCGTTGTCCAACTGGATGATCGAGGGCGATCCAGGAGCCGACATCTGGGCCATGGATGTGGCGCGCTACGGCGACTGGGCGACGATGGCCTACACCAACGCCAAGGTGCGCGAGAATTATTCGCGCCGCTTCTCGATCCGCTTCCCCAATGAGGAGCTGCCCGCCGGACGGCTACTGAAGACGACGCCGATCTACGATCTGCTCTCGGCCAAGGGCGCGCAATGGGGTGTGTCCTATGGGCTGGAAGTGCCGCTCTGGTATGCGCCCGCGGGTGTCAAGGACGAGTTCTCGTGGCGGCGGTCCAGCGATTTTTCCCATGTCGCCAATGAGGTAGCGACGGTTCGTGAGAGCGTCGGCATGGCGGAGATTTCGAACTTCGCCAAGTACAAGATGACGGGCGAGGGGGCGGCCGCCTGGCTCGATCGGATTTTTGCCTGCAAGCTGCCCAAGCCCGGCCGCATGACGCTGGCGCCGATGCTGAAGGATGACGGCAAACTGATCGGCGATTTCACGCTTGCCAATATCGGCGACGGCGAATGGTTCATCGCCGGCTCCGGCATTGCCGAGCAGTATCATATGCGGTGGTTCGAGGCGCATCTGCCTGCGGATAGCTCGGTTCGTTTAGAGGCGCTGGGGCAGAAGCTGACCGGCCTCGCAATCGCCGGCCCGAAGGCGCGGGATGTCTTGGCGAAAGTCAGCCGCGCGGATGTCTCCAATGCCGGGTTCCCGTTCATGGCGGTCGCGAAAATGGACATCGGCACGGCGCCATGCCTGGTCGGCCGCGTCAGCTACACCGGCGATCTCGGTTACGAGATCTGGGTGGCGCCGGAATATCAGCGCGCTGCCTTCCGGGCATTGATGGCGGCAGGCGAGGAATTCGGCCTCGGCCTGTTCGGCTCGCGCGCGCTCAATGCGCTGCGGCTGGAGAAAAACTACGGCTCATGGGCGCGCGAATACCGGCCGGTCTACGGGCCGCTGGAGGCCGGGCTCGACCGTTTCGTCGCCTATGGCAAGGATGCCGATTTCATCGGCAAAACCGGCGCTCTTGCCGAGCGCAAGCAGGGCGGCAAGCTCAGGCTGCGCACATTTATCCTCGATGCCGACGATGCCGATGTCATCGGCGACGAGCCGATCTGGTACGATGGCGCGGTGCGCGGCTGGGTGACGTCGGGCGGCTATGCGCATCATTCAAAAAAATCCGTCGCCATCGGCTATGTGCCGAAGGAGATCGCAGACAAGAGCGACGGCTTCGAAATCGAACTTTTGGGCAAGCGCCACGCGGCGCGCGTTCAGGCAGCGCCGCTCTTTGACGCGAACTTCGAGCGAATGCGCGCCTGAAGCGCTTCGGCTTCGCCGAGGCGCTTCAGATTCTTGTTTTGTGCAAGTCGTTTTTGTGCAAGTCGTTATCCCAAAACCGCTGCGCACTTTTGGGCGACATGCATCAGGCGCGTCGGGGGCTGCGGCGGTTGTCGAGCGCGAAGGCGCCGGCGCCGGCAAACACCAGATAGAGGAAGATGAAGCAGAAGGAGATTGCCGCGTCGCCGCTGTTGTTGACCGGGAAGAAGTCGCGCGGGTAGTGCGCCATGAAATAGGCGATGGCCATCTCGCCGGCCAGCAGGAACGCGACCGGGCGGGTGAACAGACCGAGCGCCAGCAGGATGCCACCGGCGAACTCCAGGATGCCTGCCGTCGCCGTCAGGCCGGTAAGAGCGTGAGGCTCGGCGCTGACCGGAAAATTGAACAGTTTCTGCGAGCCATGCTCGATGAACTGCAGGGCTGTGATGATGCGCAGGAGGCCGAGTGCCTGCGGCTGAAATCTGGCGAGACCATCAAAAAGCTTCATCTAAACTCCATTTTTCCAACCCTGCGGCCCGGCCATAAATTATCACCCGGCGCTGGACCATTCACTTCGCGTGGCCTGTCATCAACAATCGGTGATTAGAAATCACTTCCAGTCTGGACTTCGAAATTTGTTCTCGTTATGGTTGCATACAGCTCGTTTAAGTTGTATGTCTGCGTGTAGACACTCCAAACCAAACGGGTTCCTAGCCATGAAAAAAGTCGCCGTCAGCCTGTTCGCAATTCTCGCCAGCACCAGTTTCGCCGTGGCCGCTGATGCTGGCTGCGATGCCTTCAAATGGCCGGTGACACGCGAGCAGGAACTGTTTCCGGCTGCGCCCGCCGCGCAGTCAGGTGCCTCTCTTGCTTTCGGCGAAGCCGCGGATATGGCGCTGGAGCCCGTCGATGCGGTCAGCTTCACGGTCTCACCGCAACGCGCGCCGGCAGCCGGCACGTTCGGCGCGACGGCAAACGTGGCCGTGCCAGCGGAAGGAGAGCTCCAGATCAGCCTGTCCGATGAGGCCTGGGTCGACGTCATTCAGGATGGCCAAGCCGTGAAATCAGCGGGTTTCAGCGGCGTGAAGACCTGCCCCGGCATCCGCAAGAGCGTGCGCTTCAAGCTGACGCCTGGCGCAGCCACGATCCAGCTCAGCGGCGCCAGGAAAGAGAACCTCAAGGTCGCGGTGCTGGCGCCGGAGTGACCGCGCCCGGACGCGCCTCTCATCGCACCGGCAGTGCGATGAGAGCAGTTCCGTGCAGGCGAGTACCGGAGGGGATCAGCGGCCCGGCGCGATCAGCGCGAAATAGGCGCCTTGCGGATCGGTGAACTGGGCAATCCATTGGCCGGTCGGCACCGGCATCGGACCCATGACGATCTTGCCGCCATTGTCGGTGACGCGTTTGGCGGCTGCGTCGATGGCATCGACATTGAAGTAGAACAGCCACACCGGCACCGGCAGCTGTTGTGGCTTGTTCATGATGCCGCCGCCGGATTCAGGGCCGGCCGAGAAGGTCTGATAGATGCCCATCTCGCCGATGTCCATGCTACCGGCATCGGTCCAGCCGAACTGGCTGGAGTAGAAATCGAAGGCCTTCTGGCGGTCGGCCGCATAAAGCTCGTGCCAGCCGACATGGCCCGGCGTCGTTGCCGGAAGGACGGGCTGGTCGAGGCCATTGGGCTGCAGGAACATGAAGGCGGCGCCTTGCGGGTCGGCGACGACGGAGAAGCGGCCGACGCCGGGAATGTCGTCGGGTTCGCGGTGAACAGCCCCGCCGGCCGCTTTCAGTGCCTCGGTCGAGGCAACGGTATCGCTGGTGTGGATATAGCCGAACCAGGCCGGCTTCAGACCCGTCCTGGCTGCTTCCTCGGGCAGGGTCATCAGCCCGCCGACGCCACGCTCGGCGGAGTTCACCACGAAATAGCGCGGCATGCTGGGCGCCTTGTCGAAGGGCTCGGCCCGCCAGCCGACCACGGTGGTGTAAAATGCTTGCGCCGCATCGAGGTCGCTGGTCATCAACTCGTACCAGAAGAAGGGCATTGGGGATTTCGGCATTTTCGGTCTCCTCACCTTCATGCATAGATCGTCGTCCGATCCATCAAAGGACGTTTTCAGCGACGCGAATCCGACAGCGAAGCGGAGAAAGTTCAACGGCTGCGTTGACACATCGTTCCGCACTTCGCCCCACCGACGCCTTGCACGTGCGGCGGTTTTCGACTTTCCTTGGGCAAACGAGGGGTAGTCGTTTCATGCGCCTTATGTCGCTCACGCCTGAGCTTGTGTCACTGTGTCATCGCGAAGAGGTCGATCCCGGACCGGACGGCAGCTGGACGCAGCTGAACGACGAGGATTTTCGCACGCTTGCCTTACGGCTCTCCGACGAAGCCGATGCGGGGCCGTTATGGGTGTTCGCCTATGGCTCGCTGATCTGGAAGCCGGCTTTCGAGTCCGTCGAACGCCAGCGCGCCACTGCGTTTGGCTGGCATCGCTCGTTCTGCCTCGACATGGTGCGCTGGCGCGGCAGCGTCGCGCAGCCGGGGCTGATGATGGCGCTCGAACGCGGCGGCCGATGCGACGGCGTCATCTACCGCCTGCCCGACGGCGACAAGCCGCAGCAGATCGAAAGATTGTTGCGGCGCGAGATCGACGATCATGAGAGTGTCAGCTCGGTCCGGTGGGTTCCCGTGCGCACGGAGCAGGGCCGGATACGGGCGCTCGGCTTCTGGGTCGGGGTGACGGGCAGGGGAACCTCGCTCGGGCAGCCGCTGGATCGGGTGGCGAGGGTGCTTGCCAGAGCCTGCGGCCATGTCGGCTCAGGCGCGGAATATCTCTACAACACCGTCAGCCACCTTGAGGAATTCGGCATCCGCGACCGCAATCTGTGGCGGCTGCAGCAACTGGTTGCCAACGAGATCAGGTCGATCCATGGCGGCGCTACGAGCACTGGCTTTTCGCCCGTGACATAGGCAATAACATGAGTGGTCCGATCATATTATCAGCTAGGCTTTTCAGTGGCTTGCGGCGAAAATTGACCAATTGATAAAAAAATAAAACGTGCTAGCCTTCCCCAAAACGAAAACATGGGGAACTGACGATGCCAGAAGGCCAGTTCAAGGACGGCATTGCCGGCGGCCGGCTTGCCGCCGACCAGTACGCCGAGAATTTTTCCGACCTGCATCCGCCGCTCGATCACCACGAAGCGCTGGTCGAATCCGACCGCTGCTATTTCTGCTACGATGCGCCGTGCATGAACGCGTGCCCGACCTCGATCGACATTCCGCTGTTCATCCGCCAGATATCGACCGGCAACCCGATCGGTTCGGCCAAGACGATTTTCGACCAGAACATATTGGGTGGCATGTGCGCCCGCGTCTGCCCGACCGAGACGCTTTGCGAAGAGGTCTGCGTGCGCGAGGTGGCGGAAGGCAAGCCGGTGCAGATCGGCCGCCTGCAGCGCTACGCCACCGACGTCGCAATGGCCGAGCACAAGCAGTTTTATCCGCGCGCTGAATCGACCGGCAAGTCGGTCGCCGTCGTGGGCGCCGGACCGGCCGGTCTTGCCGCCGCCCACCGGCTCGCTCGCCACGGCCATGACGTCACCATTCTGGAAGCCCGCCCGAAGGCCGGCGGCCTCAATGAATATGGCATCGCCGCCTACAAGAGCATCGACAATTTCGCCCAGGCCGAGGTCGACTATGTCACTGGGATCGGCGGCATCGATATCCATAACGGCAAGGCGCTCGGTCGCGACTACCAGCTGTCGGACCTGATCCTCAATTATGATGCCGTCTTCCTCGGCATGGGGCTTGGCGGCGTCAATGCGCTGCGCGCCGATGGCGAGGAGGCCGGTGGCGTCGTCAATGCAGTCGAATTCATCGCCGAACTGCGCCAGGCCAGCGATCTCTCGAGCCTGCCAATCGGCCGGCGCGTCGTCGTCATCGGCGGCGGCATGACGGCGATCGACGCCGCCGTGCAGTCGAAGCTGCTCGGCGCCGAGGAGGTGACGATCTGCTACCGGCGCGGCCAGGAACACATGAACGCTTCCGAGTTCGAGCAGGATCTGGCAGCCGCCAACGGCGTCACCATCCGCCACTGGCTGCAGCCGAAGCGGGTCATTGTCGAAGGTGGCAAAGTGTCGGGCATCGAGCTCGAATACACAGCGATGAACGGCGACACGCTTGTCGGCACCGGCGAGCGGCTGACGCTGGCCGCCGACCAGGTGTTCAAGGCGATCGGCCAGAGCTTTGTGCCGGCGGCACTTAACGGCAGCGGTGCTGCGATCGAACTCGAAGCCGGCCGCATCAAGGTCGACGCAGAAGGGCGCACCTCGCTCGCCAATGTCTGGGCCGGCGGCGACTGCATTTTTGGCGGCGACGATTTGACGGTATCGGCCGTCGCGCAAGGCCGCGATGCGGCGGAGAGCATCAACCGGAGTCTGGCACAGGGATAGAGATCATGGCCTCAGTGGAATCAGGCATCGCGCGTCACTACGACGTCTCGGATCTTGAGCAGCACATTCTTGCCGTGCTCGCCGATACCGGCGTGGAAATTGCCCATCTACGCGCTGGCGATCTCGAAGCGGTCGACGAGTTCCACATTGGCGGTATCGCCGCCACCAGGGAACTCATCGGCCAGATGGGTTTGAAGCCGGGGGCCAGGCTGCTCGACATTGGTTCCGGCGTGGGTGGTCCAGCCCGCTTCGCCGCCAACAATGCCGGCGCCGATGTCACCGGCATTGATCTGACGCAAAGCTATGTCGACATCGCGACCAGCCTGTCGAAGCGGGTGGGAATGGCCGACAAAGTCCGGTTCGTGCAGGGCAGCGCGCTGGACATGCCGTTCAGCAACAAAAGCTTTGATACGGCCATGATCCTGCATGTCGGCATGAATCTTCCCGACAAGAAAAAGCTGATGAGCGAGGCGGCGCGTGTGCTCAAGCCGGGCGGCGTCTTTGCTGTCTACGATGTGATGCGGCTCAAGGCAGGTGCGCTGACCTATCCGCTGCCATGGGCATCCGACGAGAGCATGTCCTTCGTTGCCACGCCCGACGACTATCGTTCGGCTGCCGCCGCCGCGGGGTTCTCTGTAACCGCCGAGCGCCCTCGTGGCGCCTTCGCCATCGAATTTTTCGACACGATACGGGCGCGCATGGCTGCGGCGCAGCCGGAAGGAAAAAAGCCGCCGCCTGGCGTTAATCTTATCATGGGCGAGAACGCCGGCACCAAGATCGCCAATCTCACCCCCGCGCTTAAAGGCGGCATTCTCGCACCCGTGGAAATGCTCCTTCGTCTCGGTTGAAAGGGACCTGTCATGGCAGACATCCGCAACAATTTCGTCGGCATCAAATCGCCCAATCCGTTCTGGCTGGCTTCGGCGCCGCCGACCGACAAGGCCTACAATGTCATCCGCGCCTTCAAGGCGGGCTGGGGCGGTGTCGTGTGGAAGACGCTGGGCGAAGAAGGCCCGCCGGTGGTCAACGTCAACGGCCCGCGCTATGGCGCCATCTGGGGCGCCGACCGCCGCCTGCTCGGGCTCAACAATATCGAGCTGATCACCGACCGCGATTTGCAGGTCAACCTGCGCGAGATCAAGCAGGTCAAGAAGGACTGGCCCGACCGCGCCATCGTCGTCTCGCTGATGGTGCCATGCGTCGAGGAAAGCTGGAAGGCGATCCTGCCGGTGGTCGAGGAGACCGAAGCCGACGGCATCGAGCTCAATTTCGGCTGCCCGCACGGCATGTCGGAACGCGGCATGGGCGCGGCTGTCGGCCAGGTGCCGGAATACATCGAAATGGTGGTGCGCTGGTGCAAGGCCAACACCCGCATGCCTGTCATCACCAAGCTGACGCCGAATATCACCGATGTGCGCAAGCCGGCGCGCGCCGCGCACGCCGGCGGCACCGATGCGGTGTCGCTGATCAACACCATCAACTCGATCACCGGCGTCAATCTCGACAGCTTTGCGCCAGAGCCCACTATCGACGGCAAGGGTTCGCATGGCGGCTATTGCGGCCCGGCGGTGAAGCCGATCGCCATGAACATGGTGGCCGAGATCGCCCGCGACCCCGAGACCCACGGCCTGCCGATCTCCGGCATTGGCGGCATCACCACCTGGCGCGACGCCGCCGAGTTCATGGCGCTCGGCGCCGGCAATGTGCAGGTGTGCACCGCGGCGATGACCTACGGCTTCAAGATCGTGCAGGAAATGATCGCCGGTCTCGAAAACTGGATGGACGAGAAGGGTCATGCCTCGCTCGACGATATTGTCGGTCGCGCCACGCCCAACGTCACCGACTGGCAGTATCTCAATCTCAATTACATCGCCAAGGCGCATATCGACCAGGACGCCTGCATCAAATGCGGCCGCTGCCACATCGCCTGCGAAGACACCTCACACCAGGCGATCACCAACATGGTCGACGGGGTCAGGCATTTCGAGGTGATCGAGGCCGAATGCGTCGGCTGCAATCTGTGCGTCAATGTCTGTCCGGTCGAGAACTGCATCACCATGGAGCCGCTGGCCGCCGGCGTCATGGACCAGCGCACCGGCAAGCCGGTGTCGCCGGTCTACGCCAATTGGACGACGCACCCGAACAACCCGATGGCCAAGGTGGCCGCGGAGTAGGGAACGGGTCGAAGAAAAAAGCGGCGCTTTCGAGCGCCGTTTTTCATTTTCCTATTGCAGATAACATTTATCTAGGATAAAAGATATCCATGAATAGGAGCGCAACATCGTGAAGCTGGGCGAGGGTGTAGAGGCGGCCATCCATTGCGCGGCCACACTGGCCAGCGTGGAGGGCAACAGCACGATGCCGGGTGCTGCTTTGGCAGAGTCCTTCGGCCTGTCGCCGAGCTATCTGCTGAAACATCTGAACCAGCTGACGGCTGCGCGCATCCTGGAATCGGTGCCGGGACCGGCGGGCGGCTACCGGCTGGCGCGTCCGGCCGAGCGCATCACGCTGCTCGATATCGTGCTTGCGGTCGAGGGTCGCGAGCCGGCCTTCCGCTGCGGCGAGATCCGCCAGCGCGGCCCGGTCAAGATCGATGCTTCGGCCTATGTGAAGCCGTGCGGCATCAATGCCGCGATGCTGAAGGCCGAGCGCGCCTATCGCGCGGCCCTCGCGGAAACCCGGTTGTCCGACATCGTGGCTGATTACAAGGCCGAAGGCGATCCGCGATCGTTTGCCGCCAGCTGTGCCTTTGTGGCGCGCCATCAGCGGCCGCAGAAACCCGCTTCGACCAAACAGATTTAATCCCCCGCCAGACAGATGTGAAAGGAAAGACGATGAAACAGAGACTGCAATTCTTCGCCAAGGCGCCTGAGATCATGAAAGCCGTGTCGGCGCTCAACAAGGCGGTCGACGAATGCGGGCTTGAAGTGAGCCTGCTGCATTTGATCAAGCTCCGCGCCTCGCAGATCAATGGCTGCTCCTACTGCGTCGAGATGCATAGCCGCGAGGCGAGGCGCGATGGCGAAACCGAGACACGGCTCTATCTGGTTTCGGCCTGGCAGGAATCGCCGCTGTTTTCCGAGCGCGAACGCGCGGCGCTTGCCTGGACCGAGGCAACGACCCTGATCGCCAACAATGGCGTTTCGGACGAACTCTATGCCCGCACGCTAGAGCACTTCTCGGAAGAGGAACTGGTCAAGCTGTCGGTCGCGATCGGCATGATCAACACCTGGAACCGGCTCTGCATCCCGTTCCACGCCATTCACCCGATGCCGGCTGCCAAAGCAGCCTGACCGTCCGGTTAGTCATGGAGCGCCGTGGAAAGGGCGGCGCTCCACCTGTTTCATGCTTAAGTACGGGGAAGATTTCATGCCTGTCGATTTGCCTTCGACCCTGTTGTTTCTCGGCCGCCTGTTGCTTGGCGGCGCCTTCGTTGTCGCGGGACTGCGCAATGTTCAAAACGAGGCGTTCCTGACCGGGCTGATGGCCGCGCGCGGCGTGCCGCAGGCGAAATTGGCGTTGTGGGCCGGCATCGTCCTGCAGACCATTGCCGGCGCGCTGGTGATGGCCGGCCTGTGGACCGCGATCGCCAGTGCTGTGCTGGTGCTGTTTCTCATTGTCGCGACGCCGATGTTCCACAATTTCTGGGACCATCAGGGCCCGGACCGGGCCTCGCGCATCAACGGCTTCGTCGGCAACGTCGCCCTGGCCGGAGGCTTTCTCACGCTGATCGCACAGTCGCTGTAAGGTCACGCCGCGAAGCGCAAACCGCCATCGCAGGTCAGCACCTGGCCGGTCATGAAGCCGTTGGAGACGAGAAAGGCGATTGCGCCGGCGACGTCTTCGGCGCGGCCGATCCTGCCCACCGGGGTTTTGCCGGCATATTCGCTGAACACCGCCTGCCGCTGGTCTTCGGCCAGAAAATCCCACCATGGCGTGTCGATGACGCCGGGCGCAACGACGTTGACGCGCAGAGGCTTCAGTTCGACCGCCAGGATCGGCACCACCGTCAGCAGCATGCCGTTGACGGCGGCGATGCCGGCCACGCCGGGCACCGACAATTGTGCCGACACCGCCGAGATGAAGGTGACCGATCCCGATCTGTTGAGCGTCGGCAAGGCAGCCTGCAGGCAGGACAGCTGCGGCCGGACTTTCTCGTCGACGCCGCCGGCGATGTCTGAGAGGTCGAGGGTTTCGAACGGCCCAAGTCCCTTGCCGCCGCTGGCAGCCAGCACGAGGTGATCGAACGGTCCGAGTTCCCCAAAGAACTGGCGGACTTCGTCCGGCTTCGAAGCATCGAAGGCAGCTTTCTCGGCGGCGCCGCCGAGGCTCTTCCAGGCGCTGGTGAGCTTGTCCTGGTTTCGTCCGGTGATGGTCACCTTCATGCCTGGGCCCAGCAGTTTTCGCGCCGTTGCCAGGCCGATGCCGGATGAGCCGCCGATGACGACCGTGTGTTCGATCTTGCCGGTCATGAATGCTGTTCCTTCGATTTTGGGGAAGCCTGGCCGACGAGGTCGAGGCTCAGGGTTCGCAATTGCTGTCTGGCCTTGGCGTCATAGGCTTGTGCGTCGGCGCGGGCCTCCCTTCGGCCGTCGAAATAGAGGCCGCTGCGGCCCTCCAGCGCGGGCGATGTCGCGAGGTTGAGAATGGCGTCGGCGCCGGTCTCGACCGAGCTCCATGGCGTCACGCCGGCCTGGCGGACCATGGTGGTGTTCATGTAGCTCGCCGGATGCAGAGCGTTGACGGTGACGCCGCTGCCTTTCAACTCTCCGGCCAGGTCGATGGTGAACAGGATCTGCGCCAGCTTGCTCTGGCAATAGGCGCGCACGCCGTCATAGGAACGTGTCAGCATGACATCGCCGAAATCGATCGCCTGCTGGCCGGCCGAAGCGACGTTGATGATGCGCGCCGGCGAACTCGCCTTGAGCAGCGGCAGCAGTTCCGAGGTCAGCAGGAAACCGGCGAGATAGTTGACCGCAAAGCGCAGTTCGAAGCCGTCGGCGCTGAGCTGTCGCTTGGCGCCGGCCGTGCCGATGCCGGCATTGTTGATGAGGATGTCGAGCCGGTCGGTTTTTGCGCGTACGGCCTCGGCAAGGCGGCGGACCTCGGCTAGCGAGGCGAGGTTGGCGGCGAGGAACTCGGCTTTGCCGCCGGCGGATTCGATTTCTGCGACGGTTGCCTTGCCGCGAGCCGCGTCACGGCCATGCACCAGCACGCGCGCGCCGCCGGCGCCCAGCCTTTGCGCGACGACACGGCCGACGCCGTCGGTCGAACCGGTGATGAGGATTGTCTTGTCTTTCAGATCCATATTCAGAGCCTCCATCTCTCTGGATGGAAGATGGGGCGCCTGACGCAGCCCAAACAGTTCAAACTTTATCCTGGTATCAATACTGCTATAATAGCTCTCATGGATGCTCCCACGCACTCCGCTGAAGACAGCCGCCGGCGCGAGCTTGGCGCCTTCCTGCGCTCGCGCCGCGAAAGATTGACGCCGTCCGCCACCGGCATCGCGACCGGCCTGCGGAGACGCACGCCAGGCTTGCGTCGCGAGGAAGTGGCGATGATCGCCGGCGTCGGCACCACCTGGTACACATGGCTAGAGCAGGGGCGCGAGGTCAGACCCTCGGTGGAGGTGCTAGCGGCGCTCAGCGAAGCGCTGCGCCTCGACGCCGTTGAAAGGCGGCATCTGTTCATCCTGGCAGGCCGCCAGCAACCGGAGAACCGCGTGGCTGCGCCGGAAAAGGTCGATGGCCCGCTGATGCATATGCTGGAGAGCCTGGTGCTGCAGCCGGCCTATGTCGTCGGGCGGCGCTGGGACGTGCTGGCCTGGAATCCGGCGGCGGTAGCGGTGTTCGGTGATTATGGCCTGCTAGAGGGCGACGCCCGCAACATCGTCCACATGGTGTTCACCAATCCGCATCACCGGCGCCTGCTGGTTGACTGGGAGCAATTGGCGCGCACCGTGCTGGCCTCGTTCCGGGCGGAAAGCGCCCGCTATGTGGGCGATGCGGATTTCGAGCGGCTGATCGTGCTTATGACGCGCTCAAGTCCGGAGTTTCGCGACTGGTGGCCGCAACGCGACGTGGCACGCCGATTGTCGGGGGTGAAACATGTCCGACATCCGAGAGCCGGCGCCATGACGTTCGAGCATATGAGCCTGTCGATCGACGACGGCTCGGACATGAAGCTGATCGTCTACACGCCGCTGGCCGAACAGAATTCGATCGAGAAGCTGCAGAATTTGCTTGAGGCGATGCCGGCGGAGCGCCGCAGCGCCTGATGCCCAAGGTCAGCCCTTCGGCTTCAGCCCATCAATGAACAACTGCTCCAGAAACCGCGCCGCATCCTCGAAGCGGCCGTCGCTGCCGCGGTCGGGCCCGAGCACCGCGCGGACCTGGACATCGAAATCGGCATAGTGCTGCGTCGTCGCCCAGATCGAAAAGATCAGGTGCCAGGGATCGGTGCGGGCGATTTTTCCGGCGCGCATCCAGCCCTTGATGACGTTGGCCTTCTCGTCGACCAGCGTTTTCAGCTCACCCGCCAGCAGCGGCATGATGCGCGGCGCGCCTTGCAGGATCTCGTTGGCGAACAGCCGGCTCTCCCTGGGAAAATCACGCGCCATTTCGAGCTTGCGCCTGATGTAGCTCCTGAGCTCGGTCAGGGGATCGCCGATATCGTCGAGTTCGCGCAGCGGCGCCAGCCAGGTCGCCAGCAGCCGCTCCATCAGCGTTTCGTGGATGTCTTCCTTGCGGCGGAAATAATAGAGCAGGTTCGGCTTCGACATCCCCGCGGCCTCGGCGATCTGGTCGATGGTCGAGCCGCGAAAGCCGTTGGTGGAGAAGACTTCGAGCGCTGCTTCCAGGATCAGTTCGCGCTTTTCCTGCTGGATGCGGGTGCGGCGAGGGGCTGAGCCTTCCATGGCGCCGCTCACCCCTGCAAGCCTTGGCCGCAGGGTTCATCTGGACCAATTCTCTGGACCAGTTTTTCTCTTACCCGTGGAGCGCACTTCGCAGGCCGCATTTCCGCTAGTAATCCCTTGACCGCCGACAGGGCGGTGCTAACGTTTGTCCAATCGGTCAAAAATTTGCGTAGCATGAAAACGCAGCAAAGACCAAGCTTTGGAAAGACCAAGCGTTAGCCGCACCGAAACAGGTTACAAGGGGAAGTCTTGGTCATGTCCAACCGGCTGAAAGTCACGCCGAACGATCTCAGCGCATTCTGGATGCCGTTCACGGCAAACCGGCAGTTCAAACAGGCGCCGCGCATGTTCGTTTCCGCCAAGGACATGCACTACACCACCAGCGACGGCCGCAAGGTGCTCGATGGCACCGCCGGCCTCTGGTGCGTCAATGCCGGCCATTGCCGTCCCAAGATCACCGAGGCGATCCAGCACCAGGCGGCCGAACTCGACTATGCGCCGGCCTTCCAGATGGGCCACCCGATCGTGTTCGAACTGGCAAACCGCCTGGTCGATCTCGCGCCCAAGGGCATGGACCATGTCTTCTTCACCAATTCCGGTTCGGAATCGGTCGAAACGGCGCTGAAGATGGCGATCGCCTATCACCGTGTGAAGGGCGAGGGCGCGCGCACCCGCCTGATCGGCCGCGAACGCGGCTATCACGGCGTCAATTTCGGCGGCATCTCGGTCGGCGGCATCGTCACCAACCGCAAGATGTTCGGCACGCTGCTCGGCGGCGTCGACCACATGCCGCACACGCATCTGCCGGAAAAGAACGCCTTCTCCAAGGGCGTGCCGGAATATGGCGCGGAACTCGCCAACGAGCTGGAGCGCATCGTTGCCCTGCATGACGCCTCGACCATCGCCGCTGTCATCGTCGAACCGGTCGCCGGCTCCACCGGCGTCATCCTGCCGCCGAAGGGCTATCTGCAGAAACTGCGCGAGATCTGCACCAAGCACGGCATTTTGCTGATCTTCGACGAGGTCATCACCGGTTTCGGCCGTCTCGGCGCGCCGTTCGCAGCGGATTATTTCGGCGTCACGCCCGACATCATGACCACCGCCAAGGGCGTCTCCAACGGCGTCATCCCGATGGGCGCGGTGTTCGTGAAGAAGGAAATCCACGACGCCTTCATGACCGGCCCCGAGCACATGATCGAGTTCTTCCACGGCTACACCTATTCGGGCAATCCGATTGCGTGCGCCGCGGCACTCGGCACGCTCGACACCTACAAGGAAGAGGGCCTGCTGACCCGCGGCGAGGAACTGGCGCCCTACTGGGAAGATGCGCTGCATTCGCTGAAGGACGAGCCGCATGTCATCGACATCAGGAATATCGGCCTGATCGGCGCGATCGAACTGGCGCCGATCGCCGGCAGCCCGACCAAGCGGGCCTTCTCGGCCTTCGTCAAGGCGTTCGAGCGCGGCGCGCTGATCCGCACCACCGGCGACATCATCGCGCTGTCGCCGCCACTGATCATCACCAAGGGCCAGATCAACGAATTGATCGACCATGTCAGAGAAGTGCTGAGGGCGATCGATTGACAAACCGGGCGCGGATAGCCCTCCCCCTCGAGGGGAGGGTGGCCGCGAAGCGGTCGGGTGGGGTCGGTGCGACCGGACGCCGACCTGCTCTTTTGTTCCGAGGCCGCTCCTGATGCCCCGTACCCGCGTGAGCTTCGAAATGCGCCAAAAGGCGCGAGCGCTTCGAATTCACGCGACCAAGGGAGAATCGCTGCTGTGGTATGAACTGCGGGACCTGAAATCAGCCGGCATCAAGTTTCGCCGTCAGTGCCCGATTGGCCCGTACATCGTGGATTTTGCCTGCTTGGCGGTGAAGCTGATCGTTGAGGTCGATGGCGACATGCACGAACACGACAGGGGTAGTCGGCACGATGCCGTTCGCGATGCTTATCTGCGATCGCTCGGATTTGAAGTCTTCCGTGTTGACGAGCCCGATGTCATAAACAGCGCTTGGCACGTCGCGCAGGTGGTCAAAGAGAAGGTCGCGCGCGTCGCGGGCGACCCCACCCGACCGCTTCGCGGCCACCCTCCCCTCGAGGGGGAGGGGGACGCCGCCGCCCCGCAACCGATGAGGTTTTAGAGCATGGCCGCCCCAGGCGAGAATCTGCGAATCAATTCAGACCGTTTGTGGGATTCCATCATGCAGATGGCGAAGATCGGCCCCGGTATTGCCGGCGGCAACAATCGCCAGACCGTGACCGACGAGGACGGCGAGGGACGGCATCTGTTCAAGCGCTGGTGCGAGGCGGCCGGGCTCGAAATGGGGCTTGACGAAATGGGCACCATGTTTGCCCGCCGGGAAGGCGCTGATCCCAGCCTGCCGCCGGTTTATGTCGGCAGCCATCTCGACACGCAGCCGACCGGCGGCAAATATGACGGCGTGCTCGGCGTGCTCGGCGGGCTGGAGATTATTCGCTCGCTTAACGATCTCGGCATCCAGACCAGGCATCCGATCGTCGTTACCAACTGGACCAATGAGGAAGGCTCGCGCTTTGCCCCGGCTATGATGGCGTCCGGCGTGTTCGCCGGTGTGCTCGATCAGGCGGACGTGTATCAGCACACTGATAAACAGGGCAGGAAATTTGGCGAGGAGCTGGAGCGCATCGGCTGGAAAGGCACCGAGAAAGTCGGTGATCGCAAGATCCACGCCTTCTTCGAACTGCATATTGAGCAGGGGCCGATCCTCGAGGACGAAGGCATCGACATTGGCGTCGTCACCCACGGCCAGGGCCTGAAATGGCTGCAGGTAACGCTGACCGGCAAGGAGGCGCATACCGGCTCGACCCCGATGCCCAAGCGCCGTAATGCCGGGCTCGGCATGGCTCGGGTCATCGAACTGGTGCACGAGATCGCCATGGACTACCAGCCCGACGCCGTCGGCGCGGTCGGCCACATGGAGGTGTTTCCGAACTCGCGCAACATCATCGCCGGGCGCACCGTCTTCACCATCGACATCCGCTCGCCCGAGAAGGAAGTGCTGGACGCGATGGATGGGCGCATACGCGAAGGCATCGACACGATCTGTGAGGCGCTCGACATCCAGTACAAGGTCGAGCAGGTCGGCGCTTTCGATCCGGTCACCTTCGATGCCGGCTGCGTCAAGGCGATCCGCGACGCCGCCGATCGGCTCGGCTATTCCCACCGCAACATCGTCTCCGGCGCCGGCCACGACGCCTGCTGGATCAACCGCGTTGCGCCGACCGCCATGGTGATGTGCCCCTGCGTTGACGGGTTGTCACACAACGAGGCTGAGGAAATCACCAAGGAATGGGCCGGCGCCGGCGCCGACGTGCTGTTCCATGCGGTGGTAGAGACAGCGGGGATCGTGGCGTGAACTAAGATCTGTATTCAAAACGACGCTCACAAGAAGCGCGAAGAGAACAAGGGAACACGACAATGACCAAAGTCATCCGAAACGGCACCATCGTCACCGCCGACCGCACCTGGAAGGCCGATGTGCTGATGCAGCACGGCAAGATCGTCGCCATCGGCTCGAACCTGCATGGCGACCATGAGTTCGACGCCAGCGGCTGTTACGTCATGCCGGGCGGCATCGATCCGCACACCCATCTCGAAATGCCGTTCATGGGCACCTATTCGGCCGACGATTTCGAGTCCGGGACGCGTGCGGCCCTTTCCGGTGGCACCACGATGGTGGTCGATTTCTGCCTGCCGGCGCCGCAGCAGTCGCTGCTGGAAGCGTTGCAGATGTGGGACAACAAGACCTCGAAGGCTGCCTGCGACTACTCCTTCCACATGGCGATCACCTGGTGGGGCAAGCAGGTGTTCGACGAGATGGCCACCGTCGTCGACAGAGGCATTACCTCGTTCAAGCATTTCATGGCCTACAAGGGCGCGCTGATGGTGGACGACGACGAGATGTACGCGTCGTTCCAGCGCTGCGCCGATCTCGGCGCGCTGCCGCTTGTTCATGCCGAGAATGGCGACGTGGTTGCGGCGCTGTCGCAAAAGCTGCTCGCCGCCGGCAATAATGGCCCCGAGGGACACGCCTATTCGCGGCCGCCGGAAGTGGAGGGCGAGGCGACCAACCGCGCCATCATGATCGCCGACATGGCCGGCGTGCCGCTCTATGTCGTGCATGTGTCCTGCGAGCAGAGCCACGAAGCCATCCGCCGCGCCCGCCAGAAGGGCATTCGGGTTTTCGGCGAGCCGCTGATCCAGCATCTGACGCTGGATGAAAGCGAGTATTTCGACAAGGATTGGGACCATGCGGCGCGCCGCGTCATGAGTCCGCCCTTCCGCAACAAGCTGCACCAGGATTCGCTGTGGGCCGGCCTGCAGGCGGGATCGCTGCAGGTGGTGGCGACCGACCACTGCGCCTTCACCACCAAGCAGAAGCGCAACGGCGTCGGCGATTTCACCAAGATCCCGAACGGCACTGGCGGGCTTGAAGACCGCTTGCCCGTGCTGTGGACGACGGGCGTCAACACCGGGCGGCTGACGATGAACGAGTTCGTCGCGGTGACTTCGACCAACATCGCCAAGATCCTCAACATGTATCCTAGGAAGGGCGCCATCGTCGAAGGCGCGGACGCCGACATCGTGGTGTGGGACCCCAGCGCCAAGAAGACCATCACCTCGAAGAAGCAGCAATCGGTGATCGACTACAACGTCTTCGAAGGTTTTGAGGTGACCGGCCTGCCGCGCTTCGTCTTTTCGCGCGGCGAATTGTCGGTCGAGGAAGCGGAGGTCAAGGCCAAGCCCGGCCATGGCGAATTCGTCGCCCGCGAGCCGAACGCGGCGGTCAACCGGGCTCTGTCGACCTGGAAGGACATCACCGCGCCGCGCAAGGTCGAACGCACCGGCATTCCGGCGACAGGCGTTTGACGTTGCGGAGCCCGGGGGCGCTCATTTCACTGGTCGTGGCGATGGTGGTCGCTGGTCCGGCAACAGGGGCCGAGAGGCTGGTGGGCTTCTGGGGCAACGATGCCGGTTGTGTCTTTGCAAAGGCCGGCTTTCAGGGCCGCGACGATTATATCGTGCTGACCGCCGAGGGCATCGAGACCTATGGCAGCGGCTGCCGGTTCGCGCAGCAATTGACGTGGGCGCCGGGCACGCAATCACTTGATGCGACCTGTTCCGCCGAAGGCGAGGCGGGGACGACGGCTGAAACCGTTGTGGTCACCAACAAGGGCGAGGGTGGGTTCTTCGTGACCATTCCCGGTCTTGAAGAAATGGGGCCGTTGCAACCGTGTTCGTGACGTTGGAGCTGGGGGAATGAGCGCGCGCGGTTTGGGGCCGTCTGTTGCGATGGTAGTCGTTCTGGCTGCGGGTCAGGCCCTTGCGGCAGGCATCGACCTGACGAAACCCTATGGGGACAAATATGGCTGCATCAACCGCAACGGCCAGGAAGTCGCCGCCGATCGGATGCTGCTTTTGACCGACGAGGCATTGGTCACCGCCGCCAGCGCCTGCACCTTCACGGAGAAGCAAGCGCAGGCTGATGGTTCGCTGGTGGTGACGGCGACATGCGAGGCCGAAGGTGAAGACGGACAGGAGCCAACCAAATTCACCATCAAGCGCAGCGCCAAGAACGCCAAGAAGCTGACGGTCGCCGACGAGGACGGCAATGTCATGGGCGAAGTGGCGCGGTGCAAATGACGGCAGTCCCGTCAGCGTCAGGCCACCAGCGCATCCAGCTCCGGCAACAGGACGACGCTTTCCTGTTCATTGGGATCGGTGCGGGCGATGACGGCCGAGGACGGGGCGTTGCTCATATTGGCCGGCAGATGCGGTACGCCGGCCGGGATGTAGAAGAGGTCGCCGGCCTTGACGACGATGTGGTTCTCGAGCCTGTCGCCATACCATGTGTGGACCTCGCCCGAGAGCACATAGATCGCCGTCTCATGGCTTTCATGCAGATGCGCCTTGGCGCGGGCGCCGGGCGGCAGGGTGAGCAGATGCATGCAGATGCCGGACGAGCCTACCGTCTCGGCGGCAATGCCGGCAAAATAGGTCAATCCCTGCTTGCCTTCATAAGTGCTTTCAGGACGGATAAGGTGACAAGTGGGTTTGGGCGACATCGGCAAGGCTCCGGGCGTCGATTGGGTGGGATTGGACGAGTGGAAAGCAACATCAACGCGAATGCAACGGCATTTCATCCTGGGCGGCTGCGAGAGGCAGGCAGCAAGCGATGACGGGACAATCGCCAGCCGTCGTCTCGGCAAGCAGACTTGGCCTTACCTTTCAGACCAATGACGGTGCGGTAGAGGCGCTCTCCAATGTCGACCTGACCATCGGCAAGGGCGAGTTCGTCTCCTTCATCGGCCCATCGGGCTGCGGCAAGACCACCTTGCTGCGCGTCATCGCCGATCTGGAAAAACCGACATCGGGCACGATCTCGGTCAACGGCATGACGCCGGAACAGGCGCGCGAGAAACGCGCTTATGGCTACGTCTTCCAGGCGGCAGCCCTTTTCCCGTGGCGCACGATCGAGCGTAACGTGGCGCTGCCGCTGGAGATCATCGGCCTTTCGAGAGCGGAGCAGGCCGAGCGCATCAAGCGAACGATGGAGCTCGTCAACCTCTCCGGCTTCGAGAAGAAATACCCCTGGCAGCTTTCCGGCGGCATGCAGCAGCGCGCTTCGATCGCCCGCGCGCTCGCCTTCGACGCCGACCTGTTGCTGATGGACGAGCCCTTCGGCGCGCTGGACGAGATCGTGCGCGACCATCTCAATGAACAGCTTCTGGAATTGTGGGCGCGCACCAACAAGACGATCTGCTTCGTCACCCATTCCATCCCCGAGGCGGTGTATCTGTCGACGCGCATCGTCGTCATGTCGCCGCGCCCAGGTCGGGTTACCGACATCATCGAATCGACGCTGCCAAAGGAGCGGCCACTGGACATCCGCGAGACGCCGGAATTTTTGGCGATCGCGGCCCGCGTGCGCGATGGCTTGAGGGCAGGGCACAGCTATGATGATTGAGGGGGCGAACGACCGGCTGGCTCCTCTCCCCAACGGGGAGAGGGTGGCCGGAGCGAAGCGGAGGTCGGGTGAGGGGGCGGCGCCGACGGATCCGACCAAGAGAAATGTCGGGGCAACCGCTCGCGCCCGAAAGCTGCGGTTTGACGAGACCGAAGCTGAATACCGGCTTTGGGGGGAATTGAGAGGACGTCATCTCAACGGCTACAAATTTGTGCGGCAAGTGCCGCTCGGACCTTTCATCGCGGACTTCGTCTGCCGCGAGCAGGGGCTGATTGTCGAACTTGATGGCAGCCAACACGCGGATTCACTGACCGATCCCGCCAGGACAGCCTGGCTGAACGGACAAGGTTATTCGGTTCTGCGCTTCTGGAATCACGAAGTTTTGGCTGAGCGCCGAGCGGTCCTGGATACGATCTTGGCTTGTCTCGACGGAAAGATTTCTACCCCCTCACCCGACCTCCGCTTCGCTCCGGCCACCCTCTCCCCGTTGGGGAGAGGAGGGCGCCCCGCTGGCGAGGCGCGCTAGATGGACACCTTCCGCGAAAAACTCATCCCCGTGACCTCCATCCTCCTCGGCATGGTGGTGCTCTGGTATGTCTTCGCCGTCATCCTAAACGCGCCCTTCCAGCGCGACCTCGACCGGCGCGCCGGGGAAACCCACGGCACCGTCGAATTCATCGGCAAGACGCTGTCGCAGCCCAAGCCGACGCTGCCGGCGCCGCATCAGGTGGCGGTGAACTTCTTCGAGAACACCTTCCTGCGGCCCATCACATCGAGCCGAAGCCTCGTCTACAATGCCTGGGTGACCCTGTCGTCGACGTTGCTCGGCTTTGCCTTCGGCACGGCGCTCGGCATCGTCATCGCGGTCGGCATCGTGCATGTGGCGACGCTCGACCGCAGCCTGATGCCGTGGATCATCGCCTCCCAGACGATTCCCATTCTGGCGGTGGCGCCGATGATCATCGTCGTGCTGGGGGCGATCGGCATCAGCGGTCTGATCCCAAAGGCGATGATCTCGACCTACCTGTCGTTCTTCCCGGTGACGGTTGGCATGGTGAAGGGCCTGCGCTCGCCCGAACTCATGCATCTCGACCTGATGCACACCTACAATGCCAGTGTCTCGCAGACCTTCTGGAAGCTGCGGGTGCCGGCCTCGGTGCCGTTCCTGTTCACCTCGATGAAGGTGGCGGTGGCGGCGAGCCTGGTCGGCGCCATTGTCGGCGAACTGCCGACCGGTGCTGTCGCCGGCATCGGCGCCAAGCTTTTGGCAGGCGCCTATTACAGCCAGTCCATCGACATCTGGTCCGCCCTTGTGGCGGGCTCGGTGGTGGCGGCCCTTCTGGTCATGGTGGTCGGCATAGCCGGGCGCCTCGTTGACCGCGCCATGGGCGGGAGGCCGGCATGAACTGGCTGAAGCCCTCCTGGCAAGCCGTGCTGGCCGTTGCGCTGTGCCTCGTCGCCGTCGCGCTCGGTGCGATGTCGAAGCCGGAAGCGGCCGCCCTTGCAGACCCGACGGCAAGCTTCGACTACCCCTATTTCGGGATAAAGACCCCGATGATCGGCCTGGCCGTGCTGGCAGGGCTGATCTCGATGATCAGAATTTCGCCGCTGGCCGAGGCTGCGGTGCTGTTCATCGGCGCTCACCTTGTCGCCTGGATGCTGATCTCGGGCATTACAGGGTTCGAAGGCACGGCAATGGCGCCTTATTTCCTGCTGCTCGCGGCTGCCTGGCTGCTGGCCTGGCGCTGCGTGGCGGTGCTGTCGGGGCTTCGGCCGATGGCAAAAGGGGCGCGGATGGCGCTGCGCCTCATCATCCCGGCGATCTTCGGCGCCTGGATCCTGATCATATGGGAAGCGGTGACGCGTGGCGCCGGCATTCCCTTCATCCTTTTGCCGCCGCCGAGCGCCATCGGTGTGCGCATCGCCAGTTCCCTGCCGGTGCTCGGCGCCGATATCAGGCAGACCATCTTCAAGGCGGTGATCTTCGGTTATGTCATCGGCAGCGGCGCCGGCTTCCTGGTGGCGATTGCGGCCGACCGCGTGCCGTTCCTGCGCCGCGGTCTGCTGCCGATCGGCAATATGGTCTCGGCGCTGCCGATCATCGGTGTGGCGCCGATCATGGTGATGTGGTTCGGCTTCGACTGGCCGTCCAAGGCCGCGGTCGTCATCATCATGACCTTCTTCCCAATGCTGGTGAACACGGTTGCCGGTCTTGCCGCCTCCGGCCATATGGAGCGCGACCTGATGCGCACCTATGCGTCGGGCTACTGGCCAACACTCTTGAAGCTCCGGCTGCCGGCGGCAGCGCCCTTCATCTTCAACGCGCTGAAGATCAACTCGACGCTGGCGCTGATCGGCGCCATCGTCGCCGAGTTCTTCGGCACGCCTGTGGTCGGCATGGGCTTTCGCATCTCGACCGAGGTCGGGCGGATGAACATCGACATGGTCTGGGCCGAAATCGCAGTTGCAGCACTGGCGGGTTCGGTCTTTTATGGCGTGGTCGCTCTCGTCGAGAGAGCCGTCACGTTTTGGCATCCCTCTGTCCGTGGTGGATAGGGCGGTGGGTTCGGGTGTTAACTTCAGAGGGTAAAAACATGAAAAGACTGATCATTCCGATGCTGGCCGGCGCGATGTCGCTGGCCGCGTTCCAGGCAATGGCCGCCGACAAGGTGACCTTGCAGCTGAAATGGGTCACGCAGGCGCAGTTTGCCGGCTACTATGTCGCCAAGGCCAAGGGTTTTTATGAAGCAGAAGGCCTCGACGTCGACATCAAGCCGGGCGGTCCCGATATCGCACCCGAGCAGGTGATCGCCGGCGGTGGCGCCGACGTCATCGTCGACTGGATGGGCGGGGCGCTCGCCGCGCGCGAAAAGGGCGTGCCGCTGGTCAACATCGCCCAGCCGTTCAAGAAGGCCGGTATGGAGCTGGTCTGCCCGAAGGACGGCCCGATCAAGACCGAAGCCGATTTCAAGGGTCACACGCTGGGCGTCTGGTTCTTCGGTAACGAATATCCATTCTACGCCTGGATGAACAAGCTCGGCCTGAAGACCGAAGGCGGCCCGGACGGCGTCACGGTTCTGAAGCAGAGCTTCGACGTGCAGCCGTTGATCCAGAAGCAGGCGGATTGCATTTCGGTCATGACCTACAACGAGTACTGGCAGCTGATCGATGCCGGCTACAAGCCGGACCAGCTGACCGTGTTCAACTACTCGGCGATGGGCAACGACCTGCTGGAGGACGGGCTCTACGCCTCGGAAGACAAGCTCAAGGATCCGGCTTTCGAAGACAAGATGGTGCGTTTCGTGCGCGCCTCGATGAAGGGCTGGAAATATGCCATCGACAACAATGACGAGGCCGCGGGCATTGTCATGGACGGCGGTGGCCAGGACGAAAACCACCAGAAGCGGATGATGAGCGAAGTCGCCAAGCTGATCGACAATGCCGACGGCAAGCTCGACCCGGCGACCTACGAGCGCACCGCCAAGGCGCTGCTCGACCAGAAGATCATCACCAAGGCGCCGACTGGCGCCTACACCACGGCCATCACCGACAAGGCGATCAAATAAGCCTGGCCAGGCAATTTCGACCTCGAGAGCGGCGCCTTTGACCAAATGTCAGAGGCGCCGTTCCTTTATGGTGTTCATGACGAAGCTGGTCTCAATCGAGGCGACGCATTTCAGCCGCGCGATCTTTTCCTTGATGAAGCGCTCGTACTGTTCGAGGCTGCCGGTCACCACCTTCAGCACATAGTCGCGCGACCCGGTGACGAGGTGGCATTCCAGCACCTCCTCCCACCCGCGGATGGCGTCCTCGAACATGACGATCTCGTCCTCGTTCTGGCGGCTGAGCCGAACGGTGGCGATGGCGACCATGTTCCAGCCGAAGGCTGAGGGATCAACCAGCGTGGTATAGCCCCTGATGATGCCGGCCTCCTCCAGCCGGCGTACCCTCCTCAAACATGGCGACGGCGACAGGCCGATGCGCTCCGCAAGCTCATTGTTGGTGATGCGGGCGTCGGCCTGCAGCTCGCGCAGGATCTTGCGGTCGAAATCGTCGGCTATCTTCTGTTGCACTTTTGCTCTCGCTCGGCAATTTGTTGCCGGGATGCAGCCATGCGAGGCCGAAAATAGCAAGGACTGGTGGACCGGGATCGCATAAATTGCTGGACGAGACTCCTCCAGAACGCAGGAAAAGCCATGACCGCGCCGCGCCCGTCGAAAACCCACATCGGCAACCACAAGCTCCATCCGGAAACGTTGATGTTGAGCTATGGCTTCGATCCGCAGCTGTCGGAAGGCGCCGTCAAGCCGCCGGTGTTCCTGACCTCGACCTTCGTGTTCAAATCGGCGGAGGAGGGGCGCGACTTCTTCGACTACACATCCGGCCGCAAGGAGCCGCCGAGCGGCACGGCGTCCGGCCTGGTCTATTCGCGCTTCAATCATCCCAACTCCGAGATCGTCGAGGACCGGCTGGCGGTCTATGAGGGAACGGACGCCTGCATCCTGTTCTCGTCCGGCATGTCGGCGATCGCCACCACGCTGCTCGCCTATGCCCGTCCGGGCGATGTCATCTTGCATTCGCAGCCGCTTTACGGCGGCACTGAGACGCTTTTGACGCGCACGCTGTCCGGCTTCGGCATCGGCGCTGTCGGCTTCGCCGACGGCGTCGACGAGAAGGCGGTGCGGGCCGCTGCTGATGCAGCGGTGGCGAAGGGGCGTGTCTCGGTCATTCTCATCGAAACGCCGTCAAATCCGACCAACAGCCTGGTCGACATCGCACTGATCCGGAAGTTTGCCGACGAGATCGGCGCAAGCCAAGGATCAACGCCGATCATCGTCTGCGACAACACGCTGCTCGGCCCGGTGTTCCAGCGGCCGATCGAACATGGCGCCGATGTCTCCGTCTATTCGCTGACCAAATATGTCGGCGGCCATTCCGACCTGATCGCCGGTGCGGCGATGGGCAGCAAGGCGGTGACCAAGCCAATCAAGGCGTTGCGCGGCGCAATCGGCACGCAGCTCGATCCGCATTCCTGCTGGATGCTCGGCCGCTCGCTGGAAACGCTGTCGATCCGCATGGAGCGCGCCAACGACAATGCGCGGCTCGTGGCTGAATTCCTGCGCGATCACGCCAAGGTGGAAAAGGTGCATTACCTGCCGTTCCTGGGCGAGGACACGGCAGCGGGACGGGCCTACAAAGCGCAATGCAGCGGCGCCGGCTCGACATTTTCTTTCGATATCAAGGGCGGAGAGAAGGCGGCCTTCGCCTTTCTCAACGGGCTGCAAATATTCAAGCTGGCGGTGAGCCTTGGCGGCACGGAGTCACTCGCCAGCCACCCGGCGGCGATGACGCACTCCGGCATTCCCTTCGACGTGCGCCAGCGCATCGGCGTGCTGGAGACCACGGTCAGGCTGTCGATCGGCGTCGAGCATCCGGACGATCTTATCGCCGACCTGACGCAGGCGCTGGCAGCGGTCTGATAGCTCGCTTGTAGATATCAGGAAAGGGGCGATCGTCTTGGCAGCGTCGGCGGGACAGCACCCCCCTCTGTCCTGCCGGACATCTCCCCCTCAAGGGGGGAGATCAGCAGCTCTGACCATAGCGCCCTGTCTGCAACGCTGCAGATTGGCGAAGGGCGACATGACATCCAATCTCCCCCCTTGAGGGGGAGATGTCCGGCAGGACAGAGGGGGGTGTGACGGAACTCGGCTTTCGCTGCTAACTTCTCAGCTCTTGTCGCGGATCTGCGTCATCGTCCGCGTCGGCGTGATCGCCTCGGGGTCGAGCCTGATTTCGACGATCGCCGGCTTGCCGCTGGCGCGGGCACGCTCGAAGGCAGGGGCAAAATCTGCCGTGTTCTCGACCGTCTCGCCGTGGCCGCCATAGGCGCGGGCAAGAGCGGCAAAGTCAGGGTTCTTCAGATCGGTGGCGACGACGCGGCCGGGATAGTCGCGCTCCTGGTGCATGCGGATGGTGCCGTAGATGCCGTTGTTCACGACGATAACGATGATCGGCAGGTCGTATTGCACGGCGGTAGCGAATTCCTGTCCGTTCATCAGGAAGCAGCCGTCGCCGGCAAAGGCGATCACGGTGCGGTCGGGATGGAGCGCCTTGGCGGCGACCGCAGCCGGGGTGCCGTAACCCATCGAACCGGAGGTCGGCGCGCCTTGGGTGGCGAAGCGGCGGAAGCGGTGGAAGCGGTGCACCCAGGTGGCGTAATTGCCGGCGCCGTTGGTGAAAATGGCGTCATCGGGCAAAATCTTTTCCAGATAGTTCATGATCGGCCCCATCTGGACCGGGCCGGGGCCGGTCTCAGGCGGCGTCGACCAGTCGAGGTAGGCAGCGTGTGCTTTCGCTGTCTCATCCGCCCAGGCTGGCGTGGAGGTTGGCTTGCGCTTGGCAAAAGCCTCGACGAAGGCCGAAGGCGAAGCGTTGATCGCCAGGGTCGACCGGTAGACGCGGCCGAGTTCGCCGGCATCGGCATGGACATGGACCAGCGTCTGGTCGGGGTAAGGGCTCTTCAGCAACGTATAGTCGGAGGACGGCATCTCGCCCATGCGGCCGCCGATCAGCAGCACCAGGTCGGCCTGCTTGATGGCGGTGGCCAGCTTCGGGTTGATGCCGATGCCGACATCGCCGGCATAGTTCGGGTGCAGATGGTCGAACAGCATCTGGCGGCGGAAGGAGCAGCCGACTGGCAGCGACCAGGCCTCGGCAATGGTGCGCATACGTGCCACCGCTTCCTCGTCCCAGCGTGTGCCGCCGAGGATGACGAAGGGACGCTTGGCTTTGGCCAGAAGCTTTTCCAAAGCATCGAGTTCGGCTTCGCCGGGCCGGGTTTCGACCGGCGTGTGCGGCAAGGCCGCGGGCGCGTCGACAAGACTGGTCAGCATGTCCTCCGGCAGCGAGACGACGACGGGGCCGGGGCGGCCCGATGTCGCGACAGCAAAGGCGCGGGTGACGAGTTCGGGGATGCGCGCGGCATCGTCGATCTCCACCACCCATTTGGCGATGTCGCCGAAGAAGCGCTTGTAGTCGACCTCCTGGAAAGCCTCGCGCTCCTTGGCGTGGCTGGCGACCTGGCCGATGAACAGGATGACGGGTATCGAATCCTGCATGGCAATGTGAATGCCGGCCGACGCATTGGTGGCGCCGGGGCCGCGGGTGACGAAGCAGATGCCGGGCTGGCCGGTCAGCCGCCCCTGGCAGTCGGCCATCATGGCGGCGCCGCCTTCCTGTCGGCAGACAATGGTGCGGATGGGCGAGTCATGCAATGCGTCGAGCACCGCGAGATAGGATTCGCCGGGCACGCAGAAGATGCGGTCGGTGCCGTTCGCCTCGAGTGCGTCGACAATCAGTTGTCCACCGGTCTTCATCGTCCAGACTTCTCCAGTTCGGCAAGAATTTCTTCGGTATGTTCGCCAAGGCGTGGCGAAGGGCGTTCATAGACCAGCGGTGTGCCGGACATCACCATCGGCGCGCGCACCGAGGGCAGACGATTGCCATGGCCATCGTCGAGGTCGAGGCGCATGCCGCGTGCGATCGTCTGCGGGTCGGCAAACATCTGGCCGATATTGTTGATCGGGCTCGCCGGCACGCTTGCCGCTTCGAGCTTGGCCAGCAACGGGTCTCGGTCCCAGTTCTTCAGCGTCTCGATCATGTGCTCGCGCAATTTCACCCGGTTGGCGACGCGGGCCGGATTGGTGGCGAAATCGGGATTCGCTGAGAGATGGTCGAGTCCGACGGCGGCGCAGAATTTGGCGAACTGGCCGTCATTGCCGACCGCCAGGATGATATGGCCGTCCCTGACCGGGACAACCTCATAGGGCGCAATGTTCATATGCGCATTGCCCATCTGCACCGGCGCCTTGCCGGAGACGAGATAGTTGAGGTTCTGGTTGCCGAGTGCGGAAATCTGCGTGTCGAACAGAGCCATATCGATATGCTGTCCCTGGCCGGTCTTTTCGGCATGGCGAAGCGCTGCCTGGATGGCGATCACCGAATAGAGGCCGGTGAAGATGTCCGATATGGCGACGCCGGCTTTTTGCGGCTCGCGCCCGACCTCGCCGGTGATCGACATCATGCCGGCCATGGCCTGGATGATGAAATCATAGCCGGCGCGGGGTGCGTAAGGCCCATCCTGGCCGAAGCCGGTGATCGAGCAGTAGACGAGCTTTGGATTGATCGCCTTCAGGCTCTCGTAATCGAGCCCGTATTTCTTGAGGCCGCCGAGCTTGAAGTTCTCGATCAGAATGTCGGCCGTGGCAACCAGCCGGCGCACCGTCTCGGCCCCTTCGGGCGTCGAGAAATCGACGGCGATGGAGCGCTTGCCGCGATTGCAGGAGTGGTAATAGGCGGCCGACAGGTTCTCGCCATCATGGCTCATGACGAAGGGAGGACCCCATTTGCGGGTATCGTCGCCCCCATCGGGGCTCTCGACCTTGATGACATCGGCGCCGAGATCGGCCAGCAATTGTCCTGCCCACGGGCCGGCCAGGATGCGGGCGAGTTCGACGACGCGGACGCCTTTCAGCGGAGGTTCAGCCATAAATCACCAAAAACGGGTCGGAACCGCAGCCTCTATCAACCCGGGATGCCGCTGTCACGGGCCTTGCGGTGGGCCAGCGATGTCAGCGTTTGAGCACGCTATCGGCCCAGGCAGCGAAATCGTCCATGACGACATCGCGGTTCACCTCGTTCAGGCTTTCGTGGCGGGTGTCGGCGTAAACCTTTGAAACCAGATTCGAAAAGCCCATCGCGCGCATGCGTTTGGCGAGATGATCGATGCCCTTGCCATAGTCGGAGGCCGGATCCTTCTCTCCGCCGACGATGCTGACGGGCAGGTCGCGCCTGATGCCGGCAAAGCCGGAATCCTTGCCGCCTTTCTGCGTCATCTCCACGACATCGCGCCACATCGAGATCGAGGCATCCCAGCCGCACAGCGGGTCGGCGATGTACTTGGCCACTTCAGCCTCGTCGCGCGACAGCCAGTCGAACGGCGTCTTGTGGTTGGGCACCGCCTTGCCCCAGGTCTGGAAGGTCAGCCTTGGCAAGACGCGTGAGGGAACATCGGAGCCGAGCCTGAAGCGCTCATAAGCGAGGATGGCGAGTGCAAGCCGACCAAGCAGGCCTTGTGAGAAATTGCCGTTCCAGATCGCCGCGGCGTGGACGCGCGGCGAGTGCGCCAGCAGGTAGTTGAGCGCCACCGACGCACCCATCGAATGGCCGAACAGGATGACCGGCAGGCCGGGCTGCTCCTTCGCAATCAAATCGTGGACTGCGTCGACATCGGAGATCACCTTGGCCGGGCCGCTTGTGCCGGCGAACCTGCCGAGCGGGGCATCGGGCGCCTTGGTCGCGCCATGGCCGCGATGGTCGTGGACGTAGACGTGAAAACCGCGGGTGCTGAGGTAATCCGCGAAGCGGGCATAGCGCGCGGCGTGTTCGGCCAAGCCATGGTTAATCTGGACGACGGCCCGTGGAGAGCCGCTCGCGTGCTTCACATAGAGGTTGAGCGTGGCCCCGGTCGGTGAGGCCAGCGTCGTCTGCTCGTCAAATGCCATCTCTCGCTCCCGTCGGCGACTGTTGGGCGACGGCGTGACCGGCGTCAAGGGGAGGGCTATTGACAGTATGCTGTCAATTTGATTATATGACAGCATACTGTCAAAATGGGGAGCATGAGCATGAAAACCTTTTCGACCGTTTCGCGCCGCGCGTTTCTGCTGGCGAGCCTGTCATCCGCAATGCTCCTGCCCGGCATTGCATCCAGCAAAACCAGGGAGATGACCATGAAGACCTCAACCATTGCCGGCCCGCAGGGCCAGCTTGCCGGCTACGACATCAAATCCGGCGGCGGCCTGCCGATACTGTTCGCGCATGGCGATTGCAGCCGCGCCACACAGTGGAACCGGGTGATGCAGCTCACCGCAGGTGGCCGTGAGGCGGTCGCCTTCGATTTTCGCGGCCATGGCGCATCGGCGCCTGCAACTGATGCCGACTACGGCTATGACGGCCGTGCCGACGATATCGGTGCGGTGGCGGATGCGTTCGGCCTGAAGCGGTTTGTCCTCGTTGCGCATAGCGGCGGCAGTGGGGCCGCGCTCGCCTATGCCGCCGGCCATGCCGACCGTGTTGCCGGCATCCTGCTGGTCGATCCGGCGACCGATCCGCGCGCCCTGCCCAAAGAGATTCGCGACGGGTTCGTGCGCGATCTGGCGGGGCCAAACGGCGGCGGTGTCCTGAGCGCTTATTACACCTCGATCGCCGGCTCCAATGAAGATGTCCGCAAACAGGTCCTCGCCGATGCGGCGGTGGTCGATCCGGCGGCTCGGGCAGGCGTCGGCAAGGCGCTGGCGGAATGGAATCCCGAACCGACGCTCGATGCCTATCACGGGCCGATCTTCGTGCTGGCCACGGAGGCCAATGACAATGCGGCGGCCCTGTTTCGGCTGCGCATCGGAATTGGCCACAGAACCGTCGCCGGTTCCGGCCATTGGGTGATGCTTAACAAGCCGGAGGCGGTGGCTGAAGCCGTCAACACTTTCGTTTCCACCATCGAGGCCGGCCAGAAATGACAAGCAGGACCGAAGCCGGAGATGTGCTCACCGAACTGGTGCTTGCCGTGTTCCGGCTGAATGGCGGGTTTCTCGACGCGGCCGACCGGCTGGCCGAGCCTGCCGGGTTGACGGCGGCGCGCTGGCAGGTTCTGGGCGCGGTGCTGAAGGAGCCGAAATCGGTGGCCGACATTGCCCGCGACATGGGGCTTGCCCGCCAGAGCGTGCAGCGCCTTGCCGACATTCTGGCCGCCGAAGGGCTCGCCGCCTATGCGGACAACCCGGCGCACCGCCGCGCGAAGCTCCTGGCGATGACCGATGCCGGCCGGGCCGCGATCCGGGATATCGGCATGCGCCAGCATGTCTGGGCCAACCGCATCAGCGAGGGCATCGAGGCTCGCGCGCTCGAGACAGCGCTTGATCTGCTGCGTATGTTGACGAAGCGGGTCGAGGAGGGCGGGGTCTGATCGACCGAGCGATTGTTTTTTGCGGCGGACGAAAGAGATCGTAATTCTGACATGTCACACGTTTCTAGCTTGCGCTATGAAACGCTAGGAGTGCTGGAATGCGGATATCGGCGATATGGGGTGCGGTGTTGGTGGCGCTGGCCGGTGTCGGCCTAGCGCGCGCCGATGTGAAGATGAGCGGCTCCTTCATGGCCGATGCGGCTTGCCCGGCGACGCAGGCGATGAAGAGCGGCAAGAACCCCGGCAATATCGCGACAACGGCTGGACAGAGCTACGACCTCCTGGCCGGCAACAAGGATGCGCCGACGCATTACCTCATCCGCGTGCCGGGCGCCGATCCTGAGCGTCGCTGGGTCAAGATCAGCTGCGGTCATGTCGCCGGCGGCAGCGCAGCCGCCCAGCCGGCCGCGCCCGCCGATCAGGGCAAGCCTGCGGCTTCGGAAAAGCCCGAATATGTCTTTGCGCTGAGTTGGCAGCCGGCCTTCTGCGAAACCAAGGCAAGCAAGCCCGAATGCCAGGCGCAGACGGCGGGCGGTTTCGACGCGTCGCATTTCACTTTGCATGGTCTGTGGCCGCAACCGAACGGCAATTTCTATTGCCAGGTGCCGGCGAGCGACAAGGCCAATGATAATCCGGCCCATTGGGCCGACCTGCCGCCGGTCAACCTCGATGCCAATACGCGCGCCGAACTCGACCAGGTGATGCCTGGCACCGCCTCCAAGCTCGAACGGCATGAATGGATCAAGCACGGCACCTGCTACGGCAAGAGCCAGCAGGAGTATTTTGCCGAGGCGCTGAACCTGATGCGGGCGGTGAATGCCTCGCCGGTGCGCCAGCTCTTCACCAGGAACGTCGGCAAGCAACTGACTTCGGACCAGATCCGCAGCACCTTCGACAGCGCGTTCGGCGCCGGGGCGGGCGCGCGGGTGCGTGTCTCCTGCCTGGTCGATCCGTCGAGCGGCAGGCGGCTGATCGGCGAGCTGACGCTCGGCCTGACCGGCCCGATCGGTCCGGACAGTTCGCTGGGCACTCTCATGCTCGCCTCGGCGCCGACGACCAAGGCGGGCTGTCCGAAGGGTTCGGTCGATGCGGCCGGGTTCCAGTAGGATATCCGTCTGTCGCTTGGCAGTGACGCGGTGATATGGTCTGGCTGTGATTCATTCGGCGGGGGTGGCGATGAGTGGCATGACATCAGGCGGGCTGGCGCGGCTGGCTTTCTGGGCCAGGGGAATGACAGCCATAAAAGACGGCCGCATGGAATGGCCGGGCTTTTCCTATACCGATGCCGAGTGGGCGCGCATGCGCGTGCTTGCCGCGCCGATCGGGGCAGGCCGCTACCAGCTGTTCACTTGGGTCAATGCCGCGATCTTCATCGCCATTGCCGCGCTCGGCATCGTCTGTGTCTTCCTGCCGCTGGCGACACTTTTGTTTCCGGTGCCGGCCGAGACCAGCGCGCTCAAATTCTCGGCTCTGCTGTCGGCGTGTGCCTTCCTCATAATCGGGCTCGGCTTGCCGATCTCCATGCGCCTGTCGAGCGCGTTGGCCATCTCCCGGGAGATGCGCGCCGGTCTTGTCGGCGAAGCCGGTGACGAAGCGCTGGCAGCAAAAGTGTCTTGGCAGATCAACCGCATCATGCTGGTCATGTGCGGCCTGCTGGTGCCCGGGATTCTGTTGTTCATCGCTTATGACATCGGCGCCAGTCCGATCATCACCACGCTGAAATGGCTGGCCATCGCGCTGATAGCCGTTTCAGTTGCGGTCGGCGCGTTGCAGCAGCGCAAGCGGAGCTGACAGCCTTATCCGCTGACGCCACGCGTGGGCAATGTCCACGCAGTTAGGTCTTCGGCATCGTCATGCGCTTCGCCGACGACGCGGTCACGCCCGGTGGACTTGGCCCTGTAGAGACGCTCGTCGGCAAGGGCGAAGAGATCGGCAAGCGAGCCTACGGTCTCATCGACAGTGGCGATGCCGGCGCTGACGCTGATGTCGAACCGGTTTACGCACGCTTTGACGGCCTGGCGGAGGTTTTCTCCGAGCAACCTGGCGACCGCATGCGGCTGCGAGCAAAGAATGGCGAACTCCTCGCCGCCGATCCTGAAAACCTGATCGTGTGCGCCGGCCGCCTGGGTCAGCACCTGGGCGATCGATCTCAGCACCCTGTCGCCCTCGGCATGGCCGAAGCGATCGTTGATCGACTTGAAATGGTCGACGTCGACGATCAGCAGGCTGAGCGGTTGGGCAGTGCGCAGGCTGACAGCGACCAGACGTTCGCCGTCGCTGTCAAAGCGTCCCCTGTGCAACAGGCCGGTGAGGCCGTCGCGGCCGACATGTTCGACCAGGGCTTCGTAGCGCTCGCGATAGGTCAAGGTGTCGAAGACGTCGGACAACCCACGTGGTGCCACGACCTGACGCGTTTCGAACCATCTGAGGTAGGCGACAAGCATGGCGCTGTAGGCAAAAGCGGCACCCATCTTGGCGAACCAGCCGCCGAAGAAGACCGCAATCGGCGCGCCGGCGACGAAATGCAGGGCGCTGAAAAATCCGGCCTGGTCGAAGGTGAGCACGCAGGCGACGCAAATCAGGATGCGGGAGAACGGCGCCCTGCGTAGATAACGCCCGAGCTTTTCGTAAAGCAGGATGATCAGGATGGCGTCGATGAAGAGCAGCGTCGTGCCCCACACCATCAGCCAGCCCAACTGGTCGATGAAACCGATATCGGGAAGCTTGCCGTCGGAAAAGGCTGAAATATCGTGCAGGCGCAGGATCAGGACCAGCCCGATCATCAAGGCGTTGCCGAGCAAAAGGCCATAGATCGGCTGGCGCACCGTGGCCGCATCTTCCTTCATGTAGAGGAGAAGCAGCATCACCAGCTTGCCGGAAAACAGCACCGCCGAGCCTGGCGAGACCATGCCGAAGGGCAGGGCGACATAGAAGACGCTGGCGAGATAGGTTTCGAGGAAATGCATGGCGCCCAGCGCGCAGACGAAGACGCCGAGGCCGATGCGATCCCTGAAGCGGAACAGCGTGACCATGACGCTGAAGTAGACGACCGCTTCGGCAAGGAGCAGGAAACTGTTCAGCACTACCTTCGGTCCGATCTCTACTTTCGATCGCGACAGGCCAGCGATCGATCCTGTTTTGACGCTGAAGGGTTAACCGGGGATTTCAACGCTCCCTACAACCGGCGGAAAACTTAACGTGCGGTGTACACCCGGCTTGAAATGGCAAAAGCGATTGCCGTTCGGCCCGGCATCGCCTACATAGCGGCCAACCTCCATTCAATCCGACATTTTCGGTCAATCATCAAGGAAAGCGCGCGTGGCACGCCAGTTCATCTATCACATGGCCGGCCTCAACAAGGCCTATGGCACCAAGAAGGTGCTTGAGAATGTCCATCTCTCCTTCTATCCCGACGCCAAGATCGGCATCCTCGGCCCCAACGGCTCGGGCAAGTCGACGATCCTCAAGATCATGGCCGGGCTCGACAAGGAGTGGAACGGCGAAGCGTGGCTCGCCGAAGGCGCCACCGTCGGCTATCTCGCGCAGGAGCCGGCGCTCGATGCCAACAAGACGGTGTTCGAGAACATCATGGAAGGTGTCGCCGCCAAGACCGCCATCATCGAGCGCTACAACGAATTGATGATGAACTACTCCGACGAGACGGCCGATGAGTCCGCCAAGCTCCAGGACGAGATGGACCGGCTCAATTTGTGGGATCTCGAACAGCAGGTCGAGATGGCGATGGAAGCGCTGGGCTGCCCGCCCAAGGATTCCGAGGTCACCAAGCTTTCGGGCGGTGAGCGCCGCCGCGTCGCGCTCTGCCAGCTGCTGCTGCGTCAGCCCGACCTCTTGCTGCTCGACGAACCGACCAACCATCTCGACGCCGAAACCACGGCGTGGCTCGAAAAGCATCTGCGCGCCTATCCGGGCGCCGTGATGATCATCACCCACGATCGCTACTTCCTCGACAATGTCACGGGATGGATCCTCGAGCTCGATCGCGGCCGCGGCATTCCCTATGAGGGCAACTACACCAAATACCTCGAAGCCAAGGCCAAGCGCCTCAAGCAGGAAGGTCGCGAGGACGACGCCCGCCAGCGCGCCATCGGCCGCGAGCGCGAGTGGATCCAGTCCAGCCCGAAAGCCCGCCAGACCAAGTCCAAGGCGCGTATCCAGGCGTTCCAGGACCTGCTGGATGCAGCCGACAAGCGGCGTCCGAGCGATACGCAGATCGTCATTCCGCATGGCGAGCGGCTCGGCAATGTGGTGATCGAGGCGGAAGGCTTGTCGAAGGGCTTTGGCGACACGCTGTTGATCGAGGGTCTGGAATTCAAACTGCCGCCGGGCGGCATCGTTGGCGTTATCGGGCCGAACGGCGCCGGCAAGACGACGCTGTTCCGCATGATCACCGGCCAGGAAACCCCGGATGCCGGCTCTGTCCGCGTCGGCGAGACGGTCAAGCTCGGCTATGTCGATCAGAGCCGCGATGCGCTCGATCCGTCAAAGACGGTGTGGGAGGAGATTTCCGGCGGTGCCGAAGTGGTCAAGCTCGGCAAGTTCGAGGCCAACACGCGCGCCTATTGCGCGTCGTTCAATTTCCGGGGCGGCGACCAGCAGCAGAAGGTTGGCAACCTCTCCGGCGGCCAGCGCAACCGCGTCCATTTGGCCAAGATGCTGAAGACCGGCGGCAATGTGCTGCTGCTCGACGAACCGACCAACGACCTCGACACGGAAACGCTGGCGGCGCTCGAAGACGCGCTGGAAAACTTTGGCGGCTGCGCCGTCATCATCTCGCACGATCGTATGTTCCTCGACCGCCTGGCCACCCACATCCTCGCCTTCGAGGGCGACAGCCATGTCGAATGGTTCGAGGGCAATTTCGAGGACTACGAGCAGGACAAGATCCGCCGGCTCGGGCCCGAAGCCGTCAACCCGCACCGCATGACCTACAAGAGGCTGACGCGGTAGAAGTATGGCGCTGTTTGATCGTCTTTCAGAAAAGGGATTTCAGGTCGAATTTCATTCGCACGCTGAAGCAATTCTGTCTGTCGACTTTCCACAGGCGGTGTCGGAGCTAGAAGATGTATTGCTGGCGGCATCCATTCCGATCGAGGAGATAGTCGCGGGCGGTGGAGGCGAAACAAAGAACACCCAGCGGCTGCGGCGGGGATTGGTCGCTGCGGGTTGGTTGACGACAACTTTTACTATCGAAAAAGTGATCAACGGAATCGCTAGAGAAGCGATCTCCCACAAAATGGACCATGTTCGGCATCTCCCGCAGCGAAATGGCTCAGATGCAGTTGTTGCGCTGGAAATCGAATGGAATAATAAAGATCCATTCTTTGATAGAGATCTTGAGAATTTCAAGCGTCTCCATGCCGAAGGAGCTATTTCTGTCGGAATCATTGTGACGCGTGGGAGATCGCTTCACGATAACATGCTGGATCTTGTTCTGCGATTCTTCGACGAGCGACAAATACAATCTTTCGATGATTTGTTGCGATGGGGATATGACCCCACCACGCGTCAACGCTCTGCAATAATGAAGCGCATCGAGCGCTCGAAGAATCCGGTCACCTTCAGGGAGGCGTTCTCGAACAAGTTTGTGGCCGACAAGTTCGGAGAAGCCACCACCCACTGGCGAAAACTTGATGATCGGATTTCCCGCGGCGTAGGTAACCCATGCCCTATCGTCACAATCGGATTGCCGGATTCAATTGTCAGTTTCGGCGAGGATCCTTCCAGCCTCCAACCGATAATTGATGCCGTAGGCGACTACTAATAGCCGCTTATTCTGCGGGCTCTGCTGCTGAATTGTAAGCATAAGTCTTCCAGGTAGGCTTATAGTCGTCATCAGCCTGATTTCCCCAGTATGTCCATCGGGGTCTTGTTCCGCGAGCGAAAAGCTCAAGATACGGCCCTTTGGAGCAACTTTCGATTAGTTCGTACTGCTCGTCTGGCTTGCGCGAATGCTCTCGCTTTCGCGAGGACAGATAGTTGACTTGGCTGCGGCCAGGAGCCTCTGTGCGCGCATTTTTTCCACGCACGCCGAACAGAAGAAGCTCTGTGACATTGCGAAAATAAAAGCCTACGCCGCGACCGTCAGAGCCCCCATCCTTGCGGATCTTGTGCCAGACGATATTCGACTTGTATTCGAACCCCCAAGATCGCATGACCTGAAGACCGTCCGGCAGCAGGGCATTTGGAACCCAAAGATAGAGATGTGCCGGTTGCAAGGTCAGTTCGGCAACTGGGAGTGCACATATATCATTGGTGTTCATCGTCTCATATCGCGATAGGCGACGATGTTCAGGCGCAACCTTGCCAGTGCGGTTTACGAAGCGCCAAGGCGGATCAGCCAGCACGGTGTGAAAACGCTTGCCGGCGGTCTTCTTTGCCAAATCGATGGCGGCGTTCATCGTTTCGGCGTTCACGGCAATCCCCACAAAAATCCAAAAGAACAAAAGATGAACTTTCGTCCCGTGTCAAGACTGCACGATTCGTGGCAGCATGTCTGGCACATTGTGTGTGTATCGACAGATCCTTATTCAGATGGCTATCCCGAGAACAGTGAATCGCACATGTCAAAACCTGACTGGTCCGCCGCCCAATATCTGAAATTCGAGGATGAGCGCACACGGCCGGCGCGCGATCTTGTTGCGCAGGTGCCGGTGGATTTCCCGCGCCGGGTGGTCGACATCGGCTGCGGCCCGGGCAACTCGACCGAGCTGCTGGTCGAGCGCTGGCCGGATGCTGAGGTCATCGGTTTCGATACCTCTCCCGACATGATCGGAAAGGCGAGGGCGCGCCTGCCCAGCGTCAATTTCGACCTCGCCGATGCCTCGACATGGCGGCCGGCCGAGCCGGTCAACGTCATGTTCGCCAATGCGGTGTTCCAGTGGCTGCCCACCCACCCGGTAGTGTTCCAGCGGCTGATGGGCTTTCTCGCGCCGGGCGGTGCGCTCGCCGTCCAGATGCCCGACAATCTGCTTGAGCCGTCGCATCGGCTGATGCGCGAGACGGCCGCCGAAATGCCGTTCGCCGCCAAGATGGCAGGTGCTGCGCGCGGACCGCTGCCGGCGGTGTCGTTCTATTATGATCTCTTGTCGCCGCTCTCCATCCGGGTGGATATCTGGCATACAGCCTACAATCATCCGCTGACCGACGCCGAGGCGATCGTCGAATGGGTGAAGTCGACGGGGCTGAAGCCTTTCCTCGATCCGCTGGACGCCGGCGAGCGCAAGATGTTCCTCGATAATTACACGACCAAGATCACCGAGGCCTATCCGAAGACCGCAAACGGCAAGGTGCTGCTGCGCTTCCCGCGCATTTTCATCGTCGCCAAGCGGGCCGGCTAGCACTCCCGATGATATCCGGCCACAGCCTATGGTTTAAGCCGGCGTAAACCGGTGGGGTGAGAAAAGTGTTGTGTCGCGCCCCTTCGTCGTTCACATGAGAACGACAACGCCTGCGCATGGACGGACTGGATATGCATCGCGTCATCATCAGCGGCATCGGCGTTGAAATCCCTGAAGCCAAGATCACCAATGAAGAACTGGTCGCCAGCTTCAACGCCTGGGTCGAAACCGAGAATGCGCGCCGGCAAGGCACGGATGAGACGCTGCTGCAGAAATCCGACAGCGCCTTCATCGTCCATGCCTCTGGCGTCCAGACCCGGCATGTCATCGAGCGCGAAGGCATTCTCGATCCGACCCGCATGGCGCCGCGCATTCCGGCGCGGCCCGATGATGCGCTGTCGCTGCAGGCCGAGTTTGGCGTGGCCGCAGCCCGGAAGGCGCTCGACCATGCCGGCCTGAAGCCGTCCGACATCGACCTGGTGATCTGCTCGGCCTCGCACCAGCAACGGCCCTATCCGGCGATCGCCATCGAAATGCAGGAGGCGCTGGGCACCAAGGGCGCCGGCTTCGACATGGGGCTTGGTTGTTCATCGGCCGCGGCCGCCTTGCACATTGCGGCCAATCTGGTCCGGGCGGGCGCGCACAAGCGCGTGCTGGTGGTCACGCCGGAGATCATCACCGGCCATCTCAATTTCCGCGATCGGCAGACGCATTTCATCTTCGGCGATGCATCGGTGGCGATGGTGGTCGAGGGGCTGGGCGAGGGCGAGAGGCGGCCGGGGCGTTTCGAGGTGCTGGACACGCGCACCTGGACGCAGATGTCGAACAATATCCGCACCAATCTGGGCTATCACACCCGCACCGCCCAGGACGATCCTTACATGATCAACCTCGAAGGCAATCTGATCAAACAGGTCGGCAACAAGGTGTTCAAGGAAGTCACCGTCGCCGGCCACAAATTCATTGTCGAATTCCTCGCCGAGCACGGGCTGACGCCGCAAGCCATCAGGCGATTCTGGCTGCATCAGGCCAATGCGCGAATGAACGCCATGATCCTGAAACTGGCCTTCGGCCACGAGGTCGACCATGACCGCGCGCCGATGGTGCTGGAGCGGCTCGGCAACACCGCCGGCGCTGGCGCCATCATCGCGCTGTCGGAAAACCACGCCGACATGAAGCCCGGCGATTTCGGCGTGCTGTGCGCCTTCGGCGCCGGCTATTCGATCGGCGGCGCGCTTTTGCGGATGCTGTAATCAGGCCGGCATGAACGGCAGCAGCATCGGTACGCTGCGGGCATAATCGTCATAGGCGTTGCCGAGTTCTCCGCGCAGAAAGCGTTCCTCCAGCCTTGCCTTCATGATACCGATGGACGCCATCAGCCGGTTTGATCGAATCATCATCGCTTTCGACTGGACCCGAGCCCACGGCTACGGCTATTTGCGACGTCATCCTGCAGAAGGAACGAAGCCATGCTGGACCTCTTCCCGGAGTCTGAGAAGCCGGTCGACATCATCCCCGCCAGGAAGCTGTCCGCCAAAGTGGCCGCTTTGTACGTCGCCCCGTCGAATCACTTCCAGACGCGCCCGGTGGAAGCATTGCAACTCGGTTTCGAAGGCATCGACGGCGACTTCCACGCCGGCGCCACCCGTCGTTCCGGCGGTCGCGAACCCTGGTATCCGCGCGGCACCGAAATCCGCAACGAGCGGCAGATATCAATCGTAGCAGCGGATGAACTCGCCGTCGTTGCCGAGCGGATGGGGCTGGCCGAGATCAAGCCGGAATGGATCGGCGCCAATCTGCTGATCGAAGGCGTGCCGCATCTCTCGATGCTGCCGTCAGGCACGCTGCTGTTCTTTAGAGGTGGCGTGACGATCAAGGTCGATGCGCAGAACGGGCCTTGCCGGCTTGCTGGACGTTCGATCGCCGAAAACGCCGGGATGGCCGATCGGGAGGCCGGCGCGCTGGCCTTCCCGAAGGCGGCGAAACGGCTGCGCGGCCTCGTTGCCTGGGTCGAGAAACCGGGTCGTATGACAACAGGGGAAGAGATCTCGGTGCGCGTGCCCGAGCAGTGGATTTATCGATCCTAGTACCGGGCTAGGGCAAGGGCTGCGCCGCCGGGGCGACGCAGCCGGATTTCAAGACGCGCTCAGGCCGCCTTGCGGTTCTTCTTGGCGCCCTGCGCCTCGACGGAAACGTAGTCCCACTTTTCCCACAGCGCGATGCGGTTGGCGTATTCCTGCTTGATCATCGGCAGGCCGCCATCGCCGAAGAAGATGCGCAGCGGCGGCTCGGCCGCGTCGACGATTTCAAGCATCGCCGGTCCGGTGGCCTCGGGGTCGCCGGCGACCGAGTTGGCGCGGCGTTCCGCCATCTTGGCGCGGGCCGGCGCGTAAGCCTCGATCGTTTTGGAGACCTTGGCCGAGGCGCCGGACCAATCGGTGGAGAAGCCGCCCGGTTCGACAAGCGTCACATGGATGCCGAATTCGGCGACCTCGATGCTGAGCGACTGGCTGAAGGCTTCGAGCGCCCATTTCGAGGCATGGTAAAGGCCGAGCGACGCAAAGGCGTTGACGCCGCCGATCGACGAGATCTGGATGATATGGCCGGACCCCTGCGCCCGCATGATCGGCAAAGCCGCCTGGGTGACCCAGAGCGCGCCGAACACATTGGTCTCGATCTGGTCGCGGGCTTCCTGTTCGCTGACTTCCTCGATGGCGCCGAAATGGCCATAGCCGGCATTGTTGATGACGACGTCGAGCCGGCCAAAGCGCTTGTGCGCCTCGGCGATGGCCGCATCGACAGCCTTCTTGTCGGTGACGTCGAGCTTGATCGCGGCGACATTATCGCCGTATTTCGCGACGAGATCGGCGAGCGTGCCGGCATCGCGCGCGGTTGCGGCGACACGGTCGCCGCGAGCGAGTGCGGCCTCGGCCCAGACTCGGCCAAAGCCTTTCGACGATCCGGTGATGAACCAAACCTTGCTTGTCATGACGTGGAATCCTTGCCCATGCGGGCCGTGAACTGGGAAGCGGAGGCTTCTCCGCTTCCGCGATATACGGTGCGTCGAGCGATTTTCCAGAGGCGAGGGGGAATCTTTTTGGTCACGACATCGTGTGGAGCAGGACCTTCGCCGGTCAGGGATAGCGCACCGGGCTCGACCAGGCCGGGTCGTCATGCTTTTGCCAGTAGAGCGCCATCAAGCGCTTTGTGATCCCGCCTATCTTGCCGTCGGCGACAGCAGCGCCGTCGATCACTGTCACCGGCATGATGCCGCCGGCGGTGGAAGTGATGAAGACTTCGTCGGCAGCCTTCAGCGCGGCAACGCTGACGTCGACGGCCATGGTGGGAAGCGCTGCCTCGGCGCAGAGGTCGAAGACGGTGCGCCTGGTGATGCCGGGCAGCACGCCGGCGGCTGGCGTCGACAGCCTGCCGTCCTTGACGCAGAACACGTTGAAGCCGGGGCCTTCGGCGACATTGCCGTTGAAGTCGAGAATCAATGCGGTTTCGGCCCCACGGTCATAAGCGTCGTAGAGGCCGCGCACCAGGTCGAGCCAGTGGTAGTTCTTGATCGCCGGATCGATCGAGACCGGCGGAATGCGCACCTTGTCGCTGATCGCAACATTCAGGCCGCGCCGCAACTGCTCGGCATTGGCGACCGAGCCGAAGGGAACTGCGAAGGCCATGAAGCGGTTGACCGCCTGGCGCGGATCGCGGCTGAAGGTCGGCGAGGCGCCGCGTGTGCACAGCATTTCGACATAGGCGGCGCGATGGCCCGACAGCGCCACGCAATTGTGCAGAATCTCGGCCACGCCATCGCGGTCGGACGGGATCGTCATGCGCAGTTTTTGCAAGCCGGCGAAGAAGCGGTCGAGATGCAGGTCGAGCCGGAAGAAGCTCCCGTCCCAGACATGCACGGTGTCGTAGGTGGCGTCGGAATGCAGAAAGCCCCAATCCAGCACCGAGATCTTGGCCTGCGACATCGGCAGATACTGGCCGTCGAGGAAGGCGATGCCGTCGGGATAGGAATGCGGATCGATGTGGCGGTCGGACATGGAAGGGAATGGCACGATGCTACCCGCTGCTGAGCTTCGGTTCATGGCGATTGGTCCCTTCGGCTTCATACGGCAGAGTCAAGCTAGTGGTCCCCTGCAGGCGGCATAGGGCCACCCAACCATCGCCGTTTGTCCTAGGTAGCACATTCGATATGCCCTATAGTCCGGCTTGAAAATATCCGGCCGGGAGGGGCAAAATGGGCAGATCTTTTCAGACCATAAGCTTTGCAATTTTCCTCGTCTTCGTCACTGGCGATGCCTTCGCGCAATGCGCTCGCGAGGGCGAGGCGCTGTGCCAGAACGGCCAGACCTATCGTTGCGAGAAGACGGGCAGCGAACTGACGCCGATCTTTCAGAACGTGCCTTGCGTGGTCAACGCGGCGGGGTTCAACGGCGTCTGGACCGGCAGCGGTCATCAAAGTCCGGCCGGTGCTGCCGGCGCCGATTGGGCGATCGCAATGACAATCGGCGATGGCGCCGCGTCGATCGACTATCCGTCGCTCGGCTGCGGCGGATCGTTGACCCAGATTTCTCGCGACGACAGTTCGGCGGAATACCGGGAAAACATCAGCTATGGCCAGGACAAGTGCATCGACGGTGGCGGCATCACCGTCCGATTTTTCAAAGGGAACCTGTCCTGGACCTGGGTTGGCCAGGCCGACGGCCAGCCCTACAATGCGGTTGCCGTATTGAAGCGACGGTAGCTGAAGTTATTCCTCTTCGTCCTCTGCATCGAGCAGGCGCGTGGCGCGCCAACGGGTCAGCACCATGTTTGTTTGCTCGATGACGAAGAACCGCGCCGAGTCGCGGTCATAGCCCTCGGCCAGCAGCTTTTCATAGTCGGTATGGCCGTGCCTGATATGGGCGATCGTCGCCAGCCAGACCGCGATGCCCGGCGGCAGCGTCTTCATGTGCACGGCGCCGGCCTCGGTGCGGATTTTCTCCATATCGGCATAGGGCGCCAGGGGCAGCAGTGCGGTCAGCGCCTTGGCGATGGCGCGGCGGCGGCCGGTGGGCGCGCTCATTTTTCGTCACGCCCGGCAATGGTCGCCTCGGGAAAGGCGTCGGTCGAGGCGAAATAGGGCTTGATGTCGATCACCGGGGTGCCGTCGAACACATCGATGGCGTCGATGTCGATGCGGCCGTTGTCGATGTCGACGGCCATCAGCCTGGCGATATGCAGCCCGACTGGGTTCGGCCGGGCAGGGGAGCGCAGCGAGAAAACGCCTTTCGGCTCAGCCGCATGGCGGGGTCTCTGGACAATCAGTGCCCGCGGCGCGTGATGCAGCCAGGACAGGATGACGATGTGGCTGGCCCGCTCCAGCGCAAGCAGGCCGTCGCGATAGGCAGGGTCGATGAGAACCGTGGCCGCCTGTCCGGCCTCGCGCGCCGCGCGCATGTTCTTTGGGCAGGTTTGCCTGGATGTCCATGGCGAGGCGATGCGGCCGATGAACACGATATGGCCATCCGCCGGCATGTCAGCCGGGTCAGTCTGCAGGAGCTTTTCGCCGTCGCGCTTCTCGAACATGGCTTTCGCCCTAGCACAAGTTTCCAGCCGATCGTCAGGGAAAAGCGGTTCTCTCAGGCGGGGATCATGCGGCATTTTCTTGTCAGGAAGCGACATAGGCCTTGCCATGTCGTCAAAGCTGACATAAACATATGTTTATATCTTTTCAACGAGAACGCGCCGATGCATGTTTCGCTCGATACGATGGTTGATACGTTGAAGGCTGCGGCCGAATCGAGCCGGCTCCGCATCCTGGCGCTGCTGTCGCGCGGCGATCTCACCGTGTCCGACCTCACCGAGATCCTCAGCCAGTCGCAACCGCGGGTGTCGCGGCATTTGAAGCTGCTGCTGGAGGCCGGGTTGATCGGCCGCTACCAGGAGGGCTCGTGGGCCTTCTTCCGGCTGTCGGATACGGATTCCGCGCGCGACTTCGTGCTGCGGCTGGTCTCCGGCATTCATGGCGCCGATCCGCAGGTCGAGCGCGATCTAGAGCGGCTGGCGTCGGTCAAGCGCAAACGGCAGGACCGTGCCGCCGAGTATTTCTCCGAGAACGCCGCCAGCTGGGATCACATCCGCTCGCTGCATGTGCCGGACCGCGCCGTGGAAGCCGCACTCCTCAAGCTGGTCGGCAAGCGGCCATTCCAGTCGATGCTAGACCTCGGCACCGGTACCGGGCGGCTGCTGGAGATATTTTCGCCGCTCTACCGGCGCGGTGTCGGCATCGACATGTCGCGCGAAATGCTGACGGTGGCGCGGGCCAATCTCGACAAGGCAGGCATCGCCAATGCCCAGGTCCGCCAAGGCGACATTTTCGCGCCGCCGGTCGAGCGCGACGCCTTCGACCTCGTCACCATCCATCAGGTGCTGCACTATCTGGACGATCCCGCCCGCGCCATCCGCGAGGCGGCAAGGCTGCTGCGCCCGTCGGGCCGGCTGGTGATCGTCGATTTCGCGCCGCATGCACTGGAATTCCTGCGCGACCTGCATGCGCATGTCAGGCTGGGCTTTTCCGACCGCCAGATCTCCGAATGGTTTGCCGATGCCGGGCTCGATCTCGAGGATGCCCAGGAATTCGAGCCGCGCGGCGGCAACGAAGCCAGGCTCACCGTCAAGCTGTGGCTCGGCCGCGACCGCCGCATGCTGATCGCCGAGCCTTCAAATGACACCCAACCCACCAAAGCGTACCCTATGGGGGAAATCGCCTGATGAACCAGTTCCGCTTTTCCCGCCGTCCCGACATCGGCGACAAGGTCCGCGTCTCCTTCGAGTTCTTCCCGCCGAAGACCGACGAGATGGAAGCCAGGCTCTGGGACACCGTCACCAGGCTGGAGCCGCTGAAGCCGAGATTCGTCTCGGTGACCTATGGCGCCGGCGGCTCGACGCGGGAGCGCACGGCGCGCACGGTCAAGCGCATCCTGAACGAGACGGCGCTGACGCCGGCGGCGCACATGACCTGCGTCGACGCCGCCCGCCATGAGGTCGATGCCGTCGTCCGCGAATTCGCCGATATGGGCGTGAAGCGCTTCGTTGCGTTGCGCGGCGATCCGGCGGCGGGTGTCGGTACGGCCTACCGGCCGCATCCCGATGGCTATGCCAATGGCGCCGAACTTGTCGGAGCGCTGAAGGACGCCGGCGATTTCGACATCTCGGTCTCGGCCTATCCCGAAAAGCATCCGGAAAGCCCCGACTTCGCCACCGACTTCGACATGCTGAAGCGCAAGGCCGACAATGGCGCGACGCGGGCGATCACCCAGTTCTTCTTCGACAACGATCTCTACGAGCGTTATGTCGAGAAGGCGCGCCGTGCCGGCATCTACATCCCGATCGTGCCTGGCATCCTGCCGGTGCACAATTTCACCCAGGTCGCCAATTTCTCGGCGCGCTGCGGCGCGCTGGTGCCGGCATGGCTGGCCGAGCGTTTCGAAGGGCTGCACAACGATCCGCAGACGCATGCGCTCGTGGCGTCTGCCGTGGCGGCCGAGCAGGTGCTCGATCTCGTCGAGCGCGGCGTCAGCGACTTCCATTTCTACACCATGAACCGGGCCGACCTGGTGTTTGCCATCTGCCATATGATCGGCATCCGCTCCCACGAAACAGAGGCAGCTGGATCCGCCGCCGCCTGAGCTTCATCGTGGTATGAAATCTGAAATGCAAAAGGCCGGGCGAAACACCCGGCCTTTCGAATTTGTGGGCTATTGCTGCTGTTCTTCCGCTCCGGCGGTTACGGAAGAACACCTATGATAAGGGCGCCAATGAAGGCAAATGCAGCACAGATCATCAATGCGTTGATTGGCCTCGTAAGTCCCATGTCATAGTCTCCTCTTCAAGAGCTATGGGTGGAGTCTAGGGGCATTTGTGCCACAGGCAAGCGGAAAATATGCTGCAATGCGACGCGATTGTGGAATTTGCGACCTGCCACCTGGCGTTAGGCATTGAAACTCTTCGGCAAAACCCGCTGGCAGCCTGTGAATAAATTGTGACGTGGCTGTGACGGAAGCGAGGCATGGCAGCGCTACCAAACCTAAAGCGCGTCGTTGTTTCAAAACCGCTGCGCACTTTTGGTCGACAGGCATTAGCGCCGACCAAACAACCGCCCGTCGATCGTCACCAGGCCAAGCGCGATCAGTGCCATGCCGCAGAACTCGAACAGAGCGAGCCGCTCGCCGAGGAACAGGAGGCCGAGCAGGATGGCGCTGGCCGGGACGATGAGCGTGACCAGCGAGGCGTTGGTGGCGCCGGCCGAGGCGACGAGGTCGAAATAGAGGATGTAGGCGAAGGCGGTGGAGAGCAGCGCCAGCGCCAGCACCGCCGTCCAGACCGGCGGCGAGGCCGAGAACAGGCCGGCCGGGCCATAGGTGAGCAGCACCACCGGGATCATGATGATGGTCGACGCCGTCAATTGTCCGGTGGCGATGACCGGCGAGGGCACGCCCTTGAAGCGGCGGGCAATCATCAGCGCGACGGCGTACGACAGCGAGGCGCCGATCAGCGCGAATTTCGCCCAGACCGGGCCGCCGAGCCCGGCCAGCAGGCCGGGGCCGATCATGACAGCGGTGCCGGCGATGCCGAGCCCGATGCCGGCAAGCTTGTTCCAGGAGAGCTTTTCGTCCGCTGTCAGCGCGTTGGCGAGGATCAGCGTCCAGAACGGCGTCGTCGCGTTGAGCACCGAGGCGACGCCGGCGCCAAGCGCGGTCTGGCCGGCAAAGATCAGCGAGAACGGGACGACATTGTTGGCGAGCGCCAAAAGGAAAAACAGGCCGGCATGCGGGAAGGCGAGGCGGAAGGACGGACCGCGAATGCCGAGATAGAGCTGAAGTGCGATGGCCGCGATGGCAACGCGAAACAGCACCAGCACCAGCGGGTGCATTTCGGCAACGGCGATGCGGGCAAAGAAGAACGAGCCGCCCCAGATGGCGCCGAGCAGCAGAAGCTGTCCCCAGTCCCTCAGCGTCATCGGTCCGCGCTGTACGGCTGTCGTGGCTATTGCCATCGTGAACGTCCTTCCCCGCGGCATCAATGCCAGCCACTCAGGCAGAAGGCATATCGGGTCCGGCGACAAGAGCCACCCGAAACCTGATTGCTGGCAACAGTGCTGCCAGGAGGATGCGCCGCCGGGTCAGTGCCCGCCAGACACAGAATTGTTTTCTTTGGCCGCTAGCTTGGATTAATTGTGCGCAGCCGAGAAGTCAGGGGATTCGTCCATGCAGCGATTCGAGAATGCCCGCGAGGCGGCGCTGGCGCTTCGGCCGGACGATCCGGTCTACTGCTTTCGCCCGCAGGTGCTGAAGGCGGATGCCAAACAGTTCATGGGCATGTTTCCCGGCAAGACAGCCTACGCAGTCAAGACCAATGGCGAGCAGATCGTGCTGAAGGCGCTGGTCGAAGCCGGCGTCACCGCCTTCGATGTGGCCTCGCCCGGCGAGTTCGCCGCAGTGCGCGCCGTCTCACCCGACGCCGAGATGCTCTACATGCATCCGGTCAAGGCGCAGTCGGACATCAAGCTTGCGCTGGAAAAATACGCCATCCGCGTCATTTCGCTCGACCATGAGGACGAGATCACCAAGCTGACGCGGGTGGTACGGGCGCTTGACATCGATCCGGGCTCCATCAGCGTGTTCGTGCGAATCCAGACCAAGGGTTCGGCGGCCTATGAACTGTCGAAGAAATTCGGCGCCGGGCCGGCCTATGCGGTGGAACTCGCCGAGCGGCTCAACCGCACCGGCTACAAGGTCGGCCTATGCTTCCATGTCGGCAGCCAGATCGAGGATCCCGACACCTATGAACGGGCGCTGGCCTCCGCCGATTGGGTGCGCAACCGGCTGACCTTCGACATTGCGGGGCTCGATGTCGGCGGCGGCTTTCCCGCCGAGTACGGCCATGACCCCAATCGCAAGCAGATCGAGATGCCGTCGCTCGGCCAGATCATGTCGCGGCTGTCGGGCGACCTCAGGGAATACCAGTTCGACCAGATCCCGTTGGTGGCCGAGCCCGGCCGGGTGATCGTGGCGCGCTGCCTCTCGCTGATCGTGCGGGTGCTGCTGCGCAAGGGCAAGCGGCTCTACATCAATGACGGCATCTGGGCGTCGCTGTCGGATTCTTGGACCGGCAAGATCACACTGCCGGCCCGCTTCATCCCCGATCCGGCGATCCGCTCGCGCAATGGCGAGGAGAAGAACATCGTGCCGTTCAAGGTCTGCGGCGCGACCTGCGATTCCGTCGACATCCTGTCGCGGCCGTTCTGGCTGCCGGAAACCGTCGACACCGGCGACTGGATCGAGATCGGCCATATCGGTGCCTATTCGCTGTCGCTAAGAACCCGCTTCAACGGCTTTTATCCCGATACCTTCGTCGAGGTGACGACACCCTTCGATGAAGGCGATGCGCCGCAGGGATTCGCGAGTTTGGAGACGATGGCGGATTAGGTTTCTTCCTTCTCCGCTTCAGCGGACGAAAAGCCAATTGCTTGGCTTTTCGAGCCTTCGACGCCCTGAGCTATGCGAAGGGCCGGGGTGGTGGCCGATCCACCTGCCGGGTCCCCGCTGCTTCGCAGCGTCCCGGCGTTCGCCAGCCTTCATGCCGATGAATTCGCTCCGCGAAACCGGCTGCTCACCCCACAAGGGGAGAAGGCAAGGAGCGCTACAGTTTCCCCAACAGCTCCGGCGTTGGCCAGCCGTCGACCGGCATGCCGAGCCGCATCTGTTCCTTGCGGATGGCTTCGCGGGTGTTGGTGCCCAGAATGCCGTCGACGGTGCCGACGTCATAGCCCCTGGCTTCGAGCTTGGTCTGCAATTCCTTCATCTGGTCGCCATTGAGCCCGGTTTCGGGATTGCGCGGGTCGAACTGCTTTGCCCCGGCCAGCCGGCTGGCGAAGTTGGCGGCGGTCAGCGCGTAGGTGAAGGACTGGTTCCATTCGAGATAGACGTCGAAATTGTCGTAGGCGAGGAAGGCCGGACCTTTGCGGCCCATCGGCAGCGCCAGGCCGGCCTTCAGGCCATTGTCGATCAGCGGCGTGCCATCGGGGTTGGCGACGCCCCAGGCGGCCCATTGCGACAGCGGCAGCTTGTTGGTGCGGCCGGTCTGCTCCCAGGGCATGTCCTCGGGCACGCGCACTTCCTCGATCCAGGGCTGGTCGCGTTTCCAGCCGCGCGACAGCACCTTGTTGGCCGTGGTCATGATCACGTCGGGCACACTGCGCCTGAGATCGACGATGCCGTCGCCATCGCCGTCGACGCCGCGCGCGAGATAGTCGGAAGGCAGGATCTGCGTCTGGCCGATCTCGCCGGCCCAGGCGCCGGTGACGTCGGCCGGAACGACGCCGCGATCGATCAGCGTCAACAGCGGCACCAGTTGCGGCCGAAACAGCTGCGGCCGGCGGCAGTCGTGCGACAGCGTCACCAAGGCGCTCAGCGTGTGGAAATCGCCCTGGACGGCGCCGAAATCGGTCTCCAGCCCCCAGAAGGCGGTGATGATCGGCGCCTGGACACCGAACTGCTGGTCGGCGCGCGCGAAGACTTCGGCGTATTTCTTCAGGTTGGCCGCGCCCTGCTTCAGCCGGTAGGCCGAGATCATGCGGTTGGAGAACTGGATGAAGGTCTGGGCGAAGACGCCCTGGGCGCGATCGCGCGCCAGCACCTTGTCGTCGATGGTGGCGGCTTCCAGTGCGTCAAGGCCGACAGCGCCGACACCGGCCGCCCTGGCTTCCGCCGCCACGCCTTGCTTCCAGGTTTCGAAGTCGCCGCCGCATTCCTGCGCCCCCGCCGGCATCGCCGTAGCGCCGAGCAGCAGGCCCGCGAGCAGCCCGGAGCGCAATCGGCTCCTCGACTGTTTCCGGCGTGGATATCCCAGTGGTTGCAGGTAGGTGCGCATGGGACGTCGAAAAGCAGGCGGCAGAGCCGGTGTCAACGGGTGTTCTGCCGCAGCCACTTTTTCCAGGCTGCCTCAGTGCCGTTGAAGACGTTGATATCGGACTTGCCGGTCATGCCGGGAACGATACCGGTTCCGGTGTATTGCCAGAAGGTGAAAGGGTGGCTGCCGTACTTCTGGCGGGGGTGGCCGGCCACCGAGCGCAGCCAGTAGGGATAGCCGCGGAAGGTCGCAAGGTCGTTATCGTCGAAGAAGTCGACCGAGGTGTAGATGATCGGCTTCTTGCCGTAGTGCCGCTCGATCATCTCGAGAAAGGTGGTCATTTCGGCCCGCACCGTCGCCGAATCCGGGCGCAGCCGGCAGGTCGGCGATTGCGGGTTCCACTCCATGTCGAGCACCGGCGGCATGGCCGAGCGGTCGACGGGCACGTTCTGGATGAACCAGCGCGCCTGGGTGGCGGCAGGCGTGCAGAAATAGAAGAAATGGTAGGCCGCGCGCGGAATGCCCTTGGCCTTGGTGCGCGACCAATGCTCGTTGAAATACTCGTCGAAACGGTCGCCGCCCTCGGTCGCCTTGATGAAGGCGAAGGAGATGCCGCTGGCGTTGGCCGTCGGCCAGTCGACCGAGGTCTGGTATTTGGAGACGTCGGTGCCGTGAACGGCATAGTTCCAGGGCGCGCCGCTATCCCATTCATGCGGCTTGGAATCTTCGAAACGCGGTGCGCGCACGGCAACCGTCGGGCTGCTGGATGGCGACATCGAGGGCACGAGATCGCCGGCGGTCGAGCAGGCGGCCAGCAGCGTCAACGTGATGAGGGCCGCGAAACGGCGCATCGCATTTCCCGAGCCGGAATCAGCCGGTCGCTGTTGGGTTGTCGTTGCAGGTGCCCCTCAGGCGATCGCCCCACAGCATCGCCTGATACGCTATTTTCGTGCATGTCGTTGTTCCAAAACCGCTGCGCACTTTTGGGCGACATGCACCAGTGATCGCCGATCATGGTTGATAATAGGTTGACGGCGCTCGACAAGAACACCGATTTTGCGGAAGCAATGGCGGCAAATCGATGACATAAATCGGGCCGCAAGCCACGGGCAGCGGAAAAGCAGGGACGGAAAGATGCGGATCGCCGTGAAGATCATCAAATGGCTGCTCGGCCTGGTCGTGTTGGCCATAGCCGCCCTGTTTACCTGGCTCTACGTCGCGCCGCCCGAACTGATCCGCGTCGGTTCCGGCTATTCCGCCAAGATTGTCTGCTCGAATGTTTTTATCGCCGGCCGTGATCCCAATGAGGTGCTTGCCATCGACGTGCAGGCGCCCGGCCATCCGCTTCTCAGGCTGATGAAGGTGTCGGTCGACAAGAACAGGGGGACCGTCTCGGCCGGGCTGCTTGGCTTCCTCGGCAAGAGCGTTGCTGTTGCGCGCGCCGGCCTGGGTTGCGCCTCGGTTCCCGATGGCGACGTCGGCAAGGCACGGCGCACGTCAATCCCTGCCGAGGCGTCGGCGGCCACCAAGGGCGATCTGTGGCCCGAGGGAGATCGAGTCGATGCCTCGCAAAATCCCGAAATCAACAAGATCCTCGACGGTGCGGCGATGACCGGCATCGGCATGCGCGCCGTGGTGGTGGTCAAAAATGGCCGCATTGTTGCGGAGCGTTATGGCGACGGCTTTTCGGCGAAAACGCCGCTGCTGGGCTGGTCGATGACCAAGACAGTCAACGCCGCGCTCGTCGGCACGCTGGTCAAGGACGGCAAGATGGCGGTGACCAATCAGGGCCTGTTCGGCTCATGGAAGGCGGACGGCCGCGCCGCCATCAGCCTTGCCGATATGATGGCGATGTCGAGCGGACTCGAGTTCAACGAGGATTATGGCGACGTTGCCGATGTGACGCGCATGCTCTACCTCGAACCGGATATGGCGGGCTTCGCCGAGGCCAAGCCGCTGACCGGCGACGTCGGCAAGGTCTTTTCCTATTCGAGCGGCACGGCGGTGATGCTGTCGCGGCTGTGGCAGGATGCTATCGGCGACAAGGACAAGGCGCTGATGTGGCCAAGGGCAGCGCTGTTCGGGCCGCTCGGCATGCAAAGCGCGGTGCTCGAAACCGACGAGGAGGGTACCTTTGTCGGCTCATCCTACCTCTATGCCACGGGGCATGACTGGGCGCGGTTCGGCCAATTCCTGCTGCAGGGCGGCGTCTGGAACGGCAACCAGATCCTGCCGGCCGGTTTCGTCGACTGGATGCGCGAACCGGCACCGGCCTCGAAAGTCTACGGCAAGGGGCAACTTTGGATCGAAGCCCCGGGGGACGAAGGAAATCCCGGCGCCGGCGTCGCCGCCGGCCTGCCCAACGATACCTACTGGATGGAGGGCCATGACGGCCAGACGGTCGCCATCATCCCGTCGGAGCAACTGGTGGTGGTGCGGCTGGGGTTGACGCCGGCCAAGCTCGGCTACCGGCCGCAAGTGATGGTCGGCGCACTGGTGAAGACGCTGCATTAGCTCCCTTTACCCTCCCCTTGATGGGGAGGGTCGGCGCGCAGCGCCGGGGTGGGGTGCCTAGCGTTTCGCCCCCCCCCCCCCCCGGGGCAGGGCGCCCCCCCCCCGGCGGGGGGGGGGGGGTGGTGGGTCGGGGAGCACGCCCCCGCCGCGAG